>JAFURM010000037.1 GCA_017471925.1 Bacteroides sp.
CTTGAAGACCTGTTCGTGCATCTCAATCGGAGCTTCCGACTGCTTGAGCATGAACTTCAGGTGGTCTATCTGCTGGTCAGGGATAATGGCGGGTTGCCTCTCTCCGGGATAGGAGAGCACCTTATTTATAAAGGTGTAGGTGATCAGCCGCTTTATGGTGGGCTTGTCGGCATGGATAAAAACAATCATGGGAATAACCATCCGTTCCACCTTCTTCTTGCGGTCGCTCCACTGACGGTATTCCCACTGGGAAGGGACATAGTTCTCTATCTTGAGACCGTCCAGCTTCTTGCTGACAGAGCGTTCGCAACAGCTCTGTACAAGGGTGGCAACCCAGTGTTTGGGAAGCGCTTCGCGGTCGGTTGTCCCATTGACAACCGGTACGGAATCAGTATGTTGAAGGGCGCAATTTGCTTCCATAAATACCTCCTTTTTGTCAATCTCCTGCGAGGAGATGTACCGTTTATCTATTCCATTGATTACCAAAAGATTGTGATTTTGAAAATTTGATTTTTGCAAAACAAAAGCTAAACAAATGCTTGATTTGAATCAATTTCTCTAAAACATTTCCCCTATTTTATTTGCAAGAAAAAGCTATGAATCAGAAAAAAACACTACCTTTGCACTATAAACGGTACATCTCCTCGCAGGAGATGTACCGTTTTTAAAAACATTGTTGGGTAATCCGAAATCGCTTAAAGCGTTTATTGATAAGTGATTACACGTTATTATATGTTCTGTGAAACTGTTTTGGAACTGAAGAGCAAACGTCAGAAATCGTTTTTAATATAGTAGTAGTCATTTCATAGGGGGAAAATGGGGCTGACTTTGAGACATGCACGTTAAAATGTCATGTTTTTGACGTGAAAAACATGACTTCAAAAAAAGCGTTTTAGAAACTGTTTGGATTTTATTTATGCATTCTTTTAAGGAGTCTTTTTGCGGATGTTTTTCTTCACTTCAGAGGAACATAGCGGGCTATGTGACGAGGAAGAGGAGGAAAAGAGACCGAAAAGGAACTTCAAAGAAGCAGGAAAATAACTTTTTAAAGAAATCAAAACAGTTTCTTAGTTTTCACCATGAATTTGATGAAAACTAAAAGAATGGAATAAATTCAAAACAGACTCTCAATGTCTGAATATAGGTCTTAATGGTTCTGTCGGTCACATCCGCTTCTTTGGTAAGCTGCCCCAATGTCGCTTCAGGGAATTTACCTAATATCCTTCCCTACTATAAAAAACATCCGCCCCAGTTGGGAAAAAAACTTCCCAACTGGGGCTTCCTAACGAAGGGGTGATTCACGCTTTTTAATAATGACACAAATATTTTGCGATAGCTGATGCCTTAATGATGCGATGCCTGATACCCCTATAAGGTGATGGGGGAGGGGCTTAGAACTTCAGCCCCAGCGTCACCATCATCTGGCTGCGGGCATTCTTCACCTGAGTGGCCTGCACCAGACGCTCGCCGTCGAACATGTCGAAGGGATAGAACTTGGCTTCCTGCGTGGTGTACTTATAGGCCAGGTCCACATAGAAGGAAGAGGTGCGGTAGCCGATGCCCAGGGTGTAGTTGCTCAGCGATTCGGCGTTGGCAAAGTCCGTGTCCGTCTGTATGGAGTTGATGGGCAGGTCCTTGAAGGCATCCTCCTTGAAGGCGGCGGAGCGGTAGTTATAGCCTGCACGCAGGGAGAACTCCGGTGCCAGCTTGTATTCGGCGCCGATGCGGAAGGTGCTGACCCCTTTCAGCATCTCCGTGGTGCTGTTCTCATAGGCAAAGGTGTCCGAATAGCCCTCTTCGTCCCTGAACTTCACGCCGGAGTAGTCCTTGTATTCATACTCCACGCCCAGTGCCAGCTCACGGCCCACGGTGTAGCCCAGGCTGAGGTTGTAGGTCCAAGGGCTATGGAGTTGGAACTTGCGTACCATATCACCGCCCAGGATGTCATAGGTGTCTTCCGTATAAAGTCCTATCTCTCCGGAGGGGGTATTCACTTCGTTGGGCACGCTCAGGTCGTTCAGCACGTCAGACTGCAACAGGGCGTTGGTCTTATAGTCCAGCGAATAGAACGTCGGTGTGTGTATGGCCAGGCCGATGCGCAAGGGGGAAGACTCGAAGGGACGCAGGATGGTTCCGAACTTCAGGTCAAAGCCTGCACCGTTTATCTTGCTCCACGTCTCCAGGCAATAGCCCTGTCCGTCTCCGTAGTCTTCGTCATAGAAGGAGTATTTGTTGTAGTTCACGGCATAGGCCCCGATGGTGAAGCCGAAGTAGGCGCGGTCGTTCACGTTGAAGGAGAGGTTGAAGTCGAATTCGTCGATGCCTCCGCGCTCGGTGGAGCGGAAGGTGCCGTAGCCGTCAGTGTACATGCCATAGTACTCTCCATTCGTGAGATACATCTTTTCACCGTTGCGGTTGGTCACCTCTTGGCCGTTCAGCCTGAAGGGTTGCAGGTTGCGTCCGTCCAGGTCGCTTTCGGCCACCAGGTCGGTAATCAGGTAGCCGTTGAATCCCAGGGCGGAGAGCCAGCCGATGTCATTGGACAGATAAGGGTCGTTGGGCCAGTTGGTGATGCCGTCGGCCTGGTTGGCCATCTGGAAGGTCTGTGAATAGGCACCCAGGTGCCCCTCCATGGTCATGTTGCGGTAGAAGGACTTCACCCGCTGATAGTTGAAGCCGAAGTTCACGTAGCGCAGGGAGGTCTGATTGCCTATCTTCGTGGGTATCACTACGCCGGCACTGTTCCAGTCGCCCCGCAACTTGTCGGAGTTGGCCTTGTAGCCGTCATACTTGCTTTCCGTGCCGAAGTTGGAGAGGCCAAAGGAGACGGCCACGTCGCCACTGCGGTAGATTGCCGTACCGGCCGGATTGGTGGACATCGTGGATATGTCTCCTCCCAAGGCACTCATGGCACCGCCCATGCCTACAAAGCGGGCCGTACCGTTCAGGTCGCGGTCGCTCAAGGCTGCCGCATCATATATGGTTTGTGCTCCTGCCCCACAGGTCATCAGGGCGGCAAGCGACCATAACGTCATTCTCTTGTTCATATTCATTTCTTTCAGTTTGTTATCGGATTACACATTATTATATATAGTCTCGTAGCTGTCATTACCTGCGTCCGCCTGAGCGTGAACCGCCACCTGAGCGTGAACCTCCGCCTCCACCACCGCCATAAGAGCCGGAAGAGGAGCGTGAACTTCCGCCTCCCGAGGAGTATCCTGACGAGGAGCGGCGTGAAGAAGTGCCGCTGTCGTAGGAGCGCGTGTTGCGGTTGCCGTTCGTCCCGCGGCTGTAGGAAGAACTTCCACGGGAGCTGCTCGAACCTCGGGTATAGGTTTGGCGTGAGCCGTTGCGTGAAGAGGAGGAGCGTGCATTGGTCGCATCGTCCCTGCGTGTGCCAGTCGTGCCTTGTCCATAGCTTTGGCTGCGGGTGCTGCTGGGGCGGGTATAGGTTGTGGCCGAGCGGCGTGAACTGCCGCTTGTGCCCTGACGGGCGGTCGTTGAACGGCTGCTTCCGGCACGTGAGCGTGTGCCTACCACACGACGGTTGGCCGATGCGCTGCCCCTACGGACATCACCCGATGTTGAACGGCGGCTGTCAACACCCTGGCGTGAAGATGCACTGCCTAGGGAACGACGCCCACCCTGCGTGCTGCCCAAGCGGGTGCCTGCCGACGAGCGACGGTCACCGATGGAGCGACGGTTCGTGTAGCTGTTGTAAGCCCAATGCTTGCCGCCACCCCAATGTCCGCCACCGGGATGCCAGCCACCGTGCCATGCCGGATGGTGATAGTGGTGATGTCCCCACCAACCTCCATACCAGCCGCCCCAGGTGAAGCTCCAATGCGGGCCTCCCCAACTCCAGCCGTAATAGGAGGGATAGCCCCATCCCCAACCGTAGGAACTGTAGCGCCAATCCCACCACAGGCGGTTGCTATAGGTGGGGAAGGCGTAGGCATACATGCCGTCGGTATAGACGTTCCATTCCCAGGAGTTCAGGCCGTAGACGATGTCCCAATAATAGGGGCTGCTGATGCTCACCGCAAAGCGCGGATTGCGGAAGCGGATGATGCGTGTGGCATATTCATAGTCCTCTTCCGTCCCGTCGAAGCCGTTGACCCACTCTCCTTCGGGGTCGCTGTATTCCTTCTCTTCGATGTAGAGTGTATCGTTCTGCATGGAGAAGCTGTTGTCGCGCGAGTCATAGCGACGGTTATACTCGTCCACATCGCGCACATTCCCCTTGCGGTCTTTCACGACCACCGTGGTGGCACGTGGCGTGACTACGGTAGTGGCCGGCGCATCCGTCTCTATCACGATACGCTCCACCGGCTTTTCCTCTTTCTTCTTTTCCTGAACCTCCTTCTTCTTGGAGGGTACATAGTAGAGGTCATCGTCCACCTCCTGCGCCATCAGCGTCCAGGGAAGGACAAGAGCCATCATCATTAAACAAACAATCTTTCTCATATTTCTCGGTTTATACTGTTTCACGCCACAAAGATAGCACGCCCGGCAGATACATCGGGGAGAATTTCCCCAAAGATTAATAGGGGATTCCCTCTTTTTACCTTATTTTTGCAGCGCAAACAGCTGAGGAAGGCGTGCTTGAAAGAACGGCAGACGTGAATGATGGCAGGTCTCTCTCTCCAAACAGTGTATGAACATGAAATACTTAGCATTCAAATTCCAGACCATGCCCTGCACAGAGATAGCCAACGATGTGCTTTCGGCCGTACTGGCCGAGGTGGGCTTCGAAAGTTTTGTGGAACAGGCCGACGGCATTGACGCCTACATCCAGCAGACGCTCTTTGACGAGCAGGCGTTGAAGGAGGCTTTGGAAGACTTCCCCCTGCCCGACACGGAGATTGCCTATACCTACGAGGAGGCTGAGGATAAAGACTGGAATGAGGAGTGGGAAAAGAACTTCTTCCAACCGATTGTCATCGGTGACCGCTGCGTCATCCACAGCACCTTCCATCAGGACGTGCCTCAGGCGGAATATGACATCGTCATCAATCCCCAGATGGCTTTCGGCACGGGACACCACGAGACCACCAGCCTTATTATCGGCGAACTGCTGGAGCATGACCTGACCGGAAAGAACGTGCTCGACATGGGTTGCGGCACCTCCATCCTGGCCATCCTGGCACGCATGAGGGGTGCCTCTTCCTGTACGGCCATAGACATTGATGACTGGTGTGTGCGCAACTCTTTGGAGAACATCGGGCTGAATCATGTGGATCATATCCGGGTATGCCTGGGTGATGCATCCACTCTGGCCGACAAGGGACCCTTCGACGTGGTGATAGCCAACATCAACCGCAACATCCTCCTGGCCGACATGCAACACTATGCCGCCCGCATGAATCCCTCTGCCACCTTGCTGATGAGTGGATTCTACGTGGAGGACATTCCCGCTATCCGTGCCGAGGCCGAGCGTAACGGGCTGACCTTTATCGCCCACCGGGAGAAGAACCGATGGGCGGCCGTGAAGTTTGTCCGGTGAGAGAGTGCCTATAGCGTCACTTCCACGGGGCGGATGGTGCCGTCTTCATTGAACTCCAGCCTGTCGATGCACACCTCACGGTTGTAGCCGGCCGACCATCCGAGCTTGATGCCTTCGGGACGGGCAAAGCGGTGGTAGACGATGTACCATTCGTCCGTGCCCGGCTTGTTCAGGATGGAGTGGTGGCCGGTGCCGTATATCTGCTTGGAGGGGTCTTGCTGCAAGACTATCGTGTGCTCCACCTGAGCCGGACGGCCGTCGCGTACCAGTTCGACAGGCGAATCGCTGATGAGGTAGCGCACCCGATAGTTGGCGCTTCGGGTGTCGTTTTCCGACCACATGAAGTAGTACTTCCCGTTGCGATAGAAGACGTAGGTTCCTTCGTTATAGGCATACTTGCGCTTGTCCGGACGGTCAATGAGTACTTTCGTGCTGCCCTCCTTGATGGAAACCATGTCATCGTCCAGCTCCGAGCAGGCCAGGAAACTGTTTCCCCAATAAAGGTAATACTTTCCCGTCTGCGGATCCATGAAGACGTCGGGGTCAATGACCTGTGCCTTGATGCCTGCAGGCGGCTGGTTGAGCAACGGCTTGCCCAGCGCATCCTTGAAGGGGCCTTCGGGTGTGTCGGCCACAGCCACACCGATGTTCTTTCCGGCCGTGAAGTAGTAGAAGTATTTGTAGGAAACCTTCTTGCCCGTCTTTTTCAGCTCTTTGGGTGTGCGTGCCAGCTTGCCCTTCACATATTTGCATTCAATGATGCAGGGGGCCCAGGCATACCAGTCGGTCCACTCTACGTCCTGATGCAGGTCCAGCATCACTCCCTCGTCTGTCCACTCCTTCAGGTCGGGCGATGAGAAGACCTTGAAGCCGTGGCTCTTCCAGCCTTCGGCACCGTCGGTTGTGGGATAGATATAGTACTTGCCCGTCTGCTCGCTGTAGAGCACTTCCGGGTCGGCATGCAGGCCGGGGAAGACAGGATTGGCGGCATTGGGGGCAAGGTGGGCAGCTTCCTGGCTGTCCGACCATGCCTGCAGGCGGTCATACTCCTCCTTGGTCAGGCGCATGAAAGAGCCGTGCTGCGGTCCGTTCACACCCTCGATGTTCTGAGGAGCGGTGAAATTGCGCATATACTGGTCGGCCTTGCAGATGCGGTAGTTGCGGGGCTTGCTGCTGTATTCGATATAGGCGATGCGCCAGGTGCTGTCGCCCACCAACTGGAAGGCCGAAGCACCTTCACATTTCTTCTTACCCTCAAAGTCTACATAGTCATCGGCCACAGGCTCCGGCCAGGGGCCGGTGAGCTTCTTGGAGGAGGTGGTGAAGATGCCGGGTGTCCCTCCCTCTTTCTTTATCATCATGTGGAAGAGTCCGTCGGCCGGCACATAGTTGATGTCGGCATCGATGGTGGCATATCCCCAGTCGAAGAGCGGTTGGGGTTTGGTCAGCCGCGTGAAGGTTTCGTCGGCATAGGAGTAGTACATGCGGTCGTACTTCTCCTCGGCACGGTTCCACATGGAGTAGTATATCATGTATCCGCCCTTTTTTCCGTCGGCCCAGCGATAGTTGCGATCCCATATAATCTGAGGGGCCCACACGCGGTTGATGGTGCTCCAGTCTTTATATACGTCCGGCGATTCGGGATCGCAGAAGATGGCAGCTCCCTTGCGGAAGTCAAAGGTGAGCGACTTCCAGTTGATGAGGTCATCACTGGTCAGGAGGTCAATGCCATAGTTGTCCCATTCGGCAGCCTTCTTCAGCTCCTTGAAGCTGCCCACGCGCATGTCCGTAGTCACCATCAGGTAGCCCTTGCCGTCATGTCGGCGGCAGATGAAGGCATCCCGCTGTCCGCCCTCTATGCGGGCATGCTCCTTGCAGTTCATGATGGGGTCTCCGTTGATGAGGTCATGGAAGTGCAGGCCGTCACGGCTCAGGGCATAGGCTGTCCATTCGCCTCGTCCGCTCATGTGACAGTAGAGGTAGCCATAGTCTCCCGTCTGATAGTTGCCGGGATGGTGCTTGGTGTACCAGGCCGGATATTTGTCGAGCACCCGTTGGGTGTCGTCGTTCAGCCAGGAGTAGCCGTTGCGGCGTTCATGGCTGATTTCGGCATACGTGTCGTGCTTCTTCCCGTCGCGGTCGCCAAAGTAAGGCTTCTCTGTCTCCAGGTCATAGTTGCGTGCCCACAAGAGCGGGGCATCGGCATCGGGCACCAGCCGCCGGTCTCTCTTACCCTCAGCATTGATGTAGGATTCATGGCGATAGCCCTTGATGGCATGGTTGCGCAGCCACTCCACGGCACTCTCCACGGCTGTCAGCAGTTGGGGAGTGGGATTCTTCACCCCCATCAGCAGCTCCAGCAAGTTCGTGGTTTCGTTGCATCCGGTGAACGAGGGAAACTCATAGGCCCGTGCCTGCACCGGCTGTAATGTGGCATAGTGGTGCTGTTGGCACCATACGGTGAGCTTGCCGTTCTTGCGTATTTGTGCATCAATCACACATTGTATGGCCTTGTCATACGCCTCCTTGGCCCGTTGTCGGTCGGCCTCCGAGAGTCTCAGGGCATCATAGGGTTGCTTGTCTCCCTCGGCCAGGTCGCGCATCAGCTTGATGACGTTGGCCATGGCGTTGTCATTGAAGGTGATATGTGCCGAATAGTCCGGTTCTTCGCCGTGTGATTTCTTCAGCGGATAGAACTGGGGCCAGCCGCCGTTGTCATATTGTGCCTCCAGCAGGTATTCAAAGCCGTGCATGAAGGCGTTCCGATATGCCTTCTTGCCCGTTGCCTTATACATCTTGGCCAGGAAGAGCAGCTCCATGCTGGTGGCCATATTGTCTATGGTGGCACCGATACCTTCGGCCGATGCCATTTGCCTGCGGATTTCCACCCGTTCGGCCCACTTCTTGGTGTCGGGCTTCTGATTCCAGTTCTGGTTCTTGGCCCAACCGCCCGAGGGAAACTGATAGGCCAGCACACTGTCGGCCACCATGCGTGCTTCCCGACTCTTGTACCACGCCTCCGGCATGTTTCGGGCAATGTGGCGGAAAGAGGTCTCCGTCACCGGTGTCTTCACATTCTTCTTGTTCGATACGGGCTGTGCTTCCAGGGGTTGAAAGGTATTTCCCCATAGCATTCCGACTGCCAGCAGGGCAGCATAGAGTGTTGGTTTGTTCATAGAATTATCCGTTTGTTGTTTCCGTTCATTGTTTTGTCCGACAAATATAGTGATTTGTATATAATATCCGCTCAAATCAAAGGACAAAAGTGTTTGTCTTTAGAAGAATCCGCCCAAACATTTGGCCATAACCAAAATTAATTCTACCTTTGCACCGTTTTTGCAAGGATGGGGATTTTACGTATAAGGATTCCGTCCTGCCTATATGGCACAGGCATTCGGGGTGTAGCGCAGTCCGGTTAGCGCACCTGCTTTGGGAGCAGGGGGTCGAAGGTTCGAATCCTTTCACCCCGACAAATTGAAAATCAAGGAGTTGCAGATTTTGTAGCTCCTTTTTTTGTTGGCATATTTGCGTATTTATGTCGGTTTTTGTTTCGACTGACGTATTATTTCTCGTTCAGTGCCTTCAGGTCGGTGCCTGTAGGTGATTGGAATACGCGCAGGCCAAACTCGGGGATGATGGCCAGCAGGTGGTCGAATATGTCGGCCTGTATGCCTTCATAGGGAATCCAGTCTACGGTGTCGGTGAAGAAGTAGAGCTCTACGGGGAGGCCGTGGTCGGTGGGTTGCAGGTGGCGCACCATGGTGGTCATGCGTTGGTTCACCGTGGGCAGGCTGGCAAGGTAGGCTGTCAGGTAGGCGCGGAAGACACCGAGGTTCGTCTGCCGACGGCCGTTGACCAGGATGCTGTTGTCTATGCCGTGGGCATGGTTGTACTCGCTCACCACTTCCTCCGTACGGTCGATGTAGCTCTTCAGCAACTCTATCTTGCGATACTTCTCCAGCATCTCGGGGGTGCAGAAGCACACGCTGGTCATGTCTATGTTGATGCTGCGCTTCACTCGGCGTCCGCCGCTCTCACGCATGCCGCGCCAGTTTTGGAACGAGTCGCTTACGAGGGCATAGGGTGGGATGGTGATGATGGTCTTGTCCCAGTTCTGCACCTTGACGGTGTTCAGCGTGACCTCTATGACCGAGCCGTCTGCGCCATATTTGGGCATGGTAATCCAGTCGCCCACTTTCAGCATGTCGTTGGCCGAGAGCTGCACTCCGCTCACCACGCCCATGATGCTGTCTTTGAACACCAGCATCAGGATGGCGGCCGAGGCGCTGAGCCCTGCCAGCAGTGCCAGGGGGTCTCGCCCGATGAGGATGCCGATGGCCACGATGATGCCGATGAACCACAGGATGACCTGTCCCGTCTGCAGGAGACCTTTCAGCGGACGGTTGCGGAAGCGTTCCTTTTCGCTGTAGACGGTATAGACGGCCTTCAGCAGGGCGTTGACGAAGCTGAGGAAGGCCATCAGGATGTAGACGTTGCACAACCGCAGTAGCGTGGCGAGTACCTGTGAACTGCTTTCGGCAAAGACGGTAGGCACGAGGCTCGTGATGATGAGCGGTGCCACGATGCGGCTGAGGTGGGTCATGACCCGGTCGTCAAAGATGATGTCGTCCCATGTGGCTTTGGTCTTCCTCACGATGTGGGCCACCACGCGGAGCAGGATTTTCCGGCAGATGAAGTCGGCCACGAAGGCAAAGATGAGCACCAGGGCGAAAGCGATGTATTGATCCAGGCGGTCGGCCCACTCGGGCGACATGCCCCAGGCGATGAGCAGTTCACTGATTCGGTTGAGTATTTCCATATCCTTGTGAGGTCTTTTTTTCTTTTTATCGGTTGTTGGCTATACCTTATTATATTATATATGCTGTTTGGCCTTTTCCTGCTGCAGGAACTGCTCCACATCCCTTCTCATCCAGTCATAGAGGTAGAGCGACTTGTAGTTGTCGTTCTTGCGCAGCATGACGGTGGGAGGTACGATGCTGTTTTCGTAGCAGGCCAGCTCGTTCTGCATGTGCTCCCAGCGTCCCTTGCCCAGGCGTTTGATGTCGGCCTCGCGTTCGCGGCGCAGCTGGTTGCAGACGGGCACGATGAGTTTCATCACCACGTTGTCCATGATGTGGTGGCCCTGCATGTAGAGGTAGGCCGTCTCGGGCGTCAGCCCCAGGCTTTCCAGCTCGCGTCCCATCACCTTGACCTGTCCGGCAAAGGAGGCGAAACGCTTCTGCATCCGCTTCAGGCGTTTGTCCACTCGCCGCTGCACGTCGTCCAGCAGCTGTTCAGGATGGTGCACGTCGAGTTCCTGCGTCAGGCGCACGCAGTCGTGGAAGTCGTGCATGGGGAAGCTGTTGCTGTCTCTGCGGCGGTAGAAGAAGATGTTCCACAGGAAGAGGGGATAGACCACCTGTGAGTATTGGCGCATGAAGAGGGGGAAGTCCAGCAGCTGACGGTCGTTCAGCGTGGCCTGCACGCAGATGTCGTGCAGCCCCTCGGCATGACACTGGTAGTTCTCTATGGCATAGGTGTAGGTCTGCAGGATGCTGGGGTTGCGGTTGATGTCGGCCGACAGTTCGGTGGCTCCCTGTAGCAGGAAGTCATAGTCGCTGTCCACGCAGGCAATCATGCTGTCGCCCAGCTGGTCGGGGTGCAGCAGGTTGGTGAGCACCATTTTCTTGCCCTTGGCCAGGGATTTGCGCGAGGGCAGCATCACCTGGAAGTAGCGTTCTTCGTTCTCGAACTCGGAGAGCAGGCTTCGCCAGAAGGCAATGTCGTCATAGCTCTCCACGTAGGCCACGATGCGACGGCGCTTCTGCCGGGGCGAGAGGCGTCGGGCGGCATCCAGGTAGCCGGAGGTGAGGTTCTGTCGGAGTGACTTGGGCATGGGGTGTTTCCTGTTCTTTGGGTCGGAGGGGTTCAACGGTTCGAAGTGATTTCGCTCACCTCTGTCACGGCATCCATCCAGCCCTGCATGATGAGGGCGGGCGAGTGGGTGGTGAGGATGAGCTGTACGTTGGGGTTCAGTTCGCGGATCATGCCGATGAGCCTTTCCTGCCACTCCACGTGGAGCGAGGCTTCGGGCTCGTCCATGAAGAGCACGCAGTGTTCGCCGTCGCGCACCAGGGCGGTGAGCAGGATGACGAGCATCTGTTTCTCGCCCGAGGAGAGCTTGTAGGGCGAGAGCTGTTCGTCGTCCTGATAGAAGAGGATTTCGTTGCTTCGTCGGTCTATCGTCTTCCGGGTGTAGCTGAAGAGGTCGTCTATGAGGTCCTGGAATTTCCGTTTGGGTTGTGAGAGGGTGGCCGCCGTGAGGCGCTGTGCTTCGTCGTTGCTGTTCAGGAGTTCAATCATGCGGTTGCCGATGTTCACCTGATAGTCCAGGTAGCGTCGTTGCAGGAGGTAGAGCTGCCAGTCCAGCTCCGAGCGCACTTGGGGCTCGGCCATGCGTGCGGTGAAGTCGCCCATGGGTAGCGGACGGTCGAAACTTCGGATGACGTCATAGGGGATGAAGGTGGCTTCGGGTATGTCGAAGCAGACGCGCACGCCGTTCTTTTCGTCACACTTCATGCAGCCGGTGGTCTGCTCCAGGTAGCTGACGGAGCGGTTCAGTATGGTGGACTTGCCCACTCCGTTGATGCCGGAGAGTATGTTGACTTCGGGATTCAGGTCCCATGCAATGTTGTAGCGTTGCCACAATCCGTTGATTTCAATGCGGCGGATATAGTTGGCTTGGATTTCCTTTGCGCTCATGACTGCCTTCTTTAATGTTCTTGCCACAAAGATAGGAAGATTTCGTTGAATAGAGAAATCTTGGTGCCTGTTCTTGGAAACAGTTTCTTAAATTGATATTTTGATAAATTGATTATTTGATGGCAGCAGGCAGTGGCGGTTTCAGGAAATCGCCGCCACTACCTCTTCCGGCGAGAGCAGTTGCTGTTCGCCTGTTTCCATATTCTTCAGGGTGACCTTTCCGGCGTTCATCTCGTTTTCGCCTACGAGGGCCACGAAGGGGATGCCCTTGGCGTTGGCATAGCCCATCTGCTTCTTCATCTTGGCCGCGTCGGGGAAGATTTCGGCACGGATGCCCGCTGCACGCACCTGCGACAGCACCTGCAGGGAGAAGGCTGCCTCGCACTGGCCGAAGTTGATGAAGAGCAGCTGTGTGCCGTTCACGGCTTCCTTGGGATAAAGGTCCAGCTGGTTCAGCACGTCGAAGATGCGGTCGGCACCGAAGGAGATGCCTACGCCGCTCACGCCGCTCATGCCGAAGACACCCGTCAGGTTGTCATAGCGTCCGCCGCCCGTGATGCTGCCTATCTGCACGTCCAGGGCTTTCACCTCGAAGATGGCACCGGTGTAGTAGTTCAGGCCGCGAGCCAGGGTCAGGTCCAGTTCTATCTCGTTCTTCAGTCCGAGGTTCTTCAGGGTGGAGAGGATGATGTCGCTCTCTTCCACGCCCTTCAGGCCGGTTTCGCTGGCGGCCAGCACCTCTTTCAGGGTGGCCAGCTTCTCCTCGTTGCTGCCGCTCAGCAGGATGATGGGCTGCAGCTTTCCGATGGCTTCGTCGCTGATGCCCTTCTCGCGCAGTTCGGCGTTCACGTTGTCTAACCCGATCTTGTCCAGCTTGTCAATGGCCACGGTGATGTCCACTATCTTGTCGGCCTCACCGATGATTTCGGCAATGCCTGTCAGAATCTTGCGGTTGTTTATCTTGATGCAGACGCGGATGCCGAAGCGTGAGAACACGGTGTCCACAATCTGCATCAGCTCCACCTCGTTCAGCAGCGAGTCGCTGCCCACCACGTCGGCGTCACATTGGTAGAACTCGCGGTAGCGTCCCTTCTGCGGACGGTCGGCCCGCCACACGGGCTGTATCTGGTAGCGCTTGAAGGGGAAGGTGATTTCGTCGCGGTGCATCACCACATAGCGGGCAAAGGGCACCGTGAGGTCATAGCGCAGCCCCTTTTCGCAGAACTTCGATGCCAGCTTGGCGGCGTTGCGGCTCAGCAGCTCCTCGTCCGTCAGCCCCGAGAAGTAGTCGCCCGAGTTCTGAATCTTGAAGAGCAGTTTGTCGCCCTCTTCGCCATACTTGCCCATCAGCGTGGAGAGGGTCTCCATGGAGGGAGTCTCTATCTGCTGGAAGCCATAGAGGTGGTACACTTCGCGGATGGTGTTGAATATATAGTTGCGTTTCGCCATCTCTACGGGCGAAAAGTCACGTGTGCCTTTGGGAATACCGGGTTTCTGTGCCATTTTTATAGTGATGAATTACGGTTTTAAAATTTATGAATGATGAATTGTGGCGCAAAGATACAACTTTCTTTCTTTAATTGCCCATTTGCCTGTTTGATAATTCAACTTTCGCGGGCAGGAATCATCAAAGAGCGAAGCGACATCTCCTCCTGACTCCCTTTATCAGCAAGAAAGTTGAGCTTGCGAAATTTGGAGTCTGTTTTGAATTTATTCCAAAACAGACTCTCAAAACAGGTTCTATATAAGGTGTCCCTTCAACGCCTCAGCGTTCTAATCCGCGACCGAGGCCCTCTTCTCAAACGCCAGTTCCCACCCCTTGCGGATGCTCTCCCTGTCCACTTGTTCGGGTTTCAGGCCACACTCCACGCAGGTCATGGCAGCCAGGATGCGCCGGAAGAGGCTTCGCCCCTGCCTGCAGGCGGGCGAGGGGAGCACCTGCCGCCCGCCTATCTTGTAGTCCATGAAGCGTATGAGGGCGCGGAGGTAGGCAGTGGTGTCATTGCCGTCCTCGGGTGGTGCCCACCGGTGGATGATGTTTTCCAGGGTGTAGCTCTTGCCCTCCTGCCTCAGGCGCAGGCGATAGGTGTCCATCAGCTTCCATGCGGCGCGGTAGCCGAAGCTCATGCTGACAAATTCTTCAAACTCTTTATCCGTCACCGTGTTGCGGCGACCCACCCAGTGGCTGCTGCCACGGCGGATGTTCAGTGGGTTGTTGTTGCGTATTCCTCGATTCATAATAGTTTATAGTTGATATTACCCCTTTTTCTCATACATTCCGTTGCCCATGTTGTGTGCCAGGCTCTGCTTGCACCACAGGTGTACCATGTTTCTCACCACGTTGTCCACGGTCGTCCGTCCCTTGGCCAGGGCAGCTTCCTTCAGGGTGAACTGGCGGGGCAGGCGTTCATAGACCGAGTCGTTCTTCCCCCGACGCATGCGTCCGTCCACCTTATAGTTGTCGCTCTCATACGCCTGCTCGATGCGTGAGCGGAAGTAGTAGAGCAGTGTGTCGGTGAGATACTCCGTCAGGGTGTCATACAGGGCCGTCATCTCCTCGCCCTGCATCTTCCTCAGGTGTTCGGCGGTGGCCGACGGGTGCGATTTCAGGTATTCCTCGGCCGTCTGTGCTCCGTCTGCCCAAGCGGGTTTGCGCTTCGCAAGTTCAATCTTGTCCACCAGCTTTGCTGCCAGCGAACAGCACGCCAAGGCACACACCATGCGCATCACGGTGACGGGGGTGCGGAGTCGTGTACGCGCCGCCACACGGTCGAAGTTCTTCAGACACTCCAGGCGGAAAGCCTCTATGCGCATGGCCGCGTGCTTTTCCAGCTTGTCCAGCATCACGTCTCCCTTCATCAAGGACAGGAGCCGTCCCAATCGCTCTAACGGAAGCCTCTCTTGCTCCCCGAAAGGACGGGTGCAGATGAGTGGTGTGAAGGTGTTGTCCGGCATACGGGCGATGGCCACGCGCGACAGCTCCCCATCCGTGAAGTTGCGATAGGCGCGGTATAGGGCGTCGGGGGTGCCACACTGCGTCAAGTTCCACAGCACGCGTCCGATGGTCAGTCGTGAGGAAGTGTCGCTCTTGTACGCCTGTGCATACGAGCTGGCATCATACGCCACGCGCCGGATGGCCGAGGTGTCGGCAAAGGCCTGCCGCCCGTTGCCGGACATGATGTCCGCCTCTTCCGCAAAAGTGTAGCAATGGAGTCCTCCGTTGGAGTTCAGCATGTCCAGCACCTGTGCCACCGAGTGGCGGGGCGGTATCGAACGTTCGGGCAGCATGTCATACACCGGCACCTCCTTGGCGTTTCGTTTGCGCTGCTGCTCGCGCCGGTGCTGCTCGTTCACCCGTTGGTTGGCGATGCTTTCAGTATAAAAGTCCTTCATCAGCGCCGCGTCAATGCGTGCGAAGCGCGACTTCCCGCTACCCGCCTCGCCCACCACGAAGGATTGCAGGTTCAGCGTATTCCACTCGCCATGCACGTTGAGCCTCACTCTTGTCAGGAGTGCGCCAAGGGCAGGTGCCATCGCCACCAGTGCCTGCATGTGCAGCTCCTGAGGCAGCCAGGCCAGTGCCGCATCCACGCCAAGGCCGATTTGTCGTGGCAGTTTCTTGGCATAATACTGCATCGTCTCCTGCTCCACCACGTCCAGCGCCTGCACCAGTTCGGGGTTTTCTGCGTGTTCTGCCTTCAGCGCCTGCAGCACCCGCGTGAGCTTCATCGGCATGTATTTCCGAGGTTCGCGGATGGCATTGTCTATGCACTGCATCTTCTCCTCCTGCGGAAATCCTCCGTAGTTGGGGATGACGCGATTCAGCACCTCTCTGTCAAAATTGAAGATGTGGCGAAGCGAGCAGGCCAGGTCGAATATCTTCGTGTTGCGGTCGCCCTCCGTCGGTGGCAGGCCGTCGCCGTTCAGCTCCCAGTACTTCTGCACGATTTCGCTACTGTCCAAACCGTGGTAATTCAGAGGCGCTGAGGCCCCCGAGGCCCCTGAAGCCCCCGAAGCCCCCTCAACTCCCCCCGAGGGGGAGCTTGGGGATACTCCGGCATTTTCCAGTTCTCCCTTGACCTTCGAGGCCCCCTCAACTCCCCCCGAGGGGGAGCTTGGAGATACTCCGACGTCTCCAGCATTTCTTCCTTCTCCCCCTCGGGGGGAGTCAGAGGGGGCCTGAGAGTCAGAGGGAGCTTTTGGAGATGTACCGACGTCTCCAGCATTTCTTCCTTCTCCCCCTCGGGGGGAGTCAGAGGGGGCCTGAGAGTCAGAGGGGGCTTTTTGAGAGTCAGAGGGGGCTTGGGCTTCAAACAGCCGTGGCGACACCCACAGCGTATGCCCCTCGGTCACCATGTAGATGCAGCGCGAGACATCCTTCAGCGCAGGGTCGGCCTTGAAGCCCACATCCGCGGAGAAACGCTTCTGCGCCTCCTGCGCTGTCATCCCCTCGGGCAGTCCGATGAGCACGTGCGTGCCCCTACGCACCGACTCCTCCACCAACAGTACCTGCCACCGGCCCGCCTCCTCCAGCTGCAGCGCCTTTTTCAGGATTTCCTGCGAATGGCCCTTCTCGTCGAAGTCCAGCATCAGGCGCGGCAGGGGGCGCACGGCGTCCGCCTTGCTGCGGTGGTTGTCCCTGAACGCAGCACACGAGGGTGTCCACACGGGCAGGCGGCGCTTCAGCCGCTCGTCGCCCGCCTCTATGCGGCTGCACATCTCCCTGAGCCACGGCTCGCGTCTCAGGGCCTCCCACTCCTCACGCCCCGCAGGGATGGCAGGGGCGCCATGCCCCTTGCCGATACAAGTGAAAAACACGTTCTTTTCCATCATTTCAAATCCTCCTTTAATGTTAAGAAAAATGCATCTATCGACGCCCTCTCCCGCTCCCTGATTTCCCACACCTTGTGGATGGGCAGTTCGCGTCTGAAGACCCAGCGTTCAACGAGGCCTCCTCCCTGCGTACGCTGCACGGTGCAGTGCTCGGTGGTAAACAGCGTCTCATACCTCGGCCCTTGCGAGCCGATGTTGTAGGGCATTATCTGCATCCTGCCGGTTTCGTCCAGCACCGTGCGCCCCTTGAAGTTCATGCGCTTGCCGCCGGTCACCTCCTCGCCCTTGGCTGCCTCCCAGGGGCAGGGCATCACCGTCACTTGGTTGTCACTGAAGATGGCCACGGAGTCCATCCTTACGTTGTTAAAAATGATTTTCTTATTGGTATTCATATCGGTAATGTTTTATGAGCGTTGGCGTTGTGTGAGGATTGCGCGCTTTTCACTTCGAAGACTCGCCCACTCAAAACCATTACCCGGTTAGTAAAGAATTACTTGTTAAACTTGTAGAAATCAACCACCAAGATGTCCTGATACATCTTTTCGTTATACTCACTCACCCCAGCTCTTAGTGAAGCCGCCAAGACATCGCCCGGATAGAAGTTGCACGCAGCATCCTTGCCAAGCAAGGTGGCCACATACTGGTCGCTGAACTTGCCGCCGATTTCTTGCAGATGGATGTACTTCTTCTGCACTTGGCCGCTTTCGCTTTTCTCGCTCTTGATGGTGAAAGGTTCTCCGCATTTCACCACACGAAATAATGATTTGATCATACTACTTCTTTTTTTAGTTTATGTCGCTTCATGGCACGGGCATAAACAGAAAACCCGCAACCAGTTCGCGACTGATTACGGGTGCAAAATTAAAGCGGGTGTAGGGGGTGTGTAGGGCCTACACCCCCCTACAAAAAAAGAATTATTTTCTCCAAAGGGGTTCGTCCTCCCATTTCTCGGGGAAGCCCATGGCTTTTATATCCACATTCGGGAAGGCAGAGAGCAGTTTCATCAAGTGCTCTTTCAAATCATTCTCGGGTGAGATGATATCAACAAACCACTTGATGATACAGATTTCATAAAAGGTCTTCAGGGGAGAGACGGATGCATTCACCCAAGGTCGGCTCAATTTCTTGGCTATCATGGTTTTCGGGCAAAAAAACATCAAAATGGCTCTTTTTATTCCTCATCAATGTTGTTCAGCAACTTTTCCGCCAATCTCGGTTGGATGGGATTCACCAATTCTGCCAACTTTTTCACATCATCCATCGTCTGTTTGCTATCATAGTTGACCCCGTTATTGATAAGTGCCCGGATGCTACCCTCTGCATGTCCCGAAATCTTTGATAGCAGACGCGAAAGCGCTTTAATGTTGGTAGATTGTGCATTCAAGGTTACTCCCATCAAACATTCAAACAAAATGACAAGCTGGCGATTGGTCAGTTGTGAGTCACCTTTCAATGTTTTCGGTTGGACACCTGTAGCTTGTAGCTCGTCACTCATTACTCGTTCGTCATCAGGCAAAGACTCCAACATTTCGGTTATCTCATCCGAAATCCACTCCTCCTCGTCCTCCATATAGGCTTGTATGCGTGCTTTCACCTTGTCTTCGCCCAACCTCCACACCTCCGGCATAAACCGCTTGCTCAGTTTGTCAAACGCCTCCGGGTGGCATCCTGCCAGTTGCTCCATCAAATTGGCCGATATGCTGATGTGCCGGCGTCCTTGGCACATAGCCAACAGTTGCATGGCCAGATACACCACTTCCGACGTGGCCATGCGCAGCTCCTCGTCGCTTGAGTTTGCCGTATCCAAGTCGCGCAAGTCGCAATATAGCGTATTCCAATAGCTTTCACACAGCCCTGAAGCGCTTTCGGCATCTTCCTTCACCGCATCTATGATTGCCATCACCTCCACGAACAGCTCTTCCACCGCGAAGCGGAAATGCACCATCTGCTTTTCCGCCTCACGCGCCCCTTTGCCCATCACCTTGTAGAGCAATTCCGCCTGTGCGTATCTATTCCTTACGGCTTCTCTTTCGCTTTTTCTCAGTCGGTTCTTCATCGATGTAGTTTTCTGTCCTTACACGTATGTCATCAAGCAATTGAATCAGGAGGAACACCCCTTCCACCGCTTTGCCCATTTTCATTTGGCCCGTTTTGAACTCCTCTATCACATCATTCTTTATCATGTCGAGCGCTTTCACCGTACGGCCATAACGATACACCCCATATTGCTTGAAGTGTACGGCAATGTCATAACCATTGTGCGAGCAGAGTGTCACCAGTTGGGCGAAGTCCTCTTTCTGTTGCTCCAGTCTGATGACCTTTTCTTTGTCAGACATCAGGTTCAAAGAACCCTTTGCCGCATTGGTCGATGCCACAATGGCATTCAGCATGGCCAACTTGCCCAGCGTATCCTGCGATGCATCAATAGGCTTTGCCATGTCGGGATTCGGGAAGTCGAACACCACCTTTCTTATAGGGTCTTTGAAGCGGGTGTGCTGCTCCTCCACCATGTCCCAAAACTCCTTTTCGCGCTTCTTTGCCCGTATCTCCACCGTCAGTTCAAATCGGGCAAAAGCCTTGCAAAGAGCCTCCTGTATGAGGTCGCGCACCTTGTCCGTGTTGCTGTTGAACGACTCAGAGCGCTCGATGGCCATTTGCGCCACCCCCTCCCGATTGTCAATGATGACACGGCATCCGGGGTGATGCACCAGCTCCATATCCTCCATTTTCTCCCTATATTTGTGGCTTTTCTCGTTGCACACCACCATCAGTGTCACCCGCTCCCTCCGCATCTCTACATAATTTTCCAATGGGAGCAACGTCTTATCCTTCTGCTCCTTGTTGATGGGCAATCTCTCACTGAGCACCTCTTCCAAGTACTCCTGTGCGCAATCCAGATTGGTGCGTCCGTCCTCAGCCAGCAGATGCCGTTGGCTGGCCTGAGTGAATATGATTTTGTATGTGGCAAATGTGGGCATACGTCTCCTTTCTGTTTTTATTGTAGTGTTTTACACATTCAAATACTTCTGGATTTTGGCAATGATGGTCTTGTCCTCGCAATTCTTCTCGTGGTATTGCTTCACCAGTTGCAGGATGTAGGGGATGTTTATCTGTATCTGCTTCACCAACTCCATCTCAAAGATAAGGTCATCTTCGATGCTATCTTTCTCACCTCCGCCTGTGGGGCGAAGCTCTTCGTGCAGGTCGTTGTACCAGGTCAGATAATCCTGCACGTCAAAGTCGCTGATGAGGCGCACATCGCCCGTAAACTCGTCGAAGGCCGAGAGCAGGTTTTGCATCTTCAGCACTCCGCCGAAGAGCTTCACAAACTCCTTCTTCTCCTCCAGCGTGAAGGTCATCGGGGTGATGGGCAGGCGGTATTTGCCCAGCAACATTTCCACTATCTCCTTGTAGCCATGCACGTGTCTTCCCTTCTCATCGTCGTAGCCAAAGTAGTAGTCGGCAAAGGGGCGCATCAGCACCACTCCCGCGGCATCCTTGTCGCCAAACAGGGCAAACGATTCGTTGGTGGCCTCCTCCAAGTTGCGGAAGCAGACAATGTTGCCACAATCCTTGATGCTGTTCAGGATGCGGTTGGTGCGGCTATAGGCCTGCAACAGGCCGTGCATCTTCAGGTTCTTATCCACCCACAGGGTGTTCAGCGTCTTGGCATCAAAGCCCGTCAAGAACATGCTCACCACGATGAGCATATCCACCTCGCGGTTCTTCATCCGCAGCGACAGGTCTTTGTAGTAGTTTTGGAAGCTCTCTCCCTCGGTGGTGTATTTGGTGCCGAAGTAGCCGTTGTAGTCGGCCAGCGCACTCTCCAGAAATTCGCGGCTCGTGGCGTCCAATCCCTCCGTGTTGCCCGGGTCTTCGTCGGGTGGCAATCCGTTTTCGTCCTCCGCCTCGTTGGCCGAGTAGGTGAAGATGGTGGCTATGCGCAGGCGTTGCCCTTCGGGCTTCGCCTCCTGTTGCTTCTTGAACTCCTTGTAATATTTGATGGCCGAGGGGATGGAGTCGGTGCAGAGGATGGAGTTGAAGCCTCCCAGCTGGTTTTTCCGCTTCTCCTCTTGTGTCTTGTTGTTCTTGGCCACCTCCACCACGTTGGTGATCACGCTATAGGCATAGCGTTCGTGCTGCTTCGTCTTCTGCCCGTAGTGCTCGAGGATGTAGGCCACATTGTTCGTGATGCGCTGTGGCGAGGCCAGTGCCTCGTCCGTGTCGGTGCCCCACACCTGCTTGGCGCCCACATCGTCCTTCATCTTCACCGTCTGGATGTAATCTACCTTGAATTGCAGCACATTCTTGTCGCGGATGGCATCGATGATGGTGTAGGTGTGCAGGGGTCGCGTCGGCTTGCCCTGCTCGTCGGGCTCTCCGCCAAAGGCTTGTGCCGTGGTGCGCAGGTTGGCATACGTGCCCCCTTCGGGCACATATTGGTTGAGCACCTGCACGTGGTTGTTGTGCACATTCCGCTTGTCGATGAGCCTGATGTTTTGCGACTCCCCATTGTCGCGTGTGATGTTCACTATCTCCGTGCGTTGTATGCGCTCCGTCTTGTCCTCGATGGTCATTTGTGGCGAGGCAATGTGCTGCTCGAAGAGCTGCTTCCACTCCTTGTCTGAGAGCGTCAGGCCGTTGAGCCTTTCCATCTGTCGGCGCAGGTTGGCGATGAGGGCTGCCTCTGTGGTGATGTTCACCCGTTCGTAGCCCTGCTCGGTCAGTTGCTTGATGAAGGCCGCCTCCAGCTCCGCCTCTCTCTGATAGCCCGTCTCCTCACGTGGCAGGGCCTCGTAGTGGGCCATCACGGTGGTGTGCTCCTGTTCGGCTATGATGTTGTAGTGCGTCATGGCTTTATTCAAACGTCAATAATTGATTCCTATAATATTCATATTGCTTTTCGCGCTCCTTCAACTGGGCTTTGAGGTTGTCATGGTGTGAAATCAGAAACAGGTGTATGTAAGAAAAACTGATAGTTATCTCGTTGTGCGGTCAATTGCGCGGTATGCTCATGCTTCCGGAGCCGTTGGGGCCTTCGTCCCAGTCTTCGATGCTGCCCTGGAAGTCGGTGCTGTCGGCAGGGAGGGAGTCGCAGGGCGTTTCGGAGCGGGTGTCGGCGGGACGCTCCTCTATCTCGTTGGCACAGGCAGAAAGGGTGGCCGTGAGCACAAGGAGGAGGAAGAGGCGGACAAGGAGGGCAGGCTGGCTGTCTGTATAATTTGTCTTATGACTACATTCTCTTTTCATGCGGGTATGGAATTTTACGGTTTATTTCGCAAAGTTAAGTAAAAGAAAATGTAATTTCAAAATGAAACAGCGATAATTTTAGGCAGAGATTGAGGGCTGATAGATTGATGGGATGGATGGGTGTAAAGCAAGTGCCAGCCGGGGAGTGGGCTATTGCATGTCAGGTTGTATTAGTGTTCAAGTATCACCCGATAGAATTTGCGTGCGGTCGTTTCACCGAATTCACGTAGTCCATAGTTCACGGCTATTTCCAATCGCTTCAAAGCGCGTTGGGTCCATTTCACTTGCATAGCCACGGATATTTGGATTCCATCATGGCAAATACCTGTGCGCTGTCCAGGAGGCTGCCGGTGTTGTCGGCGGCTTCAGCTTCATCACATATCGCATTGATTTCTTCCATGGTATGGGCTTTGTTCGGTGGAGGCGTATCAATTTTGTCAATTTATCAATTTATCAATTTAAGGGGATGAGGTATATGGTTGAGGGGTGAGGGTGGGGCGCTTGGTTTGAGGTGCGGGGAAATGAGTGTGTGAATAATGATGTAAATAATATTTATTATAATATATATA
>JAFURM010000038.1 GCA_017471925.1 Bacteroides sp.
ACAATGGACCCGCTGGCGGAGAAGTATTACGGTATCAGTCCGTATGCGTACTGCTTGAATAATCCGACCAAATTGGTTGACCCCAATGGCAAGGAAGGCATTCGATATACAGACCGAAGGGATAATAAAAAGATTGTAGAAGCTAATATCGTTGTACTGCTTGATAAAACAGAAGATATTCCGGAAGGTGTGACCCAAGCGCAAAAAGAAAAGATTGAAAAGCGAAATGCAAGAATCGAGAAGCGGAATCAGAGGAAACTGGAAAGAGTAAGAGAAGATTTAAATGCGGCATACAATGGATCGGATGGAGAAGGAAGCCCCGGTTCAGATAGAGAATTGGTAAAATTTAAATTTAATGTTATTGGTAAACCAGTTTCTGACACTACTGGTAAAGGGGAAAATCTAACCCGTATTGCATATGAAAACGGACTTCCGGCAAAAGGAACTCCAGGTAGAAGGGCGGTCGCAACCGTTATCACCACAGGAAGCACAGGAGGAGCACTTGGCTTGCATAAAGGAGCACAAATAACAATATCTGCAGCAGCCCCTCAATATACGATTAGTCATGAGGTCGGCCATTCTTTAAAATTGAATGACTCTTATGGGAATGGTTCTTCGGCAACGAGTGGAATAATGTTTAGTCCTCCTACTCCTGTGATAAGTTCTGAAGTAGATGAAATTTGGGCAAACGCTTTAGATAAATTATAGACATGATGAGAAAATTGCTGTTATTGCTGTTGTTGGGCCTGTCCATACCGATGGATCTATGGGCACAGTCTGACGAATGGGTTGTGTTGACATTCTCTTCCAAGCGAAGAAGTTATGACAAAACCTATATAGATCGAATATGGATTGTTCCCTATGATTCGATAAAGCTTCCCCCTTATGCTATCTATCCTTTGGTGATAGACGATGAGGGGAGTGACTTGGGGTTGAAATACGATCCGTGTTATCTCTATATGCAGATACGATGGGATACAATGATTCTTTATCCCGACTATTACAAGACCAGTCCGGGACTGGCAGTGATAAAGGAGGGACGTAAGTTGATTCAAACCTTTGAATGGGAATGGCCGAACAGCAATAGAGGCATAAAGACACGAGTCTACGCCACACCTATAAGAGGAACCTTCAAGACCATGAATTCGAATAAATGGGGCAAGACTACTCCTGCGTTTTTCTATTATACCACCGGGCAGATTGAGCCTTGGAAGTACTTCTGGGAGACGGACAAAGCCGAGATTCTTCAGTATTCGGATTTCAGCAGAATAAATTATGGATATGATTCCGAGGTGAGGGAAGTAGACAACTAAGTGATGTATCATAAACTATATTCAAAATGAAGACTATCATTCTGTTCTTACTGATTTGCCTGCATGTACCTATTGCACTTTGGGCACAATCTGGCGAATATGTCATACTGACTTTTTCCTCCAAGAGAACTAAGTATGATAAGGAATATACAGATCGGACGTGGATTGTTCCCTATGATTCCATCAGACAGCGCTCTTCGTATTCCGTTTTCCCTTTGGTCGTTGATGATGGCGAGAGCAGCATGGGACTAAACTCGCCCGAACCTCATCTTTGTATGCAATTGGAATGGGCCATACAGGCGTACCCGAACACCCCGACATTGTCCATGGTAAAGGAAAAAGGAAGACTGATTCAGACTTTTAAAACCGCATGGCCGAATGGGGGAAAGGGAACGATGTTGCGAATTTATGCAACACCTGTCAAAGGTGTGTTCAAACGCATGTATCAGGAATCTACCGAAGACAAAGGAAACAGGTGTTTGTTCTATTACACCACTGAGCCTGCCGTGTATTGGGAGGATTTCTGGAGCACAGAAAAGGCTCATGTGCTTCTATCCTCGGATTTCAGCAAGGTGAACTACAGATATGAACCAGTGGTGCAAGGAGTAGCAACGATAGTGGAATAATCAACATTTTCTCTCGAAAAGGAAGTGGGGCGTGTCTAAATTCAATATTTGATTTATGACACGCCCCTTTCTTGTATCATTGCCAAAGGCTTACTATCTTCACACATAACTTCTATGACCCAAACGGTTGCTTGGTGAAAGATTTAATCCGAAACATTACCGATATTCAATACAATTCACTACATTTGTCCTGCAGTATCACGCTAAGTAGTCGATGCTGACAACCGCATTCACTGTGAAACTTTCCATCTATTTGATAACGGAGGGGTGCAGGGTTTGGCCGTGTCCGCCAAATTGTTTACCTTTGTGGCCCATATAGATATAATAAGGAACAGATAAAGGAAAAGATAGGCATGATAAAGTTCATCATAAAGGCCCTGTGGGTCCTGTTGGCAGTGGCACTGCTGGTTGTGTTCGGAGTGTTCTATGGCATCGCCAAGGGGTGGATAGGCTATATGCCGCCATTGGAAGACCTGGAGAACCCCAACTATAAGTTTGCTACCGAGGTGTTCTCCGCAGACGGAAAGGTGTTGGGCACCTACTCGTACAGCAAGGAAAACCGCATCTACGTGGGCTATGACGAACTGCCCACGTCGCTCATCCATGCCCTGATTGCCACCGAGGACGTGCGCTTCGCCAACCACTCGGGCATCGACGGTAAGGCTTTCTTCCGGGCATTGATAAAGCGAGGCATCCTGATGCAGAAGGAGGCCGGAGGCGGAAGCACCATCACCCAGCAGCTGGCCAAGCAACTCTATTCGCCCAACGCGGAGAACCTCTTTGAACGACTCTTCCAGAAACCGATAGAGTGGGTGATTGCCGCCAACCTGGAACGATACTACACCAAGGAGGAAATCCTGACGATGTATCTCAACAAGTTTGACTTCCTGAACAACGCCGTGGGCATCAAGACGGCGGCACACACCTACTTCGGATGTACCTCGCCGCGCGAACTGAAGACGGAAGAGGCCGCCACGCTGGTGGGCATGTGCAAGAATCCCTCGCTCTTCAATCCCGTGAGGAGGAACGACCGCACCCGTGGACGACGCAACGTGGTGCTGGACCAGATGCGCAAGGCCGGATACCTCACCGAGGCCGAATGTGACTCCCTGCAGGCACTGCCCCTGAAGCTGGACTATCACCGCGTGGACCACAAGGAAGGCTCGGCCACCTACTTCAGGGAATACCTGCGCGACGTGCTCAACCACAAGAAACCCGAGAAGAAGAACTATCGCGGATGGCAGATGCAGGAGTTCTATGAGGACTCGCTGGACTGGGAGACCAACCCGCTCTTCGGATGGTGTGCCAAGAACCTGAAGAAGGACGGCACGCCCTATAACCTCTATACCGACGGACTGAAAATCTACACCACCATAGACTCGCGCATGCAACGCTATGCCGAAGAGGCCGTGACCGAGCATCTCACCGACCTGCAGGCACGCTTCTTCAAGGAGAAGAAGGGGGCCAAGAAGGCACCCTATACCTGGCGTCTCACCCAGGAGGAGGTGGACGGCATCCTGGCCAGAGCCATGAAGCAGAGCGACCGCTACCGCTCCATGAAGAAGGGTGGGGCATCCGAGGAGGAGATCCGTAAGGCTTTCGACACGCCGCAGGAGATGTCGGTCTTCTCCTGGCAGGGACAGAAGGACACCGTGATGACCCCCATGGACTCCATTCGCTACTACAAGTTCTTCCTGCGCACCGGATTCATGTCCATGGAGCCGCGAACGGGCCACGTGAAAGCCTATGTGGGAGGACCCAACTACAACTACTTCCAGTATGACATGGCCATGAAGGGACGGCGTCAGGTGGGCTCCACCATCAAGCCCTATCTCTACACCCTGGCCATGGAGAACGGCTTCACCCCCTGTGACCAGGCCCGCCATGTGGAATATACCCTGATAGACGAAAACGGTACTCCCTGGACACCCGCCAACGCCAACAACAAGCGCTATGGCGAGATGGTGACCATCAAGTGGGGACTGGCCAACTCGGACAACTGGGTGACGGCCTACCTGATGAGCAAGCTCAATCCCTATGCCCTGAAACGTCTGATACACAACTTCGGTGTGCGCAACCGTCAGATAGACCCCACCGTCTCCCTCTGCCTGGGACCCTGCGAAATCTCCGTGGGCGAAATGGTGAGTGCCTACACGGCCTTTCCCAACAAGGGCATCCGGGTGGCACCGCTCTTCGTCACCCGCATAGAAGACAGCGACGGTAACATCCTGGCCACCTTCACCCCCGAGATGCAGGAGGTCATCAGCGAGGAGAGTGCCTACAAGATGCTCACCATGATGCGTGCCGTGGTGACTGAAGGCACCGGAGGAAGAGTGCGCCGATATGGCATCAATGCTGATATGGGAGCCAAGACGGGTACCACCAACAACAACTCCGACGGATGGTTCATGGGCTACACACCCTCGCTCGTCTCCGGATGCTGGGTGGGAGGCGAAGACCGTGACATCCACTTTGACACCATGGCCAACGGACAGGGAGCCTCCATGGCTCTCCCCATCTGGGCCAAGTATATGGCCAAGGTTCTTGCCGACAAGTCGCTGGGCTATGACGAGACCGAGACCTTTGACCTGCCCGAAGACTACGATCCCTGTGGCACGCTCTCTCCCGAAGGGGAACAGACGGAACCGCAGACACAGCCTGCCGAAGGACTGGACGAACTGTTCAACTGATGGAGACGGTGACGGTGGAAGCGGAAAAACATAGCGGATATTTCATCGCGCTGGGCAGCAACACGGAGGCTGTCGGTGCATTGGCCCTGGCACGTCGCCGATTAGAGGAGGTGGCCATGACCCTGCACTGCTCGCCGGCCGAATGGACAGCGGCCATAGGCTGCCACCGGAACAACGCTCCCTTCCTGAACCAGGTGGTCCTGCTGCAGACTGCATTGGACACCGCCTCTCTGAAAGCCCTGCTGAAAGCCATCGAGAAGGAGGCCGGACGCTCTGTGGAGGAGAAAGAGCAGGAGATTGTCCGCTTGGATCTGGACCTGCTCATGGCCCACGGCCGCCTGCTGAAACCCGAAGACTGGGAACGCCCCTACGTGAAACGGATGGTGGCCGACCTGATGCATACAATAGCAAACAAACAACTTGATACAGAACGAACCATGAAATTTATAGGAATTATACCCGCCCGATATGCCTCCACGCGATTCCCGGCCAAGCCCTTGGCCATGCTGGGCGGAAAGACGGTCATCCAGCGCGTGTATGAACAGGTGGCCGGAGTGCTGGACGATGCCTACGTGGCCACTGACGACGAGCGCATAGAGGCTGCTGTAAAAGCCTTCGGTGGCAAGGTCGTCATGACCTCCGTGCACCACAAGAGCGGTACGGACCGTTGCTATGAGGCCTGTTGCAAGGTGGGAGGCGACTTTGATGTCGTAGTGAACATTCAGGGCGATGAACCCTTTATCCATCCCTCGCAATTAGAGGCCGTGAAAGCCTGCTTCCAGGACCCTACTACGCAGATTGCCACCCTGGTGAAGCCCTTTCCCGCAGATGCCCCCATAGAGGCCATAGAGAATCCCAACTCGCCCAAGGTGGTGCTGAACAAGAACATGAACGCCCTCTACTTCAGTCGCTCCGTCATACCCTACCGCAGGGGAGTGGAGAGGGAGAAGTGGACTTCGGGACACACCTATTATAAACATATCGGCCTCTATGCCTACCGCACGGAGGTGCTGAAGGAGATTACCGCCCTGCCGCAGTCGTCACTGGAGCTGGCCGAGTCCCTGGAACAGCTGCGCTGGTTGGAGAACGGCTACCTCATCAAGGTGGGCCTGACCGACGTGGAGACCATCGGCATAGACACGCCGGAAGACCTGCAGCGAGCCGAGGAGTTCCTGAAGGCGAGTGAGCAACATGGAAAATAGCCGGTAGCGACATGGAGGCAATAGACAGAACCCGGCAGCCGCAGGTGAAGGAGATGGAGCACCTCTCCATCCGTTATCCCCGACCTATTGTCATGCCCAATCGCGTGACGCTGCATGTGCTGGACATCGGTGACAGTGAAGTGGTGCGCATGGACTTTCTGGTGGGAGGCGGACGATGGGCACAACGGCAACCCCTGCAGGCTCTCTTCACCAACCGCATGCTGCGCGAAGGGACACGCCGTTTCACGGCGGCACGCTTAGCCGAGACACTGGACTATCATGGCGCATGGCTCGAACTGTCCAATGCGGCCGAATACTCCTTCCTGACGCTCCATTCGCTGAACAAATACCTTCCGCAGACCCTGGAGGTACTGGAGTCCATGCTCAAGGAACCCCTCTTTCCCGAAGAGGAACTGAAGGTGGTCGTGGACAACAACGTGCAGCAGTTCCTGGTCAACTCTTCCAAGGTGGACTTCCTGGCCCATCGTGCCTTGCTGAAGGCCGTCTATGGCGGAGAGCATCCTTGCGGCAGGCTGATACAGCGGGAGGATTATGAAGCCATCGACACGGGACTGCTCAGGGAGTTCTATGACCGCCACTATCATTCGGACAACCTCACCATCTACCTCTCCGGACGTGTGACCGACGAGACACTGCGCAGGGTGGAGGAGTGCTTCGGCCGTGAATCCTTCGGAACGTGCCTGACCTCTCCGGAGAAACGGGAATATCCCATCCTGACCGACAGAGCCACCCGTCATTTCGTGGAACTGCCCGGAGCCATGCAGAGCGGTGTGCGCATGGGAAGTCTCTCCGTGGCCCGCAACCATCCCGACTATCTGAAGACACGGGTCCTGATAACCCTCTTCGGCGGCTACTTCGGCAGTCGCCTCATGTCCAACATTCGCGAGGAGAAGGGCTACACGTATGGCATTGCTGCCGGTATCATTCCCTATCCCGACAGCGGACTGCTGGTCATCAATGCCGAGACCACCAACGAGTGGGTGGAACCCCTCATCGCCGAGGTGTATCACGAGATGGACCGCCTGCGCAACGACCTTGTGAGCGAGCAGGAGCTTACGGTGGTGAAGAACTACATGATGGGCGAGATGTGCCGCAGCTGCGAGTCGGCCTTCTCCCTGGCAGATAGCTGGATATCCATCCGCACCTCGGGAGCGGCAGATACCTACTACCGTGATGCCGTGGAGGCCATCAGGAGCATCACGCCGGCTGAAATACGTGACCTGGCCATCCGCTACTTGCGCAAGGAGGAGATGAAAGAGGCCGTGGCAGGAGAGGGCAGGGCCTGAGGTTGGGGAGAGCATCCCTGCATTTCCGGGAAGAGGCATGAAAATCTTCTAAGAGTCTGTTTTGAATTTATTCAGCCTTTTTATGAGGAGTCTTTTCGAGATATTTTGTTTGTTCTTTCAAGGAGCATAGCGGGCTATGTGACGAGAAAGAACGGGCAAAAGAGCCGAAAAGAAACTCATGGAAAGCGAATAATAAA
>JAFURM010000039.1 GCA_017471925.1 Bacteroides sp.
AATGAAGAAATCAGACACAGATTAGCCGCTGAAGGACTGATTATCTGCAAACAGAAATTATCAGAACTATTCAAGAACCCTTTCTATTGTGGTTACATGGCTCACAAATTCTTGCAAGGGGATATCATCAAAGGTAATCATCCTGCCCTTATATCAGAAGAAATATTTCTTAAGGTCAATGGTGAGCTAAGTAAGAATCATAGTGGATATGAGAAAAAAAATTGATAAGGATTATGCACCTCTATTGGGAACTATCAAATGCCCATGCTGTGGTAAAACCTTTCTGCAAGTATTTCTACGAAAATGAGAAAGAAGTTTGGACGTAATGACATTGGTTATTATGTATGTAGTCGCAAGGGCTGCAAATATAACAGTTCAACACGTAATGTACATGAAGCATATGAAAGAATTCTAAACAAGTATATACATACTATCAGATAAGGTATCACAGCTTTTGAAATTACAGCTTATAATGACCTTCAATGAATTGAACAAGGAAAACCAAGAAAGGGCTAAAGCAATCAAGAGCAATATTAAGAAGAAGGAAAAAGAATTGGAACAGGTAGAAACAAATTATGCACTTTGCAATGATGCACGCAAACAAGCTATCTGCGACAAGGTTATTAAAAGATTGGATGAAGAAATTAGAGATTTGAACAATGAATTCGACAAAGTGAATACGGGAATATTGAACCTCGATAAATACCTCGATTTTGCGTTCAAAATGCGTAATAACCTATTTGAAATGTGGCAGTTACAAGGATTAGAGGGAAAAAGACGATTGCAAAATCTCGTTTTTCCCGAAGGATTTATCTATGACAAAAATAAAGCTGATATTGAACCTATCAGAGTCAACGAATTCTTTTTGCTAAACTACTCATTTTCAAATGGTAACAGTAATAAAAATCAAAGGACGAGCTGCGAAAATCACAGTTCGTCCCTTAGAGTACTCGAAGCGGGACTTGAACCCGCACAGCCGCAATGGCCAAGGGATTTTAAGTCCCTCGTGTCTACCGATTCCACCATTCGAGCATCCTTATGAAAAAAGAATCAAGAGCGGAAAACGAGACTCGAACTCGCGACCCCAACCTTGGCAAGGTTGTGCTCTACCAACTGAGCTATTTCCGCAGGCTTTTCGTAGAACGGGTGCAAAGATAAAGGCTTTTGGAGTATCTGCCAAATTTTGCACTCACTTTTTACGCATCCAAAATGGCATTTACCAACGCCAGTTCCTCCGCCGAGAAGTCCTGATTCTGCAGGGCCTGAAGGTTATTGCCCAATTGGGAGACAGAACTTGCTCCCACAATGACCGAGGTGACACGCTCATCCTTCAACACCCAGGCCAATGCCATCTGAGCCAGGCTCTGACCACGACGTTGGGCCAGTTCATTCAGCCGGATGGCCCTTTCTACCTTATCGGCCGTAACCTGATCGGCTTTCAGGAAACCGGTAGTACGGGAGGCACGGGAACCCTCGGGGATACCGTGCAGATACCTGTCGGTAAGCAGGCCTTGCGCCAAGGGAGAGAAGGCGATGAAACCAGAGCCAACAGAAGCCGCCAGCGGAAGGGTCTCTGCCTCAACGGCACGATCGAACATGCTGTAGCGGTATTGGCTAATCAGACAGGGTGTCCCTGCCTCAGCAAGCAGTTCATAAGCCTTACGAGCCAAGTGAGGCGGATATTTGGAGATGCCTACATAGAGAGCCTTGCCTTGACGGACTATATCACTCAAGGCCTGCATGGTTTCTTCGACAGGGGTCACCCCATCGTAACGATGACTGTAGAAGATGTCAAAATAGTCCAAGCCCGTGCGGCGCAGACTCTGGTCAATGCTGGCCATCAGATTTTTGCGCGAGCTGTTGCCACCATAGGGTCCCGGCCACATCTCATGCCCGGCCTTGGAGGAGATAATCATCTCGTCTCTATAACTGCGGAAGTTCTCTTTCAGAATGCGGCCGAAATTGCTTTCGGCACTGCCAGGAAGAGGACCATAGTTATTGGCCAGGTCAAAATGGGTCACACCGTGGTCGAAAGCGTACTTCACCATATCGGTAGCCACGCCAAAATCATCCACACTGCCGAAATTATGCCACAGACCCAAAGAGATACGGGGCAGTGCAAGGCCACTGCGTCCACAATAGCGATAGTCCATCCGGGTATACCGCTCTTCCGAGGGAGAATATGTCACCATATATTTCACAAGTTTTGTAAGTCCGACTTCAACGTCCCAGCAAGCTCTTCTCGGCCTGCTCCATCGTTTCAAAATTGAATCCACGGACCACATCTTCCATCAAAGCAGTGATCCGGTCATTGCACAAGTTGCCGATGCTGCCCTCGTGGGTGTGGTGCACCTGTTTGTCATGCGTAAAGTTGCCGGCCTCAATGTCCAGACCCACTTTCTTGTAGGCATCACGGAAAGGCATGCCTTCGCGAGCCAGGCGGTTCACTTCCTCCACGCTGAATATATAGAGATACTTGTCGTCATTCAGGATGTGCTCGTTCACCTTTATCTCATTCATGATATAGGTCGTCATCTGCAAGCAGTCCTTCAATTCCTGGAAAGCGGGCAGGAAGACCTCCTTGATGATTTGCAGGTCACGGAAATAGCCTGAAGGCAGGTTGTTGGCAATCATCATGATCTGCTGGGGCAATGACTGAAGTTTGTTGCACTTCGCCCTGGTCAGTTCAAAGACATCGGGATTCTTCTTATGGGGCATGATGCTGGAACCGGTGGTACAATCATCTGGCAGCTTCACGAAGGCGAAGTTCTGACTGTTGAACAGGCAGGCATCAAAGGCCAGTTTAGAAATGGTGCCGGCAATCGTAGCCAAAGTAAAAGCCACATTACGCTCCATCTTGCCACGTCCCATCTGGGCATAGACCACATTATAGTTCATGGAATCAAATCCCAACAGGCGGGTAGTCATGGTGCGGTCCAAGGGGAAAGAAGAGCCATAACCGGCAGCCGAACCAAGCGGGTTACGGTTACACATCCGGAAAGCCGCCTGCAAAAACATCATGTCATCCACCAGACTTTCGGCATAGGCACCGAACCAAAGGCCGAAGGAGGAGGGCATGGCAATCTGCAGGTGGGTATATCCCGGCATCAGAATCTCCTTGTAGCGTTCACTCTGCCTGATGAGTACATGAAACAACTGTTCCACAGCCTCCGCTACTTCCTTCAGTTGGGTGCGGGTGAAGAGTTTCAGGTCGAGCAACACTTGGTCATTGCGCGAACGTCCACTGTGGATTTTCTTGCCCACATCACCCAAACGGCGCGTCAGCATCAGTTCCACCTGAGAGTGTACATCTTCCACTCCCTCTTCAATGACAAATTCACCCTTTTCGGCAGTGGCGTAAATCTGTTTCAGCTCGGCAAGCAACTGCTCCAGTTCCTCCTTCTCCAACAGTCCGATGCTTTCAAGCATCGTGATGTGGGCCATGGAACCAAGCACATCGTGCTGAGCCAAATAAAGGTCCAACTCTCGGTCACGTCCCACAGTGAACCGTTCGATATCCTTATTGACCTGAACATTTTTTTCCCAAAGTTTCTGAGCCATAGTTTTATGATTTGTGTCCGACCTAATATTGCACCATAGCCAGCATTTCGGCCATCTTCTCCACACCATCCTGCAAAGGCTTCTGCACCATGGCTTTCATGAAAGGATTCAGTTCCATCCCTATCGTGAGCTTCATCTTACACTCATTCTCCGTCACCGGCAGAAGCTGGATCCAAAGATTGAAAGGAAGCGGTGAGGAGGTCGTACCATACTTGATGCACTTGCAAGGCTCCTTTTCCACGAGTTGCAAAGATATTTTTCCCACAGGGTCTACCTCCACGGTGATGCTCTCTGCATCAAACGACAAGTTCTTCACCTTGTCGGCGGGCAGGCGGTCCTTCACTTTCTCCAAATTGGCAGGATTGCTGAGTTTCTCAAACACCGCCTCCTGTGAAGCGGCAACCAGTTTGACATTACTTTCGAATTTAGTCATAAAAAGTCGGTTTAAAAAAGACAAAGAAGAACTATTCGAGCAGTATTCTCCCGAACAGTTCTTCTTCCTTATCAAAGAGTCTGCTCTGAATCGGTTCGTTCAAAACAGGCTCCGACAAATAATGGATAGTTTCTCATTTGCCGGCATCCCAATGAGCCGGATCTTTACGCCATTCGTTCAAGGTCTCCACATCTTCAGCCTCAATATAGCCGGTGCGCAGAGCCACTTCCAGAACAGCCTCGTAGTTGGTGAGCGTCACCAAAGGCACCTTGGCTTCCTTAAAGGCTTTCTCTGCAACGGGGAAACCGTAAGTGTAGGCAGCAACCATACCGATAACCTCGCATCCGTCGCGACGGATGGCATCCACAGCCTTCAGACTGCTGCCACCGGTAGAAATCAGGTCTTCCACCACAACCACTTTCATGCCGGGGCGAAGTTCACCTTCAATCAGGTTCTCCAATCCGTGATCCTTGGGAGTGGAGCGTACATATACAAACGGGAGATTCAAGGCATCGGCAACCAACGCTCCCTGAGGAATAGCACCAGTGGCCACACCGGCAATAGCATCGACCTGACCGAAACGTTCCTGAATCAGACGTGTGATTTCAATCTTCACAAAATTACGTAGAGAGGGGTAAGAAAGCGTCTTACGGTTATCACAATAAAACGGAGACTTCCAACCGGATGCCCATGTAAAGGGATTGGCAGGCTGCAACTTGATTGCCTTTATCTTCAGCAATTTTTCTGCGAACAATCTTTCCAAAGTTTTCATAGCGAATAAACTATTTGATAAATTTGGCACAAAAATACGCAAAGGGAACGGAAATAGAAAAAAGAAAGCTAATATTTTTCACTCTTCGCACGCATTTTCGCCAAATTCGCCGTCATTTTCTTCGGGAATATTCAGACAATGACAAATATCTTTCATCTCAAATCCACGGCTAAGCGCAAAGCGTATCAGTTTTCCATTCAACTCATATTCATTCTCGGCACGCACGCTCTTCTTTTTAGCCGCCAGCAGCTTGTTCAATACGGCCTGGTACTCTCCCTCGTCTATCTCGGCCAGAAAGGGCTTGTAGACCAGCGGAGAGATTTTCTTCAGCTGCAGGGCCTGCCCTATCTTCACCTTGCCCCATTTGTCGAAACGGAACTTGTCGTTGATGAAGGCTTTGCAGTAACGCTCTTCGTTGATATAGTTTTCTTTCACCAGATGATCGGCAACGCGGTCTATCGTCTCATAGGGAATACCCCATCGCTGCATCTTCTCCACGGCTTCGGCCCGGCAATGTTCGCCTGCCGAACAATAGGCTGCCAGCTTATTCAAAGCTTCAGATTCTGTCATATCCATGTTTATACCTTATTATATTTGTTTCCTAATCCATGCAATCCTTCCGTGCCGTCACAAAACGGGGATTGCCAAAAGTGTCTTCAAAGAGGGCGATGTCCGCATAGCCCATAGCGGCCAGTTCGGCCTGCAACACCAGACCATACGCCCTGTTAATCTCAAAGTAGAGCATTCCACCGTTCCGAAGCAATCGCTGTCCCACCTCGGCTATCCGCCGGTAGAAGTAGAGCGGCGACTCATTGTGCGGCACAAACAGGGCCTCTTCCGGTTCCCATTCCAGCACATTGCGTTCCATCCCCTCCTTTTCTTCCTCCATGATATAGGGAGGATTGCTCACGATGACATCCAACCATCCGGTCTCTCCGCCCAAAGCGGCAAAGACATCGCGCCGTTCAAAACGGACCGTTGCCTGCAAGCGTTCATTGTTCTCACGTGCCACTTCAAGAGCTGCCTCGGAAATATCCCAAGCCCACACTTCCGCTTCGGGCAGGGCCTTGGCGATGGAGATGGCAATGCAACCGCTTCCCGTTCCGATGTCCAGGAAGCGCCGGGCTGTAGCAGACTTCTCCAAGAGCATCTCTACCAGTTCGGCTGTTTCCGGTCGGGGTATCAGCACACCGGGCCTCACCAGGAAGTCCCTCCCCAAGAAAGGAGCCTTTCCCTGTACATATTGCACAGGCTCGAAATTGCATAAACGTGCAAGAATGTCTTCCAAAACCTGCGCATCTTTTGAAGATAATGTTATATCTTTGCCCAGGTAATAATCAACCGCACGCTGTCCCAATATCTCACAGCAGACGATGCGCGACAAGGCCGCAGCCTCTCGTGATGAATAATGGTTCTGCAAGGTCTTCCGGATAGAAGAAACGGTTATATTCATTACTTTATCAATTTCAAGGCGCAAAATTAGGAATAATTTAAAAAAGAACATGCCAATGGAAAAAGAAAAATATATGTGGCGCTGCATTCAGCTGGCCAGGAATGCCTTCAGCACAGCCGCACCCAACCCCATGGTGGGGGCTGTCATCGTACACAACGGGCAAATCATAGGCGAAGGGTATCACATCAGGTGTGGCGGTCCTCATGCCGAGGTCAACGCCATCCGCTCCGTCAAGGAGCCGGCTTTGCTGAAGGAGTCCACCATCTACGTCAGTCTGGAGCCATGCGCACACTACGGGAAAACGCCTCCATGCGCCGACCTCATCATTGAGAAACAGATACCACGCATCGTCATCGGATGCCAAGACCCCTTCTGCAAAGTGGCAGGCAGAGGCATACAGAAACTGAAGGATGCCGGACGCGAAGTGACAGTCGGTCTGCTGGAAGAGGAATGCCGGAAGCTGATTCATCGCTTCACCACTTTCCATACGCTGCATCGTCCTTACATCACCCTGAAGTGGGCCGAATCGGCCGACGGCTACATAGACCGCTCCAGGGAGGGAGGCAAGCCCTATCCGCTCTCCTCACCGCTCAGCAGCATGGCTACCCACAAGAGACGGGCCGAACACAAAGCCATCATGGTGGGCACACGCACGGCCTTGTTAGACAATCCGATGCTATCAGTACGCAACTGGTCCGGCGAAACGCCTATCCGGGTCGTACTGGACAGACGGCTCTCACTCCCCCACACTCTCCACCTCTTCGACGGTCTCACGCCAACCATTGTTTTCACCGAGAAGGAACAGGAATCCACGCCAAACATCAGCTATATCCATGCCGATTTCGGGGAGAATGTGCTCACCGATATCATGAATGCCCTGTATGAACGCAACATTCCCACATTGTTGGTCGAAGGCGGCAGCCGACTCCTGCAATCATTCATTGACAGCGGTTTGTGGGACGAAGCCTATGTGGAAAAATGCCCGGCCATACTGGCAAGCGGAGTCAAGGCTCCCCGCATAGACGGCATCTCCCATACCTGTGAGAAACGTCTCGGACGTTCATTCCTGCACTACATTAACAGCACTAAAAACAGGTAATTTTTCTCCTTTCTACCGTTTATTATCGGCAAAAACAGCCATATTATCTATAATTTTATATAAAACTTCCCCGCAAAGCGAATTATAGAGAAAATTGTTCCTATTTTTGCAACTTGTAAATAAACACTAACTTATCAAATGAGAATAAAGTTTTTATCGATTATCACCGGTATTCTGTTCGTATCGATTGCTATCAGTTCCTGCCTTGACTCTGATGAGACCTACGAGATTAGCGCGAATGCAACAGTACAAGCATTTTCCATCGACACCATACATGGGGTGAAATACCCTTTCACGATAGACCAACTCAACAAGTACATCTACAACGTCGATTCACTGCCCGTGGATGCCGACACCATCATCGACAAGATTCTGATTGACACGTTCTTCGTCAGCGGCTATATCACCGCCGGCATCAATGACACCATCCTGAACACATCCGACTCCCTGAACCTGCTTCCTGCCATGAACAAAGGCAAGGAGGGCATGAAGTTCACCGTCTACGCCGCCGACCTGGTGAGCAAGAACGAATATACGCTGGATATCCGCGTACACCTGCAAGACCCCGATTCTTTGGTATGGACTAACATGACCGAGCCTGACGGCGAACACGGCATCCGTCTCACGGACTTTCCGACCGAACCGTTTGCCGACAATCAGAAGAGTGCCACGCTGGGCAACGACCTGATGCTCTACACCATCCGGGAGGGAGCGGTCAATGCCTACCGGATTTCCACGTCCAACAACTCTTTCTACCAATGTGAATCTCTGACCGTCAGCGGACTGCCCGCAGCAGACGAACTCAAGATAAAAAGCCTCACGAACTTTCAGGAGAAGCTCTACCTGGCAGACAGCAACGGCAACGTTTATGCCACGGAGGACGGTGCTTTCTGGAGCAAAGCCGAAGCTCTGAGCGGCAATGTCCTGACGCTGACAGCCGCATTCTCCAACACGCTATCCGCCATCTGCGAAGAGGAGGGAATACGCTATTTCTGCACCACGACTTCCGATGCTACGGCATGGGAGCGAGGCAACGAGGTGCCGGTAGACTTCCCCACAGAGAACCTTTGCACTGCAGTCTACACCTCGGCCACCGGCATTGAGCAGGCTGTCGCTACCGGTATGCCGACCGGCGAAACCGAGACCATTCCCTGGCTGACCTTGACAGGAAGCGACTGGGCCAGTCTGGCCACCACTTCCGCAGCCTACTGCCCGGCCTTGACCAACCCCTCCATCATCCACTACAACGGAGAGTTCTATCTCTTCGGCGACGGATTCAATGCCATCTACTCCTCCCTGACCGGCATCGCCTGGTATGAAGTCGAAGAAAAGTTCATGTTGCCCGAAGCCCTTCAAGGCAGGAGCAACTACTCCGTAAGCATAGACAAGAACCATTTCATTTGGATTATATCGGGAGGAGACGATACGGGCACAACCAATCAGGTATGGCGCGGACGTCTCAACAAGCTGGGCTTTGAAAACCGGTAATGAGCCACCGGAGAAAGAGCCAATCTCTATATATTAATAAGGAATACATTATTAAATGATGCAACATACAGAGCAGATTGATTTGAACCGGATACCCCGACACGTCGCTATCATCATGGACGGCAACGGACGATGGGCCAAGAAGCAGGGCAAAGAGCGCTGCCAAGGTCATCAGGCCGGAGCCGAAACCGTACATGTCATAGCCGAAGAGGCGGCTCGCTTAGGAGTCAAATACCTGACTTTATATACCTTCTCCACGGAAAACTGGAACCGTCCTGCCGAAGAAGTGGCAGCACTGATGTCCCTCCTCTTTGAAAGCATCGAAGAAGAGATGTTCATGAAGAACAACATCAGTTTCCGGGTCATCGGCGACATCAAGAAACTGCCTGACAACGTCAGAGAACGGCTGACAGCCTGCATTGAGCACACAGCCGCCAACACAGGCATGTGTCTCGTACTGGCACTCAGCTACTCCTCACGATGGGAGTTGACCGAAGCCACCCGCCAAATCGCCACCTTGGTACAGGAAGGCAAACTGACGCCCGCCGGAATTACAGACGAGACCATAACCCGACAACTGACCACGAGCTTCATGCCCGACCCCGACCTGCTCATCCGCACCGGTGGGGAAATCAGGCTGAGCAATTACCTGCTGTGGCAATGCGCCTACTCAGAGCTGTACTTCTGCGACACATTCTGGCCCGACTTCTCGGCCCGGGAATTCCAGAAGGCCATCTGCGACTATCAGGGACGGGAACGCCGTTTCGGGAAAACCAGTGAACAAATCAGATAAAAAGAAACTCATTAATATCCAAACATACATGCAGTATCGAATACTCTCCATAATAGTGACGTTCTTCTGCCTCTTCGGCTTCACGCTGAGCGGTGTGGCACAAGAGACGCAGGAGGCAGAAAAGCCGGTCATCCTCTACTCGGGAACCCCCAAGAAGTATGAAATTGCAGACATCAAGGTAGAAGGTGCCGACAACTATGAAGACTATGTACTCATCGGTCTGTCGGGCCTTTCCAAGCAGCAGACCATCACCATTCCCGGCGATGATATCACCCAAGCCTGTAAACGCTACTGGCGCAACGGTCTGTTCTCCAACGTGCAGATTACGGCCGACAAGATTGAGGGCGACAAGATTTGGCTGACCATCCATCTGGTCATGCGGCCGCGTGTGACGGACATCCGCTACCATGGCGTGAAAAAGTCCGAGCGGGAAGACCTGGAAGCCAGAGTGGGACTTCTGAAGGGCAGCCAGATTACGCCTAACGCCGTGGACCGCGCCAAGCTGCTGATCAAGAAGTACTTCGACGACAAGGGATTCAAGAATGCAGAGGTCATCATCGGACAGAAGGACAATCCCGACAAGAAGAACGAAGTGTTCGTGGAAGTGAACATTGACAAGAAGGAGAAGGTAAAGGTACACAAAATCACCATCGAAGGCAACGAAGCACTCTCGGCCAAGAAGCTGAAACGAGTGATGAAGAAGACCAACGAGAAGAACAAGTTCCGCAACATCTTCCGCACCAAGAAGTTCGTAGACGAGAACTACGAAGCCGACAAACAGCTCATCATCGACAAGTACAACGAGCTGGGCTATCGCGATGCCATGATTGTAGTGGACAGCATATCGCCTTATGATGACCGCACCGTTGATGTCTACATGAGAATCGACGAAGGCCAGAAATACTACCTGCGCAACGTCACCTGGGTGGGCAACACGCTCTACCCCTCCGAACAACTGGACATGATGCTCCAGATGAAGAAGGGCGACATCTACAACCAGAAACTGCTCAACGAGCGTCTGATGTCAGACGATGACGCCATCGGAAACCTCTACTACAACAACGGCTACCTCTTCTACAGCCTGGAGCCGGTGGAAGTGAACATCGTGGGCGACTCCATCGACCTGGAGATGCGTATCTACGAAGGCCGCCAGGCCACCATCAACAAGGTGAGCATCAACGGTAACGACCGTCTGTACGAGAATGTCGTGCGCCGTGAGCTGCGTACCCGTCCGGGCGAACTCTTCAGCCGTGAAGACCTGATGCGCTCCATGCGTGAAATCCAACAGATGGGACACTTTGATGCCGAGCAAATCAACCCCGACATACAGCCCCGTCCCGAAGACGGCACGGTGGACATCGGCTATGACCTTATCTCCAAGGCCAACGACCAGGTAGAGTTCTCGGCCGGTTGGGGACAGACAGGTGTCATCGGCAAGCTGAGCCTGAAGTTCACCAACTTCTCACTGGCCAACCTGTTGCATCCCGGAGAAAACTACCGTGGCATACTCCCGCAGGGTGACGGACAGACCCTGACCATCAGCGGACAGACCAACGCCAAGTACTACCAGTCCTACAGCATTTCGTTCTACGACCCCTGGTTCGGCGGCAAGCGTCCCAACGCCTTCTCCGTATCGGCCTTCTATTCCCGCCAGACCGACATCAGCAGCAGCTACTACAACTCGGCCTACTACAACAGCTATTACAACAGCTACTATAGCGGCATGTACGGCTACGGCATGTACAACTATGGCAACTACAACAGCTACGAGAACTATTACGACCCCGACAAGTCCATCCAGATGTGGGGCTTGGCCGTCATGTTCGGTAAGCGTCTGAAGTGGCCCGATGACTTCTTCCAGATTTCAGCCGAATTGTCGTTCCAGCAATACATCCTGAGCGACTGGCAGTACTTCCCCGTAACCGACGGTACCTGCAACAACCTGAGTCTGAACCTCACCCTGGCGCGTTCCTCCATAGGCAACCCCATCTACCCGACCTCAGGCTCCGAGTTCTCCCTCTCCGTGCAGTTCACGCCTCCCTTCTCCCTGCTGGACGGCAAGGACTACAGCAAGTACAGCACCAGCAACCAGGAAGACATGAACAAGATGCACAAGTGGATTGAATACCACAAGTGGAAGTTCAAATCAAAGACCTACATCCCCTTGATGGACCCCATGACCACCAAGCGCACACCGGTGCTGATGAGCCGCGTGGAATTTGGTTTGCTGGGCCACTACAACAAGTACAAGAAGTCTCCCTTCGAGACCTTCGACGTGGGTGGCGACGGCATGACCGGCTACTCCAGCTATGCCACAGAGAGCGTGGCCCTGCGTGGTTACGAGAACAGTTCACTGACACCTTACGGCTACGAAGGCTATGCCTACGCCCGTCTGGGTCTGGAGTTGAGATACCCCTTGATGCTTGAAACAAGTACCAGCATCTATGCGTTAGGTTTTGTGGAAGCCGGTAATGCTTGGCAGGAGGTCAACAAGTTCAATCCTTTCGAGCTGAAGCGTTCTGCCGGTCTGGGCGTGCGCATCTTCCTCCCGATGATTGGTATGATGGGTATCGACTGGGCCTACGGTTTCGACAAGGTACTGGGCACCAAGCAGTATGGCGGCAGCCAGTTCCACTTCATCCTGGGTCAGGAGTTCTAACAAGCTAAGTATTAACCCTTAATAACCCGACGTTATGAGAAAGAGTTTATGGATCATGCTACTGCTGATGCTGACCTGCACGGCAGTACACGCACAGAAGTTCGCCCTGATTGACACCGAGTACATCCTGGGCAGGATTCCGGCCTACGAACAGGCCAACCGTCAGTTGGAACAATCCTCCAAGCAGTGGCAAAGCGAGGTGGAGAAGCTGTCGCAGGAAGCCAAGGCACTGTATCAAAGCTATCAGAACAGCGGCAAGTCGCTCAGCGAAGCACAGCGTGCCAAGAAGGAAGAAGAGATTGTAGCCAAGGAAAAGGCAGCAGCCGACTTGCGTCGCAAGTACTTCGGCCCCGATGGTGAACTGGCCCTGCTGCAGGAAGAACTGTTGCAGCCCCTGCAGGACGACATCTATGAAGCCGTCAAGGCCATTTCTAACCAGCGCGGATATACCTTGGTGCTGGATCGGGCCACAGCCGGAAGCATCATTTTCGCCTCTCCGAGCATTGATATTAGCAATGAAGTGCTCGCAAAGTTAGGATATTCAAATTAATTTCCTACATTTGCACCGTTAACGGATAAACAATCAATTAAATATTAAACATTATGCTTAGAAAAATCGCATTTGTAATCGCCATGTTTGCGCTCCCCCTGGGAGTGATGGCACAAGCTAAATTCGGACACCTCAGATCCAGCGAAATCATTACCTTGATGCCCAAATTTACCGAGGCACAAGCCAAACTGGAAGCTATGGGCAAACAATATCAGAGTGAACTGGAGCGCACTGAGGCCGAGTTGAACAAGAAGTATCAGGAGTTCCTGCAGCAGGTAGACTCCCTGCCCAAGAACATCGCCGAACGTCGCCAGAAGGAGATTCAGGACATGGCACAACGCCAGGAGCAGTTCCAGAAAGACGTACAGCAGACCATGCAACAGGCTCATAACAAAGAGATGGAACCCATCTCCAAGGATCTGAACGCAGCCATCGAAGCTGTCGGCAAGGCTGAAGGTGTAGTATATATCTTCGATCTGGATCGAATGCCCATCGCATACGTCGGTGCACAAAGCATTGACCTGACAGCCAAAGTCAAGGCTCAATTGGGAATCAAGTAAACGAACAGGAACCCCATTAATTTGCATGATAGCGGATTACACGGTTAGACACGCGGACAAGGTTCCGTGTCCATCCGCGTAATCCGCTCTCTTTTTTTACGCCATGCCCCACTCCCTTCCCCACACCCCCGGCCCCATCGGTGTCTTCGACTCCGGCTATGGAGGACTTACCATTCTGAGCAAGATACGCGAACATCTGCCCCGGTACGACTACATCTACTTGGGCGACAATGCACGCACCCCCTATGGCACGCGCTCCTTTGAGGTGGTCTATGAGTTCACCCTGCAGGCAGTGACCAAGTTGTTCGAAATGGGCTGTCCGTTGGTCATCCTGGCCTGCAACACCGCCTCGGCCAAAGCCCTTCGCAGCATACAGATGAACGACCTGCCCCGCCTCGATGCCTCGCGCCGCGTGTTGGGAGTCATCCGTCCCACAGTGGAGTGCATAGACAGCCTCACCCGTAGCCGGCACATCGGCGTACTGGCCACGGCCGGCACCATACGCTCGGAATCCTATCCATTGGAGATTCAGAAACTGACACCCGACATCCGGGTCAGCGGACAGGCCTGTCCCATGTGGGTGCCGTTGGTGGAGAATGGCGAAGCCCAAAGTGCCGGAGCCGACTACTTCGTGCAGAAGTACATGGACGAGCTGCTCGGAAAAGACCCGGCCATAGACACCATCATCCTGGGCTGCACCCACTATCCCCTGCTGCTGCCCAAAATCAGGCAGTACACTCCGGAAGGCATCACTATCGTGGCCCAAGGCGAACTGGTGGCCGACAGCCTGCGCGACTACCTGCAGCGGCATCCCGAGATGGACCGACGCTGCACGCAGGGAGGCACCTGCCGCTACTTCACCACCGAGGCCGAAGAGAAGTTCAAGGAGTCAGCCTCCACCTTCCTCCGGGAAGAGGTTACCGTAAAACGCATTTCCATCGAATAGACATGAAGCAAATACTGAGAAGAATCGCCGTGAAGGTGGGCAGCAACGTGCTGACACGCAAGGACGGCACACTGGACGTGACACGCATGTCGGCCCTGACCGACCAGATAGCCGAACTCCACAAGGAGGGACGCGAAGTGATACTCATTTCATCGGGTGCCGTGGCCTCGGGACGCAGCGAGGTACACCCCGCCAAGAAGCTGGACAGCGTGGAGCAGCGCCAGCTCTACTCGGCCGTGGGACAGGCCAAGCTCATCAACCGCTACTATGAGTTCTTCCGCGAGCATGGCATTGCCGTGGGACAGGTGCTCACCATGAAGGAGAACTTCGCCACGCGCCGCCACTACCTGAACCAGAAGAACTGCATGACCGTGATGCTGGAGAACGGCATCATCCCCATCGTCAACGAGAACGACACCATATCCGTCAGCGAACTGATGTTCACCGACAACGACGAACTCTCGGGACTCATCGCCTCCATGATGGATGCGCAGGCCCTCATCATCCTGAGCAACATAGACGGCATCTACAACGGATCGCCGAACGACCCGGCCTCATCGGTCATCCGCGAGATACACCCCAACGAAGAGCTGTCGGCATACATACAGACCTCCAAGTCAAGCTTCGGCCGTGGAGGCATGCTCACCAAGAGCAACATTGCCCGCAAGGTAGCCGATGAAGGTATCACCGTCATCATTGCCAACGGCCGCCGCGAACATATCCTGAACGACCTCATCGCCTGCGAGGAGCACTCCGAAGCTGTAGCAGAAGGCCAGGGCGTGCCCTACACACGCTTCATCCCGGCCGAAACGCCCGTCTCCAGCGTCAAGAAGTGGATTGCCCACAGCGGCGGTTTCGCCAAGGGCAGCCTGCACGTCAACGAACAGGCCGCCGAACTTCTGCTCTCGGAGAAGGCCGTCAGCCTGCTTCCCGTGGGCATCACGGCCGTCGAGGGCGACTTCGAGAAGAACGACATCGTGAACATCGTCACCCCACAAGGCCGCCACATCGGCGTGGGAAAGGCCAACTGTGATGCCGACAAGGCACGCGAAGCCCTGGGCAAGCATGGCCGCAAGCCCATCATCCACTACGACTATCTCTACATAGAACAGCCCTCCTGAAGCTCTCAGGAGGGCCTGTAAGGCACTATTTGTACCCCGTTTGGACCATACACGTGTGGTCCGTGGACGAGACATGTGTGGTCCGCGGACGAAACATGTGTGGTCCACGGACCGCACATGTCCCGTCCAAACGGCATAAACGGTAGTTTTTTAATGCTGTTCCACCATCTTGATGGTGCCGTCCTCGTTGTAGTAGAGGCGGTCCACACAAATGGAGCGCAACCAGTCGTGATTGGAGAGGGCGCTGTTGTGATAGAAGGCAAACCACTCACCCTTGTACTCCACGATGGAGCCGTGGTTGGTGTAGCTGTCCGTAGGTTCCATGTAGATGCCCATGTTCTTCCAAGGGCCCAGCGGGCTATCGCTCATGGCATAGCGCATGCGGTTGTCTCCACTCACGCCATCCTTCCAGTTGTCGTCATGATTATCCGAGTAGGAGAGGTAGTACTTGCCGTTATACTTGTGCACCCAGGGGGCTTCGTGGAAGTCTTCCAATCCTTCGATGACCTGCATCTCGCCATCCAGCTCCATCATGTTGTCCTTCAGTTTACCGGCCATGCAACGTCCGCCGCCGCCATGATAGATGTAGGCCTGTCCGTCGTCGTCCAGGAAGACGCACGGATCAATCAGCGGTTCCAGTCCTTCGATGTAGCCCTGCACGGTGAAGTTGGCAGCCGGCTCCTTGCTGGTGGCTACGCCAATCTTCCACGAATCGTTCCAGCGCGAGTCGCTGGGGTGCGGAAAGTAGAAGTAATAGGTACCGTTCTTGTAGACGCAGTCGGGTGCCCACATGAAGCCTCCCTCGGGACGTCCCCACTCCACTTGTGAAGAGTTGAGAATTTCGCCGTGGTCGGTCCAGTTCACCATGTCATCGGTGGAGAAGACGTGATAGCGGTCCATCAGGTCGCAACCGCGCGGCGGGTCAATGTCGTGCGAAGCATAGACATAGAGACGGCCGTCTTCCCAGACGTGTGCCGAGGGGTCGGCCGTGTACATGTGAGTGACAAACGGATTGGGGCCCAGGCTGTCAATACCGCCGGTCTCTGCTGCTGCCTGCTTGCCTTGTCCGCAGGAGCATACGCCCAACATCAAGGAGAGCGCAAAAGGTAAATAAGAGTAACGCATATCGTTGAGAATTAATAATTGATAGTTTATAGTTGAATTTGAGGGGGGAAACGGGGTTAGTCCATTGAGGGGGGAACGGCATCGTCGGCAGCGCCCCAGGCTTTGTTGGGCGTATTGCCCATGACGAGCACCAGGGTACCTCCCTGCATCAGTTCGTCGTGGCTGAACCAGGGTTTGTTCCACTCCTTGCCGTTCAGCGTGGCCGACTGGATGTACTTGTTCTCGGCCGATGCGCCCTTAGCCTGTATCTCGAAGGTCTTGCCGTTGGCCATGCTGAGCTTGATGTTCTCGAACAGCGGGCTACCGATATTGTAGGCGGGGAAGCCGGGTGTCACGGGATAGAAGCCCAGGGCAGAGAAGACCACAAACGAGGTCATGCCGCCCCCGTCTTCATCGCCGGGCATACCCATGAGGTCGTTGCGGAACCAGGTGGTGAGCATCTGGCGGATGCGCTTCTGGGTCTTCCAGGGCTTGCCGGCATAGTTATAGAGGTAGGGCACGTGGAGCGACGGCTCGTTGGCCATGGAGAACTGTCCCACGTTGGCCGTATGGTCGGGAAGCTGGGAAAAGAACTCATACTTGCTGCGTCCCAAAGGCTCGCTGAAGGTGCGGTCCAGGTTGGCCACGAACTGCTCCTTGCCTCCCATCAGGCTGATTAGGTCGGCCACGTTGTGAGGCACGTCCCAGCGATACACCCATCCGTTGTTCTCGCCATAGAACTCACGGGCACCCATGCCGCCGGAGTAGCGGTAGTCGAAGGGTTCAATCCAGCGTCCGTTCTTGTCCTTGGGATGGAAGAAGGCGGTCTCGGCATTGTAGACGTTGCGGTAGTTGCGGGCACACTGCTTGTAGTAGGCGGCCTCCTCGGTCAACCCCAGGTGTTCGGCAATGAGCGACAGGCACCACTGGTCATAGGCTGTTCCCAGGGTAACGGCAATGGGCTGACGCTTCTCAAAGCTGTGCACGTTGGGGTCGGTCTCGGCCTCACCCTGCTGCAGGGCGGGGATATAGCCATGCTCCTTGTAGAAGGCATCAATCCATCCGGCCTCCTTGCCCGACCACGGTGCCAGCGTCTTCTCCTCAATGGCCTTGCGACAGGCTTCGAAAGCCTTCTTGGCATCCACGTCCAGGCCCTTCACCAGGGCATCGGCCACGGTGGCTACGGTGTGGTTGGAGTTCATGCGTCGGCTGTCGCCGGTCACTTCGGGGAAGGTGGGCATCCACATGTTGCCCATCTGCTCGGCCATGCGCAGGAAGGAGGCCAGGATGTCCTCTTCCACCTCGCGGTCCATGATGACACGCAGGGGATGGGCGGCACGATAGGTGTCCCAAATCCAGTCATCGGTATAGAAGGGCGTACCTTCGTCTTCATGCACCTTACCGTCGAAGGCACTGAAGTAGCGGCCGTCCTCACTCATGCATATAGGGCGTTCGAAGGTGCGATAGTAAGACGAGTAGAAGAGCGTCTTGTCGTTATCGCTGCCGCCTGTAAGGGCGATGCGGCCCAGCGTCTCGTTCCAGATGTCACGGCCTTTGGCAGCCAGGGCCTTCACGTCATAGTCCTGCTGTTCGCGATAGAGGTTCTTCTTGGCCTGCTCTTCGCTGATGAACGACACACCATAGCGCAGGTGTACACTGCCCGTTCCGTCGGCATAGCGCCACACGGCACAGGCGTCACGTCCCTCTGCACTCTCCTTGGCGGCATTCAGTTTGCCGGCTTCCAGGATGCCGGCTTCGGCAGGCTGTTCCTGGGTTTCGATGTAGAGGTAGACATTGGTATTGTTGGGCAGCTTCTGATAGCCGCTGATGAAGCCCTCGCCCTGACGGATGGCACCATCGCGCGTGTTCACCAGCACGTAGGCCGGTTGGTCGGCCTCGAAGTCTATCTGATAGATGGCCGACTGATGGGACAGGGCATAAGTGGCCTTCATGCGGTTGTCGTTCAGGTCCACTTCAAAGGAGTAAGGCGTCAGGCGTTCGTTGTCATAGTTATAGGCCACGACGGGTTTCAGCTCGCTGCCTTGATAGGGGGTCAGGTTGAAGGCCGAGCGTTCGCGGTGGTTGGTCACGATGACGGGCAGGCCGTTCAGCAGTTCCGACGTGTAGTCGGCACGCTCGGGATAGACGCGCAGCATACTGTTGGGCAGCTGCACCGTGGGAAACGTGGGCACCAGCAGATGGCTGATGTTGCCGATATAGGGGTTCACATAGTCCACCGGTGACTTCTGTTCCACCGGCTGGCTTTCGCTACAGCTTCCCAGCAGGGAGGCTATGGCCACAGAGGCGAATAGACGGAATAGTTTCATGGGGTGATAGTTGGTAATTGATAATTGATAATTGATAGTTAGCTTGTCAACTATTTTACTTTTTCTTAGGATGTTTCTTCAGGTAGTTGAACATCTCCAAGGCCATCAGGCAGGAGCCGGTGGCATCGGGATGCACGCCGTCTCTCATCAGTTCGGGATGGGTGTCCAGCACGGGGTGCATGTTGATGTACTCCACCTTCATCTTCTTGGCGGCCTTGATGGTGGCCGGCGTCACCTGCTCCACGATGACCTCGTCCCAGATGCCGTCGGGGTTCTTCTCAAACGACACGATGGGGGTCAGCAGGATGATGCGCGGCTTCGAGGGCAGTGCGGCAAAGAGGGCTATCATCTCGCAGGCATCGGCCACGAACTCGTCTAAGTAGGGACGGTTCACCGACTTGCTGTCGTTGCCGCCCAGGTCTATGAAGAGGATGTCGGGGTTGGAAGCCAGTGCCTCCTTCATGCGTCCCTTGGTCCAATAGGGGAAATCGCCCTTCTTCAGCATGGTGCTGCTGCTCACGCCATAGTTGATGACCTCATAACCCGTGCCTAAGAGGCGGCCCAGCTGGGCGGGATAGCAGTCTGTCACGGGATTGGCCGTAGTGCCTCCCTCCGTGATGCTGGCACCGATGCACACCACTCTCACGTTCCTCTTCTCCTGGCTACGGGCAATGCCCGTAACCGTCAGGAGGAGAATAAATAAGGTTATAATCTGTTTCATGAATATACGTTTACTTGATTTTGTTTTCATCCCTTGTCTGCTGCACGATTTCCAGCGTGCCGTCGGCATTGACGGTCAGCTTGTCCACACACACGGAGCGCAGGTTGCCCTGTCCGGAGTAGTCGCCCGTGTGATAGAAGGCATACCACTCGCCCTTGTACTTCACGATGGAGCCGTGGTTGGTCTCCACACCGGTGGGCTTCATGTAGATGCCCAGGTCTTTCCAGGGACCCAGCGGAGAGTCTGAAACGGCATAGCGCATGTTGTTGCCGCCGTTGTCGGGACTGTTGTTGTCCGAATGCGACAGGTAGTACTTGCCGTTGTACTTATGAATCCAGGTGGCTTCGTGGAAGTCGTGCAGACCGGTCATCCGCTTCACTTCGCCGTCCAGCTTGGTCCAGTCGTTCTTCTTCAGCTTGGCACCATAGCACTCGCCGCCTCCACCGTTGTAGATGTAGGGCTGGCCGTCGTCATCAATGAAGACGCAGGGGTCAATCTTGGAAGGCATACCCTCCACGTAGCCCACCACGGTGAACTCCTTGTCGGGATACTTGCTGACGGCAATGCCCACGCGCCAGGTCTTGTCGCGGTTGTTGGGGTCCGTGGGATGGGGGAAGTAGAAGTAGTAGGTCTCGTTCTCGGGATTATAGGCACAGTCGGGAGCCCACATGAATCCGTCCACGCCCCACCCGGCATGAAGCCTTACGGTAGCGGCGTTCAGGATTTCGCCGTGGTCGGTCCAGTTCACCATGTCCTCGGTAGAGAAGACGTGGTAGCGGTCCATACGGTCACAGCCCACGGCCGGTTCCATGTCGTGGGAGGCATAGACGTAGAGCACCTCTTTGCCGTTGATGTTCCACACGTGGGCGGAAGCATCGGCCGTGTAGAGCGGTCCCTTCACCCAGCTGTTGAACATGGGCGATTCGAAGTCCACGAACAGGGGGTTCTTCATCGCCTTGGTCACGGGATAGCTGATGGAGGTGGCGGGGTCCTGCCATTCGCCGGTGCGTGTCAGGACAAACTTGTCCACGTTGCCCGGCGTGCTGGCATAGTACTTCAGCACGTGGGTACCCTTGGTCAGTTGGATGCCTTCGGCCGTCACCTTCTTCGTGAAGTCGGTCCATCCGCCCTGGGGCATCTCGATGCTGCGGGTCACGCCCCGGCCGTCCACCTCAAAGTAGAAGTAGCCTTCCGAGCCGTCGCCCTTCACGATCCAGGTCTCTATGGCATAGCAGCCGGCCTCGGTCACATCGATGGTGTAGCACATCCACTCCTCGGGCTGCACGTCACCGATGTAATAGCCGCCCGAAGCACCGCCGTCGCCACGCACGTCCACGTCATGGCTTCCACGGTAGCCGGCTTCCGCACCTTTACTGTCGCGTTCATAGTAGGCCATGTTGGCTGCGCCTTCATCAAAGTCCTCGGCCTCCAGCGTGCCCGGCACCTGGTGGGGGCCTTTGTAGGGCGTACCCTTATAAGCCTTCAGGAAAGCCTCGGCATCATAGGTCATGTCATGGTCATATTGGTAGGGACCGGTGGGCACGATGGGTTGGGTCGGTCCGTCCGGCTCATCGGGGGTGTCGGGGGTATCGGGAGTGTCCGGTTCATCGGGTTCCACCACTCCCGGAATCTCGTCATTGCCCCCGCCACATGCCGTCAGGGGGAATAGGGCAATGCTGCAGAAGATGCCGCACAACAAGGCCAGCAGACGTAAGTTCAGGTTCTTCATAGGGCTTTACTTTTGGGTTTGTTGAACTGGTTGTTTGGTCTGCTGTACCATCTGGATGGTACCGTCTTCGTTATAGTAGAGCTTATCCACGCAGATGGAGCGCAGGTTGCCGTGACCGGAGAGGGCCTTGTTGTGATAGAAGGCAAACCATTCGCCCTTGTACTCTACGATGGAGCCATGGCTGGTGTCGCATCCGGTGGGATTGAGGTAAACACCCTGATGCTTCCACGGGCCATAAGGTGAGGTACTGGTGGCATAGTGCAGACGGTTCTGCTGGCTGCCGTCTTCCATGATATGGTTGTCGGCATACGACAGGTAGTAGAGGTCGCCTCTCTTGTGTACCCAGGTGGCTTCGTGGAAGTCTTCCAGTCCCTCCATGGGGCGCAAAGGTTCTGCCAGTTCCATCATGTTCTCCTTCAGCTTGGCCGCTACGCAGCGTCCGCCGCCGCCATAGTAGAAGTAGGCCTGACCGTCATCGTCCACGAATACACAGGGGTCAATCATGGCGAAGCAGTCGTCCAGTCCCTCGATGTAGCCCTGCACGGTGAAGTTGGAGGCCGGTTCCTTGCTGGTGGCTATGCCCACCTCCCAGGTGTTGTTCCAGTCCGTACCGCTGGGATGGGGGAAGTAGAAGTAGTAGGTTCCATCCTTGTAGGCACAGTCGGGTGCCCACATGAATCCGCCTTCGGGACGTCCCCAGGGCACCTGTGAGGAGTTGAGGATTTCACCGTGGTCGGTCCAGTTCTGCATGTCGTCGGTGGAGAAGACGTGATAGCGGTCCATCAGGTCGCAGCCGCGCGGCGGGTCAATGTCGTGGGAGGCATAGACATAGAGACGGCCGTCCTGCCAGACGTGTGCCGAGGGGTCGGCCGTGTACATGTGGGTGATAAACGGGTTCGGACCTACGGTCAACGATTCTTGTTTCTCGCTTTTGCAGCCCTGCATGGTCACTGCCAACAAGGCCAATGTAATCAATGAATTTCTCATTATAGCTCTTTTTTAATGAATACTTGAAATATGGTTAGGAATATTGTTGGTTCAAGGTTGGTTCCACAGCCGCTTGATGGTCTCCTCCTGCGAGTAGCCCAGGGGGCAGGCTTCGCTCCGGGTGTTGGCGCGATAGTTACCTTCGGTCTCGTTGGGACAGGTTATCATGCGGCATCCGGGCATCTCCAAGTGGCCGTTCGGGTCGGTCTCCTTTACCCAGCGGTAGGCATACTCCAGCCACTGGTTGCGATAGGCTTCGGGCTGTTGGGCCAGCCAGGAGATTTCGTCCCATCCCCACACGAAGTGGGAGTTCAGGTCGGCCACGTTGGGTTGCGGGCCACGGCCGTAGTTGTCAAACTCCACTAAGAAGGGCAGGTGTTCGCAGCTCCATCCGCTGGGCGACAGACATCCTTCGCTCTTGCCGTAGAGGGCATCCAGATGGTTCACGGCCAACTCGGCCTTATAAGGCTCTTCGGGTATCTCCTTGATGCGCAGGGGGAAGGAGTTGAAGTCCAGCAGGCTCACGCCATCTTTCACCATGCCGCCATAAGGAGTATGGGCATCGAGGATGACCCACTGCCTGCGGGCATGGGTGCGGGCATAGCCGCGTATCTTGCCGATAACCTGGGCCCATGCCTCACGCTTCGGGTCGTTCATGCCAATCAGTTCTATCTGCCCCAGGTGGAACGCCTCACACCCCACATTGATGTAGGAGCCGGCCAGGTAGTAGAACCAGAGTTGGGTCTCCGTGCGACTGATGTCGGGCACGCTGCTTCCCTTGTGCCAGTGGTCCACCATCACACCCTCCTCGTTCAGCATGGCCTCGTAGGAGAAGTTGCGCTCCTCCACCGGCAGTCCGAAGCCCTCAAAGACCCATGCGGGAATCTTCACCTCCTCCACTTGCGGGGTGATGACTTCGAAGAGGCAACCTTGGATGATGATTTCAGGGTCATAGGCATGGAGGTCGCGGGCAATGCTGTCAGCCGTGTGCCAGAAGTCAGGCTCGGTGAGGCGGCGTTCCCCGCCCCAGCGGTAGAGGGCACGCCCCAGGAACTTGGCACCCAGTTCCTTCACCATGCGCACGTCGTCAGCATGGTAGGAGTAGATGCGCCGGCCTTCGGGTCGTTCGGGAATCAGCAGGTAGACCATCGTGATGGAACGATCCAGGTAGTTCTCCAGCGCTTCGCGCGAGATGCCGTTGGCGTCCATGTGATAGTCCGCAGGCGCTTGTTGCGGTTGGCAGCCGGTGCAGAGCAGTGCCCCTATCGCCAGGCTGCCTATATAGTTCAACAGTTGTTTCATACGTTTCATTTTGTTCGGTTCTCTATTTCTTCATGCTGCTTTCTCAGGCTGTTCCGCCTCGATGGGCGACGTTACCACGCACTGCGCTCCCGGTAGTAGGGCATCGGTTCCGTCGTCCATTCCACCCGCTTGGTCACGTGGGGCAGTGCCCTCATCTCCGTGGCCGCCTCCGTATCATAGTCGGCATTGTCGGTCAGCGTCACGGCAAACACCGCGACGGCGGCATCCGTGGGCAACACCAGTTGGCGGGCGTTCCGTGGAATGTCTATGCGCAGTTTGTAGAGGCAGGCGAAGTTGTAGGAGTCATTGCCTTTGGCCGCACTGTGCTTATGGTCGGCGATGTAGGCCAGAGAGCCTTCCTTGATGTAGCCCTCGCTCTCGCCCTTCCATCCCCACTGGCCGTAGAAGCCCGAATAGTAGGGCACCTTCAGCTCGTGCTCCACACCGTCCACCGCAAAGGTGGCCAGACGGTCGCCCTTGATGGAGGTGGCCAGGATGAAGAGTTTGTCGGCTCCGTGGTTCTCGGGCAGGAGGATGGTGTCACCGTTGGCCCTCACGTAGTTGAAGATGGCCGGGTCGTTCTGCATCCGGAAGGAGACGCCGTCCGACACGATACGCTCGGGCATCAGTTCGGCGGCTAAGGAGTTGCCTTCGCGGTCAAAGTCTCCGGCACGGTTGAACTCGTCGGGGGTCAGTGCCACGGCGTTGTAGGCTAAGGGCACGTCGATGTTGCGGGGCATCTCTAACAGAGGCTGCTCCTTGAAGGTCACTCTGAAGGTGCGGGGCTGGAAAGCTGTTCCGCTCACCACTAAGCTGTTGCCCTCTATGGTGGCTGCACCCATCTCCTCCTCAATGCCGTTCACCTCCTTTGCTGTGGCCAAGGGGACGGCAAAGGTGATGCGGGCATTCTCATAGGCAGTGCCGTGGGCCTCGTTGATGCGCACGATGTAGCCCTCGCCGTCTTCGGCCTTCTTGATGGCCTTGATTTCCACCTGCGGATGGCTGCAGGAGAGGAACGAGTAGCTGCGTCCCAGGTTGCCGGCATGTCGGACGGTCGTGAAGACCGGCATGGGCTGGTTGAAGCAGGTGGCCTTCATCGGGATGCCGGCCTCCGTGCGGTTGCCCTGATGGCCCACGATAGCATAGCGGAAGCTGTGATGTCCGTGGTCCTGATGGTCTTGATAGCGGTAGTGCTTGCCCGGCAGGGGAGTGTGGAAGAGGGTAAGTCTCAGGGTCTGGTCGTCGGGCTTGTCCCAACCATACTTGCAGTCGTTCAGGATGGAGATGCCATAATCTCCCTCGCGGTCGGTCAGGTCGGCCCATTGGTGGCCCAGGACTTCAAAAGCCTGCTCCGTGTTGTTGCCGCGCTCCACGTGGCCCAGCCCCAGGTCATAGGCGGCCACTTCGTTGCTCACGGTAGTGGGGAACTCGGCCTTCAGCAGGGCCTTCTCACCGCCCCACTCCACATCGTTGGCTATCTCTATCACGTCGTCAGCACCGCCTTCGGTCAGCGAGATGCGCTGCACGAACTTGCTGCCCCAGTGGCTGCGTTCCACCTTCAGGGTGGCTCTCAGGGGTCCGTCCTCCTCTACCGTCACCTTCACGTCACGGGTAATGGAGATGGAGGGGCCGTCCAGCACCTTCTTGTATATTTCCCAGGCGGGGTATTCGGTAGAGAGGTTATCGGTAAACATCACGAGCCGGAAAGGCTTGCCCTCCTGCACCAGTTCGCGGTTGTTCTTCTTGTCCAGGATGGAGGCGATGTCGCCATTCTTGTCCAAGGTGATGCGGTAGATGCTGTTTTCTAAGGTGTTGGGGGTTGCCTGCAGGGCGGAGGAGGCGGAGGAGCCACCGGCCTTCACGCTGTACACGGCAAAGCTCAGGGGTTCGGCCTCGGCCACGAAGAGCACTTCGGCCACGCCTTTCTTCCAGCTCACCACCTGGGCCGGCATACGCTTGCCGGCGGGCGAGGTCACGGTGACGCTCTTCACGGGTTTGGCCATCGCCACTTCGGCTTTCACCAGTTCCTTGCGTCGGGCGGCCACGGGGTTATAGACCACCACCGGCACACCGGCCACCTTGGTGTCCAAGGCACGGGCCACGCTGCCCACTGCCGTTGTGATGTGTTCGGCAAAGCGGGTCTGGGCAATCAGTTCATCATTCCAGGAGAAGGTATAGGAGCGGGGGATGCTGGTGCCCGTCAGGTCGTCATGAAACTGGTGCCACAGGAAGCGTCGCCAGCTCTCGCGCAGTTCGTCGGCCGGATAGGCTTTTCCGCCCAGCAGCTCGGCTACCACCGAGGCCCGTTCTGCCGCGTCGGCCAACTGTTCGTTGCGTCGGTTGAAGCGTTTCATGGCGGCCTGGGAGGTGTAGCAGCCCACGCCATGCACATCCATCAGCAGTTCACCGTTCCACACGGGCAGTTCGGGATGCTTCTCAAAGGGATAGTAGTCTTCATAGATCTGTCCGGCCCGGGCACTGATGACCTCAATCGGGCCGTTGCCTTTCAGGGCCTGCTCCATGGAGTAGACCGAGGGAAGCGTGGGCGAACCGCCACGGTCGCCTACACCATAATATGTATAGGATGTATTATTGGGATCTTGTTTGGAGCGGTTGATGATGCGCTGGTTCACGGTAATGTCGTCATAATAATAAGAGGTGCCATAGCCTCCGGCATCACACACCGCCATGATACGTGCCCCGTCTATGCCTTGCCACAGGCCGATGGGGAACGGCATTTTCTTGTTCTCTCCGTAAAAATCGTTTTTTCGCCACTGCAGCTTCTGTGTGGAGAATCCCTTCAGCCCGCAGTGGGCGGCGATGGTGGGCAACGTATAGCCGAAGCCGAAGCAGTCGGGCAGGTAGATGTCGTTGCTCTTCACGCCAAATTCGTTCTTGTAGAAGGTTTGTCCCAAGAGGACATTGCGGAAAAAGGACTCCGATGCGGGGATATTGGGGTCGGTAGCTTCCCAAGCACTTCCCACCACGTTCCATCGTCCGGCCTTGATGTACTGTTTCACCCGCTCATACTCTTGGGGGTAATACTCCTTCATCCAGGCATACTTCTGCGCACTTTCAAAGTTGAACACATAGTTGGGAAAGCGTTCAAAGAGCCAGAAGTTCTGCACCATCGTGCGGTGCAGGTAGTCATCTATGGACTCTCTGACATCCCAGTTCCACTGGGTATCAAAGTGGGCTGTAGAGACCAGATAGGTCGTATAGGGTTTCTCCTCCTGAGCAGTCAGATGGGTACACGCCACCCCTAAGAGCAACCCGATTAGTGTCGTCTTTCTCATGGTGATTTTTAGAAAAGAGGGTGTGCCAAAATCTCAATGATTCGATTTTTGACGCACCCTCACATGAATCAATCAATTATCTTTTCGGCTGACTGGACTGAAGGTCAATCTCCTTGCGCAACATCTTGCGGGCCTGACCCGTCAACCACAGGTAGTGGTCGGTCTTCAGGTCATCGTCAATGCCTTCGAAGGTGATGGCCAGCTCCTTTTCGGACTTGCACCAACCATCGGTAGGAGCAGGGTCTACCGGCGCATAGGCCATGAAGACCGTGGATTGCGTGCTCACCTGATAACCGGATTTGTTCTTGTAAAGTACCTTCTCGTTCTTCGGGTTGTACACCACATAGTACTCTTCATCGGCAGCATTGCTGGGCACATCACTCTTGTTCAGCACCTTGTAGATGGCTGTGCCTTCATCAATTTCATCGAACATGGCAATGTAGAGAGCCTCGCAACCGCGACGGATGCAGTTGTGAAGCTGCGTCCAATAGAAGTTACCCTTCACGCGGGAGTTACGGGTGTAATAGGGGTGCATGTTCAGGTCCGAAGAGCCGGGATGGCAGTGGGGCACATAAATGACCTCGTTCTTCTGACACCACTCCAAGTCCTTGGAAACCATGTTGGCAAAACCGCCTTCGTTACCGCCGGTGTTATAGCCGTTGATGTCGCCAAAGCGGCCCACGTACCAGGGCATGATGGCCTCTACGCTCTTGATGAGTTTGTGCAGACTGGTCTTTCCGGGGGTATAGGTGTCACCACCACCGGCACGCCAGTAGGTGCTGACGCCCAGCAGGATGCTGTAGCCCATCTCTTTCAGGCCGTCCACCAAGGTCTGGATATCTTCGTTGCTGTAACCACGCTCACTGGGGTTGAAACCCACGCCCCACAAGGCAATCATCGGCTTGCCGTTCTCGTGCAGGTAATACTTGCGGGTTGTCGCATAGTTGTTGTAGATGGCCTTTGCATCGTCCAGCACCTTCTGCAGACGTTGGGGATTGTAGCCGCCCAGGTCATACATCACGGCAATGGCACGCTGATACTGGTCGGAGCCGTTCATGGCATTGGCCAACACCTTGTCGAAGTGGTCCTTGCCATCGGGGTTGTCGATAACCTCGCCTACAAAGCGCTGCATCCACACACCGTCAATGCCATACTCCTGCATCCACTTGAAGTGCAGCAACACGGATGATTCGTCATAGGCACTATACACCTGAGCCGTCGTCCCGTCGGGATACTTGAACTCCGTGTCATAACCCTTTGTATATTCGCTCATGTCGGGCCACATGTCGATACTGTTGCGCAGTACGCCCGGCTTGAACATGTCGTTTTCACGGTAGTGATACCATGCGGTATTGGTGTGCTTGGCATGAGAGCAGCCGTCACCGGGGGTGCCGAACCAGCCCTGATAGCCGGCCATCACCAAGCCACGGTAGGTGGTGTACTCCTTGCCCTCCTCATGGATAGGCACATCGGCACGCGGGTCTTCCGTGGGAGTCTCATTTCCCGGCTTTTCGGGTTCAATTGCAGGCGGAATGTAATCTTCATCACTGCCTCCGCAAGCTGCCGTACCCAGCGCCATCAGGGTACACATCATCATATAGTAGATTTTCTTCAGAGTCATAGCCTAATCTTTATCAAGTTATTCAAGAAAAGCCGGGAGGAGAAACAGGAAAGCCTATTCCTCTCCCGGCCATTCATCTAATACCAATCTTTTTTACCTTTTCTAATAATACTTATTCAGCCTTAGGAATTTCAATCTTTACCACTTCCGTATAGTTGTACTTCTGGAAAGTATCATCCACTCTGACACCCATACGTACAAAGTAGGTATATTCAGGCTTTACCCAAACCATAAAGGAATAGGTCTTACTCAAGCCATCTTCTTCTTTATCTACTTTGTCCCACACTTTATTGATATTTGTCTTATATTTAGCCAACGTAGAATAATGGCTAATGCAGTTTGCTGCGCCACAGAATTGATTCAGGCTAAGGAACGGACGAATATCCAAAATTCGCGGCAAGCCCTCCTCTATCGGAGCATAGAAACGACAGGACACTTGTATAGAATCGGGATAAGCTTGTTCCACCTTGAAATCGGTCAATTTCAGGTAAGGCGTTACCTCAAAATTCTGGGTCAACTTGCTTCCCAGACCTGCACGGATTGTGTCGGCGGGCCACCAAGCTCCTTCAGGCACCATATCATACGTACCCTTGAAAAGTTTGGTATTGTTGTATGTTCCATCCTGCTTCACGGGAATATCCTGCGGATCAGGATTCTCCTTGAAGCTCTTTTCCCATATACGGACATGACATTCACCCTGGTCAGCCAAGACATTCTCGCCCGTAGTAAGGTCTATGATGCGTCCGGTGAGGTGTGCATCCGGTGCATCGAAGTTATCCACCTCCATGCATGATGTCACCAAGAGTGCCGATGCACCTACAAACAGACTATAAATTAACTTTTTCATACTATGATTACTATTTAATTCTGTATTAATACGATTAATAACCATCATTGCGGATTACATTCGGGTTCTTGCTCAATTCACCGCCGGGCATCTGCTCGTAGTACCATCTCTTCTCGAATGTCACCTTACGGCCTTCACGCTCTACTTCGTTCAGGTAGATATACTTGTTCTCTGAAACCACATAGTAGGGAAGCAGGGTGTGGGCAAACTTTCCATCCATAAACATGACGTCAGCCACTCTCCAACGACGGAGGTCGAAGAGACGATGGTTCTCGTAGCAAAGTTCACGGGCACGCTCGTCGCGGATGTACTGCAGGTTCTCATCGATTTCGAAACCATATACTTCCATACCCAGGTCGGCAGGAGCATCCACCATCTGGTGTTCAGTGGCACCGGCACGGCGACGCAACTCGTTCACATGTTCAAAGGCTTCCTTCTTCAGGTTGTCGTTATTTGTAATAAGGCCCAATTCATAGGCTGCCTCGGCCCAGTTACAGAGCACTTCACCATAACGGAACACCTTCCAGGACTGTGTACTACCAAAGAGTACACGATCTGCTGCAGCACCGTTGTAGTTCACATACTTACGGATGAAAGCACCTGTACGGGTGTAGCCCTCGTCACCGGTTCCTTCGCAAAGGCCATACTTACCATTGATTTTCATACCGTCGGTATCTACAGAAGAAGGCTGTGCCGCTCTTACACGATAGGCATTGGTATAATCATTCGTACTGGCTTGAACCTCCTCTGTACCATCGGCAGCGGTACCGGGATAGGATTTGTAATATCCGGCCTGGATATCCAGCACCTCACCGGAAACCGACTCGGTCATACCGGGGAAGTAGAAATTGGCCCGGCAACGCGGTTCCATTTCATCGGTATCCCAGATGTCTTCCACCCGATCGAAGCGTACCGGATTGCCGTTTTCATCGGTAATGGCGGGCATTTCATAAAGCCCCATCAGTTCCCAGGTAGGCTGAAGAGCTGCACCTACGTTGCTGGCAAGGCCGGTACCGATAGGCAGTACCATAGTGTCCCAACAGTGGAACAAACTGGTACCTGACGGTGTAACCGTATTCGGACCATACTGCTTCACAAAGATGTCTTCCACACCGGCTAAGTCACTGATGAAGACTTCCGTATAAGCCTTCTCTTTGTCTGCACCATCATGCAGTTTGAACCCAGCATCCTGCAGGAACTTGCAAGCATCATAAGCATACTGGAAGAACTCCTGAGCATGAACAGGATCCATAATCATCAAACCGGCATCTACAGCAGGACCGGTAGTCGTGATATAGCTGCTGTACTTGGCAATAGAACCGGCATACAACATGGCACGGCTCATCAGAGCGGCAGCCGCATAGCGATTGGCACGGGTTACGTTCTTCACATCCGTAGAGCCGTTTTCCATGGCGAACTTCAGGTCTTCATAGATAAACTTCCAGGACTCATACTCCGTGTTACGCGGCAGCTGGAGTTCTTCAACCGGAGCTTTCGGGTCGAGCACTCTGTCCACCAAAGGCACACCACCGTAACGCTTCACAATACCGAAGTAGTAGTAGGCACGCAGAAAGTGAGCTTCGGCCATCAAGGCATTATACTCTGATTCCTTGTAATTATCCTTATAGTTAGGAAGTTGCTCAATCATGTTGTTGATGTCGCGGATGCGGTCATAGGGCCAGTAGCCCCAGCTGTCACCGTAGGATGTACCACGTCCCACAGCCTCCATAGCCGCACTGGCGGCACTACTCTTCTGTGCCTGCCACTGGTTGCCACTGTGCCACCCACCGGCATTCACCGTGGCATAACCACGCATGTCACCGCTTTGGCCATAGTTGAAGTCCTCAATGGGGCAGTCCTGATAGACCAGCGCCAAGTACTTCTTGACACCATTGTCGGAGGAGAGCAACACATTCTCGTAGAGCAAGCCCTTGGGTTCCAGTTCCATCTCCTCACAGGCGGTCACTGTCAGGCCCAACGCGGCTGCTGCAAATATGTATTTTAATGTCTTCATATATTCTATCCTTTCGTATTAGAATTTTAATGTTGCACCGATGTTAAACGTACGGTTCACCGGATAACGGTAGAACAGTGATGAGTCGGCGTTACCGGAGTTGGCACTACCCTGTGCACCGGGGCGTTCGGGGTCTATGTTGTCCAGTCCTGTAATGGTCAGCAGGTTATAGGCATTCACATAGACACGCAGGTTCTTGATACCGGCTTTGCTCACCCATTGTTTGGGCAGGGTGTAACCCAGTTCAAGGGTCTTCAGACGCAGGTAAGAACTGTTCTTGATGCCAGTAGAACCTGTATTGAAGCTGTGACCGGTAGCGGGATAGAGACCGGATACCCATTCTGTATTGGGATTCCAGGGGTCATCCGTAATGCTCACGGTGTGCCAACGATCCTTGTAGATGTCCAAAGCGGCACCACCGTTGAAGGGACCTACTTCGGTGAACACCTCGTCATAGGAGTTATAGACACCGGCCGAGCCTTGCCAGTTCATAGAAAGGTCAACACCTCTCCATGCGGCACCCAAAGTGATACCGTAGTTGAATACCGGCAGGTTGAATGAAGCCACGGGATGGCGGTCATTGTCATTTACGATACCGTCGCCGTTCCAGTCTTCATACCAGTAGTCACCGGGGAGAGTGCCCTGACCATAGTTGGAACCGGTAGTACCGTGATAACGGATTTGTTCCCAATTGCTGAAACGTCCACCCTCTTCATAGGCAAACCAGATGTCCTTGTTACGACCAGAGACATTGGTGCGATACCAATTGGCCATAGAATTGCCTGCAGGGCTATCCAGATGGAAATCCCAACGGTTCTTGGTTGCGGAAACCTGCGCATTTACCCAATAGTCAATATCAAGCACCCTGTTGCGGTGTCCCAAAGAGACTTCCCAACCGAAGGTCTGGTCTTTCTCTATGTTCTCCTGAGGCAGAGTAGCACCTACGATATCAGGAACTGTGGCCTGTGCTCTTTCTAACAGTCCGACACGTTTACGCTTGAAGAGTTCAAACGTACCACTCAACTTACCGTTCCACAAGTCGAAGTCCAAACCGAGGTTATAGGTCTTAGAGGTATACCAAGTTTTGTCCGGATTAGGAACAGCAGTAGCGGCCACACCTGTTACATAGGCACCATTGTAATAGTAACCAATCTTATCTTTGTTGATTTCATAAGCAACGGCAGTTTCCGGATAGGTCGTGGCCGTACCGTCATCACCCATCTCGCCGTAAGAGGCACGCAGTTTCAGGTTGGTCATGAAGGGAACCAACTCCTTCATAAAGTCTTCTTCACTGATACGCCAACCGGCAGAAACACCAGGGAAGAAGCCCCAACGGCCATTGCTCGGATAGCTGGAAGAACCATCGTAACGGAAAGTGAAGTCTACCATGTAGCGACCTTTCCAGTCGTAGTTCAAACGTCCCAAAATGGACTGGCGGGTCTTGTCACCGGCACCATACATTGAACCGACCTGCTCTTCATCCTCACCATAGATAAGGTATTCACCGGACAGATTCATCACACGCTGTGCATAGAAGCTATCCCAGTTGCTATACTGTTCCTCAAACAGGACAAATGCACCCACATTGTGATCACCGAACTTATTGGCATAGTTCAGAGAGAGCTGCATCATGGTATTGTAGCTGGGGTTGGTAGTACGCTTCAGGTAGCTGTCGGAGTTACGGGCATAAGAGGCCAATGTGCCATCAGCGTTGGCACTGTAAAGATTATAGGCACGCTTGTACTCCGTATTGTTAGAGGCTGCATAGTCGTAGCTATAGAAAGCTTTTGCACTCAGTCCCTTTACACCGGGGATGTCATAGGTCAACGCCAACGAGCCGTTGAAGTTGTTGCCCTTTTCACGGCGATAACCGGTCAAATCACTGTTGATAACAGCAACGGGGTTGTCGCTTTCCAGGAATTCCGTGGTATAAGCGGGCAAGCTATGGTCACCGTTCACATAAGCGATGGCTGTAGGCTTGTAGGTCCATGCCTTCTTGTAGACTGCCCAAATGTCGGTAAAGGGTTGGTTCTTCTCATCAATATAGCCACTCAACTGTACACTGGCCTTCAAACGCTTGGTAATTTGTGCGTCAATGTTGCTACGGAAGTTCCAACGTTTGTAGTTCAAGGAACCGCTCTTGTAAGAACCGTTCTGCTTCATGTAACCGATGTTGAAGAAGTATTGAATCTTCTCGGAACCACCGTTCATGCTGACGTTATACTGTTCCTGGGGAACATTGCTGTCGAAGAGCTCATCGGTCCAGTTGGTACCACGGTTGCCCGTAGAGCTATAGCCCAGGATTTGATCCCAACGATAAGCCGGGTCGGAACGAACGGCATAGTTCTCGTTGAAACGATTCCAGGTTTTCTCATTCATCAACAGCATGTGGTCTGTAGCTGTAGCCGTTTCGGGAATATAAAGGAAGTTCTGCCAGCCGTAGTTGGCGGAGAAGGTGATGTCGAACTTACCACCGGTATTGTCACCACGCTTGGAAGTAACCAAAATTACACCATTAGCAGCACGCACACCATAGATGGCAGCCGAGGCATCCTTCAATACAGAAACCGATTCGATTTCATTGGCATCCATACGGGAGAAGTAACCCTTGTCACGGGGAATACCGTCTACCACGATCAAAGGCTCACCCATACCACGGATATCAATGGCATTGTCATATTCACCGGGTTGAGCACTGCGCTGGGTGATACGCACACCGGGGATTTTACCGGAAAGCATGTTTACCACGTTCTCGTTCTTGGTCACGGCAATCTCCTTGCTGGTCACAGCAGAAACGGCACCGGTCAGGGTGGCCTTCTTCTGCGTACCGTAACCTACCACAACAACCTCTTCCAAAGTGGTGTTGTCCTCTTCCAGCGTAACCTTCAGGTCGGTCTTGGCTGCCGAAACGATGGCATCGGCATAACCGATGAAGGTAATCTTCAGCTTATCCTTGGCAGAAGCTTCAATCTGGAATTTACCATCAATGTCGGTAATGGTACCACGTGACGTGCCTACCACCGTGACATTGGCTCCGATGACTGTCTCGCCTGTCGTGTCATAAACGACACCGCGCACCGTGCGGTTCTGCGCCGATAGCGGCAAGGCCATCAGGAGGCAAAGAAGCGCAATCATCAACGACTTGCCACAGGCAAATGCACTTCTTGCTATATTGTTAGAATTATATTGTTCCATGTTTAGATTTTCTGTTGATTAAAAATCTGATAGATGTATAAGAGGTGTGCCAACCGCGATTGTACACACTTGGCACAACCTCTTTTATTTTGAATTCGTTTTCCGACAGGAAGAGATTAGTCTTTCTTCGGAGCCGGCATCTTAGCCTCAGCCGGAGCAAGACGACGGTTGAAGAAGGCCAGGACGAACTTATCATCGCCAGAAACCAAAGTCTTCACGCCGTAAGCATATTCAAAGGCTGCAACGATAGCCATACGCAAGCCATAGCCAGTATAGGTATCGGGCAGAGAGATTACACCGGTCTTCTCATCAATAGTCACATTCCAAGAAGCCACATTGCTGTAGAAGCCAACAGGATCGTTTACATAGTCATTGGGTTGTCCCATCCAGAAGTCATAGCCATAGCCCTCACCTGCGGAATATTCCTTACCGTTTTCATCAATGTACTTGCCATCGGTAGCCACCGTTTCGGGAACATAGATAGCAAAGCCACGATAGAACCAGAAGATACCACGGCCCTTGCCTACATACTTCTTGCCTTCGTCAGTGAGCTCCAGACGACCGTCATTATTGAAGATAAGCAAATCATCACCGTTGCTTACAGAAGCGCTAGCCCATACATCGAAGAACTTATCCTGATTGTTGTGGATAATCGGGAATTCAGTCGTAAAGTTCTGGAAAGCAGCCTGAATGTCAATAGTCTGTGCACCCATTTGGAGATACTTCTCACGGCCACCCCATTCACACTCTGAACCGCCTGTAAACATGGTGAAGTCTACATCAGCCAAAGCATCGGAAATCTTCACATAAATCTTAGCCTTAGTTACATTGTCAGCAACGACATAAACCAAGAAACCGGGTTGTTCAGCATTGTCATTGAAGCTGGTGCCTGGGTTAGCATAGAAGTCCCAAGAACCGTCAGCGGCCAAGCTCTTGTCGAGGAGTTCCCACTTTTCCTGAGCCTTACCACCGGGCTGTTCGGCATGGGGAGCAACCTGGAACTGTGCATTTTCAGGGAATTGATCGAAAAGATCCTTGAAGTTCATCGGAGAGAGGAGCTTCAGACCGTCGATAGTCATAGAGCAGAAACCATTAGCGTCGACTTCTGTGGGCTGGTATTCGGCCTTGATAGCATAGTCACCAATCTTTTCTGACTCAAAATAGAAGTCTTCAGCAACCTCTACAGTAAAGTAGTTGGAGGTAATCACTGTACCGCTGCAGTTTACTTGCAGTGCTACAGCGTAACTTGCACCTGCTACAGCCTTAATACCCTTCAAAGGTACTGAAAGATAACCTTCACTTTCTGTCACGTCACCGGCAATAACAAACTCGTTGTTGCTGCCAACACTGCGAGTCTTCAATTCAACAACGTCTACAATTGAGAAAGAAGCCTTGCTCAAATCAGAGATAGCAGGTCTGGCCAAGAATTTAACGGTGGCACCTTCGTTGCCTACGATTACTTTACCGTCGGCATATTCAGGAACATAAACGAGAGAGTTTACAGTGGCACCTGTAGGAATAGTATATGATGTACCATCTACAGTGATAGTGAAAGAACCTTCACCCTGCTCTACAGTTACAGCAGAACCACCAGCAGTAGAACCACCGGTAGAAGCCTTGACATTAGTATCAATAACGATAGTGGTACCATCACTCAGTTTCAATGTCCATACACCATCTTTGTTTTCTGCACTTACAACAGAAGAACCTGTCGTCAGTGCCTTGCCCAACTGATCTTTCAGATCGGCATAAGCGCCTTCGAGTACGGCAACTCGGCTTTCGAGTTCGTCAGTGTCATCACCACAAGCGGTGAACGTTCCAGTAGAAAGAACCAACGCGGCTCCGCAAAGGAGCACATTCCAAAATTGTTTGTTCATAATATAAATAAAAGTTAGGAATTATACTTTGGCCGCCTTTGGAGAGCGACCGTTAATTATCTCTGTTCATAAAGAACGGGGCAAAAGTATCGCTTTTATATTAATGAATAGCTTAAAATTAGCTTAATTAAGCCATTATTTTTTCATTAAACGCCTGAGAAAGGGCGTTTTTAACATTTTGAGAGGCAGATTTATTTGGTTCTTCTGCAATTTAGTTGAAAAAGGCAAAGTACTTACTTGGCCAACGCAGTATATATCCGTTAGCACTTGAAGTATATATTACCTGACCGATGAAGTATATATTACTTGGCCGATGAAGTATATCTGCTCGAAAATGAGAA
>JAFURM010000040.1 GCA_017471925.1 Bacteroides sp.
ATCGAAGATGCCCGTGTCTTCGGCAAAGTAGCAGAAGAGCAGGCGCGTCATGAAGATGTTGAGGTCGTGCAGGTCGTCGTGGCTGGAGAAGTCGTTGTAGGCGCGTATCTCGTCGTGCAGCTTCGCCATCTTCTCGGCCGCTTTCACATCGGCAGGATTCTCCTCGATGCCCCGGTAACGCTCCACACCACACAGGGGGTAGAAGAACTGGAAGTCAATCCACAGCTTGGAGAGCGGGTTTTCGTAGGTTTCCTGTTCCTTCGGGTCGTAGGCGAGGATGCGCTTGCCATCGCTCACGGCCAGGATGCGCGGGGCGGCTTTCTGCACGGTGGCGTCGCGCTTCATGGCGTTCAGCGTTTCGTCCATCAGGTGGGTCAGGGCGGGTCGATAGGCCAGCAAGCCCTTGATGAGCAGTCCGTCGTAGCGTGCCACGACGCCCTTGCCTGCACGGTAGCGCCGCACGTCGGCATCGCTCTTGCCAAAGGCTTTCAGAAGGATAAAGGGGACGTCGGCAGGAAGGAAGTCGGGGGCTTTGAATGCCTGCAGTTCCTGCTCGGTCTGTTGGTAGCTGATGGATGTTGCCATACGCTTTTGTGGGTATTAGATGGTACACAAAAGAAGCGTGGTGCGTGCGCTTATCTCATCTGTAAATGGTAGGCTCTGGACTGCCCTGGTAATCAGACATGATAAGACAACACGCTCCACGCCTATAGCGTATGGGTACAGCAAGGGCTGTACGCATAAACCACAAGCGGGAGCTGTTTGTTGCCATCACTCGATTACCATAAGAATTGTCCAGATTCCCATTTACGAGTAATATCGTACAAACGCTTCCGTTTATAATCTCAAAAAACAGCCTTCGGCCTCTCCTCGCACAGGGGGCTTGGTAGTGAAGACTGCGACAAAGGTAGCATTATTTTCGGGTATGCCAAACAGGGAGGTGCATTTTTTGCTTAGAAGGGCGTGCCGACGTTCACGGGAGGCTTAGGCACGGTTCATCATACGTTGATAGTTGACAGTTGATAGTTGATAATTGATGATTGATAGTTGACGGTTATTTAACCCTTCCCCTAAAAAAACGGAGCGGTTTGTTTTATTCTAAAACACCTTTCGCTATATTTGCGGTAAAATACGACAGAAAGTATGGAAAACAGAAGCTATATCATCTCTCCCTGCCTCCTCGCCATGTGCCTGGCCCTGTGCTGCACCCTGCAGACCAGTTGCCAGAACCGACCGCAAACGAAAGCGAGCGAGGCGACGCCCGATGCACCCGTAGCAGCGGCCGTCACGGGATTTCCCTATCCCGAGATTCCGACCACGCTGACCGATGTGCCGGCCCGGCTGGAATATCTCCTCACCCACTACTGGGAGCGGTTGGACCTGAACGACACCCTCCTGCTGAACAACCCGGAAGTGACGGAACAGGGCTTCGTGAACTTCATCGACCTGATGAGGGACGAACACCTCACGGCAGAGATGCGACGAGAGGCGTGGGAAAGCCTGGCCGCCCTGCTGGCCGAAGCGACGGAGGGAAGGAAGAGACTGGACGACCTCTGCGACGACTACCTCTACAACCCCAATTCACCTCTTTATAATGAGTCGCTCTATGCCCTCTACTTGGAGGCGATGAGCGGACAGGCGGGAGTGGACGAGGCCGTGAAGGAGCGGATGCGCTTCCGCCTGGAACTCGTGAGGCGCAACCGGCCGGGCGAGAAGGCGGAGGACTTTGCCTACTATACGCCCGATGGCACCCGACAGACACTGCACCACACACCCGTGCAGGGCAAGCACCTGCTGCTGCTCTTCTACGACCCCGAATGCAGCCACTGCCAGGAGGTGATGGAGGTGCTGCAGGACAGTCCCCAACTGAACCAGCTGCTGAGGTGTGGCGAAGCGACCCTGCTGGCCATCTACACCGAAGGCAACGAGCAGGCCTGGCGGGAAAGCCTCCCCCTGCTGCCCCGCCGCTGGCTGAAGGGCAACGACCGGGAGGCGGTGAAGCAGCAGGCACTCTATGACCTGAAGGCCATGCCATCGCTCTACCTGCTCAACGCCGACAAACAGGTGGTCCTGAAGGACACGAGTCCGGAGGAATGCCTGAATAGAATGGAGATAAAAGGAGATAAAGGGAGATAAATGCCGGATGTATAGCTTCACTATTGGCTTTTATCTCCCCAAAGAGCGAAGCGATATCTCCTCCTAACTCCCTTTATCTACAAGAAAGTTGAGCTTGCGAAACTTAAAAATATAATATAAAGAATTAAACCATTACTGTTTTGAGTAAGATTGCAACGATAGACTTAGGGCCGCATCCCGTTCTTCTGGCACCGATGGAGGATGTCACCGACCCGGCGTTTCGCCTGATGTGCAAACGTTTCGGGGCCGACATGGTGTACACCGAGTTTGTCTCGGCCGACGCCCTGATTCGCTCGGTGAGCAAGACCGAGCAAAAGCTGAACATCAGCGACGAGGAACGCCCCGTGGCCATACAGATATACGGACGCGACACCGCCACAATGGTGGAAGCGGCCAAGATTGTGGAACAGGCACGGCCCGACCTCTTAGACCTGAACTTCGGCTGCCCCGTGAAGCGCGTGGCCGGCAAAGGGGCCGGTGCGGGCATGCTGCAGAACATCCCTCTGATGCTGGAGATAACCCGTGCCGTGGTACAGGCCGTGAACATCCCCGTCAGCGTGAAGACCCGCTTAGGATGGGATGCCGGCAGCCGAATCATCGTGAACCTGGCCGAGCAGCTGCAGGACTGCGGCATCAGCGCACTGACCATCCACGGACGCACCCGCGCACAGATGTACACGGGCGAGGCCGACTGGACCCTGATAGGCGAAGTGAAGAACAATCCGCGCATGCACATCCCCATCATCGGCAACGGCGACATCACCACCCCCCAACGGGCCAGGGAGTGCTTCGACCGCTATGGCGTGGACGGCATCATGATTGGACGGGCCAGTTTCGGACGGCCGTGGATATTCAAGGAGGTGAAGCACTATATAGAGACAGGCGAGGAACTGCCTCCCGCCGAGGCGGCATGGTACATGGACGTACTGCGTCGGCAGGTGGAAGACAGCGTGAAGCTCCTGGACGAACGGCGAGGCATCCTCCACGTGCGCCGTCACCTGGCTGCCAGCCCCCTCTTCAAGGGCATCCCCAACTTCCGCGACACCCGCATCGCCATGCTGCGGGCCGAGACTCAGGAAGAGCTGTTCCGCCTCTTCACGGAGATAGAGGAACGGTTGGAAGGAGTCAAAGCCGACATGGAAGTCAAACAGCATACTAACACTAATCAATAATCACACATTATGAAAAACTTATTCGACATCAAGGACAACGTCGTTGTCATCACCGGAGGAACCGGGGTATTGGGCCGTGCCATTGCCGCACATCTGGCCGAGCAAGGAGCCAAAGTGGTCATCATGGGACGCAAGACCGAAGTGGGCAACGCCATCGTGGCCGACATCAAGGAGAAAGGCGGTGAGGCCATGTTCCTCGTGACCGACGTCATGAACCGCGACATCCTGGAGCAGAACCTGGCCGACGTGCTGAAGGCTTACGGCCGTGTGGATGCCCTGCTCAACGCCGCCGGAGGCAACATGCCGGGAGCCACCATCGCCCCCACGGGCACCTTCTTCGACCTGAAGATAGAGGAGTTCCAACGCGTGCTGGAGCTGAACCTCACCGGCACCGTGCTGCCCACACAGGTTTTCCTGAAACCCATGGTGGAGCAGAAGAAAGGGGCCATCGTGAACTTCAGCAGCATGGCCGCCTTCCGCCCCATGACCCGCGTGGCCGGATATGCAGCCGCCAAGGCCGGCATCAGCAACTACACCGCCTTCATGGCTACCGAAGTGGCCAAGAAGTTCGGCGAGGGCATCCGCGTGAACGCCATCGCACCGGGCTTCTTCCTGACCGAGCAGAACCGCACCCTCCTGACCAACCCCGACGGCAGCTGGACACAACGCGGCGAGGATGTCATCCGACAGACGCCCTTCGGACGCATGGGACGCGCCGAGGAGCTTTGCGGCACCATCCAGTACCTCATCAGCGAGGCCTCCAGCTTCGTCACCGGCACCGTAGCCGTAGTGGACGGCGGATTCAACGTCTTCGCCATGTAAGGGCGAAGACGTTGACACAAACAGTACCTATTTACTAACAAATACACAGCAGTATGAAAAGCTCTAACTTCATGAAGGCCTGCATGACACTCTTAGTGTCGCTCTTCACGGCCAATGCCGCACATGCACAATTCCTGCGCACCTCCTACTTCATGGAAGGTACCCACTACCGTATGCAGCTGAACCCCGCGCTGACACCGGGACGCGGCTACATCAACCTGCCCGTCGTAGGCTCGTTCAACGCCACGGTGAACTCCTCCTCCTTAGGATTCCAGGACGTGTGCGACATCATTGACAACAGTGACGGAAGCGACTACTTCCTGAGCAGAGACTTCCGCAACCGACTGGAGAACACCAACAACCTGAACGTAAACTTCAGCACCGACATCCTCTCGGCCGGCTGGTACAAGGGAAAGAACTTCTGGTCGTTCAACATCGGCCTGCGCACCGACGTCGGTGCCTCCATTCCCCGAAGCATGTTCGACTTCATGTACGACATGGACCAAACGAATTGGGACAACCCGCTGAGCTATGCCAACATCAACGAGAGCGTGGGACAGCAGAAACTGAACATCAACTCGTACACCGAAATCGGCATCGGCTGGGCACGCGACATCAACAGCCGCCTGAAGGTGGGTGCCAAGGTGAAGGCACTGCTGGGCATCGGCAACCTGGAACTGCAGATAGACCAAATCAAGGTGAACAGCAACATCAGCGGCATCAGCAGCGACACCGACTGGAGCAACCTCACCCTGCAGCAGCTGCAGAACGTGCGCGGCAATGCCAGCGTCAGCGTGGATGCCACCCTGGAGAGTTCCTTCAAGGGACTGGTGCTGGAAGAAAACGAGATGGGCTACATTGACGAGTTCGACGTAGACACCGACGAACTGGGTCTGGCCGGCTATGGTGCCGCAATCGACCTGGGCGTCTCCTACAAACTGCTGAAGAACCTCACGCTCTCGGCCTCCGTGCTGGACCTGGGCTTCATCAAGTGGGACAAGAGCAGCACCACCATCGCCCGTGCCGGCATGCATGCCGACTATGACCTGACCAACAGCGGACAGCGAGAGGAGTTCGTGGAGATGGTGAGCAGCGGTGAGGTGCTGAACTATGACATGCTGAAGTTAGAGAGGGAGACGGGTACGGCCAAGTCGCGCACCAGCAAACTGACCTCTACCGTCGTGGTGGGTGCCGAATATGCCCTGCTGAAGAACTGGTTAGTGCTGGGTGCCCTCTATACGGGCCGCTTCGCCGAGCCCAAGACGCTGAACGAGCTGACCTTCTCGGCCAACATCCGCCCCAAGAACTACTTCAACCTGGCCGCCAGCTACTCCGTGCTGCAGGGTGCCGGCAAGACCTTCGGTGTGGCCATGAAGCTGGGTCCCCTCTTCGTTGGCACCGACTACATGTTCTTCGGCGAAGACACCAAGAATGTCAATGCCTACGTGGGCCTCTCCATCCCGTTGGGCAAGCAGAAGAAACTCTAAGAACCTGTGTCAAACATCAAATTTAGGCACGGAATTAGCTCGCTGACCGTTATCACGCCATCGAGCATCGTGCCATAGAGGCATCAGGCATCGCATTATAGAGGCATCAAGCGATGCATTATACTTCCTTCAATCGGCGCATCATAGAGCATAAGTTCCTGCACCGGCCGCCTATCCGGAGGAGGTACAAAGAGGGAAACGCGGACTAACGCAGATTTTCGCAAAGCAGAGTAATGTGACACCTTTGCGGGAATCTGCGTTAATCCGCGTTTCCGCATCGTCCAAAACTTATCAATAAATCTTGATACCGTCCAAAGAAGGGGCACGCGAAGTGTGTCACTTAGTGACACATGCCTCAATGGACAGTATCACAGTAAGTTAACACCGATTTTTTGAGAAAGGTGTGTCACTTTTGTGTCATTAGCCGCAAAAACTGTTTCGCACAAACGTTTTTTGATAAAATATCCCACCTGATTGGATAGTTGACAGTTGATAATTGATAGTCGATAATTCACAGTTGATAGATTTCAGGCACGGATGACACGGATTTTACGGTTGGATTATAACCATATCAGGTGTAAAATAGCGATATAACCCGTATTTATCCGTGTCATCCGTGCATAGAAAATCATCCACGCATAGAAGCAAGAGGATGGAACTGTAAAATCATTACAAATAGCTACATTTATCGTATGAAATATCGGACAAAATCAGTTATTTTGTGTCTATAGACACAAAAGTGACACACCTTGGGCGAAAAACATAGAATAAACCACTATATAGCAACAAGTTACAGATGTGTCATCAAGGTGACACACTTTGCATCGGCAGAGGCAGGATGAAAAGATAAATATTATAAACAGGCCATCTAACAACAAAGCGGATGTATCCTTGATGGACACATCCGCTTATATGCTGTTCAGCGAGGGAGAGGAAGACTCCCGCAACGCTCTTTATCGCTTGTCTTCACGAGGACGACGGTCGCGACGCTCACCACGCTCACGACGTTCGCCACGCTCGGGGCGTTCCTGATAACCTTCCGGTTTGGGCAGGAGCACACGGTGGGAGAGCTTGAACTTACCGGTCTTGGGGTCAATCTCCAGCAACTTCACCTCGATTTCATCGCCTTCCTGGATGCCGGCTTCTTCTACCGTCTCCAAACGCTTCCAGTCAATCTCCGAAATGTGGAGCAGACCGTCACGGCCGGGCAGGAACTCTACGAAAGCACCGTAGGGCATGATGCTGCGCACCTTACCGGTGTAGACCTCACCCACTTCGGGAACGGCTACGATGGCCTTGATCATGCGCAGAGCCGCATCAATGCTATCCTTGTTGCTGGCAGCCACTTCAATGTAGCCCAGGTTGTCAATCTCTTCAATGGTGATGGTAGCACCGGTCTCTTCCTGCATACCCTGGATAATCTTTCCACCGGGGCCAATGACTGCACCGATGAACTCTTTGGGAATGGTCATGGTCTCGATGCGCGGAGCATGAGGCTTCAGGTCGGCACGCGGTTCGGGCATGCACTCCGTGAGTTTGCCGAGGATGTATTCGCGTCCCTCCTTTGCCTGCAGCAGTGCCTTCTCCAGAATGTCATAAGAGAGGCCGTCCACCTTGATGTCCATCTGAGTGGCCGTGATACCGTTCTTGGTACCGGTCACCTTGAAGTCCATGTCGCCCAAGTGGTCTTCATCGCCCAGAATGTCGCTCAGTACGGCATACTTCTCTTCACCGGGGTTCTTGATGAGACCCATAGCGATACCGGAGACGGGGTTCTTGATCTTCACACCGGCATCCATCAGCGCCAGCGTACCGGCACATACCGTAGCCATGGAAGAGGAGCCGTTAGACTCGAGGATATCGGAAACTACGCGAACCACGTAGGGATAGTCGGCAGGAATCTGTCCCTTCAGCGCACGCCAAGCCAGGTGGCCGTGACCGATTTCGCGACGACCTACACCGCGCTGTGCCTTGGCCTCACCCGTAGAGAAGGGAGGGAAGTTGTAGTGCAGGAGGAAACGCTCCTTGCCGTGAACCAGCACGTCGTCCACAATCTTCTCGTCGAGCTTGGTACCGAGGGTAGCCGTGGAGAGTGATTGGGTTTCGCCACGGGTGAAGATGGCCGAGCCGTGAGGGCCGGGCAGCGGGCTGACCTCACACCAGATGGGGCGGATTTCAGTGGTCTTACGACCGTCCAGACGCTTGCCTTCGTCCAGGATGCAGCGGCGCATGGCCTCTTTCTCCACGTCGTGATAGTAGCGGTCAATCAGGGGAGCCTTCTCTTCCAGTTCTTCTTCAGTGAGCTGAGCCTTGAACTCATCGCAAATGGCATCGAAAGCGTCCTGACGGGCATGTTTGTCGCGGTTGCCCTCGCTGGCAATGGCGTAAGCCTTGGCGTAGCAGGCATCGTGTACGGCTTTGCGCAACTCCTCGTCGTTCACCTCGTGGTCATACTCGCGCTTCACGGTGGAGCCAACCTCCTCGGCCAGTTCCTTCTGAGCCACACACATGGGCTTGATGGCCTCGTGGGCAGCCTTCAGAGCGGCCAGCAGGTCTTGCTCGGAAACTTCGTTCATCTCGCCTTCCACCATCATGATGTTCTCATAGGTGGCACCTACCATAAGGTCCATATCGGCCTTCTCCAACTGTTCGAAAGTGGGGTTGATGACAAATTCGCCATCCACACGAGCCACGCGTACCTCCGAGATGGGTCCGTTGAACGGAATGTCGGAGACAGAGAGGGCAGCCGAAGCGGCCAGACCGGCCAATGCATCGGGCAAATCCACACCATCAGCGGAGTAGAGGATGATATTCACATATACTTCTGCATGGAAATTGTCGGGGAAGAGAGGGCGTAGAGCACGGTCCACCAGACGGCAAGTAAGAATCTCATAGTCGGAAGCACGTCCCTCACGCTTGGTGAAGCCACCGGGGAAACGTCCGAATGCGGAGAATTTTTCTTTGTACTCTACCTGAAGCGGCATGAAATCTGTTCCGGGAACTGCGTCCTTGGCGGCACAAACAGTAGCCAACAGCATGGTGTTGCCCATGCGCAGCATTACAGAACCGTCTGCCTGTTTTGCCAACTTTCCCGTTTCGAGCGTGATGGTTCTTCCATCAGGCAACTCGATCGTCTTAACAATTGGGTTAATCATAAAAAGTGTCTATATCTAAATTTTCTTTCAAAATTCGCGCAAAGATACGTAATTTATTCCTGTAAGAAGGTGTAAATGAGACAAAATATTTGGTTTTCTGTTGTTTTTTTCGCTTTTCCCTGCGTAAGATGGGGCAAAAGACGTATATTTGCACGTCCGAAACAACGGACCTTATATATAAAAACACATAGATTCAAGAAAAACGATATGAAGAAAATTCTTTTTGTGGCATTGGCCGCCGCTGCACTGAGCGCCTGCCAGACAGACCCGAAATTCAATGTAGAAGGAACAGTGGCCGAAGCCGAGGGCAAGACGCTCTATATAGAAGCTGCCGCCCTGGAAGGCATCCTGCCTTTAGACTCCGTGAAACTGAAAGGTAACGGCAGTTTCTCCTTCAAGCAGCCGCGACCCAAGTCACCCGAATTCTTCCGCCTGAGAGTGGACGAGAAGGTCATCAACTTCTCGGCCGACTCCACCGAGACCATCCGCATCCAGGCCGCCTACCCCACCTTCACCACCCAGTACAGCGTGGAAGGTTCGGCCAACAGCCAACGCATCAAGGAACTTACTCTGAAACAGATGGAGCTGCAGAAGAACGTCAACGCCCTGACCAAAGCCATGCAGGGACGCGCCATCGGTGTGGATGCCTATCAGGACAGCTTGGCCACCCTGCTGAAGAGCTACAAGGATGACGTGAAAATCAACTATATCTTTTCCGCACCCAACACGGCATCTGCCTATTTCGCCCTGTTCCAGAAGCTGAACGGCTACCTCATCTTCGACCCGCTGAACAGCAAGGAAGACGTGAAATGCTTCTCGGCCGTGGCTACCAGCCTGAACAACTTCTATCCGCACGCCGACCGCTCACGCAACCTCTACAACATCGCCCTGAAAGGCATGAAGAACACCCGCACTCCCCAACAGAAGGTGGTGGAGATTTCCGAAGAGCAGATTGGCGAAACCGGTGTCATAGACATCAACCTGCGCGACATGAAGGGCAACGCCCACAAGCTGACCGACCTGAAAGGCAAAGTGGTCATCGTGGACTTCACCATCTACCAGAGCGCCGTATCGGCCAGTCACAACTACATGCTGCGCGACCTCTATGACAAGTATGCCGACAAGGGGCTGGAGATTTATCAGATTTCATTGGATGCCGACGAACACTACTGGAAGACTACAGCAGGCAACCTGCCCTGGATTTGCGTGCGCGACGCTAACGGCATCTACTCTTCCATCGCCTCCATCTACAACGTGCAGAACCTGCCCACACTGTTCCTCGTGAATCGCGCCAACGAGCTGTCAGCACGTGGCGAAACCATCACCGACCTGGAAGCAGCCGTGAAGAGACTGCTATGATAAGGTGTTATAAATTAGCATTTTTCATTTAAATATGTTACATAGCAGCCTTTTTCGCTTGGCCGAATTCATTTAAAGGCGTATCTTTGCAGAGCAATTCAACCGAAAGAGGGTTCCAACATGCAACGACATGTTGGAATTCTTTTTCTTTTTGTCGCAAGACAGCAACAACGAGAAATCAATCAATTAGAAACACTTAAAATATAAAAGGAGAAAAAGTATGGCTTATATGTCAGAAGAGGGCTACAACAAGCTGGTAGCCGAGTTGAGAACCCTGGAGGCCGTAGAGCGCCCCAAGATTGTGGCAGCCATTGCCGAAGCAAGAGACAAGGGCGACCTTTCCGAGAACGCCGAATATGATGCGGCCAAGGAGGCACAGGGACTGTTAGAGATGAAAATCAACAAGCTGAAAGCAGTGATTGCCGATGCCAAGATCATTGACGAGAGCAAGCTGAAGACCGACAGCGTACAGATATTGAACAAGGTGGAGCTGAAGAATGTGAAGAACGGCATGAAGATGACCTACACCATCGTGAGCGAAAGCGAAGCCAACCTGAAGGAGGGCAAAATCTCCGTCAATACTCCCATTGCACAAGGTCTGCTGGGCAAGAAGGTGGGCGAAGTGGCCGAAATCAAGGTACCCCAAGGAATCATCCATTTAGAGGTGCTGAGCATTTCATTCTAAGAACCCGTAAATAGCCAAAGGAGGAACAATCATGGCAACAATATTCAGCCGAATCGTAGCAGGCGAGATTCCTTGCTACAAGATTGCGGAAGACGAGCGTTTCTTCGCCTTCCTGGACATCAACCCATTGGCCAAAGGACACACGCTGGTCATCCCCAAGCAGGAGGTGGATTACCTCTTCGACCTGGACGATGAAGTCCTGGGAGCCATGCAGGTGTTTGCCAAACGGGTAGCCGTAGCCATCAAGAAGGCATTCCCCTGCCTGAAGGTGGGACAGGCCGTATTGGGTCTTGAGGTACCCCACGCCCACATCCACTTGGTACCCATGCAGAGCGAAAAGGACATGCTCTTCTCCAATCCCAAACTGCAGCTTTCGCCCGAGGAGTTCGCCGAGGTGCAGCGCAAGATTGTAGAAGCGATGGAATAATCCCCCCAAAAAACGTTTTAGGCACGGATGACACGGATGATGGAGCAACAAGCTCCGTCTTTTCCGTGCAATCCGTGCCTAAAATATAAATAGCAAGCGGGGCTATCAGCCCCTGCCTTTACTTCACAATACTTTCCAGACAGATATCGAAGACGAGGGTGCTGTAGCCCAGGATGGAGCTGTAACCCGACTCGCCATAACCGCTCTGCCAAGGAATGTAGAGCAGCCAACGTTCGCCGGTACGCATGTACTGCAACGGCCAGGTCCATCCCGAGAAGACCCCCGTCACAGTGAACGACGTCGGTTGGTCGAAAGCCGTAGGCCAAAGGGCGGGAGGCAGAGGAATGGAAGTGTCGGTAGCTCCATAGCCGTCGAAATTTCCGTCGAAGTTATCCCCCGTAATGAGCGTACCGTGATAGTAGGCACTCACGGTGGAGTTCTCGCCTGTATAGAGCGGACGTACGCCATCGGGATTGGCCGTCAGTTTGCGGCAATAGATGTAGCGTGTCGTCTCACTGGTTGATGCCGAGGGATCCTTGATGGCATAGAACTGTCCCAACTGCATGGCATCGGCCTGCTCCATGTTGAGCACATAGTTATTGCCGGCCAGCCGTGCAATGGAGTCCATGTAGGCCTCGTTACGCTCCTGCCAGTTGTCATACTTGCCCATCTCTTCCACTTCGTCACACGAAGCGAGCAGCACAGCTCCCAGCAGGAGAAAAGAGAATAGTTTCTTTATCATTACTTTCACTGTTAATCATTCACAATCAGAGGCTCTTCAGCAGCGAAGTGATGCTGACGCGATCGGCGATGATGCCACTCAGCTCGCTGATGGCCACACGTTCCTGCTGCATGGTGTCGCGGTTACGCAGCGTCACACAGTTGTCCTCCAACGTCTGATGGTCCACGGTCACGCAGAACGGTGTGCCGATGGCATCCTGACGACGGTAACGCTTACCGATGGAGTCCTTCTCGTCATACTGGCAATGGAACTGGAACTTCAGCGAGTCGATGATTTCGCGGGCCTTCTCAGGCAGACCGTCCTTCTTCACCAAAGGCATGACGGCCAGTTTCACGGGAGCCAAGGCTGCAGGCAGACGAAGCACAACACGAGTCTCGCCATTCTCCAGCTTCTCCTCACAGTAAGAGGCCGACATGATGCTGAGGAACATGCGGTCCACACCAATAGAGGTCTCGATGACATAAGGCACATAGCTTTCATTGGCCTCGGGGTCAAAGTACTTGATATTCTTGCCGCTGTACTTCTCGTGCTGAGAGAGGTCGAAGTTGGTGCGGCTGTGAATACCTTCCACCTCCTTGAAACCGAAGGGCATGAGGAACTCGATGTCAGTGGCTGCATTGGCATAGTGAGCCAGCTTGTCATGGTCGTGGAAGCGGTAGTGGTCGTCACCAAAGCCCAAAGCCTTGTGCCACTTCAGGCGGGTCTCCTTCCACTTCTTGAACCATTCCAACTCTGTACCGGGCTTCACGAAGAACTGCATCTCCATCTGTTCGAACTCACGCATGCGGAAGATGAACTGACGGGCCACAATCTCATTACGGAAAGCCTTGCCAATCTGTGCGATACCGAAAGGAATCTTCATGCGGCCGGTCTTCTGGACGTTCAGGTAGTTCACGAAGATGCCCTGTGCCGTCTCGGGACGCAGGTAAATCTTCATGGCACCATCGGCCGTGCTTCCCATCTCAGTGGAGAACATGAGGTTGAACTGACGCACCTCGGTCCAGTTCTTCGTACCGCTGATGGGACAGACAATCTCTTCATCCAGGATAATCTGGCGCAGTTCGTTCAGGTCATTGTCGTTCAGAGCCTTGCTGAAACGCTCATGCAGGGCGTCACGCTTGGCCTGATGCTCCAGCACGCGGGGATTGGTGTTGCGGTATTGAGCCTCATCGAAAGCATCACCGAAGCGCTTGGCGGCTTTGGCCACTTCCTTGTTTATCTTGTCATCATACTTGGCCAACTGGTCTTCAATCAGCACATCGGCACGATAACGTTTCTTGCTGTCGCGGTTGTCAATGAGGGGGTCATTGAAAGCGTCTACGTGACCGCTGGCCTTCCAGATTGTGGGGTGCATGAAAATGGCCGAGTCGATACCCACGATGTTCTCGTGCAGCAGCACCATGCTCTGCCACCAATATTGCTTGATGTTGTTCTTCAGTTCCACGCCCATCTGGCCGTAGTCGTACACTGCTCCCAAACCGTCATAGATTTCACTACTGGGGAACACAAACCCATATTCCTTGCAGTGGGACACGAGTTTCTTGAAAACGTCTTCTTGTTGTGCCATTCTTCTTGTTGTATTTATTTCTTTTTTAAAATCTTGATTCGCTTTGCGTTACTTGCAAAAACGGGGCAAAGATAGGAATTAATTTCCGTTTGATGAAGCTTGGATATATGAAATTTAGTTATAGCGTTCCACAAGGCGCTCCAAGGGATTCCTCACGATGCGCCCCACAAGCAGATCCTCTTCACGACACACCTCTTCCAACTGCGCCCTATAGACCCAAGCGACGGAGCCACAGAAGTGGACAGGCAGTTCCCGATAGCGATACTGCTTCAGGTTACGACAGATGAAGCTACGGAAATTCTCCGTCACCAGCCGACGCACCCCGGGATGTTCCAGATGAGAAGCGACAAAGGGACTCAAGGAGGCCAGGAAACGGTTGGGCATAGGCTGACGGTAGACACGGGTGATGATGTCTGCAGGCGAAAGACTGTACGTCTCCAGGAACTCCCGACGAAGCAATTCGGGAAGTTGGTTCTTCAGCAGGTCACTCACAAGCAGACGGCCCAGCACGGCACCACTACCCTCATCACCCAGAATAAAGCCCAAGGGGGAGACCTGCGCAACCACTCCACTACCGTTCCACTCACAGGAATTGCTGCCCGTACCCAATATGGCCACGATGCCCGCTTCGTCTCCGGCCAAGGCGTGACAGGCCGCCATCAGGTCGCTCTCCACGCTCACGATGGCATCGGGGAGCAAAGGCAGAACGCCACGCAGGGCACGCTCCACGCTTCCTACCCGTTCCGGAAGGCAACCGGCTCCATAGAAGCTGACGCGGGAGAGCAACACCTCATCCATTCCGGACAAGGCTGTCTTCACGGCAGGAAGCAATTCTGCACGAAGCACAGCGGCCATCTCACTCTCAGAGAGGAAGACGGGATTCAACCCTTGGGTACTCCAACGTCCCAAGAGTCCACGGCCGCGCTGCATCAGGCACCAGTCGGTCTTGGTGGAGCCGCTGTCGGCCAACAATATCATTTCGTCACTCATGGTTATTGTGTTTAAGGTTATTACGAATCTGTGAAGCCACCATCCAAGTGGCCCAGATGCCCGGAAGCGTACAGAGGCAGACCCAGACAAAGAAAAGGGGATAGCCCAGCTGCTCCTGAATCCATCCGGCTGGCATACCGGGAAGCATCATGCCCAAAGCCATCAATCCTGTACCAATGGCATAGTGGGCCGTGCGACGGGGACCGTCGGCCACACGGATGAGATAGAGCGTATAAGCCGTAAAGCCGAAACCATAGCCCAACTGCTCCACAGCCACACAGGTTGCAATCAGGTAGACATTATCGGGACGAGCAACGGCCAGCCACAAATAAAGCAGGTCGGGCAGATTGATGGCGAGTGCCATAGGCAACAGCCAACGGCAAAGGCCGTCCTGTGACACCAGAATGCCACTCAGTATACCTCCCGCCATGAGGGCTATCACGCCGACCGTTCCATAGATGGCACCAACAGCCGAAGTGGAGAGAGCCAATCCGCCTGCCTCTGCCGTATCCAACAGAAAGGGAGAAGCGATCTTCACCAACTGCGCCTCGCCCAGTCGATAGGTCAGGAGGAAGAAGAGCATCAGACCTACCTCCTTGCGATTGAAGAAGGAGATAAAGGTCTCCATGAAGTCAACCAAAAGGCATTGCAAGGAGATGGGCCGCTGTTCATTCGCTGACGGATGTTCATCCTGTTCAGGACAAGGAAGCTGCAAGGTGTGATAGAGCGTAAAGGCTATAAAGAGACCGGCCATGAGACTGAACGTCAGGCACCAGGCCAAGGGTATATCACCATAGCGGTCCTCCATCCATCCTGCCAGCATCACCAACAGCCCTTGACCAAAGATGTTAGCCAGACGATAGAAGAGGTTACGGATACCCACAAAGAAGGATTGCCCTTTTTCGTCTAACCCCAGCATGTAGAAGCCGTCGGCGGCAATGTCATGAGTGGCCGAGGCGAAAGCCATCACCAGGAAGCAGGCCAGGGTGGCCTGTATCCAGAAGGCCGTAGGAATGAAGAAAGCCACGCCCGCCAGGGCACCGCCGATGAGCGACTGCATGACCACAATCCACCAACGTTTGCTCTTCAGCAGGTCTACGAAAGGGCTCCACAGAGGCTTGATGACCCACGGAAGGTTCAGCCACGAAGTGTAGAGGGCTATTTCAGCATTGCTTAGCCCTAAGCGTTTGTACATGATAAGGGCTAAGGTGGTAACCGCCACATAGGGCAGTCCCTCAGCAAAGTAGAGGGTGGGCACCCACCTCCAGGCAGACATGCTCTTCTTCATCACTGATAGCGTTGGGTTATCAAGGTGTTGGGATAGTAGTGGGCCAGGATTTCCTCATAGGTATAGCCCTGTTCACCCATGACGGCAGCACCTATCTGACACAAGCCCACACCGTGTCCCCATCCGGCACCGGTCAGCACGAAGCGTGAAGGCAATTGTCCCTCCTCGACCTGTTCCTTATCCACAACAAAGGCCGAGCTGTAGAGATGGGAAGAAGAGAGCGTGCGACGTATCTCCAGTTCCTTACCGATGACCATCGTACGCAAGGTACCGACAATTTCCAGCCGGCTGATACGCCCGCTCCGTCCACGAGTCAGAGGGCGAAGGTCGACAATGCCGCCAAAGTCCACGCCTGAACGTTCACGCACCAAAGCTGCCAGCTCGTCCTGCGTATAGCTCACCTGCCAACGGAAGAAGTCGGTCGTTTCACGGTCGTAGTCGTTAAGCACCTGAGCAAGGATAGCCGCATCGGTCGTGTGACAAAAGGCTTCGGGAGAGGAACGAATCCACTTTTCGGCCTCCACTTCCCGAGTCAAGTCGGGCAGAGGGTGGTTTTCCAATGAGGCGGGAAGGTCGCGCTTGGCTTGCAGATAGGAGGGGAGACGGTTGGCCCAGCAGGTATTGAACTCCTCCAGTGCACCGCCGCAGCACTTGCTGAAACGGGCATCACACACCCGGCCTCCATGCACCAGCACCATACCGCGCGTCTCTTCCACAGCCTGACGCGCCTGATCACCCACCACGCGGGTAATACCCTGATAGCGTTGGCAATGGTCGTCGGCACAGACATCATAGCCTGCATGAGCATCGCGTTCATACCAGCGGATGCGTTCGTTCTCATCCTCATGCATTCCTTTTGATGGGTCGTTGTCCGGCCATTCGGAAGCCTCCAGGAGGTTCACCAGCCAACTGCGGGAAATGATGGCATGAGCCTTGAGCAAGGCAGGAGAGGCCGTGGCACTCATCTCACTGGAAATGACACTGGAGAGATAGGTTTCCAACGGCACGACGTTCACTGCCGTCACTTGGCCCTCCTCTTTAGAAATGAAATCCAGGAAACCGGGAAAGCGTTGGTTCTCCCGGCGTTCCCAATGGAACTGTTTGCCTATCACCACGTCATGCAGTTCAAAGTAGTCCTCCGGTGCCATCGGATCAAAACGCAAGGTTTCATAAGAGGTGCCTTCCCAACGTATTTTCCGTCCGTCGGCCACCACGCGCTGCTCGCCCTTCACGAAACGGCAGCAAGTTACCACTCCACTGCACCAGGTACCTACCATACGATAGAGTACGGGGAGAGTGAATACAATCTCATTTGCCGTCAGGATGCCTACCCTGAGCATCGGCTCTTTCGTCTTGTCCATCATCGTTATATATCTGTTAAATGTTCATTTTCCCAATTCAGGCACACCTCTTCCAGAATCCCCTTCACGTCCTCAACCGTCAGCTTCAGGAAATCCTCTTCACGCGGCAGGACCAACACACCGCCCAAGTCTACCGAAGCCGGACTGCACAAGATGCCCCTACCCTCCTCTACGGCATAGCACGAAGGCCGATGACGTTTGCGGGGAAAGAGTATCAGCACCCATTCACCCGCTTCGTAATAGCAGAGGATGTTGAGCATGGGTTCCACCTGCACACCGCCATCCACACCCTCTACACATTGCAAGGCTGCATAAAGGCGGGCAAAGAGGCGTTCGGCCTCCTCCGCCGAAGGAGAGGTCAGCACCAAGGCATGACGCGGTACATCATTCAAAGCAAGAAGAACGGCCTTCCCCTCACGGGCACAGACGCTGCCTACCCGATGCCGCCACTCTGCCTCCACGGGCATGAAGCCCCGATTACCAGCCTGGAAGTGGGCATGGTCGGGAGCGGAAGCCCCGCATAAGGGACCGTTATAGAAGACGGTATAGTCAGGGAGCAAGCGGGCCAACGCCAGCATATCCCTCATACGCGAAGCGATGCGTTGCGGCAGATGCTCCCGTTCCACAATCGTCAGATGGCGAGGGAATATAGGGAAGGGATTCAATAGGATTTCATAGTGTCCGCCGAAAGGAAGGGCTTGCTGCTCCGACGGGCGATGGCAAAGGAAGCAGGGACGTTCCTGCAGGGAGGTTGCATCCACCTTGGCCGCCGAGGAGCGTATGCGTGCCGGATTGTACTGGAGGCGGAAGTGCATCTCGCCCCCCTCAACAGGGAAGCGAAGTTCCCTGACGCGCACCTCCCGCAAGGCCTCATAGTTGCGGCGGGCCATTTCCCACGTTGTGGTCTGTTCGGCAATCAATCGGTCAACCATAGGCGTCAGTCTTCGTTGTTCTGCTTGATTCTCGCCAACAATTCCCAGGTACGGATGCGGTCCTTATAGCGATTGTTGGCATTCACTTTCTCGGGAGAGAGGGCTGCATCGGAGTTACCTTCCCAACGACGGCAGAGATAGAGAGGTTCGTAGATACGCCCTATGCGGTAGCGGCGGGCGAAGCGCAAGGCCACGGCATAGTCCTCGCCATAGCTGGTATTGGGCAGGCGCAACTGCCGAAGCAGCGGAGTGAAGAAGGCACGCGGTGCGCCCAATCCATTGATGCGCAAAGCGTTGTTATGTCCGTTATGGGGAGTCCACTCCCGATGGTCTATAACTCCGGGCGGCAGGGGATGCAGGTTGAAGTCGGTCATCAGGTAGCTACCCACGACCATAGCGCAACGTTGCTCCCTGAAGGCAGCCACCATCCGGGCCAGGGAATGTTCGTCCTTGTAAAGGTCATCACTGTCTAACTGCACGACAAAACGTCCGCAACGTCCATCCTGCACACCCAGATTCCAACAACCTCCGATGCCCAAGTCTTCGCGAACAGGAATGAGATGTATCACTCGGGGGTCGTCCGCCCATTCACGGATGGCTTCGGTAGTGCCATCTGTGGAATGATTGTCCACCACGATGAGGTTGAAACGGAAGGCAGTCTGCTGGGTCAGCACGGAGCGCACGGCATCGCGGATGGTCGCCACACGATTGCGCACGGGGATGATGACCGAGGCTTCACAAGGGAAATCGCCATTATCCAGGTCTACCTCTTCATATAGCGGCGGAAGATAGGCACCTACACACTTCAGATGTTCAGTGCAGACCTGCTCCATCTCTATCTGGCGTTCACGGTTACGCGGGTCCACATAGTCGAACTGTTTCTCACCGCTGAGACGGTGGTCAGTCTCTTCTTCCGTGTAGAGGTATTCGTTGATATGTATTAAAGGAGCTGTACGCGACAGCCTTAACCGCAAGTCATAAAGTCCGGCATAACACCAGGCAGCAGCCTTCATCTCCCGCACCACCAGCTTCAGCCGTTCGGTGGAGATGAGTAACAGGGAGCCGAAGTCGAAATCATCACGCAACGAGCCCGCCTGGTACTCAATGACCGGCGCGGCACAGCGTGCGCCCTGCACCATCTTGTAGCGGTCGGCATAGACCATTGCCGCCCCGCTATCATCCATCACCTGCATCATACGCTCTAGAGCGTATGGCCCCAAAGCCATCGGGGATGAACCTATATATAATAAGGTGTAAGGAGCATCATTCCGCTCGGCCATCCGACAGATAGAGGCACTGCCCAATGGGGCTTCCAGCTCCAACAGGTGCACCTGTTGCACCCATCCGGTGGCCCGAAGTTCATGTTCCACTGCCTGCATCACGTTTTCGTCCGAAGGCATCAGGAAAGCCGTTATCTTTTTCATTCCGTCCATATTCACTTATTCGTTTGAGAGCAATTCTTGTCCGACACCATCCATGCGCCCAGGAAGGTCAACGCCGCATTGAGCAACAACAGTTCATAGCCCAGCTGATAACCGTCCAGCCAGCTTTCGGAGTGGAGCTGCAGGAAAAGGCAGAGAAGGGGCGAGAGGATGCACACCACAGGAATGTAACGGTCGCGCACCCGATGACGCTTCAGCAGAATGCCGAAGGCGAAGAGGCCCAAAATGGGGCCATAGGTATAGCTGGCCAATGTATAGACCGCATCGATGATACTGGTGTTGTTCAGCAGGCCGATGACATAGATGACCACGGCCATCAGTACGGCCATCAGCAGATGGATGTGCTTGCGCAGACGGGCCAGGCTCTCTTCCGAACGGTCTCCTGTGCCTACGATATCCACGGTAAAGGAGGTGGTGAGGGCGGTCAGGGCCGAGCCCGCTGCCGAATAGGCCGAGGAGATGAAACCGATGATGAACAGCACGCCGACCACAACCGGCAGTCCGGCACCGGTAGCCACCAACGGGAAGAGGTCATCTCCCTTGCTCACCTGCAGGCCACGACTGGCCGCAAAGGTGTAGAGCAGTACACCCAGCATGAGAAACAGCGTGATGACCACCACCTGCATGGAAATGCTCACCATCATGTTCTTCTGAGCCTCACGGGTACTCCTGCAACTCAAGTTGCGTTGCATCAGGTCCTGATCCAAGCCTGTCATGGCTATCATGGTGAACATGCCCCCCAGGAACTGTTTCCAAAAGTATAGTTTGCTATCGGGATTGTCTAAGAACAGGATTCGCGACATGGGACTCTCAGTCACCGTCTGCAACACACCGGCTGCCGTGAGCTCCAATCCGTCGGCAATGTAGTAGATGCACATCACTACCGATACGATGAGGCAGAGGGTCTTCAGACTATCGGTCCACACCAGTGACTTCACACCGCCCCGATAGGTGTAGAGCCACACCAACGACACGCTGATTGCCACGTTCACCACGAATGGCACCTCCCAAGGCTCGAAGACCAACAGCTGCATGGCCGTGCATACCAGCAACAAGCGTACGGCCGCCCCCAACATTTTGGAGATGAAGAAGAACCAGGCACCGGCCCGATAGGTGGAGGTTCCGAAGCGGTTCTGCAGGTATTGGTAGATGGAGGTGAGGTTCATGCGATAGAACAACGGCGTCAGCACGAAGGCAATCACCAGCTGACCGGCCACGAAGCCCAACGTCATCTGCAGGTAAGAAAAACTGCTTCCACCCACCATGCCCGGCACCGACACGTAGGTCACTCCCGACATGCTGGCACCAATCATGGCAAAGGCCACGACATACCACGAAGAACGTCGGTTTCCTGTGAAGAAACCGGCATTGTCAGCCTTTCGGCCTGCTACATAAGAGACTGTGAACAGCAGTGCAAAATAGACTGCGACAGTAAGGACAATCAGTAACGGAGACATACGATTTTCTTTTTGTTCGGGAGCAAAGATACAATAAAAGAGAAGAAAGTGAAATCTCTCCCCTGACAAATTCCCGGATTCAGCCGAAATATGTTCTCCTTTCCTCTACAGGCCCTTGTCTTGACCTTGCTCAAAAAAGCCTAAAAAAGCGATACATTTAGCGAAAAATGCGAGAATAAGAAGATGGATATTGTTATGTAACAGAATTAATTCGTACTTTTGCAACGAACAGGACATATGTCCCGTGTGTATATTTGAATAGAAGAGATTATGAACAATATGCCCCCTATAACAAAGAATCTGCTAATTATCAACGTGCTGGCATTCTTTGGTTCATACGTTATCCGACAAGTCTATGGCATTGATGCCGACCGCTACCTGGGTCTGCACCTCTTCCTGTCGGACAATTTCAACCTGCTGCAACCGCTGACCTACATGTTCATGCACGGCGGCTTCAGCCACCTGCTCTGCAACATGTTTGCCCTGTGGATGTTCGGACGTGTCCTGGAGCAGATGTGGGGCGGCAAGCGTTTCCTCCTCTTCTACTTGGTGTGCGGCATCGGAGCGGGACTTGTGCAGGAAGCCGTTCAGGGCATCCGCTTTCTTACGGCGGAAGCCGGCATGTCGCCCGACGAGGTGGAGGCTGTACTGGCTCACGGAACCAATGCCTGGAACGAAGGGAAGAACTTCATCGCGCCCCAGATGGCCCACTTGAACGCCTTGCTGAACAGTGGCACCGTAGGAGCATCCGGCAGCATATTCGGTATCCTGTTGGGATTTGGCATGAGTTTCCCTGAAGAGCGCATCTTCGTCATGCCCCTGCCCTTCCCCATCAAGGCCAAGTATTTCGTGGCCGGCTATGCGGTCATTGAGATTCTGATGGGCATGGCCAATAACCCCTATGACAACGTGGCCCACTTTGCCCACCTTGGAGGAATGGTCTTCGGCTTCCTCCTCATCATGTATTGGAAACGAAAAAACAGAAACAATGGCTACTACTATTATAACTGACCTGAAAGAGAAGTTCCGGCACGGCAACATCTGCACGCGCTTCATCTTCATCAATGTGGCGGTGTTCCTCGTCACGGCGCTCACAGGTATCTTCCTGCTGCTCTTCAACCGCAGTGCAACAGGCATCTTTGAATGGGTGGAACTACCGGCCTCCCTGCCGCGTTTCATCATGCAGCCCTGGTCATTGCTGACCTACATGTTCATGCACAGCGGTGTACTGCACCTGTTGTTCAACATGCTGTGGCTCTACTGGTTCGGCACGCTCTTCCTCTACTATTTCTCAGCCAAGCACCTGCGGGGAGTCTACATCCTGGGAGGCATCTGTGGCGGCCTGCTCTTCATGCTGGCCTATAACCTCTTCCCCTACTTTCAGGTATTGGTTCCCCATTCGTTCATGCTGGGAGCATCGGCCTCGGTGCTCGCCATCGTAGCCGCTACGGCCTATCGTGAGCCCAACCACCCCGTACAGCTTTTCCTTTTCGGCACTGTACGCCTGAAATATCTGGCATTAGTGGTCATCGGCATGGACCTGCTGTTCATCACTTCCGACAACGGCGGTGGACACATTGCCCACCTGGGCGGTGCATTGGCCGGTCTGTGGTTTGCCATGAGCCTGAGCAAGGGGCATGATGTCACCAAGTGGATCAACGGAACGATTGATGCCGTAACGGGCCTCTTCGCCCCCCGTCCACGCAAGCCCAAGATGAAGGTGAACTATGGCGGGAGGGGCCAGGATTACGACTACAACGCCCGCCGGAAAGCACAAAACGATGAGGTGGACCGCATTCTGGACAAACTGAAGAAATCGGGCTACGAAAGCCTGACCACCGCAGAGAAACAGGCACTTTTTGATGCCAGCAAACGATAATCCTTCATCCTCCCTGCAATGAGACACTTAGGAAAGCTGGTACGTCTGCTGCTGTTGACCGTCAACACCCTCTTCGTTCTGTTGCTGCTACTGACAGCCTACAGTCCCTACATCACTCCAACGGAACATCCCATGCTCTCGTGCATGGGTCTGACATTCCCCATATTTGCCTGCATCAACGGGTGCTTCCTGATATTCTGGCTCATCTGCTGTCAATACAAGGCCGCACTGTTGCCACTGGCCGCTTTCCTGCTGTGCTATCCGCAACTGCACAGTCTGCTTCCCCTGAACTTCGGCGGAGAGCAACAGCCGGAAGGAAGCATCAAACTGCTCTCCTACAACGTCATGGGATTCAACGGAACGGCAAAGGAGAAGAGCAATGACAACTCCATTCTGAACTATCTGAAGAGAAGCGGGGCCGACATCATCTGTCTGCAAGAATATGCCACGGCCAACCAGGCAGGCGGAGTGACACAGAAAGAGGTGGAGAAGGCTCTGAAAGCCTATCCCTATCACCGCATCAACACCGTGGGCAGCGGGCAGGGAGGCCACACCAACCAACTGGCCTGTTACTCCAAGTACCCCATCCTCACCGCCCATACATTGAGATACGAGAGTGCCTACAACGGTTCGGTGTGCTACACCATCCGGATGGGCAAGGACACCCTGACACTCATCAACAACCATCTGGAGTCGAACAAGCTAGAGAAAGAGGAGAAGGAGGCGTATGAAGAGATGTTGCGCGACCCGGAAAAGGAGAAGGTGAAGAGCAATGTCCGCCAACTGATACACAAACTGTCTGAAGCAGCGGCCATCCGCGCCCCACAAGCAGACAGCATTGCACGAGAAGTGGCACGAAGAGGATACCGGCACACCGTTGTCTGCGGCGACTTCAACGACACCCCCATATCCTATGCCCACCACACCATCGCGAAAGGACTGAAGGATGCCTTTACCACTTCAGGGTGCGGACCGGGATTCTCCTACAACAAGAACAAGTTCTACTTCCGCATAGACAACATCCTGCATACCCCCGACCTGCAGGCCCACGGCTGCAAGGTGGACCGCTCCATCGGGAGCTCCGACCACTACCCCATCTGGTGTTACCTGAGCCGGAAGAGCAACGACGAATAACGTAAACACATATTATATTTAATACTTATGAGACTGAAGAGTAACTTATTAATTTTAGCAGCAAGTTGTATGATGTACTCCTGCACAACCCCTACCCCGCAGAATCCTTTCTTTAGCGAGTTTCAAACCCCTGACGGCGTTCCTCCGTTCAATGAAATCAAACTGGAACATTACGAACCGGCCTTCATGCAAGGCATGGACGAGCAGAACGAGCTTATCCGTAGCATCGTGGAAAGCACAGAAGCACCCACTTTCGAGAATGTCATCGTAGCCTTAGACAACAGCAGCCCCATGTTGGACCGCGTGGGAGGCGTCTTCTTCAATCTGACCGAAGCCGAGACGACCGATGATCTGACCGCTCTCTACATGAAGATGGCCCCTGTGCTCTCCGAACACGACGACAACATCCTGCTGAACCAGCAACTGTTTGCTAAAATCAAGGCTGTCTATGAACAGCGGGAGTCCCTGAACCTGAACACCGAGCAGAACCGTCTGTTAGAGAAGACCTACAAACGCTTCGTCCGTTCGGGAGCCAATCTGCCCGCCGACAAGCAGGAACGCCTGCGTGAAATCAACAAGCAGCTTTCCACCCTCGGCATCAGCTTCGACAAGAACATCCTGAACGAGAACAACTCCTTCAAGCTCTTCGTTGAAAAGAAGGAAGAGTTAGAGGGCCTGCCCGAGTGGTTCAAGCAAAGCGCAGCGGCCGAAGCAAAAGCCGCAGGCGAAGAGGGTAAGTGGCTCTTCACCCTGCACAACGCCAGCCGTCTGCCCTTCCTGCAATATGCCGCCAACCGCAACCTTCGCGAACAACTGTACAAAGCCTACATTAACCGCGGCAACAACGACTCGGCCAACAACAACGTGAAAATCATCACAGACATCGTGTCCCTGCGCTTAGAGAAGGGCAAACTGCTGGGCTATGACTCCTACTCCAACTTCGTGCTGGACAACACGATGGCCAAGAATGCACCGACCGTAATGGCATTCCTGAACGAGCTGTGGAACTATGCCCTGCCCAAGGCCAAGGCTGAAGCGGCCGAACTGCAACAAGTCATGGACAAGGAAGGCAAAGGCGAGAAGCTGGAAGCCTGGGACTGGTGGTACTACACCGAGAAGCTCCGCAAGGAGAAATACAACCTGGAAGAGGAGGACATCAAGCCCTACTTCAAGTTGGAGAACGTGCGTGAAGGTGCCTTTGCCGTGGCCAACAAACTCTATGGCATCACACTGACCAAGCTGGAGGGCATCCCCGTCTACCATCCCGATGTGGAGGTTTTCGAAGTGAAAGACAGCGACGGCTCCCAACTGGGCATCTTCTACGTGGACTACTTCCCCCGCACAGGCAAGAGCGGTGGTGCCTGGATGAGCAACTACCGCGAGCAGCAGGGTGACGTTCGTCCCCTGGTGTGCAACGTGGCCAGCTTCACCAAGCCCATCGGCGACACCCCCTCCCTGCTCACCATCGACGAAGTGGAGACACTGTTTCATGAGTTCGGCCACGCCCTGCACGGCCTACTCACCAAATGCCAATACAAGGGTACCTCGGGCACTAACGTCGCACGCGACTTCGTGGAACTTCCCTCGCAAATCAACGAGCACTGGGCCACTGAGCCCGAAGTGCTGAAGATGTATGCCAAGCACTACAAGACCGGCGAGACAATCCCCGACGAACTGATAGAGAAGATACTGAAGCAGAAGACCTTCAACCAAGGCTTCATGACCACGGAACTGTTGGCGGCCGCCATCCTGGACATGAACCTCCACAACCTGACCGACACGGAAGGACTGGACGTGATGGCTTATGAAAAGGAGGCAATGGATGCCTTAGGACTGATTCCGGAGATTGCTCCCCGCTATCGCACCACCTACTTCAGCCACATCATCGGAGGCTATGCCGCAGGCTATTACAGCTACCTCTGGGCCAACGTGCTGGACAACGACGCTTTCGAAGCCTTCAAGGAGAACGGTATCTTCGATGCCAAGACCGCACACCTCTTCCGCAGCCATGTGCTGGAGAAGGGAGACAGCGACGATCCCATGACACTTTACAAGAATTTTCGTGGTGCCGAGCCCAAGCAAGAGGCTATGCTGAAAAACCGTGGAATGAAGTAATTATGCAAATATTTGACGGTCTTTTGCTTCCAAATGTGAAAAAAAAGCTATATTTGCAGCCTTGTACACGCTTTGTACACAGAAAGAATTAATTAAAAAAGTAATCATAATAAACTAAAAGTAACATGCAAAACAAAGGACTTGTAAGGGGTTTTGCCATATTGCTTACACTGGTATGCGCATTCTACCTCTCGTTCTCGTTTGTGACCAGCCACTACAACAAGAAGGCAATGGAGTATGCAAACGGAGACGAAAAGTTGGCGCAGGACTACCTTGATTCTCTTGCCAATGAGAAAGTGTATTTGGGCAATTGGACCCTGAAAGATTGCCGAGAGATGGAAATCAGTTTAGGTTTGGACTTGAAGGGCGGTATGAACGTCATCCTCGAAGTTTCCGTGCCCGATGTCATCAAGACATTGGCCGACAACAAGAGCGACGAAGCTTTCAACCAAGCCTTGTCAAACGCTGCCAAACAGGCCAATTCAAGCCAGGACGACGTCATTACCCTCTTTGTGAAAGAGTATAAGAAGTTGGCTCCCGAGGCATCATTGGCACAGTTGTTCGCTACCCAACAGCTGAAGGACAAAGTAAATCAGAAGTCTACCGACGCAGAGGTGGAGAAGGTGCTGCGCGAAGAAGTGAAGGCTGCTATCGACAACTCCTATAACGTGCTCCGTACACGTATCGACCGTTTCGGCGTGGTGCAACCCAACATCCAGAGTCTGGAAGACAAGATGGGGCGTATCATGGTGGAACTGCCGGGCATCAAGGAACCGGAGCGTGTAAGAAAACTTCTGCAAGGTTCTGCCAACCTGGAATTTTGGGAAACCTATACAGCCAAGGAGGTAAGCAACTACCTGGTTGCCGCCGACAGCAAACTGCGTGTACTGCTGGCCGAGAGCGGTGAGACGGAAGAGACCGAAGTAGAAGCTCCCGCCGCAACAGCCAACACCACCGACAGCCTTGCCGCTGCCCTGAAGGGTGAGGCCGAGACACCGGTCATCGACCTGACACAGGCCAAGAAGCAGAACCCGTTGCTGGCCATCCTGCAGGTAACTGCCAACGAAAGCCCCATCGTGGGTTATGCCAACTACAAGGACACTGCCGAGGTGAACAAGCTGCTCGCCATGCCCGAAGTGGTAGCCGAGCTGCCCAGAGACCTCCGCTTGAAGTGGGGCGTATCGGCTTCCGAGTTCGACCCCAAGGCGCAGACCTTCGAACTTTATGCCATCAAGGTGACCGAGCGCAACGGCAAGGCTCCGTTGGAAGGTGACGTCATGGTAGATGCCAAGGACGAATACGACCAGTTTGGCAAGCCGAGCGTAAGCATGTCCATGAACAATGACGGTGCACGCCGCTGGGCACAGCTGACCAAGCAGAACATCAATCGTGCCATCGCCATCGTTCTGGATAATTATGTATATTCAGCCCCCAACGTCAACCAGGAGATTACCGGCGGAAACTCTGTCATCACCGGCAACTTCACTCCCGAGCAGACCAAGGACTTGGCCAACGTGCTGAAGTCCGGTAAGATGCCCGCCCCCGCACACATCGTTCAGGAAGACATCGTGGGTCCGTCACTGGGTCAGGCCTCCATCAATGCCGGTGTCATCTCGTTCATCGTGGCATTGGTACTGCTGATGGCCTACATGTGCATAATGTACGGATTCATTCCGGGTATGGTGGCCAACGGTGCTCTGGTGCTGAACATGTTCTTCACGCTGGGTATCCTCTCCTCCTTCCAGGCCGCCCTTACGATGTCCGGTATCGCCGGTATGGTATTGTCGCTCGGTATGGCCGTGGATGCCAACGTGTTGATCTACGAGCGCACCAAGGAAGAGCTTCGCGCCGGCAAGGGCGTGAAGAAAGCTTTGGCCGACGGTTATTCCAACGCCTTCTCGGCTATCTTCGACTCCAACCTGACGTCTATCATCACAGGTATCATCCTCTTCAACTTCGGTACAGGTCCCATCCGTGGTTTTGCCACTACCCTGATTATCGGTATCCTGATTTCATTCTTCACTGCCGTATTCATGACCCGTCTGGTTTATGAATACTTCATGGGCAAGGAGAAGTGGACGAACCTGACCTTCACTACAGGCATCTCCAAGAACCTGAAGACCAATGTACGCTTCGACTTCATGGGCCGTCGCAAGACGTGGCTCACCACTACGCTCATCGTGGTATTGGTTTGTGCAGGTTTCCTCTTTACCCGTGGCCTGAGCCAGAGCATCGACTTCACCGGTGGACGTAACTTCAAGGTGCAGTTCGAGCAGCAGGTAGAGCCTGAGCAGGTACGCGAACTGATTGCCGGCAAGTTTGGCGATGCCAACGTCAGCGTTATCGCTGTGGGTACCGACGGCAAGACCGTGCGCATCAGCACCAACTACCGCATCGAAGAAGAGGGCAGCAATGTAGACTCTGAAATCGAAGCCTATCTGTATGAGACACTGAAGCCGCTGCTTACGCAGAACATTCCTTTGGAAGTCTTCATTGACCGCGAGAACCACACGGGCGGCAGCATCGTCAGCTCACAGAAGGTAGGTCCGAGCATGGCCGACGACATCAAGATATCCGCTATCTGGTCTGTCATCCTGGCCCTCTTCGCTATCGGTCTCTACATCCTGATTCGTTTCCACAACATCGCCTACTCTGTAGGTTCTACGGTAGCCCTGGCTGTGGATGCCATCATCATCCTGGGAGCCTACTCCATCTTCTGGGGCATCCTGCCGTTCTCACTGGAAATCGACCAGACGTTCATCGGTGCCATCCTGACGGCTATCGGTTACTCCATCAACGACAAGGTGGTTATCTTCGACCGTGTGCGCGAGTTCTACAAGCTCTATCCGAAGCGCAGCAAACTGCAGCTCTTCAACGAGTCTCTGTGTACAACTCTTTCACGTACCATCAATACCTCCGTATCTACATTGATCGTGTTGCTCTGCATCTTCATCCTCGGTGGTGACAGCATCCGCAGCTTCGCCTTCGCCATGATTCTCGGTGTGGTATTCGGTACACTCTCTTCACTGTTCGTTGCTTCCCCCGTGGCCTACTCCATGATTAAGGACAACGTTGAAGAGAAGAAAGGAAATGCATAACGATACCCCCGCAGCTGCTCCACAGGGAGACAGCCGAAGGATATAACATTAGAACAATGAAATTTTTCCATAACGTTAGTAAATACGTTATATAATTGATGCAGAAGTGCGGCATCCGTGAGGACACCGCACTTTTTTTTGTGCCCCTCCGCAGACGGCCTGGAGCATATACGTATGGCTCATGGACGGGACATGTTCCGACCGTGGGCCACACATGTTTCGTCCAAGGAGCACACACGTCTCGTCCAAGGACCACACATGTTTCGCCCAAAGGGCCATACGTGTTTCGTCCAAAGGGAGCAAAGGAAGGGAAGCAAAAGAGTAAAAACATCATTTAAAGGAAGCCCACACTTCATTTAAAGGGAAGGGAAGTAACGTTTAAAGAGACTCGAGTCACCATTTAAAGGGGACTGAAGTAACATTTAAACGGACTCAGAGCGACGTGCAAGGGAGAACGAAGCGACGTGCAAAGGGGAATGAAGCAGTGTTCAAGGGGAAACGAAGCAGCCTCCGAAGGGCCTGAATGTCTCCCGATGGGATGAAAAATTCGCCATTAGTTCCGTCCTTTCTTGTTAAAACTTGTTAAAGTCCACCCCTTATGTCACATTTTATTTGTTATTTTGCACCAAATTTAGGTGTAGTATGGCCTCGCGGAGCGGGGCGTGCTCTTATAGGGAATAGCAGATGAACAAACTGACCATAACAGCCTGTCCGATATGCGGAGGCACACATTTGGAACCGGCCCTGACTTGCGTGGACCACTATGCGTCGGGCGAGATGTTCTGCCTGAACCGCTGTGCCGACTGCGGTTTCCTTTTTACGCAGGACTTCCCCGTGGAGGCGGAGATAGGACGCTATTATGCCACTCCCGACTACATTTCCCACTCCGACACGAAGAAGGGGCTGATGAACAGCCTCTACCACAAGGTGCGCCGCCACATGCTGAAGCGCAAGGCGGAGCTGGTGATGCGTGTCTCCCACCGTCAGGAGGGACGCCTGTTAGACATCGGTACCGGCACGGGCTACTTTGCCGACACCATGCAGCAGCTGGGCTGGCAGGTGGAGGCGGTGGAGAAGAACGAGCAGGCGCGACGGTTTGCCCTGGAGCACTTCGGCCTGACGGTGAAGCCCGAGACGGCGCTGCCGACGATGGAGCGGGACAGTCTGGATGTCATCACCCTGTGGCACGTGATGGAGCACCTGGAGCACCTGAACGAGACGTGGCAGCTGCTGCACAGCCTGCTCACCGAGCGGGGCATCCTGATTGTGGCCGTGCCCAACTGTTCCTCTTATGACGCCCGCAAGTATGGTGCCTACTGGGCGGCCTATGACGTGCCCCGACACCTGTGGCACTTCACCCCCGACACCATCCAACGGCTGGCCTCCAAGCATGGCTTCGCCATGACCGAGCGCCATCCCATGCCCTTCGACGCCTTCTACGTCTCCATGCTGACGGAGAAGTACATGCGCCACTCCTGTTCCTTCCTGCGGGGCGGGCTGACGGGTGCACGGGCGTGGCTCAGTTCGCTGGTAAAGAAAGAAAGAAGTAGTTCCATGATATATGTCTTCCGAAAGAAATGAAAGAGAAAGGTAAAAGCAAATCATTGATGGACATCCAGTTCCTGACGGCCTGCATCAGCACGACGATGGTGTTGCTGCTGCTGGGCATGGTGGTCTTCTTCGTGCTGACGGCCCACAACCTGTCGGTCTACGTGAAGGAGAACATCAACTTCTCGGTGCTCATCAGTGACGACATGCGCGAGAGCGACATCCTGAAGCTGCAGAAACGGTTAGACAAGGAGCCCTTCGTGAAGGCCACGACCTACATCTCCAAGAAGCAGGCCCTGAAGGAACAGACCGAGGCCATGGGCACCGACCCGCAGGAGTTCCTGGGTTACAACCCTTTCAAAGCCTCCATCGAGGTGAAGCTGAACTCCGAATATGCCAACACGGACAGCATTGCCAAGATAGAGAAACAGATCAAGCGCAACACCAACATACAGGAGGTGCTCTACCAGAAGGAACTGATAGATGCCGTGAACGACAACATCCGCAACATCAGCCTGATGCTGCTGGGACTGGCCGTGATACTGGCTCTCATCTCCTTTGCCCTCATCAACAACACCATCCGCCTGACCATCTACTCCAAGCGCTTCCTTATCCACACCATGAAGTTGGTGGGCGCATCATGGAGCTTCATCCGACGCCCCTTCCTGCGCCGCAACTTCTGGATAGGGGTCTGCTCGGGCTGTGCGGCCAACATGCTGCTGTGGGCCGGTGCGTCGTGGCTCGTGGCACGCGAGCCGGAGCTGGTGGCCGTGGTGACTACCCGCGTCATGGTGATGGTGACGCTGTCGGTGCTGCTGTTCGGCGTGCTCATCACCTGCCTCTGCGCCCTGCTCTCCATCAACAAGTACCTGAAGATGAGAGCCAGCGCACTCTACTACATTTGAACGAAGTCTATAACCCCCAAGCATATCAAAAGAACAACAGATAAATGGATAAACAAAAGTTTGCTTTCGACAAGACCAACTTCCTGCTGCTGGCCATCGGCATGGCGGCAGTGATAGTAGGCTTCATACTGATGACCGGCCCCTCCTCCTCCATGGAGCACTTCGAGGCGGACATCTTCAGTGTGAGACGCATCAAGGTGGCACCGTTGGTGTGCCTGGCCGGTTTCGTATTCATCATCTATGGCGTACTTCGCAAGCCGAAGGCCGGAAAGGAGAAGGGTGAATAACGATGGGCGACCTGACAACGTTTGAGGCAATCGTCATTGCCATCATCGAAGGACTCACCGAGTTCCTGCCCGTATCTTCCACGGGCCACATGATTATCACGCAGAACATGCTCGGCGTGGAGAGCACGGAGTTCGTGAAGGCTTTCACCTTCATCATCCAGTTCGGCGCCATCCTCTCGGTCGTGGTGCTCTACTGGAAACGCTTCTTCCGCCTGAACCGCAAGCCGGCTCCCGAAGGGGCCTCCGCCCTGCGCCGCTTCCTGCACAAGTATGACTTCTACTGGAAACTGCTGGTGGCCTTCATCCCCGCCGCCGTGCTGGGTCTGCTGTTCAGCGACCTGATAGACGAGATGCTGGAGAGCGTGGAGGTCGTGGCCGTGACCCTCATCATCGGTGGCGTGTTCATGCTCTTCTGCGACCGGATATTCAACAAGGGCAGCGAAGAGACGGAACTGACCGAGAAGCGGGCCTTCTGGATAGGCATGTTCCAGTGCATCTCCATGATACCCGGTGTGTCGCGCTCCATGGCCACCATCGTGGGCGGCATGGCACAGAAGCTTACGCGCAAGGCAGCCGCCGAGTTCTCGTTCTTCCTGGCCGTGCCCACCATGTTTGCCGCCACACTCTTCAAGCTGCTGAAGCTCTTCATGGAAGAGAACGGCACGGAGATACTGGCTGCCAACCTTCCGGCCCTGCTCATCGGCAATGTCGTGGCTTTCATCGTGGCCCTGCTGGCCATCAAGTTCTTCATCAGTTTCGTCACCAAGTATGGCTTCAAGGCATTCGGCTGGTACCGCATCATCGTGGGCGGCATCATCCTGGCCATGCTGCTGACGGGACACAGCCTGAGCATCTGACGTGGACTTCAAGGAAGGAGAAATACTGTACTTCGACAAGCCCCTGGGCTGGACGTCGTTCAAGGTGGTGGGCCACGCCCGCTACCACATCTGCCGTGCCATCGGCGAGAAGAAGCTGAAGGTGGGCCATGCCGGCACGCTGGACCCCCTGGCCACCGGCGTGATGATCGTGTGCACGGGCAAGGCCACCAAGCGCATCGAAGAGCTGCAATACCACACGAAGGAGTACGTGGCCACCATACGCTTGGGAGCCACCACGCCCTCCTATGACCTGGAGCACGAGATAGACGCCACCTATCCCACGGCACACATCACCCGCCCCCTCATAGAGGAGGTGCTGAAACGCTTCGTGGGCGAGATATGGCAGACCCCGCCAGCCTTCTCGGCCTGCATGGTGAACGGTACACGCGCCTACGACTTGGCCCGCCGGGGCGAGGAGGTGGAGTTGAAGCCCAAGCTGCTGGTCATCGACGAGATAGAACTGTTGGAGTGCAACCTGGAGGTGCCCGAGATAAAGGTGCGCGTGGTGTGCAGCAAGGGCACCTACATCCGTGCCCTGGCCCGCGACATCGGCGAGGCGTTGCAGAGCGGCGCCCATCTCACGGCCCTGAGGCGCACCCGCGTGGGCGACGTGCGCGTAGAGGAGTGCCTCAACCCCCTCTGCTTCAAGGAGTGGATGGAAAACAACCAATCGAAACTTATCATACATCATCCTATATGAAACTATCACAATTCAAATTCAAGCTTCCCGAAGAGAAGATAGCCCTGCATCCCGCACGATACAGGGACGAGTCGCGCCTCATGGTGCTTCACCGCAAGACGGGCGAGATAGAGCATCGCACGTTCAAGGACATTCTGGAGTACTTCGACGACAAGGATGTCTTCGTATTCAACGATACCAAGGTGTTCCCCGCACGCCTCTATGGCAACAAGGAGAAGACCGGTGCACGCATCGAGGTGTTCCTGCTGCGCGAACTGAACGAAGAGCTCCGCCTGTGGGACGTGCTCGTAGACCCTGCCCGCAAGATACGCATCGGCAACAAGCTCTACTTCGGCGACGACGACTCCATGGTGGCCGAGGTGATAGACAACACCACCTCGCGCGGACGCACGCTCCGCTTCCTCTATGACGGTCCGCACGACGAGTTCAAGCGCGCGCTCTATGCCCTGGGCGAGACACCGCTGCCCCACAGCATCATCAACCGTCCCGTAGAGCCCGAGGATGCCGACCGCTTCCAGTCCATATTCGCCCGCCACGAGGGTGCGGTGACGGCCCCCACCGCCAGCCTGCACTTCAGCCGCGAGCTGATGAAGCGCATGGAAATCAAGGGCGTAGACTTTACCTTCGTCACGCTTCATGCCGGGCTGGGCAACTTCCGCGACATTGACGTGGAAGACCTGACCAAGCACAAGACCGACTCCGAACAGATGGAGGTGAACGAAGAGTGCGTGCGCATCGTGAACCGTGCCAAGGACGAGAACCGACAGGTATGCGCCGTGGGCACCACCGTGATGCGTGCCATCGAGAGCACCGTCAGCACCGACGGACACCTGAAGACCTACTCCGGATGGACCAACAAGTTCATCTTCCCGCCCTATGACTTCACGGTGGCCAACGCCATGGTGAGCAACTTCCACATGCCGCTCTCCACGCTGCTCATGATTGTGGCCGCCTTCGGAGGCTACGACTACGTGATGAACGCCTACGACGTGGCCCTGAAGGAGGAGTATCGCTTCGGCACCTACGGTGACGCCATGCTCATCACCGACCGCTAAGGGGAGGCAGCCGTCCATGCACTACTACCTTTCATTGGGCACCAACCTCGGCCGCAAGGAAGAGAACCTCCGTCGCGCCGTGCAAGAGATAACGAAGCGGATAGGGAGCGTGACCTCCCTGTCCGCTTTTTATGCTACCGAGCCGTGGGGCTTCACCTCGGCCCACAGCTTCCTGAACGCCGCCTGCCGGTTAGACACCCCCCTGCCGCCCCATGAAGTGCTCCGCCTGACGCAGGAGATAGAGCGCGACATGGGCCGCACCCGCAAGTCGGCCGACGGCATCTATCACGACCGCCTGATAGACATCGACCTCCTGCTCTGCTACACCGACCACGACGGCATGCTCACCGTGGACACCCCCGAGCTGCAGCTCCCCCACCCCCTGATGCGCGAGCGCGACTTCGTGATGACCCCGCTGAGAGAAATATGGGCGGAAGCGGATGCCCTGTAACGCATCGGCCATCGCCTCTATAATGTACAGGGCATCGCTCCTATACGCCTCGCCCGCCATCCCTATAACGCACAAGGCATCGGCCCTATGATGAGTGGGGATTCACTCCTATAACATTTCACCTTTATGTTATAAAACAGGAAAGAAAAATTTCTGATGGGAGCAGTTGGTTGTAAAGAAACGTTTCCATACATTTGTATTTACTATTGTATAACCGTCTATATCATAAACAGATGAAGAGAGTATCACTATCCCGCCTGCTTGCCGCCGTCTGCTGCGCCTTTACCTGTCTAACCACAGGTCTCGCCCAAGAGTCCGTCCTGTCCCCCTCCCTGAAATATGGCAAGCCCTCCAAAGAAGAACTGGCGCTGGAACACTATGCACCCGACACCACCGCCACAGCCCTTTGCCTGGTGCGCGAAGGCAACATCTACTTCACCTATAACGATGGCTTCCGTCTGGTGACGGAAACCTGGGTGCGCCTGAAGATTCTGAAGCCGCAGGGCGTCTCCCATGGCACAGTCTCCATCCCCTATTACGCCCCTGCCGACCCCACGAAGAGTCAGGACGTGGTGCAGGACCTGGAAGGCACAGCCTATAATATGGAGCAAGGGAAGCTGGTAAAGACCCGCCTGAAGAAGGAGTATGTGGGCGACGAACGTGTGAACCCGTCCTATCGCGTGATGAAATTCTCGCTGCCGGGCGTGAAAGAGGGCACAGTGATTGAGTATCGCTACAAGGTGCTCTCCGACTATGTGGTACATGTGGAGAACTGGACTATGCAGGAGGACATTCCCGTAATCTATAATCGATGCAAGTTCGAAGTGCCGGCCGTCTACGTCTATAACTTTGAGTTCAGAGGCGGCAACCGCATACAGGTGGAGCAGGGACACGGCGTAATGCAATGTTCCTCTACACTGAGCAGCGGTGTCTCCAAGATAGACAAAGGCTTCCAGGTCAACACGCAGGAATACACCTTCACCTCACAGAACCTCCCCGCCATCAGGCAGAACGAGCCTTACTGCTATTGTCCTGAAGACCACCGGATTCAGATAACCTTCGACCTGCAGGCTACCAACTTCCCGCAAGAGGGCTACAAGCCCTACAGCAAGGACTGGGGCGACGTAGACCGGGTATTGTTACAGACTGAGCGGGGAGACTTCGGCCGACACCTCGCCATGAGTGACCCCTTCCTGGAAGACACGAAGCGGATGGGTAGCGGACTTACGGACTTTGACCAGAAGGTGGCTACAGCCTTCACGCTGCTGAAGAGCAAGTTGGTGTGGGACGGCAACTATCGTCTGGAATGTGACGACATGGAGAAGGTGTTGCGCGAAGGCAAAGGCAGCAATGCCGCCCTCAACTTCGTCTTCATGAGCATTCTCAGGAGTTTTGCCATCCCCTCCTATCCCGTTGTCATGAGCCGCCGTTCGCTGGGCATCCTACCCACATTCTTTCCCTCCTTCCAGAAACTGAACACCTTTGTTGTCGCCATCTACCATCCCGAAACAAAGAAATACCTCTTCCTGGACAGCTCAATGGACTATCCGCTCTATGGTCTGCTGCCTGCCGAGCTATCGGTAGACAAAGCACGCATCCTCTCTCCCGACCTACCCGAGAAGGAGAAGTGGGTAAACTTGCAACAACTCTCCAACAACCAGACCATGATAAACTTCACGGCCGACATCACGCCTGAAAGGATTAACGGACACGTCAGGAACACCCGATACGGCCAGCAAGCCATGCACCACAAGACAGCCATAAACAAGGCCGACACCCTGCAGGCCATAGCGGCCAACTATCCAGAGGGAATCATGATAAGCCATTTACAACTGAACGAGAGCACCTCCGGACGCCTCACGCTGACGGAAGAGATGGACTTCCGCTTACCCATAGAGGCCAACGGTGATTACCTCTATCTCAACCCCATGCTCTTCCCTCAACTGAAAGAGAATCCGTTCACGCAGTCGGACCGCATGCTTCCTGTGGAATTTGCCCATCCCTATAAGTGTTACATCATAGGCCGGCTCACCCTGCCCGAGGGCTACGTGGTAGAAGAGTTGCCTCCCTCCCAGGCCGTGAAGACCTCCGACGGCAAGTTGCAGTACAAGTACATTCTGAAACAGGAAGGGAACATCCTGCGCCTGGCCTACACCTTCGAGGTGAACGCCTCCTCCTACGCAGCCGGCCAGTATGCCCAGCTGCATGACATTTGGAGCAAGGCCGTGGAACATAATCAGAGTGTTATCGCCCTGAAGAAGACACCATGAAAAGAAGCATCTGTCCGCCAGTAACGATGAGTTCAAAACATGGAAAGAGAAGAGCCTGCTAAAAAAAACAGGTCCTTCTCTCCTTGCGTATAGAAAGTTTTGTCTATCTTTGCGGCCGAAAATGAGCAGTGGAAAGATTTGAGTAGCTTGCAACCACGGAAAAAAATGCTAAAACACATCCTTTTCTGTAGACCTGCGTGTGGTCTTCCGTCTCCCTGAGATGCCTTGTGCGCAGCGTCATGCAACGATACTCATCCCCCGCTTTCCTGACCCCGTTTTCCACGGTCTCTCACTCCCTGCGCGTGAGCGGCCGTCAGCGAGTTGTTATGGTATAGCATTAATCAATAACCATTCATAATATATGGCATACTTATTCACATCCGAATCGGTGTCTGAAGGACACCCCGACAAAGTGGCCGATCAAATATCGGACGCTGTGCTTGACAAGCTGCTGGCCTATGACCCCAACTCCAAGGTGGCCTGCGAAACGTTGGTCACCACGGGACAAGTGGTACTGGCCGGTGAAGTAAAAAGCCAGGCCTACGTAGACCTGCAGCTCATTGCCCGTGAAGTCATCAACAAGATTGGCTACACCAAGGGCGAGTATATGTTCGACGGCAACTCCTGTGGCGTGCTGAGCGCCATCCATGAGCAAAGCCCCGACATCAACCGCGGCGTGGAGCGTCAGGACCCCATGGAACAGGGCGCCGGCGACCAGGGCATGATGTTCGGCTATGCCACCAACGAGACCGAGAACTACATGCCGCTGTCGCTCGACCTCTCCCACCGCATCCTGCAGGTATTGGCCGACATCCGACGCGAGGGCAAGGTGATGACCTACCTGCGCCCCGACGCCAAGAGTCAGGTGACCATCGAATATGACGACAACAATACGCCCATGCGCATTGACACCATCGTGGTCTCCACCCAGCACGACGACTTCATCCGTCCCGCCGATGACAGCGAAGCCGCCCAGGCAAAGGCCGACGAAGAGATGCTGGCCATCATCCGCAAGGATGTCATCGAAATCCTGATGCCGCGCGTCATTGCCAGCATTCATGCCGAGAAGGTGCTGGCCCTGTTCAACGACCACATCACCTATCACGTAAACCCCACGGGCAAGTTCGTCATCGGCGGCCCGCACGGAGACACGGGTCTCACGGGACGCAAGATTATCGTGGACACTTATGGCGGCAAGGGTGCACATGGCGGCGGTGCCTTCTCGGGCAAGGACCCCTCCAAGGTGGACCGCTCGGCAGCCTATGCGGCCCGTCACATTGCCAAGAACCTGGTGGCAGCCGGTGTGGCCGACGAGTGTCTGGTGCAGGTCAGCTATGCCATCGGTGTGGCACGCCCCATCAACATCTACGTCAACACCTATGGCCGCAGCAACGTCAGCCTGACCGACGGAGAGATTGCCAAGAAGGTGGACGAACTCTTCGACATGCGCCCCAAGGCCATCGAGGAACGCCTGAAGCTCCGCAACCCCATCTATCAGGAGACGGCTGCCTACGGCCACATGGGACGCGAGCCCCAGGTAGTGACCAAACACTTCCGCAGCCGCTATGAAGGCAACAAGGACATAGAGGTGGAACTCTTCACCTGGGAGAAGCTGGACTACGTGGAGCAGGTGAAGCAGGCATTCGGACTGGCCCGGTAAAGGCCGGCACTTGACACTGCCACACAAAGAAAAAGAGAGTGGGGAACGTTCCTTTTCGGAAGTTCCCCACTCTCTTTTTCTTTGCCGTAGTAACGAATTACTTACGCAAGCCGAGCTCCTTGACGATGGCACGATAGCGAGTGATGTCGCGATCCTTCAGGTAGTTGAGCAGCGCGCGGCGCTTACCTACCAACATGGTCAATGCTCTTTCCGTACTATAATCCTTTCTGTTGAGCTTCAGGTGCTCAGTCAGATGAGCAATACGGTAGGAAAACAATGCTATCTGGCTCTCAGCTGAACCAGTATCAGAGTTAGACTTTCCGTACTTGCCGAAGATTTCTTGCTTTTTAGCAGCGTCTAAATACATAATGTTGAATTAAAAAGTTAATGTTTACTCCCTTTCGGGGCTGCAAAGGTAAGCATTATCTTTTATTCTACAATGGCTTCCCTCTTTTTTTTGTCGGTCATGCGAAACTTAGAAGGCTTTTTGGAATCACATATAGCACAAAATCACTACCTTTGTGCCCCGAAAACAATAGGTATTTGTATGCAAGACATTAGAAACATTGCCATCATCGCCCACGTGGACCATGGTAAGACAACGCTCGTAGACAAGATGCTCCTGGCCGGAAACCTCTTCCGCAGCAACCAGAGCACAGGTGAATTAATGCTGGACAACAACGACCTGGAACGTGAACGAGGGATAACGATTCTCTCCAAGAACGTCTCCATCAACTACAAAGAGACCAAGATAAACATCATAGATACCCCGGGGCACAGCGACTTCGGCGGCGAGGTGGAGCGTGTGCTCAACATGGCCGACGGCTGCATCCTGCTGGTGGATGCCTTTGAAGGCCCCATGCCGCAGACACGCTTCGTGTTGCAGAAAGCCCTGCAAATCGGCCTGAAACCCATCGTAGTGGTGAACAAAGTGGACAAGCCCAACTGCCGTCCCGAGGAGGTATATGAAATGGTGTTCGACCTGATGTTCTCGCTGGACGCCACCGAGGAGCAGCTGGACTTCCCCGTAATCTACGGCTCGGCCAAGAACAACTGGATGAGCACCGACTGGCAGAAGCCCACCGACAGCATCTGCCCCCTGCTGGACTGCATCCTGGAACACATCCCCGCCCCCGAGCGTTTGGAAGGGACACCGCAGATGCTGGTGACCTCGTTGGACTACTCGGCCTATACGGGACGCATCGCCGTGGGCCGTGTGCATCGCGGCACGCTGAAAGAGGGCATGAACGTTTCCCTGGCCAAGCGCGACGGCACCATCGTGAAGTCCAAAATCAAGGAACTACACACCTTCGAAGGCATGAGCCGCCAACGGGTGAGCGAAGTGTCCAGCGGTGACATCTGCGCCCTGATAGGCATCGAAGGCTTTGAAATCGGAGACACCATCTGCGACTACGAGAATCCCGAAGCATTGCCCCCCATCGCCATTGACGAACCCACGATGAGTATGCTCTTCGCCATCAACGACTCTCCCTTCTTCGGCAAGGAGGGCAAGTTCGTGACCTCACGCCACATCCACGACCGCCTGATGAAGGAGCTGGACAAGAACCTGGCCCTGCGCGTCAGCAAGAGCGAGGAAGACGGCAAGTGGGTGGTATCGGGACGCGGCGTGCTCCATCTCTCCGTGCTCATCGAGACCATGCGCCGCGAAGGCTACGAGCTGCAAGTGGGCCAGCCACAGGTCATCTTCAAGGAGATAGACGGCGTGAAGTGTGAACCTATCGAGGAACTGACCATCAACGTGCCCGAAGAATACAGCAGCAAGATGATAGACATGGTGACCCGCCGCAAGGGCGAGATGACCAAGATGGAAAGCACGGGCGAGCGGGTGAACCTGGAGTTCGACATGCCCTCGCGCGGCATCATCGGTCTGCGTACCAACGTACTGACCGCCAGTGCCGGTGAAGCCATCATGGCCCACCGCTTCAAGGAATACCAACCCTACAAGGGCGACATCGAGCGCCGCACCAACGGCTCCATGGTGGCCATGGAGAGCGGCACGGCCTTCGCCTATGCCATAGACAAGCTGCAAGACCGCGGCAAGTTCTTCATCTTCCCGCAAGAGGAGGTCTATGCCGGTCAGGTGGTGGGCGAGCATGTACACGAGAAGGACCTGGTCATCAATGTCACCAAGTCCAAGAAGCTGACCAACATGCGTGCCAGCGGCTCTGACGAGAAGGCCCGCATCATTCCGCCCGTCCAGTTCTCGTTAGAAGAGGCGCTGGAATACATCAAGGAGGATGAATACGTGGAGGTTACGCCCAAGTCCATGCGTATGCGCAAGGTGATTCTTGACGAACTGGAGCGCAAGCGTGCCAACAGGGAATAAGGATTCCCTCCGCTCCATTCCGGTTCTACCGAACAGATACAGTACAGGCACGGACGACACAGATTGGCTGGAGAAGACTCTCCACATTCCAATCTGTTTCATCCGTGCCTGAATCGTTTCAAGCCGTCTCTATATGCCTACTCCACGAACTTCGCCTTCTCTGCCTTGCGCGGACGGGCGTCGGGAGCCTCATCGGGATAGCCCACAGCAATGGCATAGAGGATGTCATAGTCTTCGGAAAAGCCCAGACGTTCAATGTAGGGAGCAGCCTCGGGCGTATTCTTCATGAGGTTGATGGGACCGCCAAGACAGCAGGTGCCCAAACCCATGGAATGGGCGGCAAGAATCATGTTCTCACCCAGGAGTCCGCAGTCCAATGCGCCCGTGCCGTTCTTGGGATTGGCAATGAAGATGACAGCCGGCGCGTTGCGGAAGATGTTCTTGAAGCCCGGCTCCTCGGCCATTTGGGGATTGGCCTTCTTGGCAATCTCGGTGATGCCGTTGATATACTCGGGATTATCCACCACGCGTACTTCCCAGGGCTGTACGTTCATACCGCTTGGGGCGTTGATGCCACACTCCACAATCTTTTCCAGTTTCTCGCGCTCCACCGGTTGGTCAGTGTATTTGCGGATGCTGCGACGGGCCATGATGGTTTCTATCACGGCATTCTTCTCTTCTGCCGGAGCAGGGGCAGTCTCTTTCTGTGCCGGAGCACAAGCAGCCAACAGGCCCATCAGGCCGAAGCTGCAAACAAGTCCTTTGATTGCTTTCATAATTGTACTATATCATTAAAGAATGGTCTTTCCCTTGTCGCTTTCCGCCTCTTCCCCGCTCTGCTCGTCTTTCTTGGAGTCGTCCTTATCGCTTCCCAAGCCCTCCAGGAAACCGCCAATGGCATTGCCTGCCTCGTTCAGTGTCTCGCCGGCTTTGTCCATCAGGCTGTCAAAGCCCTTTTTCACGACCGTGCCGCTGTATTTGCCCCGCAGGCGGGCAATCTCTTCTTTCTGTTCGTCGGTCAGGTCCTTCAGCTGCTCGGCCTTCTTCATCAGTTCGTCATACTGACGGTTCACCTCTTCCCACTTTTCAGCGGTGTATTCATCGCCCTCGGCGATAACCTTTTCCACGAAACTCTTCAGCTCGTCAACGTATCTCTCGCCTGCCGGCTTGCACGAAGCCAATACCCAAAGGGCAACCAGGAGCATGCAAAACAATTTCTTCATACGCATTTTGTTGGGTTAATAAAAATGATTGAATGCAAACCTACAAAAAAAAGCGACTCCCCATACAAAGAGTCGCCTTAAAAATATTTAATAGGAAAGTATCCTATGCGGAGTGGCCGGAAGGATTAGAGCTTCGGGCCAGCAGCAACCAGAGCCTTACCGGCTTCGTTGCCTTCGAACTTCTTGAAGTTGTTGATGAAGCGCTGAGCCAGGTCTTTAGCCTTCTCTTCCCACTTGCAAGCACACTCGTAAGTGTCGCGCGGGTCAAGAATCTTCGGATCTACATTAGGCAACTCTGTGGGAACCACGAAGTCGAAGAAGGGGATAACCTTCGTCGGAGCCTTGTCGATAGAGCCGTCCAGGATAGCGTCGATGATGCCACGAGTGTCGCGGATAGAGATACGCTTGCCTGTACCGTTCCAGCCGGTGTTCACCAGATAAGCCTTGGCACCTACCTTTTCCATCTTCTTCACGAGTTCTTCACCATACTTAGTGGGGTGCAGAGAGAGGAATGCAGCACCGAAGCAGGCAGAGAATGTGGGAGTCGGCTCAGTGATGCCGCGCTCTGTACCGGCCAACTTGGCAGTGAAGCCGGAGAGGAAGTAGTACTGAGTCTGCTCGGGAGAGAGTACAGATACCGGAGGCAATACGCCGAAGGCATCGGCAGAGAGGAAGATGACCTGATGAGCGTGAGGACCCTTGGAAACGGGAGCTACACGGTTGTTGATGTGCTCAATGGGGTAAGACACGCGAGTGTTCTCCGTTACGCTCTTGTCGGCGAAGTCAATCTTGCCGTTGGCGTCTACGGTTACGTTCTCCAAGAGAGCGTCGCGACGGATAGCGTTGTAGATATCGGGCTCAGACTCCTTGTCGAGGTTGATAACCTTGGCATAGCAGCCGCCTTCATAGTTGAATACGCCTTCATCGTCCCAGCCGTGCTCGTCGTCACCGATGAGGAGACGCTTCGGGTCGGTAGAGAGGGTCGTCTTGCCTGTACCGGAGAGGCCGAAGAAGATAGCAGAGTCTGTACCTTCCATGTTGGTGTTGGCAGAGCAGTGCATGGAAGCGATGCCACGCAAGGGGTTCAGGTAGTTCATGATGGAGAACATACCCTTCTTCATTTCACCGCCGTACCAAGTGTTGATGATGACCTGTTCCTTGGAAGTGAGGTTGAATACAACGGCTGTTTCAGAGTTCAGGCCCAGTTCCTTGTAGTTCTCTACCTTGGCCTTGGAAGCGTTGTAAACAACAAAGTCGGGTTCACCGAAGTCAGACAGTTCCTTCATTGTCGGACGGATGAACATATTGGTCACGAAGTGAGCCTGCCATGCCACTTCCATGATGAAGCGCACCTTCAGGCGAGTAGCTTCGTTGGCACCACAGAATGCATCTACCACGTAGAGCTTCTTGCCGGAGAGTTCCTTGGAAGCCAGGCTCTTCAGTTCGGCCCAAGTAGCTTCGCTTACAGGCTTGTTGTCATTCTTGTATTCGTCAGAAGTCCACCATACGGTATCCTTGCTGGTTTCGTCCATTACGAAGAACTTGTCCTTAGGAGAACGTCCGGTGTAGATACCGGTCATCACGTTTACTGTGCCCAGTTCTGTCTCCTGGCCTACTTCGAAGCCTTCCAGACCAGCCTTGGTTTCTTCCTCGAACAGCACTTCATAAGAAGGATTGTGAAGCACTTCCTTCACATCGGTAATACCGTACTTGCTTAAATCTAATTTTGCCATTTTCTTTTGAATTTAAATTGGTATTTAACTATAATCTCTTTACCTATTATTAATAAGGTGCAAGCCGCTGCCTTCGCCCTTTCATAAGGAGGCTTGCGACAAGTCCCTTGTTTTTCGCCTACAAATTTACTACTTTACTCCGAAAACAAGAACGCGATTAGAGAAAAAATTCCCTAATTGGAGAACTTTTATAACTTCCTAACCAATTCTGCAAACTGAATGTTACAAAATGGGGGTATTAAGTGACATGCAAGCAAGCGGATGAAGAAGAAAAAACCGACATCACGGGGAAAGAAGATGGTAATCCGATAAAATATGCTACCTTTGCAGCAATCATGAACATTAAGCGATACCGATGAAAGTAATCAATTTAGCAGAAACAGACTCCATCCTGAACCGTTACGTGGCCGAGCTGCGCGATGTGGAGATACAGGGTGACCGCCTGCGCTTCCGCCGCAACCTGGAGCGCATCGGCGAACTGATGGCCTATGAGATGAGCAAAGAGTTGGACTACAGCACCAAGCAGGTACAGACACCGTTAGGGGTGGCGACTGCCCGCACCCCCGATGACGACCTGGTGATAGGCACGGTGTTCAGGGCCGGACTGCCGCTGCACACGGGCTTCCTCAACGTCTTCGACCGTGCCGGAAATGCCTTCGTATCGGCCTATCGTTACTACAAGGACCGCGAATGCCGGGAAATTGACGTACACGTGGAGTATATCGCCACGCCTTGCCTGACGGGAAAGACGCTGTTGCTGGTAGACCCCATGCTGGCTACGGGCGAGAGCATGGAACTGGCCTATCGGGCCTTTCAGACCAAGGGCACGCCGTTCCGCCTGATGATTGCCAGTGTCATTGCCAGCCGGGAGGGCGTGGAACATCTGCAGAAGGTGTTCCCCGGCAACGAGGTCACCCTGTGGTGTGCGGCCATAGACCCTTGCCTGAACGAGCGCAAGTATATCGTGCCCGGGCTGGGCGATGCCGGCGACTTGGCGTATGGAGGGAAGGAGAGTTGATAATTGACAGTTCATAATTGATAGTTGATAATTGACAATTGATAGCTGATGGGTAGTGGTTGTAGATTAAAGGCCGACGGTTGCAGGAGGAGGGTGAGGTTGTTTCTCCCGCTGTTCGCATTGTTCCTGTTGTTTATAGGCTGCACGAAGCAGGTGCGGCCAAGTTTTCATGCCGCTCTAAGGCAAGTGGACTCGCTGTTGCAGCAGGATTCGCTGCAGTGGCGCTATATGTATTGCCACAAGGAACTGCCCGACTGCCTCTACATAGACGGCAAGCTCTTCACGGGAAATATCATTCCCATTAAATTGGACTTCGAGGTACGCCGCCTGTTCAAGACCAAGGCCGACAGTCTGCTCACCGTGCTGGAGGAGTTCCCCATGCAGACGTTGACTAACGAAGCCGACTCGGCCTACCATGCCTTGCTATTTACAGAAGCCCGGATAAAAGACTTCCTGCTCCGCAAAGGAGACTTTATGGACTTTGGCAAGCGTTACATCCCCAAAGACTCACTGACAGTTTACGTCACGGACTTCTTCGACCGCACGGGCGACTCGGCCCTGCAGACGAGGGCACACTTCCTGCGGGGAATCGTCCTGCGCACGGAGGGCAAACGCAAGGAGGCCATCAGGGAGCAGTTGATTGCCGCCAGTTATGCACCGGGCTGCGACGACAAGCAGTTGGTGGCACGCATCTACAAGTACATGGGACTGGACTATTACTGGGCCGGCGTAATCAACACGTGCGACTCCATCTATCAAATCGCACAGCAGATGGCCATTGCACAGCAGGACACCATGCTCCTGATGGATGCCCTCTACTATCGCTGCAGCATCCGCATGAAGAGCGAATACCAACAGAAAGAGGATATAGAGGAGGAACTGTTGCATGGCCTGAAACTCGCCCAAGCGACAGACAACAGTCGCTATCAGGCTCTCTTTGCCCACCTGTTGGCCCAGCATTACAACAGGAAACTTCCAAGAGACACGCGACAGGCCATACACTATGCCCGACTGGCCATCCGGATGAAGTGCCCATACGACGTTCACCAACTGTTGGGAAGCATCTACTGGCAGATGGGCAAGGAGGACTCGGCCTCCTACTATCTGGGAAAGAAATTCGGACGGAATTGGCGGCAAAGGCTGAGCCTCATTTCCACTTCCCTGCTTAACCCCATGAACGAGGGGGTGGACTCAGCCATTCCTAATCTGCAGAAGGAGTTGCAGAAACAGAGTTACGAGAGCTTCCTGAGCCGCTACAAGGGGTTGCTTATAGGGGTCAGCCTGGGTGCCATACTGCTCATCGTCCTGCTGCGCCTGCACTACCAGCGCAAGTACCGCAGGCAGAGCGAGTGGCTGAAGCAGCAACAGGAGAAGTCCCACCTGCTCTACACGACGCTGCAAGAGGGCATGCAGCAGAGAGAGGCCGAGATAGCCCGCCTGCAGGCCGCCCTTTCGCAACACGAAGCTCAGGCGGAGAGCAAGGCACTGGCCGAAGAGCTGGCCACTGCCACCAAGGCACGCGCCATCCTGATGGAAGAGGCCATGAAGCACTCCCCTGCCTACACCAAGATGCAGGTCATCATTGCCGACTTCCGCTGGAAGGAGGAGAGCGACCAGCAGATGGAAGCGCAGGACTGGCTGCAGCTCATCGACGAGGTGAACGCCTGCAGCGATAACCTGATGACACGACTGGCCCGACAGCACGGCCTGAACGAGCGCGAGGTGCGCATCTGCTGCCTGCTGATGCTGGACATGCCGGTGGCACACATTGCCCACATCGTGGGCTACACCCGCCCCGTCATCTATAAGACCGAGCGGGACATTCTGCAGAAAATGCAGGAAAAATACGAGAAAGGCAAACTGCGCAACCTATTGAAGTCCAGGCAATAGCCTATATACTTTACATGTAAAGTGTCCCGGCTTTACACTTGGTTTACACCGAGGGAAGCGTTTCCGCCCCTATCTTCGCGGCAGAAATCAATAACCCGTTAAAAACAACAAGCGACATGAGACACTATCTACTGACTCTATTCCTGCTTCTAACAGCCGCTGGCATTGCCGCACAAAACCAAGGAAGCAAGTCGTTCACCGTGAACGGCACCGTACAGACCACGACAGGCGAACCCTTGCCGGGTGCCAACGTCCGCCTGACCAACAACAGGCAGAGCGACCGCATCCACGGCATGGCATCGGACGCACAGGGTGCCTTCAGCATCACCGTTCCCCAAGGTTCTTACACGCTCGAAATCTCCTACATGGGCTACAGCAAATACGTCACCCAGGTGAAGGTGAGCGGCGAGGTGAACCTGCCCGCCATCGGCCTCAGCGAAGACACTCAGGTGATGGATGCCGTGGTGATTACGGCCCGCACCATCACCTATCACCCCGACGGCTACGTGGCCGAGGTATCCAAGAACCCGCTCTTCAGGGGGAAGGACCTGACGGATGTCATGAAGCTGTCGCCCGTGCTCTATGCCACAGACGATGCCATCCAGGTGCGAGGTGAGGGGGTGGGCAAGCTCTACCTGAACGGCCGCGAGATGAAACTCTACGGAGCCGCCCTGATAGCCTACCTGAAGACCTTGCCCGCCTCCAACATCAAGGAGATGGAGGTCATCACCTCTTCGGGCGTGGAGGACGATGCCGCCCTGATGGGGCGCTCCATCATCCGCATCACCACCATCAATCCCGATACGGGCGGCATGATTATTGCCAGTGTGACCGGAAGTATCGGCAAGGAGAAGCACCAGCTGAATCCCTTCATCAACGGACAGGTCAGGCTGAGCGACAAGTGGTCGGTCTACTTCAACGGCAATACCAACATCTACCAGAACTACAAGGCCGGCTATACGCACACACTGTTCCACACGACGGGTGAGGAGCGCCGCAGCCACTCGGAGAGCAAGGACAAGGGCACCGGCTTCTGGAGGGGACTGGCCGGCATCAGCTACGACTTGGACAAGAACAACCAGTTCTCCATAGAAGGACACTTCAAGAGCAACGGCAGCAAGAAAAGCTTCTACGACATCGCCACCCGGCGGTTGGAGGAGGAGTACGCCGACTACATGGAGGGCTACAACCTGGGCGAGACGGACAACGGCATGACCAACCTCTCGTTTACCTACATCCACACCTTCGCCGACAAGAGCAAGCTGACCTTCAAGGCCGACTACCAGAAGAGCACGCAGGAACTGACGGAGGAGAACCTTGACACCTATGCCGACGACCAAAGCACGCGAGGCTACAACCGCCTGTACGAGGAGGATGGAGTCATCCTGACCACTCAGGCCGACTATGAGCGCAGGATGAAGAACGGCCGCCTGGCCTTCGGCGTGAAGTACAGCGACCTCTCCGTGGAGAGCTGCACCGACCATGCCCTGCACGCCAACGGCACCCCTCAGAGCGCGGGCAGCTACAACGACCTCTATGACTATGGCGAGCAGGTCTATGCCGCCTATGCCAAGTACACCTTCACGCTGAAGGGCTTCAGCTTCAACACCGGCCTGCGACTGGAGCACTCGCTTGTCACGCCCGAGTCTTCCGTCAATCCCGAGGGCAACCACCGCAGCAAGTACACCGACCTCTTCCCCCAGGCCGGCATCAGCTACATGCTGGACAAGGAGAGGGGACACAACCTCAGCCTCTCCTACCGTCGTGGCATCAGACGCCCCTCCATGACCCAGCTCAATCCGTTAGTGAAGTATGTCGGCAGCTACAACTACAGTACGGGCAATCCCTACCTGAAGCCCAACTATACCGACAACCTTTCGCTCAGCGCCACCTTGTTCAACAAGTACAACGTGAGCCTCAGCTACCGCTACGCCAAGGATGCGCCCATGAGCTATGCCGAGCAGCGCGACGGCGTCATCTACTCCACCTACTACAACGGCGCACGCAGCAAGCAGGTGAACCTCTTTGCCGACCTGCCCCTGCGCCCCGTGAAGTGGTGGGACATGAAGATACAGCTCGGCTACGACTGGTTCAAGGAGACTTACGGTGACGACAAGATAAGCGGAAGCAATGCCATGCTGAATTTCCACAACGACCTCAAGCTGGGCAAGAGCAGCAGCATGGGGGCCTACATGCTCTACGTCCTGCCCACAAAGGGAATCTACAGCCGCACGGTGGCACGGCCGATAACCAGCCTGAAGTTCCAGCACATCTTCACCAAGTGGAACCTGACGGCCAGCCTTACGTTTGCAGACCTGTTCAACAGTTTCGGCAGCAGTCGCACCCGCTACACCTATGACAGCTTCTACCAGAAGTCGGGGAATGACTATAACGGAAGAAATATCTCCCTGTCCCTGCGCTACATGTTCAAGTGGGGCAAGAAGTCCTTCGTGCGTCGTGGCGGCATCGGCAATGCCGAAGAGAGCGGACGCTTCGAGGAGTAAGGATGAATATTTTTTCCACTCTATATATTGCACCTTGCGAAAGTTTATCCTATTTTTGCGAATGAAGGCCGAACAGCCGTAACATCTAAACGAGACAACGATATGGATACAAGCAAGATTGTAGGAGAAAAAATCAAGTCGCTCCGCGAAAGCCAGTCCATCAGCATGGAGGAACTGGCGCAGCGTTCCGGGCTTGCCATCGAGCAAGTGGAACGCATCGAGAACAATGTGGACCTGCCCTCACTGGCACCGCTCATCAAGATTGCCCGCGTGCTGGGCGTGCGCTTAGGCACCTTCCTCGACGACCAGGACGAGAAGGGCCCGGCCATCTGTCGCAAGGCGGAACTGACGGACTCCATCAGCTTCTCCAACAATGCCCTGCAGAGCCGCAAGCACATGGAGTATCACTCGCTCTCCAAGGCGAAGGCCGACCGTCACATGGAGCCGTTCATCATTGACGTGAATCCCACGGACAACAGCGACTTCGTGCTATCGTCGCACGACGGCGAAGAGTTCATCTACGTGATGAAGGGCACCATGGAAATCAGCTACGGCAAGCACACCTACCTGCTGAACGAGGGCGACAGCATCTTCTATGACTCCATCGTCCCCCACCACGTGCATGGCTATCAGGGACAGGCCGCACAGATACTGGCCGTAGTCTACACACCGGTCTGAGCCGCTACAGGCGACATACAGCAAGGAAGGCTCCCGTCGCTTACACCCGACAGGAGCCTTCTCTGTATGCCCCTACGGGCTATAAGAGATGCGTATATAACGCGATGGCTTTCGCGTTATATACGCATCATTCAACACGTCGGGAGGTATCGCTCTTCCTCCCTGCTGGCAGGCTTCCGAGAGCCTGCCTTTTTCGCATTTCGTCCATACATGAGTGGTGCGCGGACCACACATGTCTCGTCCGTCGTCCACACATGTCTCGTCCGTCGTCCACACATGTTTCGTCCACGGACCACACATGTCCCGTCCAACGGCCCCGAATATCCCCCTTCAGCACCCCTCAGGAAAGGTCTTGAAGGCATCCCTATCGTGGATACTCCATATTCTCGGGCTTCATCTGCAGCAACACTTCGTCCAGGTACTTGCGTGCTTCCCATCGGGCCATGGGAAGGTCTTGCAGCAGGTAGTTTCCGCAGTCCTTCGGGGCCGCGCCCGGAATGTCGCCCTCATAGGTGGCAATGAAGCGGAAGGTCTCCTGCATCAGCGGCAGAATTTCCTCGGGCGTAAGGTCGCCCTTCATCAACAGGTAGTTGCCGGTGAGGCATCCCATAGGTCCCCAATAGATGATGCGGTCCTGCCAGTGGGGCTCATTGCGCAGGTAGGTGGCCGCAAGGTGTTCAATGGTGTGGAGCGCGCCCTGTCCGAGGGCCGGTTCACGGTTGGGTTCCTTCATGCGGATGTCGAAGGTGGTGATGGTTTCTCCGTTCACGTCGTCCTTGCGCGATACGTAGATGCCGCGCAGCAGGCGGATGTGGTCGATGGTAAAACTGGGTATTTTCTTCATGACGTATTTATGTTGGATGTTACAAACGGGTATCTCCGGCCACGGTTTCCAGGAAGTGCCAGGTGGTGTGGAAAGAGCGTTCGGCCACGGTTCCCCAGAAGTCAAGGTACTGCCTGAAGTTATCCTCCTCGGCTCCCGGCGTGTCGCTGATGATGCGGAAACTGATGAAGGGCACGCCGTAGAGATGGCACGTCTGGGCAATGGCCGCCGACTCCATGTCCACCGCCAGCCCGTCGGGAAAGCGTTGCTTGATGGCAGCCAGCTGGGTCTTGTCACTGATGAACTGGTCGCCCGTGCAGATGAGTCCGGCCTGCACGCGGCTCTCCATGCCGGCGCGTCCGTTCAGCGCGAGGGCCTGCTCCAGCAATGTGCTGCAACCTTCATAGTAGAGGGGAAGTCCCTGCACCTGGCCATAGGCGTTGCCGTCGCCACACCACACATCGTGGTAGACGATGCAGCTGCTCACCACCACATCCGTCACCTGCAGCGAAGCGTCTATGCCGCCGGCCACGCCGGTGCTCAGCAGATAGTCGGGATGATAGCGGCGAATCAGCTCGGACGCGCCTATGGCGGCGTTCACCTTGCCTATGCCACACTGGGTGAGCACCACACGGCTGCCGCCCAGGTTCCCTTCCACATACCTGAGGTTGCCCTCGGCCACCTCTACCTTCTCGTGCAAGCGTTCTGCCAACTGGCGGTGCTCGCTGTCCATCGCGCTGATAATGCCTATAGTCATCTTGTCACTGAATTACAATTTCGTGCAAAGATAGTGAAAATGGCTCACGTAAGTTGGCAATTCCCTGCAGATTTATTTACCTTTGCCCCATTAATCATTAACACCCCTTAAAAAAAGAGCATATCCATGACGATAAAGAAAGCTTTGCCCGACCTGCTGGCCATACTGGCCTTCGTGATCATCTCGTTTCTCTACTTCTTCCCCGCCGACACGGAGGGACGCATCCTCTTCCAGCACGACAGCGCAGCCGGAGTGGGTGCCAGCCATGAGGTGAGCCAATATCATGAGGCCACGGGCGAGAGGTCACGATGGACCAACGCCATCTTCGGCGGCATGCCTACCTATCAGATAGCCCCCTCCTATGACTCGGCACGCCCCCTGCAATGGGTGCAGAAGGCATGGCACCTGTGGCTGCCCGACTATGTGCGCCTCAGCTTCATCATGCTCCTGGGCTTCTACCTGCTGATGAGGGTCTTGGGGGCAAGGGCCGGACTGGCAGCCGTGGGAGCCGTGGCATGGGCGTTCTCCAGCTACTTCTTCATCCTCATATCGGCCGGACACATCTGGAAGTTCATCACCCTGGCCTACATCCCGCCCACGATAGCCGGCATCGTGCTGGCCTACAAGGGCCGATACCTGTGGGGAGGTGCCGTAGCGGCTCTTTTCGTGGCCCTGCAAATCAGCAGCAACCACGTGCAGATGACCTACTACTTCCTCTTCCTCATCCTGGCACTCGTCATAGCCTATGGCGTGCAGGCCTGGCGGGAGAAGCGCATGCCCCGCTTCTGGCGCGCCAGCGGTGTGCTTGCCGTGGCAGCCCTTATCGGTGTATGTGCCAACCTCTCCAACCTCTATCACACCTATACCTACAGCAAGCACACCATGCGCGGCAAGAGTGAACTGGTGCAGACGGGCGAGGCAGCCAAGCAGACCAGCAGCGGCCTGGACCGTGACTACATCACGCAGTGGAGCTATGGCATAGACGAGACATGGACCCTGCTGGTGCCCGACTACAAGGGCGGCGCATCCACCCCGCTGAACCAGAGCGAGACGGCCATGCAGAAGGCCAACCCCATGTATGCACCGCTCTATGGCTCCTTCACCCAATACTTCGGCAGTCAGCCCATGACGGCCGGTCCCGTCTACGTGGGTGCCTTCGTGCTGATGCTGGCCCTGCTGGGATGCTTCGTGGTGAAGGGTCCCCTGAAGTGGGCACTCGTGGCCGCCACCCTGCTCAGCATCCTCCTGTCGTGGGGCAAGAACTTCATGCCGCTGACCGATTTCTTCATTGACTACGTGCCGATGTACAACAAGTTCCGTGCCGTCTCCTCCATCCTCGTGGTGGCCGAGTTCACCCTGCCGCTACTGGCCATACTGGCCCTGAAGCGCATACTGGAAGAGCCCGGCATACTGAAGAGGGAGAAGCGCGGACTGGGCATCAGCCTAACCGTGACGGCAGGCGTGGCCCTGCTGCTCTGGCTGTGGCCCGGTCTCTTCGGACAGGAGTTCGTGACCACGCAAGAGAACGCCATGCTGCAACAGGCCGTGGCGGGACAGATGATTCCGGCACAGGAGCTGGCCGGCATCGTGAAGAACCTGGGTGAGATGAGGGCACACATGGTGAGCAGCGACGCTCTGCGCAGCCTCATCATCATCGGCGTGGGCTGCCTGTTCCTGTGGCTCCATGCGTCGGGCCGTCTGCGCACGTCGCTCACCGTGGGCGGCATCGCCCTGCTCTGTCTCATAGACCTCTGGGGGGTGAACAAACGCTACCTGAACGACTCGCAATTCGTGCCACGCTCCACGCAGGCCACCACCTTCAGCATCACGCCTACCGACGAGGCCATCCTGCAGGACAAGGACCCGGACTATCGTGTGCTGAACCTGGCCACCAGCACCTTCAACGAGAACAACACCGCCTATCACCACAAGAGCGTAGGAGGCTATCATGCCGCCAAACTGCGCCGCTACCAGGAGATGATAGAACATCACATACAGCCCGAGATGCAGGCCCTCTACCGTGAAGTGGCCCGCACGGGCGGAGAGATGGACAGCGTGGATGCCACGAAGTTCCGCGTGCTGAACATGCTGAACACGCGCTACTTCATCTTCCCCACCGGCGAACAGGGCACCTCCACCTTCCCCCTGCAGAATCCCCACGCCCTCGGCAACGCCTGGTTCGTGGAGCACGTGGAATACGTGGACAATGCCAACCAGGAGATAGATGCCATCCACCGCATAAATCCCGCCCTGACGGCCGTGGCCGACAAGCAGTTCCAACCGATGTTGGACACACCGTCAGCATCCGCAAACGGACAGACAAACCGACACAACGAAGCGCAGGTGCAGGCAAAGAACGGAGAGCCGACTCAACACGACGAAGCGCAGGCGCAAACCAACGGTGGACAGCCCTTCGACAAGAGCACGTCACCGTCCGCTTCTGCCCAGGCCGCTCCCACCATCAGCCTGACCGAGTATCGTCCCGACTACGTAAAGTATCAAACGAAAAACGACCACGATGCCGTGGCCGTCTTCTCCGAAATCTATTATCCTGAGGGCTGGCACGTCACCATAGACGGCACCCCCGCCCCCTTGGCCCGTGCCAACTACATCCTCCGCGCCCTGCGCATCCCTGCCGGCGAACACACCGTGGAGATGCACTTCGACCCCAAGAGTCTGCACGTCACCGAAGCCATCGCCTACAGTGCCATAGCCCTGCTCTTCATCCTCCTCCTCACCCTGACAGCGACAGAAGTAAGAAGAATGAAGCATTGAGACGCCTCACACGGTTGAAGCGTGAAGCATTAATCCGCGTCATCCGTGCCTAAAAGCTTCAGTAACCAAGAAGAGTATCAATCAGAACATCCGGCTCACCCGCTCCACGCCGGCCACAAGGAGGTCTATCTCCTCCTTCGTGTTGTAGAGCCCGAAAGAAGCACGCACAGTGCCCTCCACGCCCAGACGTTGCATCAGAGGTTGCGCACAATGATGCCCCGTGCGCACGGCAATGCCCAGACGGTCCAGCAGGGTGCCCATGTCGAAGTGGTGGATGTTGCCCACCAGGAAAGAGATGACGCTGCCCTTAGCATCTGCCGTGCCCAAGATACGCATACCGGACACCTCCATCAGGCGACGGGTGGCATAGGCCGTCAGTTCCTGCTCATAGGCGGCAATCTGATCCATGCCAAGTGACGACACGTAGTCCAGTGCACGAGCCAGGCCGGTGGTGCCTATGTAGTCGGGCGTACCCGCCTCGAACTTGAAGGGCAGTTCGTTGAAGGTGGTCTTCTGGAACGACACCGACTGAATCATCTCGCCACCTCCCTGATAGGGCGGCAGACGGTCCAGCCACTCCTCCTTGCCATAGAGTACGCCTACGCCCGTAGGGCCATAGACCTTGTGGCCGGAGAAGACATAGAAGTCGGCATCCAGCTGCTGCACGTCCACCGGCATGTGGGGAATGCTCTGCGCACCATCCACCAACACGGGCACACCTTGCGAATGGGCATAGGCTATCAGTTCCTTCACGGGATTGACCGTGCCCAGCACATTGCTCACATGGGCCACGCTGACCATCTTGGTCCGTTCCGAGAAGAGTTTCCGGTATTCGTCTATCAGCAGCTCGCCACGGTCGTTCATGGGAATCACACGGATGACGATGCCACGCCTGGAGGCCAGCAACTGCCAGGGGACGATGTTGCTGTGATGCTCCATGACGGAAAGAATCACTTCGTCGCCCTCCTTCATGAAGGCTTCGCCAAAGCTGCTGGCCAGGAGGTTGATGCTCTCCGTGGTGCCGCGCGTAAAGACGATTTCATTCGTGCTGCGTGCATGGATGAAGCGGCGCACGGTCTCACGGCTTGCCTCGTGCAGTTCCGTGGCCTGCTGGGAGAGGAAGTGCACACCGCGATGCACGTTGGCATTCACCGAATAGTATTCCTCGCTCATCGCATCCACCACCTGACGCGGCTTCTGCGTGGTGGCACCATTGTCTAAGTAGACGAGCGGTTTGCCATACACCTGGCGTTCAAGGATGGGAAAATCCTTGCGAATCTGTTCTATATCATACATATGCTTCATGCTTCACTTTCACTTACGTCCTCCATCCATTCCATCATTTACACATGGCACAGCCGCTGCACTTGTTGTTCAGCCCGCCACGGAAACGCTTCTCCACCAACAGGTGCAGACGGTCTTTCAAGGCATCGAGACGGATGCAGTCCACCACCTCGTTGACAAAGGCGAACATCAGCAGCAGGCGGGCCTCACGCTCGGGAATGCCCCGCTGGCGCATATAGAAAAGGGCCGATTCGTCTAACTGTCCCACGGTGGCTCCGTGGCTGCACTTCACGTCGTCGGCGTAGATTTCCAACTGGGGTTGCGTGTACATGCGGGCATCGGGAGTGGCACAGAGGTTGCGGTTGGTCTGTCGGGAGTCGGTGTGTTGTGCTCCGGGGCGCACGAGCACCAGTCCGGCAAAGGCACCGGTGGCCTCTCCGTCCAGGACATACTTGTAAAGTTCATTGCTATGGCATCGGGGGGCTGCATGGTCAATGAGCGTATGATTGTCCGCATGCTGATGCTTGTCCAAGGTGGCCATGCCGCAAAGGTTCAGTTCGGCCCGCTCGCCCTTCAGGGTCACGCGGGTCATGTTGCGGGTGGTACCATTGGTCAGCGTCATGCCGTTCAGCAGCAAGTTGCTGTCTGCCTCCTGTTCGGCATAAAGATTGCTGATGCGCACGGTGGCGGCATGGGTCTCCTCCAGTTCATAGAGGTCGAAGACAGCCCGCTCGCCGACAAAGAGCTCCACGACCTGAGTGGCCAGGAAGTTCACTTCGTCCATGGCATGGTCGCAGACCAGCAGACGGGCCTGTGCCCCCTCTTCCAGAATGATGAGCAGGCGACGGTTGACCATGAAGTCTACATCGGCCCGCAGGATGTTTATCAACTGGAGGGGCTTCTCTAAAATGACGTTCCGGGGAACATAGAGCAGCACGCCATCCTGTGCAAAGGCCGTATTGAAGGCCGTCACGCCATCGGTCGAGGTGTCGGCCAGGCGGCCATAATATTTTTCCACAAGCTCGGGACGGGTCTCTGCCGCTTCCTTCAGGCTGCAGAGCAGGACGCCTTCGGGCAATGCGAGCTTCTCCTTATGGAAAGCATCGTTCACCATGAAGCAGAGCTGGGTGCTCATGTTGGGAACGTCACACTTGAAGACTTCATAGGGATTGACCGGTATGTCCAGACGGTTGAGGTTCAGGCCATAGTCGGGTTCGAAACAGCGGGAGACGTCGGTATACTTATACCTTTCGTCCTTTCGCGTGGGGAAGCCTATGCGTTGGAAGTCGGCGAATGCCTGTGCACGGGGTGCATTGAGCACGGCGGCACTGTGCCGGCATATCATGGCTTCACACTGTGTGAAGAGGTCAATGTATTGTTGCTCCGGTTTCATGACGGTCAGGCATTTGCTTGGTTCATCTCTTGCTTAATCCAGTCGAATCCTCGGGCTTCTATCTCTTGGGCCAGTTCGGGACCACCGGTCTTGACAATGCGTCCGTTCAGGAGAACATGGACAACGTCGGGCTTCAGGTAGTCCAGCAGGCGCTGATAGTGGGTGATGACAATGGCACTGGTCTGCGGGGTGCGCAGTTTGTTGAATCCTTCGGCCACGATGCGCAAGGCGTCCACGTCCAGTCCTGAGTCTGTCTCGTCTAAGATGGTGAAGGTGGGTTCGAGCATGGCCATCTGGAAAATCTCGTTGCGTTTCTTTTCGCCGCCGCTGAAGCCTTCGTTCACACTGCGGTTGGCCAACTTGCTGTCCAGTTCCACGATGGCCCGTTTCTCGCGCATGAGTTTGAGGAATTCCGAGGCCGATAGTGCCGGCAGATGACGGTATTTGCGCTGTTCATTGACGGCCGCCCGCATAAAGTTGACCATGGAGACTCCGGGTATCTCCACGGGAGTCTGGAAAGAGAGGAAGATGCCTTCGTGGGCACGTTCTTCGGGGCTCATGGCCAGGAGGTCCTTGCCGTTGAAGGTGACGGTTCCCTTGGTCACCTGATAGGCAGGATGACCCACAAGGATGTTGCTGAGCGTGCTTTTGCCCGCTCCGTTCTGTCCCATCAGGGCATGTACTTCACCGTCACGCACGGTGAGGTCTATGCCTTTCAGTATTTCTTTGCCGCCTATGGTGGCATGAAGGTCTTTGATTTCTAACATTTCTTGCTCTATTTAAGGAAGGTGAAGAAAAGTATGACCATCCGTTCTTCACTTTTCATTGTTCATTATTCGTTCTTCATTGTTTTCTCCACACCATCACCGGCACGTCAGCCCACGCTTCCTTCCAGCGAGATGGCCAGCAGTTTCTGTGCCTCAACGGCAAACTCCATGGGGAGTTTGTTCAACACTTCCTTGGCATATCCGTTGACGATGAGCCCTATGGCGTCTTCGGTGGAGATGCCCCGCTGGTTGCAGTAGAATATCTGGTCCTCACTGATTTTACTGGTGGTGGCTTCGTGTTCCACCACTGCAGTGGGGTTGTGTATGTCCATGTAGGGGAAGGTGTGTGCGCCACAGGTGTCGCCCAGCAGCAGGGAGTCACACTGGCTGTAGTTGCGTGCATTGTCGGCCTTGCGTGACACTTTCACGAGGCCGCGATAGGCATTCTGACTCTGTCCGGCCGATATGCCTTTGCTCACGATGGTGCTGCGGGTGTTGCGTCCCAGGTGTATCATCTTGGTACCGGTATCGGCCTGCTGGTGATTGTTGGTCACGGCCACGCTGTAGAACTCTGCCGTGGAGTTGTCGCCCGAGAGGATGCACGAGGGATATTTCCAGGTGATGGCACTGCCTGTCTCCACCTGTGTCCAGGAGAGCTTGCTGTCTGCCCCTTTGAGGTGTCCGCGCTTGGTCACGAAATTATACACGCCTCCCCGTCCTTCGGCATCGCCGGGATACCAGTTCTGCACGGTGCTGTACTTCACCTCGGCTCTGTCATGGACCACGATTTCCACAATGGCGGCATGGAGCTGGTTCTCGTCGCGCATGGGAGCGGTACAGCCCTCCAAATAGGAGACGTAGGAATCGTCGTCGGCCACGATAAGGGTGCGCTCGAACTGGCCGGTTCCTGCCGCATTGATGCGGAAATAGGTGGAGAGTTCCATGGGACAGCGTACGCCCTTGGGAATGTAGACGAAGGAGCCGTCGCTGAAGACTGCCGAATTGAGCGCGGCAAAGTAGTTGTCCCTATAGGGCACCACGGAACCCAGATACTGCTTCACCAGGTCGGGATGTTCACGCACGGCCTCGCTGATGGAGCAGAAGATGATGCCCTTCTCCATGAGATTTTCCTTGAAGGTGGTCTTCACGGAGACGGAGTCCATCACGGCATCCACGGCCATTCCGCTCAGAGCCATCTGCTCTTCCAGGGGGATGCCCAGGCGGTTGAAGGTGCCCAGCAGTTGTGGGTCCACTTCGTCCAGGCTCTTGGGGGCGTTCTTTTTCTTGGCTAAGGGGTCGGCATAGTAGGAGATGTCCTGATAGTCTATTTCGGGGATGTCCAGGTGGGCCCAGGTCGGCATTTCGCAGGTGAGCCAATGGCGGTAGGCTTTCAGGCGGAACTCCAGCAGCCACTCCGGCTCCTCCTTCTTGGCGGATATGAGCCTGATGATCTCTTCGTTGAGCCCCTTTTCTATGATTTCGGTGTGTACGTCAGTGACGAAGCCATACTTATACTTCTCCTGCGTCAGCTTTCTGACGTACCGGTTATTGTTCTCTTCTTGCATGTTCGACTTTCTTCAGTTCATGATTTGTTTGCTGACTTCCTCGGCAACGGGCAATATCATGCCGCTCAGGTGGTTCATGGGATAGTATAACACGGACTGTTGCTTGGTTGTTTGCTCCACCAGGGTGTTGTCCGCATCAATAAATTCCAGAAGGCCGATGAGGATGCAGGCCAGAAGGCCATATTTCACGGCTCCCAACGCGGCTCCAAACAGACGGTTGAGCCATCCCAGGGAAATGATTTCCAGGGCTTTGGTAAGCAAGGAGGCCAGCAGGGCGAAGAGTATCGGCACGGCTATCCAGATGGCCGCAAAGGCCAGAATCTGGGCGGCCGTCATATGACCATCGCCCAGCAGCGGAAGGATTTTCTCCGCCAGCTGCATGTAGAGCATCTTGGCCACCAAGAGTCCTACAACGAGTCCCAGCAGCGAAGCCAATTGCTTCAGCAACCCCTTGGAGAGCCCGATGAGGGCTCCCAACACGGGGAAAGCGATGATGATGATGTCCAGTGTTGTCATCAGAGGGTCTGCTTCACTTCTATCTCTTCAAAAGTCTCTATGATGTCGTTCACCTTGATGTCGTTGCAGGCCGTCAGGCTGATACCGCACTCGAAGTTGGTACCCACCTCCTTCACGTCGTCCTTGAAACGCTTCAGGGCGTTGATGCTGCCGGTGAAGATGACGATGCCGTCACGAATCAGGCGTGCCTTGTCGCTGCGTTTCACCTTACCGGTCTTCACCATGGCTCCGGCCACGAGTCCCACCTTGCTGATGTTGAACACTTCACGTACCTCTATCGTGGCCGTTACCTGTTCCTTCAGCGTGGGTGCCAGCATGCCTTCCATGGCAGCCTTCACCTCTTCTATGGCATCGTAGATGACGGAGTACTTTCTGATGTCCACACCCTCCTGTTCGGCCATCTTGGCCGCTGCGCCAGAGGGTCTCACCTGGAAGCCCACGATGATGGCATCCGAAGCTGCCGCCAGGGTGACATCCGATTCGGAGATTTGTCCGACACCCTTGTGGATGACGTTCACCTGTATCTGTTCGGTGGAGAGTTTGATCAGTGAGTCGCTCAGGGCCTCTACGGAACCGTCCACGTCGCCCTTCACGATGACGTTCAGTTCGTGGAAGTCGCCCAGGGCCAGACGACGGCCCACTTCGTCCAAGGTGAGCATCTTCTGCGTACGCAAGCCCTGCTCGCGTTGCAGCTGTTCGCGCTTGTTGGCTATCTCGCGTGCCTCCTGATCGGTCTCTATCACGTGGAAGGTGTCTCCCGCCGCAGGTGCTCCGTTCAGTCCCAGAATCAGGGCCGGTTCGGCCGGTGCAGCCTGCTGGATGCGCTGGTTACGCTCGTTGAACATGGCCTTCACCCTGCCATAGTGGGTACCGGCCAGCACGATGTCGCCCACCTTCAGTGTACCGTTGGACACCAGCACCGTGGCCACATATCCACGTCCCTTGTCCAGTGATGACTCGATGATGGAGCCTGTGGCCTTTCTGTCGGGATTGGCTTTCAGTTCCAGCATTTCGGCTTCCAGAAGCACTTTCTCCATCAGCTCTTCCACGCCCAGTCCCTTCTTGGCCGAGATGTCCTGGCTTTGGTATTTTCCTCCCCAGTCTTCCACCAGGAAGTTCATGGCTGCCAGTTCCTCCTTGATTTTGTCGGGGTTTGCAGCCGGCTTGTCTATCTGGTTGATGGCAAAGACGATGGGCACGCCTGCTGCCATGGCATGATTGATGGCCTCTTTGGTCTGGGGCATCACGTTGTCGTCAGCCGCCACGATGATGATGGCGATGTCGGTCACCTTGGCTCCACGTGCTCTCATGGCCGTAAAGGCTTCGTGTCCGGGGGTGTCCAAGAAGGTGATTTTCCTTCCGTCCTCCAGGGTCACGTGATAGGCACCGATATGCTGCGTGATGCCTCCGGCCTCTCCGGCAATGACGTTGGCCTTTCGGATATAGTCCAGCAGTGATGTCTTTCCGTGGTCCACGTGTCCCATCACCGTCACGATGGGTGCTCGGGGTTGCAGGTCTTCCTCACGGTCTTGTTCTTCCTCTATGGCCTGTGCCACTTCCGCGCTGACGTACTCTGTCTTGAATCCGAACTCTTCGGCCACGAGGTTGATGGTCTCTGCGTCCAGTCGCTGGTTGATGGAGACCATGAGGCCGACGCTCATACAGGTGGAGATGACCTGGGTGACGCTGATGTCCATCATGTTGGCCAGTTCATTGGCCGTCACGAACTCCGTCAGCTTCAATATCTTGCTGTCGGCCAGTTCCTGGCTGGCCAGTTCATTCATGCGGTCGGCAGCCTGTTCGCGCTTCTCCTTGCGATACTTGGCTCCCTTGTTCTTGCCTTTGGAGGTGAGTCGGGCCAGGGTTTCCTTTACCTGCTTGGCCACGTCTTCCTCGCTCACTTCCTGCTTCACAGGGACCTTCTTGAAGCGGTCCTTGTTCTTCTTGCCGCTACCCTGCTGTTCCTTGTTGCTCTTGGGACGCTCGTTTCCGCCTTTCTGGAAGTTGGAGGCATTGTTGATGTCCACCTTCTCCTTATTGATGCGGTTACGTTTCTTCTTGCCGTTTTCAGCGTTTTCCTTGCCCTCCTTCTTGCTGTCTTCGCGGCGTATCTCCTTGATGATGGCTTCCTTCATCTGCTTACGCTGGTCCTGACGCTGTTTTTCCTTCTCCTCACGCTCACGCTTCTTCTCCTCTTTGGACTTCTTCTTGGGACGTGTGGATTGGTTCAGGGCAGCCAGGTCTATCTGACCGATAACGTTGATTTTGGAGACGAACTCGGGTTTGCGAAGCTTGAACACTTCCTCTTCCTTCTTGGGTTCCTCTCCTGCAGGAGTCTCTGCGGGTTGTTCCTTGGCAGGTTGTTCTTTGGCGGGCTGTGATGCCTCTGCCGGTTGCTGAGCGGGGGCCGGTTGGGACACGACCGGCTCTTCCTGCACCGTCTTGGCTGCAGGTTCCACGGTCTTCGGCCGGACTGCTTCCGGAGTTTCGGCCGGAGCTACGGGCTTCTCCTCAACCTTGGGAGTCTCCACCTCCACTTTGACTTCAGGCTTCACCTCTTCCTTCACCTCCACGGTTGCTGCGGGCTGTGCAGGAGTCTCCTGCTTGGGGGCCGGAGTAGCAACCGATGGCTTTCCCGCACTTTTCTCCACGACAGCCGGTCTGCGGTTCAGGTTGTCCAGGTCTATCTTTCCTACAGGCTTGAACTTCGGCCGTGCCTCTTCAGGTATCACGGTCTTTATCTCTTCCACTTTGGAGGCGTCAGTCGCAGGCTTGTATCCATCCACGCCTGCCGTGGCCTTACGTGCCAGGTTCTGTCGTTCCTGACTGAAGCGTTCTGATTTCTGTTTGAGGTCTTTATCATTACTGAACTCTTTCTTCAGCAGTTCAAACTGTTCGTCCGTAATCTTTGTATTAGGGTTTGCCTCCACGGTAAACCCTTTCTTTTGCAGGAACTCAACGGCAGTCGTGATTCCCACATTCAAATCTCTTGTTACTTTATTTAACCTTATCGTCATGATCCGTTTTTTATTCTTCTTCAAACTCTTGTCTCAAAATGCGCAGCACCTCGTCTACGGTCTCTTCCTCCAGGTCGGTCTTCTCTATCAACATTTCACGGGGAGCATTCAGTACAGACTTGGCGGTATCGATGCCGATGGCCTTGATGGCATCAATCACCCAATCGTCGATTTCGTCACGGAACTCATCCAGATAGATATCCTCGTCCTGCGTGCTTTCGTCCAGTTCGCGGAACACGTCGATGGTATATTCGGTCAGCATGCTGGCCAGTTTGATGTTCAGTCCGCCCTTACCGATGGCCAAGGAGACCTCTTCGGGCTTCAGGAACACCTCGGCCTTGCGCTCTTCCTCGTTCAGGCGGATAGAGGAGATTTTGGCGGGACTCAGGGCACGCTGGATGAAGAGCTGGGTGTTGGACGTATAGTTGATGACGTCGATGTTCTCATTGCGCAGCTCGCGCACGATGCCATGAATGCGGCTGCCCTTCACGCCCACGCAGGCTCCTACGGGGTCGATGCGGTCGTCATAGCTCTCCACGGCAATCTTGGCACGCTCGCCCGGGATGCGGGCAATCTTGCGGATGGTGATGAGTCCGTCATTGATTTCGGGCACTTCCATCTCGAACAGGCGTTGCAGGAAGACGGGCGACGTGCGGCTCAGGATAATCTTCGGATTGTTGTTCTTGTTGTCCACGCGGGCCACTACGGCACGTGCCGTCTCGCCCTTGCGATAATAATCCGTCGGAATCTGCTCGTTCTTCGGCAGGAGCAGTTCGTTGCCCTCGTCGTCCATCAGCAGCATCTCCCTCTTCCATATCTGGTAGACCTCGGCACTGATTACGGTGCCCACCTTGTCTACATACTTGTTGTAAAGGCTGTCCTTTTCCAGTTCCAGAATCTTGCTGGCCAACGTCTGACGCAGGTTCAGGATGGCGCGACGGCCGAACTTGGCAAAGTTCACCTCATCGGTCACCTCTTCGCCCACCTCGTAGGAAGCGTCGATTTTCTGTGCTTCGCTCAGGGAAATCTGCAGGTTGGCATCTTCCAAATCCTCATCGGCCACCACTTCACGGTTACGCCATATCTCAAAGTCACCCTTGTCGGGGTTCACAATCACGTCATAATTCTCATCGGTACCGAACATCTTCGCAATCACGCTGCGGAACGACTCTTCCAGCACGCTCACCATGGTGGTGCGGTCAATGTTCTTCAATTCTTTAAACTCCGAGAAGGTGTCTATCAGGCTGACAGTCTCTGCTTTCTTGGCCATATCTTTTCTTATTTAAAACTGATTAAGTATTTGGTATATTTTATCTCTTCGTATGTAAAGTCCAGATCTTCGTCCACCCACTTGGGGCGCTTGGCTCCTTCTTCCTTTATCTTCTTCTGGACAGTGAGCCGGAAGCCTTCGTCTCCCACCTCCTTCAGCACGCCGCTCAGCTTGCGTCCGTCCTTGGTCAGCACTTCCACCTCCATGCCCACATGGTTCTTGTATTGCTGCAACACCTTGAAGGGTTGTCCGATGCCGGCCGAGCCCACCTCCAGTTCATAATCTTCCTTTTCGCGGTCCAGGCAGGAGTCGATATAGCGGCTCAGTTCCACACAGTCTTCAATCCACACTCCTTCCTTGCAGTCTATCTCTACCACAATCCGGTTATCGGGAGCGACAGTCACCTCCACCAGGAAATAGTCCTTTCCCTCTAACCACTCTTCCACAATCCGGCAAACGTTTTCTTTTTCTATCATAAAGACATTCAAACTTAAGAATACAAAAAGAGGAGCTTCATCGCCCCTCCACTATTCATCCAATTCGCCTGCAAAGATAGCAATAATATGGTCTACTACAAAATATTAAGGAGAAAAATGCATAATTAACAAAATAAGACAAGCGGGGAAGCTGACGAGCGTCAGCGTTCCTTGGCCAGCAGGCTCTCCAATTCCTCGGCACTAAGGCGGAGGTGGAACTGTCCTTTGTAGGCCACGGAGATGGCTCCGGTCTCCTCGGAGACAATGATGGCGTGGGCATCCGACACCTGGGAAATGCCCATCGCCGCCCGGTGGCGCAGACCCAGTTCCTTCGGGATGTCCAGGTTGTGGGAGACGGGCAGGATGCAGCCGGCCGCCTTGATGCGTTTCTTGCTGATGATCATGGCTCCGTCGTGCAAAGGGCTGTTCTTGAAGAAGATGTTCTCTATCAGCCGCTGGTTGATGTTGGCGTCTATCAGCTCGCCGGTGCGCACCACATCGTCCATCGGCATGTCATGCTCCACCACAATCAACGCCCCCACCTTCTGCTTGCCCATGCTGATGCAGGCCATGACCACGGGCATCAGGTCGTCGTGCTGCAGTTTGTTCTTCTTGCCGCCACGCAAAAAGCGGGCCAGGGTATTGGCATGCTGATGGGAGCCCAGCGTCAGCAGGAAGCGGCGGATTTCCTCCTGAAACAGCACGATAAGGGCCAGCACACCCACGCTGACCAGTTTGTCGAAAATGGATCCGAGCAGTTTCATTTCCAGCACCTGAGAGACCACTAACCATATCAGGATGAAGACCAATATGCCGGTAAACACATTGATGGAACCGGAGGCTTTCATCAGCTTGTAGGTGTAATAGAGCAGGAATGCCACCAGCAGGATGTCCAGGAAATCTTTTATGCCAAATTCAAAAAACACGATATGGAGATTTTAGAGGTTAGTAAACAATAGTTCTTCGGCCGAATCCATCTTCTGCTTTATCTTTACGGCCTCAACGGCCTGACGCACATCATGCACGCGGAGGATGTGGGCACCCTTCATCAGACTGATGGCATGCAGGACCGTGGTTCCGTTCAGGGCCTCTTCGGGGGTGGTGTCCAACAGACGGTATATCATGGACTTGCGCGACACTCCCACCAGCAGGGGCAGCTCAAACATCCGGAAGTCCTCCAGGCGGGCCAGCAGGGCGTAATTGTGTTCCAGGGTCTTGCCGAAGCCGAAGCCGGGGTCCAGGATAATGTCTTTCACTCCCCTGTCGCGCAGTTCCTGCACCTTTCGGGCGAAGTAGAGGAAGACCTCTTTCTGCAGCTGTTCATAGCAGGGATTGAACTGCATGTCCTGGGGAGTCCCCTGCATGTGCATCAGGATGTAGGGCACGTGCAGGTCGGCTACCGTGGCAAACATCTGTCCGTCCAGTTCGCCTCCCGAGATGTCGTTGATGATGGCCACGCCATACTCCTCCACACACATGCGGGCCACATCGGCACGGAACGTGTCGACCGACACCACGGCATCTGCCTTCACACGCCGCACCACCGTCAGGGCTGTCCGCAGGCGTTGCATCTCTTCGGCCGGAGAGACGTCATCGGCACCGGGGCGCGAGGAATAGGCTCCCACGTCAATGATGTCCCCGCCCTCCTGCACAATCTGCTCCACCCTTCGGGCCATTCCGCCTTCGTCAAGGGTGCGGCAACCGGCATAGAAGGAGTCCGGAGTGGCATTCAGGATGCCCATCACACGCGGAACGGAGAGGTCCATCAGGCGACCGTTCACATTAATATAGAGAGGTGTATGTTGTTTCATTGGACTGGACTTTTCGCTATACGTCCTGCAAATGTAAACAAAAAAGCCGTCACAGATGCAGAAAGAGGAAAAAATTGTATCTTTGCCGCGAAGTTTTATAGCAAGCTACACCTCCATGGAAGAGAAAACAACTGATATCACAGCCCTTTATCGGGCCTTCGGTGAATGCAACGGCGTGACGACAGACAGCCGCAACTGCCCCCCGGGTTCCTTATTCATCGCCCTGAAAGGAGAGACCTTCAACGGCAATGCCTTTGCCGCCAAGGCATTGGAAAGCGGATGCCGCTATGCCGTGGTGGACGAAGCCGGGTATATCCCTCAGGGAGACGGCCGATACCTGCCGGTGGAGAACTGCCTGAAGGCGTTGCAACAGCTGGCCCATCACCATCGCCGCCAGTTAGGCACACGCATCATCGGCATCACGGGCACCAACGGCAAGACGACGACCAAGGAGCTATTGGCCACCGTGCTTTCTCAGAAATGGAACGTGCTCTACACCGAGGGCAACCTGAACAACCACATCGGCGTGCCGCTCACGCTGCTGCGCCTGCGCCGTGAGCACGAGCTGGCCATCATCGAGATGGGGGCCAGCCATCCGGGCGACATCCGCGAACTGGTGGAGATTGCCGAGCCGGACTATGGCATCATCACCAACGTGGGCAAGGCCCACCTGCAGGGATTCGGCTCGTTGGAAGGGGTCATCCAGACCAAAGGGGAGCTGTTCGACTTCCTGCGCAACCGCCCCGGCAGCATCATCTTCCTGCATCAGGACAACCCCTACCTGCCCAAGATGGCCGACGGCATTGAACAACGCTCCTATGGCGCAGGAGACAGCCTCTACGTCAGCGGCCGGGCCATCGACAACTCCCCCTACCTAGTCTTGGAGTGGAAGCAGGGAACGAGCGGCGAACGCCATGAGGTGAGGACGCAGCTCATCGGAGAATACAACCTGACCAATGTCCTGGCCGCCATCACCATCGGACGCTTCTTCGAAGTGGACCCTCACAGCATCAATCATGCGCTGAGCGACTACACGCCGCGCAACAACCGCTCGCAGCTGAAGCAGACGGCCGACAACACGCTGATCATCGATGCCTATAA
>JAFURM010000006.1 GCA_017471925.1 Bacteroides sp.
CATGCCCTTCAGAGCGGCAGGAGCCTTCATGTCGAGCGTAGCGGCATTCAGGCCGGCAGCTTCGGCCTCGTCCATAACGAAGGGGCGGATGCAAGCGTGAGGACAAACGAAGGCACACTTGTTACACTGGATACAGTTTTCTGCTGTCCATGTGGGAACGAAAGCGGCAACACCGCGCTTCTCATAAGCGGCAGTGCCCTGAGGCCAAGTACCGTCTTCGATACCCTTGAATGCAGATACGGGGAGGAGGTCACCGTTCTGGGCATTGATGGGGCGAACCACTTCGTTGATGAATGCGGGATCATCGTTGGCAGCCTTCTCGTCGGCCGGCAGGTTGGCCCATGCAGCGTCTACGGGGAGTTGCTTGTACTCGCCGCCACGGTCTACGGCAGCGTAGTTCTTGTTCACCACGTCTTCACCCTTCTTGCCATAGGATTTCACGATGAACTTCTTCATCTGCTCGATGGCCAAGTCAACAGGGATCACTTCGGTGATGCGGAAGAATGCACTCTGGAGGATGGTGTTGGTACGGTTACCCAAACCGATTTCCTGAGCAATCTTGGTAGCGTTGATATAGTAAACGGTGATGTTGTTCTCGGCGAAGTACTTCTTCACGTTGTTGGGCAGGTTGGCAGCCAGTTCGTCGCCTTCCCAGATGGTGTTCAGCAGGAAGGTACCGTTCTTCTGCAGACCGCGTGTCACGTCGTACATCTTCAGGTAGGCCTGAACGTGGCAAGCAACGAAGTTGGGAGTAGTCACCAGATAGGTAGAACGGATGGGGGTGTCACCGAAGCGGAGGTGAGAGCAGGTGAAGCCGCCGGACTTCTTGGAGTCGTAAGAGAAGTAAGCCTGGCAGTGCTTGTTGGTGTTGTCACCGATAATCTTCACGGAGTTCTTGTTGGCACCCACCGTACCGTCGGCACCAAGACCGAAGAACTTGGCCTGGAACATGCCTTCGCCGCCCATGGCGATTTCTTCCTTCTGGGGCAGTGAGGTGAAGGTCACGTCGTCCACGATGCCGATAGTGAAGTGGTTCTTCGGCTCGTTCATGGCGAGGTTCTCGTATACGGAAAGAATCTGTGCGGGAGTAGTATCGTTAGAGCCCAGTCCATAGCGGCCGCCTACGATAACGGGGGCGTCGGCCTGGCCATAGAAGCACTCCTTGACATCCAGGTAGAGGGGTTCGCCGTTGGCACCGGGTTCCTTCGTTCTGTCCAGCACGGCAATGCGCTTGGCCGTCTTGGGCACGGCAGCGAGGAAGTGCTTGGCTGAGAAGGGACGATAGAGGTGTACGCTGACCATACCCACCTTTTCGCCTTGTGCTGTCAGGTAGTCGATGGCTTCGCGGGCAGCTTCTGTAGCCGAACCCATCAGGATGATGACACGGTCGGCATCCTCGGCACCATAGTAGTTGAAGAGGCCGTACTTGCGGCCGGTGATTTCGGAAATCTTGTCCATGTACTCTTCTACGATGGCGGGTACGTTGTCGTAGTAAGTGTTGCAAGACTCACGGTGAGCGAAGAAGGTATCGGGGTTCTCGGCCATACCGCGTGCAACGGGCTTTTCGGGAGTCAGTGCACGGCTGCGGAACTCGGCAAGAGCCTGCTGGTCAATGAGCGGAGCGAGGTCTTCGTTCTCCAGCATTTCAATCTTCTGGATTTCGTGAGAGGTGCGGAAGCCGTCGAAGAAGTTCAGGAAGGGCACGCGGCTCTTGATGGTGGCCAGGTGGGCTACACCGGCCAGGTCCATCACTTCCTGTACGGAACCTTCGGCCAGCATGGCGAAGCCTGTCTGACGACAAGACATCACATCCTGATGGTCGCCGAAGATACAGAGGGCGTGAGAAGCCAATGTACGGGCAGATACGTGGAATACGGAGGGCAAGAACTCACCGGCAATCTTGTACATGTTGGGAATCATCAGCAGCAAACCCTGAGAAGCGGTATAGGTGGTGGTCAATGCACCGGCCTGGAGTGAACCGTGTACCGCGCCTGCAGCACCGCCTTCTGATTGCATTTCCTGTACCAGAACTGTCTCGCCGAAGATGTTCTTGCGGCCTTGGGCAGCCCACTCATCTACGTATTCAGCCATCGTAGATGACGGAGTGATGGGGTAAATGGCAGCCACTTCTGAGAACATATACGAGATATGTGCAGCGGCCTGGTTACCATCACAAGTAATGAATTTTTTCTGTTTAGCCATAACTAAATTAATTATTAATAAAAAGAATCTCTTTCGTTAGTATAAGAAGCCGAACAACCACAGGGGGATTTGATTGCCCCGGCCTATCTCGGCCTTGTGCAGGGCGTAGATAATCTCGGGATTGTTCTTCACCTTCATGCCTTCGCTGCACACCTTGAAGGGCATGGTCCCGTCCACCAGGAACGAGCTGTTCTTGTCTCCCTTGTTCACCTTGTGGTCCTTCCACAGGGAGTTGACGAAGAAGGTCTCCAGCACATCCTGCTCCTCCACCTTCACGGGATATATGGGGTACATCAGGTTGGAGTTGTGCATCATGATTTTTCCGGGTTTCTTGGGGAATTCCTCACCGATGGGATAGACCATGTTGATGAGCCGTGCATCGGCCAGATACTTGATATAGTTCATCACCGTTGCCCGCGAGGTCTCTATATCGTTGGCCAGCTGGCTGACGTTGGGAGCCTTGGGGCCTTCCACAGCCAGGAGGTAGAGCAGTTTCTTGATTTTGGAGAGATACTTCAGCTCTATCTGCTTGATGAGCAGGATGTCCACCTCCACCATCATGTTCATGGTCTTCAGGAGGTTTTCCGAGAAGTTCCGTTTTTCCAGGAAGAAGGGGTAGAAGCCGTGGTGCATGTAGTCCTGCAGATAGTCCAGGGGGTGTATCTTGGCAAGGACGCTCTTGGCTATCACTTCGTGGTTTTCCAGGATGTCATTCAGGGTGTAGGCCCGGAAGTTCATGTTGGCCTGCAGGTTGAGGTATTCACGGAAGGAGAATCCACGGAGGTTGTAGCTCTTCACGATGTTGCGCAGTTCATGGTTTTCCTCCTTCAGGCGCATCACCGAGGAGCCGGTGAAGACGATTTTCAGATTGGGAAAACGGTCATAGCACGTGCGCAGTTCCTTGCTCCATCCGGGATGCTTGAACACCTGGTCTATCAGCAACACCTTGCCGCCATGACGCTGGAACTCATCGGCAAAGTCGACAATCGTATGTCCGGAGAAATAGAAGTTGTTCATGTTGATGAAGAGGCAGGAGCGGTCGGTCCCGAACTTCTCCTTGGCATATTGCAACAGGAAAGTGGTCTTTCCCACACCGCGGGTGCCCTTGATGCCGATAAGGCGGTCATTCCAATCTATCTCGTCCATGAGGTCACGGCGGACGGGAGCATTGGTATGCTCTACAAGATAGGCGTGTGTGCGGTAAAATGCTTCCATGCTTCTATTATCTGTTTTAGCGCGACAAAGATAGAAGTTTTTTATAGAATTGCAAAGTAGAGTTTGCAAAATATTGTGATAGTTCGGCATTTATCCCCTATATTTGCAGCGCAACTTTATAGTCAGAGACAAAAACAGCATGAAACTATACCTTTTCAACCCGGATACCGACATGGCCCTGGCCAATCACCGCCCCAACTACATCGCTCCGGCACGCGTCAGGCAGATGGCCGAAGAACTGGCCCTGCTACCCGTCTGGTATGCCACGCCGGGCAGCCGTGTTCTGGCCCCTTCGGCCTATAACCTCCGTTTCCTGAAGGAAATAAAGCGACAGTTCGGCATGGATGTGGAGGTGATGACACTGCCCGAGGTGGCCGAACATGCCACTCTGGAGCTCTCTCCGTGGGGATGGAACAAGGCTTTGACAGCAAGGCTGGCCGAAGCAGGCGTAGCGGCCGGACTGCTGCCGACGGCCGAGGAGCTGGAGCACTACCGCTCACGAAATTCCCGTACATGGGTGGCACAGGCTTTGGCCAGGCTGACGCAACAGGAGGGATGCTGCGGAGCGTCGGCCAACCTCTACACCCTGGAGGAGTGTCGTGCCTACGTGCAGGAGCACGACTGTTGTCTGCTGAAGGAGCCTTGGTCCAGCAGCGGGAAGGGGCTGAACTGGTGCAGAAAGGGATTCAACGACTCCATCGCCGGATGGTGCCGGCGTGTGCTGGCCGAGCAAGGAGCGGTGGCGGCCTCTCCTATATATAATAAGGTGTGGGACTTTGCCATGGAGTTTCGGGTAGAGAACGGACGGGCTTCCTTTGAGGGCTACTCCTGGTTCAGCACCAACCAGAGCGGGGCCTATACCGGCAACCGGCTGTTGGACACTACAGAGATTGAGTGCGAACTCCTCCGCTACCTCCCACCCCACTTGCTGAAGGCTGTCCGCCACATGCTGGAGGAGGAGATTCTTCCTCCCTATGCCCAGCTGCCCACCGCATACATCGGCGTGGACATGATGGTGTGCCGCGATGAAAGCGGAGCCTGCTGCCTGCATCCTTGTGTGGAAATCAATCCGCGCATGAACATGGGTGTCCTGGCCCTGCACCTGCAACGCAACTACCTGGCCGCCGGCAGCCACGGCCGGTTCATGATTGAATATCACCCCTTGTCCGACGAGCTGCATGAAACCGTGCAGCGTTTCTCGGCAAACAACCCGCTGAATGTGGAGAAAGGACGCATCGTTTCGGGATTCATGCCGCTGGTCCCCCTGACCCCCGCAAGCCACTATTTGGCCTACGTGGACGTGCATGAACGACCGTCAATAAACCAAGGCTCCCAACAGGCCACATAGGACGATGAGCAGAATGGGGTTCACCTTGTAGCGGCGCGTGGCCACGAAGGCGCCCACAAAAATGAGCAGGCTGATGAGGAACGAGCGCAGGTCTTGGGAGGGCGAGCCGAAGTTCTCGCTGTTCATCAGCACCAGTGCCGCCGAGGCCAGCAGTCCTACCACGGCCGGACGCAGGCCGCCAAACACAGCCTCCACCACCGGATGCTTCTGATACTTCAGGAAGAAACGGCTGATGGTCAGCATGAGCAGAAACGAGGGAAGCACCACGGCAAACGTAGCCACAACTGCCCCCCACACGCTACCCGTAGCCGTAAAGCCCACGTAAGTGGCGGAGTTGATGCCAATGGGGCCGGGGGTCATCTGGCTGATGGCCACGATGTCGGTAAACTCCTGCGAGGTGAGCCATTCATGATGGGTCACCACTTCGGCCTGTATCATGGAGAGCATGGCATAGCCGCCGCCAAACCCGAACAGGCCTATCTTGAAGAAAGTATAGAAGAGTTGAAGGTATATCATGGTTGCGTATGTTTGAATCGTCCGTACAGATAGCCGCCCAGTCCGGCAGCCACGATAATCCAGATGGGCGAAAAGCCCAACAGCCAGATGAGCAGAGCGGAAACAACTGGAATCCAGATGTTCCTGCGGTTCACCTTGGCCGAGCGTGCCATGCTGAAGGTGGGGGCTGCAATAAGTGCCACCACGGCCGGACGTATACCCTTGAAGATGTTCTCCACCAGTTTGTTGTCCTTGAAACTGCTGAAGAAGAGGGCGATGGACAGGATGATAAGGAAAGAGGGCAGGATGGTGCCCAGTGCCGTAACGATGCTGCCGCGCAGGCCACGCAGGCGATAGCCGATGAAGATGGAGATGTTCACCGCCAGGATGCCCGGAGCCGACTGTGAGATGGCCAGCAGGTCTACGAAGTCTTCCTTGGCCAGCCAGTTGCGCTTGGTCACCACCTCATTTTCTATCAAGGGCACCATGGCATAACCGCCGCCAATGGTGAATGCGCCTATCTTGAAGAAAACGGAAAAGGCTTCTAAATAGATGTTCATAATGATAGAAACGTTTCCTGAAGCAAACGTGCTTCAAACAGGGCGCAAAATTAGAACAATTTATCAAGTTTTGCAAGCCACGCAAGGCCGAAAGTCCCCCCCACTTTGAACGCTTCCCAAAGGCGGAATAAATTCAAAACAGGCTCTATAAATGAAGGATTATCGTCAAGAACGAGTAACATGCTAAACTTCAAGCATTTACATCAATAACCACACACTTTTAGTAATAAGTCACAACATCACCTAAGTGCTGAGCCGCTGAGCACCTCAGCGTTAAGCGGCTGAACACTCAAGTGCTCAGCGGCTGAACGGTAGTACCATTCAGCCGCTCAGTGGTGGTACCGTTAAGCGGCTCAGCACTTGGGTACTCATTGGCAGAATGGCACCACCATTAAGCGACAAGAACACTTTACCCCATAGAAAAGTCTGTCTTAACGCTGCAATGTAACCGCCATCAGGCCGATGACCACATCGTTGGAGAGGGTTTCCAGTACCAGATGGGAGAGTTCCTTCTTCGCATTGAGCGGCAGTTCAAGCATGACGGCCGCTCCTCCATCGATGATGCGCGATACGCCGGGATAGCCCAGCTCCTGACCGAAGTTGTTGCTGGCCTCGCCCGTCTTCAGACGCACACGCCACAGGGGGGCCGCGCCACGGTCGAAGGCCTGACCGTCTTCAAAGAAGAGCTGCTCGATGGGGGGCCAGTTGGTGGGATTGACCAGGGGCATTACCTCGCTGGTGCCATCGGTGTAGCAGACGCGCACCTGACCGTTGTCTATATGGCATTGCATGTGATTGGTGCTGCCGGCCATCAGCAGATAGAGCGCAGTGGCCCTACCCGTGAGGGGCAGGCTGAGCGAGTCGGGATAGTTGTCCCACAGGGAGGTGAAGGCAATGTTCTTTCCCTGTGCCGGCGTGCGGAAGGGAACGCCCGGCTTGGTGGAGAGTACTCCGTCGACCGCCGCTGCACGCAGTCCCGTATCATCAATGTTGGCCGTAGTCAGCGGATGGCACCACTCGCCAATGCCCTGCTTGGGCAACTGCAAGGTCGTATAGGGGGAACGCGGCGACAGGTATTCGTTGCGGAAGATGTCGGTCACATGGGCATTGAAAAGGTGATCCATCGCCACCGGTTCGCACTTGTCGCTCTCCACCTGCAGGAAGCTGTCTGCTGCGGGAGTTCCAGCCTCCACGGCCTCGGTATACTCCTGCTCCACGGGCATCCACCAACGGAAGTCGCCTTGCGCTACCTGCACGAAGCGGGCATCGTCGGCGGCCGTCACCTCGGGGTGCAGGTCGAGTTCGTCACCGGCCCAGACCACTTCCACCTCCATCCGCTCCCCGCTCTGCCGAGGCAGGACGATGGAGAGCATGGGACGTGCCACGGCATCGTCCACCACCTTCCAGGCCACCTCCTCACCGTTGGCTGTGACGCGTTTCACCTTGGCACGGGTGGCCGGCACCTGCAGTTCCACCTGCTTCACGGCAGGCAGACGGTGGGTCAGGGTGTAGACAGTGGTCCGTTCCCGTTTGAAGTCGAAGTCGATGTCTGGCGTATGCAGGGAGGCATGCCCCCACTCCATCGGGAAACCGGGACGCACGAGCAGGCGTCCGTTGAGTGCATCGGGCAGGATGCCATAGAGCCCCTGTATGAAGAGACGCGAGGCCACGCCTATGGGGTCGCCGAAATCGCGGTAGCACTCACCACGCGCTGCGTCATAGAAACTCACCTGACCGAAGTTGCCGGGGCTTTCGCCCAGATACATACCGTCGAGCACGGAACTCTTCAGCAGTTTGAAGCCCTCCTCCGTACGTCCGGCCTGGAAGTAGGCCAGAGCCGTGTGCATCACCTCGGCAAAGGCCACGTTGTTGATGCTCCAGGCATAGGGCAGCCAGTTGGTGGTGGCCACGGTGGCATAATTGCCGCCATTGATTTCGTCAGCATTCAGCGAGCCTTCGGCCACCCTGACGGGCAGATGGGGCAAGTGACGGTCTATATAGCGGGTGGCCCGATAGGCCTGTTGCGGAGTGGCCACGTCACCGTCCAGGGCATGATAGATGGTCCATGCACCTGCGCTGTGGTGCAGCCGTTTATGACCCATGAAGTCCTGGAACTCGGCCCAGTGTCCCCTGTCCTCCATCCACAGGCGGCTGTTCAGCCCCTGCAGAATCCGGTCGGCCTCGGCCTGGTAGGGACGCGGGTCTTCGCCAATCTTCTCCGCGATGAGCGCGGCCAGGCGGTTGGCCCGGTGGTTATAGGCCGACGAGTGGGTCACGGCACCGCTGTTATAATAGAGGGCATCACTGGCCCAGATGCAGGCGTAGGCATCATAGAGGCCGTCGTCATCGGGGTCGAAGTTGCGCTTCTCCCACTCTAAGTGCAGCTTCAGCAGAGGCCACATGGCCCGGGCATACTCCAGGTCGCCCGTCCATTGCAGGTGCCAGAGCAGCTCGTCAATGTAGCAGAGGTTCATGTCATAGTGGTGCATCTGATTGTTCCGGCGGGGATTGCGGCAGATGTAGCCGTTGCTGTAGTGGGGAGTGCCCCATTGCTTGGCGCTGCGTGCCAGGGCCAGCGTGCTGTCCTGTGCCGGATGGGGAATGGTACAGGGCACGTCGGTCACCTGACTGGCCGCATAGTTGTCGAAGTGACGGCGGGCACGGTCGTGCCAGCCCAAGGCATCGCCGATGTAGCCGGCACGCCAACCGCTGAGGGGCATGCGCCAGCCCACGGCACCGTGCAGCCATACGCCTTCGGTCCCCCACACGCCATCGGCCGCTACGGCCAAGGCACCGCCAAGGGTGTTCAGGTAGGCATCGGGAGTAGTCATGCGAATACGTCCGGTCAGTTCCCGGCGGGCTTTCTCCCACTTGATGAAGTCACCATAGCCGTCCACTTGTTTCAGCACATTGTCCGACACCTTTATATATAGGTCACCTGTCAACGTGCAGGCCAGCGTCTGCCACACCTTGCCGTCTTCCGAGGGGTCGAAACAGCGCGGAGGGTCGGCACCCATGTCGCCGCTGCGCGACAGTTTGGACTGGCGTATCGGTGACGACAGCACCTCCAGGCGGCAACCTTCGGGAAGTCCCTGAGCCTTCACCTGCCAGACGGCCTCTTCGGCCACGGGGCTAAGCACTACGGCCATCTCCAGGAGCGCACCGCTCCCCCATCGGTCATCCTTCAGGCGATAGCTTCTGCGGCCGGGGGTGTAGCGCGACTCGCACCAGGAGGTCTCCTCGAGGGGAGTCACCGCGCCGTCGGGCAGTCGCAGGCGGAAGCGGATGTTGCGGCTGTCGTTCTTCACGTAGGTGGCGAAGATGGGACGGTCGCTCGTCTCCAGTCGCCAGGCCGTGGGACTGCCATAGAGGGCACGGGTGTAGCGGTTCTCGCCGTTCACGGTCACGAAGTCTTCGCCATCGGGCCAATAGTTCAGCCGACGCTCGGCACCACGCTTGTGGTCGTTGTAGGAGGTAGATTCTATCAGGTCGCCGGCCCCCTTCACCTTCTTGCCCGTAGTGGCATACTGGGCACAAAGCACCTGGGGTATCAGCAACAAGAGGAGCAGATACGGTTTTCTATTCATGTGTTTCCGGAATGAGGGATTAGTCTTGTATTGATTTCGCGTGCCTATCAGGGCATGGGCTTCAAGCCTTCCCAACGCACATCCCACGTGCCGTCCTTGGGGAAGCCGGGGTTCTTCACCTCACAGCCGTCCCATCCGGCACACATCAGGGCCACGGCCGTGAGCAGGCCGCCGTTGCCCGGCAGGTAGCAGCGCAGGCGTCCGTCCTGATAGTTGTGGCCGTTGGGCAGATAGGTGTTGGTGCGCTTCTCCATCAGCAGGGCACCCACTGCCTTCTCGGGGTCACCCAAGCGGGTTGCGTTCATGGCCGTCATGGGATAGTCCCATCCCCAGGTCTTGCCCCAGTTCCAGTTGTCCCACACCCAGTCCAGCGTGTTCTTCATATAGTCGGCACGTATCAGCTTGTTCATGGGCAGGATGCCTACCGAGCCCAGTACGGCCATGTGGTCGCTGGTGAAGCGAATGTCCTTATAGGTGTCTGTGGCATCTTCCGAAGCCAGATAGAGCTGGTCGTCATTGTAGGCCAGGGGCGAAAGCTTGTCTATCAGTTCGTCCCACTCCAGGTTGCGCTGTTCGCCCATGCGCTCGCGCCAGGCCTGAGCCGTCTGCATGGCATAGTGCCAATAGGAGAGTTCAAACGGAGAATTGATGGTCGTAGCGGCCTTCAGGGTCTCCTGGGCAGGGATGGCTCCCTTCAGGATGAAGCGGCCGTGGAAGTCGTCATACACCGCAAAGGAATACATGAACTTAGCCGTTTCCTGCACCAGGCGGTAGTACTCCTTCAGCACCTCCTGCGTGGGGTTGGCACGGTATATCAGCTCGGCCATGTAGATGTAATGGGGCTGTTGCCAGATGAGGAAGCTGCCCACGTTGCTGGGTGCCTCTTTCGAGGAGGGGTCGGTCATCTTCATCCAACGGATGCCGTCAAATCCCTGACGCTTGGCAATCTCGCGTGCCATGGGTTCGGCGCTTTCATACCACTTCATGGTGCGGGCCAGGAGTTCGGGATGTCCCCACAGGGGTTGCCATGCCTGATGCCACCATATCATCTCCAGATGGAACTTGCCAAACCAAGAGTTGTAGGTGAGACCGGTCTCCTGCGGAGGTGTGCTTCCTGCACTCTGAATGGCCAGGAGGTATTGGGAGAGTACCACGCGGCGCTCCAGCTCCTTGGCACGAGAGTCGGTGCAATGGGAGAAGTCTACGGCCGCTCCCTCTTTCCAGAAGGTGGTCCAATGGTCGGCCGAGGCCGTGGCTGTCTCTGCGAACAGGGGGAGTTGAGGAGCATGTACAGGCTCTTCTTTCAGAAAATGGCACGACAGGGCGAGGTTGTCCTCCTCTGGGGTCAGTACCAGATAGTTCCGTTGCTTCTCGGCCAGGGTAGCTTTGCCTTCCCAACGCAAGGCGACGTAGTAGGTCGTCTTGTCCAAGGTGCGCTTCAGCAGGGCCGTCTGTGCATCTTGGGAGACAATCTCCGTCAGGTGCTTGTCATCGGAATCCCAGTTGCAGGCGTCATCGGCATGCGCACCGGTGGGATAAGGGAAGTGGAGTTTGATGCCGGTATGTGCCTTGCTGCTCACCGATGTGGCCACAAGGTCCTGCGTGGGGTGGCACACGGTCTGCACGTCATAGGTCTCGCCTTTCAGCATGAAGCGGGTGTTGATTTTGCCCACCCACATGTCCAGTTCCTGCTGTATGCCGGTAATGTCGGCCGGGGTAACGTCGTCTCCAAGCTCCAGGCCGATGATGCCTAAGTGCAGGCGATGGGGATTCATGCGGTGCCAGTTGGCCGCGCCCTGCTGACGGCCGGGCTCCTTGAACTGACAGGCATAGACCTCCTTGTGGCCACGGCCGAAGTCGTGCTCTTTCATGAACTCCTCCGTGCGGTAGTTCTCGGGATTGTCAAAACTGTGCCATCCCCATTGGCTCTGTGTGCCCAGGGGAACACCTTTGGAATACTGTCGGGGGAAGGTCTGCAGGCCGGTGGCATCGACCGTGAAAGCCAGTTCGCCGTTACCTACAGAAAGCGAAGCCAGGGAATCAAACGAGGTGACCTGGGGATTGTTGCGCGTCACCAGTGCTTCGCGGTCAATGGAGGTCTGTTTGCCTCCACCACAGGCAACCAGCGTAAGGGTCGCCAAGGAAATGAATATCTTCTTCATGGTATCAAAGTTATTTGTTTCGTTTTTTGTTTCCTATCGTCCACGATATGGGTGACAAATATAGCACTTATCCCCCAATGCGGGCTTAGATTGTTTGATTGAAAAGCTAAGAGAAATGATTTATCTCGCTTCTATATAGACCTCAATGTTGCTGTACTCCGGGGAGAACGTGAAGAGCGAGGCATCCCGGGGATTGGAAGGGTCGAGACCGCGCTTCCTCTCCCAGGCATCGGGCAGGCCGTCACGGTCGGCATCGCGGGGCGGCTTGCCCTGCTTCAGCGACGGCCATCCGCCCACATCGTCGGGAGAGTCGATGATGCCCTTGTCGCCACACTTGCCCGTGCCCCAGCGTACTTCCTTCAGCACCTGACGGTCATAGCTGTCGCGCGAAAAGCTGCACCCCACCCGCTTCAGCACCTGACGGTAGGCTTCACGGGGCGTCTCTTCGGGGATGGGTTCGTAGGGAAAGGGATGGGTCACCAGACAACTCTCCGTCTCCTCACCCGGCAGAGGGATGGCCTCCGGAGCAATGCCGGCACGCCGTTTCACGTTCTTGTCCGTGGGATAATAGGGCTTTCCCGGAGCATCGTTCACGCCCAGGTGGTTCCAGGTTGTGATGCTGTCGCTCCCCTCCAGCACATTGCCGGCCACGTAGTAGCGTCCCGTCTGGTCGGCCGCCACGTCTAACAGGAAACGATGGGTCGTTGCCGGTCCCGGCTTGTAATAGTTGCCCACCATGTTGATTTCGGCATGGTGTCCGCCACCGTATGCGGCCTTGAATCCCCAGTTATAGACCACGTTGTGGCGCATGTCCACCCACTTGGTGCCGTCTACGGAGGCAAAGCGCGGATTGCGGCTGGCATGGTTGGCCAGCAGGTTGTGATGGAAGGTGGCCTTATAACCGCCCCAGATGCCACCGAAGCCATGATTGCCCTTGGTGTGGCGGGAGGCATGCAGACTGTGGCTCACTAAGCACCATTGCACGGTGAGGTTCTCGGTTTTGTAGATGGAGAGACACTCATCGATGCTCCAACTGACGGAGAGATGGTCCAGGATGACATTCTTCTGGCCATAGCGTCCGCCGCCCAAGGCATCGGCATCGTGACGGTAATGGTCGCCTACACGAATGCGCAGATAGCGCACGATGACATTGCTGGCGTTGATGCTCAGCGGATAGTCCTTCAGGCAGATGCCCTGACCGGGGGCCGAATGTCCGGCAATAGTGATGCTGTCGTTGTTGATGCGCAAGGGTGACTTCAGTTCGATGGTACCGTCTACGGCAAAGACAACGAAACGGGGTCCGCTCGCTTCCACCGCCTCACGCAGGCTGCCGCTTCCCGAGTCATTCAGGTTGGTGACCACATAGACACGCCCGCCACGTCCGCCGGTGGTGTACTTGCCATAGCCTTCCGCGCCCGGAAAGGCAAGCGGCTGGGCCTGCAGGGCAAGGCCCGTGGACAGGAAGAGAAGCAGCGATAAAAGAGGGAAAGTTTTCATAGAGAGAGGAGAATGATAAAAGGTACATACCGCAATAACAAAGAGAGGAGGTGCATCTGAAGTGTCAGATGTCCGCCTCCTCCCCTATTTACGTAAGATATCTACTTAAGAATTAGTAGCAAGGATGTTGTTGGTCGGCAAGGCCGGGGTTTACGTCAATGATGGCTGTTGTGTTGAACGGCAGGATTTCCACCTTGTTCTTCTGCAGGCCATAATAAAGGCCGGTGCCACCCGTAATCCATACGTTCTCGGTAGAGAGTCCTTCCACTTCCTTCACGCAAAGGTTACCCTTGTTCTTCAGCGTATTGATGCTGAACATGTTCAGGATGGTATATTCCACCTCTTCGGCTTCCACACCTTCGGGCACGGCATCGGCAGTGAAATAGACTTCGCCATTGGCTTCATAGAACTTCTTGTTCAGGGCACCCTTGGCCTTGGCATTCAATACGTGGAGCGTGTTCAGTTCGTCCTCCGTAAGTCCCATGCCTACCAGATCGTCTTCGGTCATGGAGATGTAGGACAAGGCGATGGTGGGGTCATCAAGCGTAGGTGCAGAGGTCAGCTTGTAGGCACGGTAAACGTCCACATCGGCATACTGTCCCTCACGGTTGGCCAGCTGTACGAGCTTGGCTTTCTCGGCTGTCAGATGATCCACCAATATACCCCAACGGGCAAGGTCGCTCTTGCGGAGACCCTCATTGGAGAGTTCCAGTTTGCGCTCCTGGATGATGAAGTTCCGGAAGCTCTCATAGTCTGTCGGGATAGTACCAATCTTGCTTTCGTCACCCTTGAAGGCACGGGTACGTACCTGCTTCACGGCATTTACGGCTTCGGCATTGGCACCGTTGTTCAGCTCGTTCAATGCCTCGGCATACATCAGCAGCACATCGGCATAGCGCAGCATGGGCCAGTTGATGTCGCGCTTGGAGTCGGACGAACCGCGCTCTTTCTTCCAGTTGACACGATACTTGCCCACGCCCATACCGGCAAAGGTGTTCATCTGATAGGCATCGGCACCTTCAGTCTTGCTGAGATTCAGACCATAGTTGCAGATGGAAACGTCACGGCGCTGGTCGCCTTCGTCATACTCAAAGTAGAAGGTAGGCATGGCTATCATCTGTGCCACACACTTTCCAAGAACAGGGCTTACCACGCCGGTAGCGGGCAGACCGTTGGTATAGCCTGTACGTACATCCACACTGTTGGTGCTGTACCAGCCATATTCAAACATGGTCTCCTCGTTGTAACGTTGGTTGGCCAGGTCGCGGAAGAGTTGGTCATAGTCGCTCACCAGGCCGTTTTCACCCTTGGTAATGACAGCCTTGCAGGCATCGGCAGCAATCTGATACAGTTCCTTGATGCGTGCGGCATCGCTGCGTTGGGCAATCTTCACCGTGCTCTCGTCATAAGGAGCCTGGCTGAGGTCCCAACGGAGAGAGTAACCGGCGGCGTAGAGGGCTACACGTGCCAGGATGCCATAGGCGGCATTCTTGGTGAAACGCTCGGGCGTAGGCACCATACCTTCGCTCTTCCAGGGCAGGAGTTCCACAGCACGCTGAAGGTCGGCGATGCAATGGTCATAGATGGTGTCGCGGCTGACGCGTGAGGAAGAGAAAGTCGTCAGGTCCGAAGTGGGAATGTTGGTATAGGGCACGTCGCCATAGAAACGAACGATGTTCCAGTAGGCATAGGCACGAATGGCCAGGGCCTCACCCAGGAGTGCATTGATTTGCTTCTGTTCCGCTTCGTTGGCTGCACTCATGCCGGGCAGGTTCTTGATACAAACGTTGGAGTACTCAATGGCCTGATACATGGTGGTATAGGTCTTGCTCAGCATACCCGTCAGGTTGGTGTAGTCATAGTTGGAGACATTGTACTTGGAGTTGCCCTCCGTAGAGACCGACTCATCGGTACCCATAAGCAACTGATAGCCCAACTCCTGCGTGTGCAAGGAGGCGTAGGCACCCACTACTGTCATTTCAGCTCGGCCGATAGTGGCAAAGATGGACGAGCTGTCGGCCTTGGATTCAGAAGGCATGTCCAACCAGTCTTCGCAGGAGGTAAATGCCAACATAGCCGACAATCCTAATATAGTATATATCTTTTTCATATTGCGTTTATCAGATTTAGAATGTTAAATTAGCTCCGATTACCCAGCTCTTTGAGCGCGGATAGGATGAGTTGTCAATACCAGGGGTCAATGCACTTGACGAAGCGCTCACTTCAGGGTCATAACCCTCATATCCGGTGAAAGTATGGATATTGTTCAGCGTGCAGTAGATGCGTGCCTTGTTCAGCTTGACGCGTTGCAACCACTTCTTGGGGAAGCTGTAGCCCAGCGTGATGGTATTCAGACGCAGGTAGGAACCGTCTTCAATGTAGTAGCTGCTATGGTCGCTGATGGCCGTCTTGTTGTTGGTAGAGATGTTCCACATGATGTCGCTGCCATACTGTCCGGGGTTCATGGCGGCCAAGCGGGCCAGGTCGGTGCTCTCCTTACCGGTTTGCGGGTCGATGAGGGTGAAGCGGTTGGCCATCTTGCCGATAGAATTCTGGTTGGCCAGGTAGGGACCTACGAAACGCTGTGTACTCATGTTGAATACATCGTTGCCTACGGAGAAGTTCATGAAGATGCTCAGGTCGAAACCTTTATAAGTAAAGGTGTTGGTCCATCCGCCTACAAAGTCGGGGGCTGCATTGCCAATGACGGTGCGGTCGTTCACGCTCCATACGGGGTTGCCGTCCTTGTCGGTTTCACCGGCAGTGGGCACATACTTGGCATCACCGGGCTTCACGTTCTTGCGGTCGAAGCCTTTCAGTGAGGGTACACCGTCCTTCAGGCTATAGGTACCGTCGGCATTCTGTGTGAAGTCGTCGGTGGTGTAGATGCCGTCATAGAGCAGACCGTAGAACTGGCCGAGAGGCTTGCCCTTCTCAATCTTGAAGCCCATGCGGGACTCATAGTCCTGGATGAAGTGGTCCGTTTCGCTGTCTCCATAGATGTCCAATACCTTTGACTTGTTGAAGGAGACGTTGAGGTCCATGCTCCAAGTGAAGTCCTTGGTACGGATGTTGGTAGAGTTAAGCACGATTTCCACACCACGGTTGCGGATAGAGCCCAGGTTCTGATACTGGTAGCTATAGCCGGTGGAGGTAGGAATCTTGTTCTTGATCAAGAGGTTGGATGACTCGTTGTTATACCAGTCTACCTGTACATTCAGGCGATTGTTTAATACGCTGAAGTCAAGACCAATGTTGGTTGTTCTGGTCTCTTCCCACTTCAGGTTCTTGTTACCCAATGTGTTACCGGGAACATAAGTGATGTAGTCGCTACCGTTGATACCATAGTGGCCTGAGCCGTAAGAGGTGGCATACATATTGCTCTCGATGGCGTTGTTACCGGTAGTACCGTAACCCACGCGGAGCTTCAGGTTCTGCACATATTGCTTGAAGTCTTCCATGAAGGGTTCTTCCGTGATGCGCCATGCGGCTGATGCTGAGGGGAAGTAACCCCATTGATTGTCCTTGGAGAACTTGGAAGAACCGTCGGCACGCAGTGTGGCGTTCACCAGATAACGCTCTTTCCAGTTGTAAGAGAGGCGACCGAAGAAGGATACCATACCCTCCTTGTCCTTGCCTGAGGTCCATACGGTGGGAATACCCATGCTGACATCGTTCAAGCCAAAGTTACCGTCAGAGAACTTGCGGTAGTCGTTCTTCAGGTTCATGTTTTCCCAATAGGTAGTCTCCTGACCCAAGAGGACATTAAAATGATGGTCTTCTTCAATGTCGAAAGCATAGTTCAGCGTGTTGGTAATCTGCCAGGTGTAGGCTTCGCTGTTGTTGCGGTAGCCATAGCCATAGGGGCTTTGATAGGAACCGGCCGTTCTCGTGGAGCCATCGTCCCAATAGTCCTGACGGACTTGCTTCCAGGTGTAGCTGGCAGCGGTACGCCACATGAGGTTCTTCAGAATGTCAAATTCAATACCTGCATTGACATTGATTATGCGCGTGTACTTCTCATTGTCAATGGCGTTGTTGTTCAGGATGGGGTTGTTGGCGTCATAGCTGTCGCCGCCATACATGCCGGAGTAGGTGTCGGCGAGGTCAGAGCCAAGCAGTTCTTCGTTGGTCCAGCGCTGGCCACCGGTCACGGGCTGCAGAATGGTCTGCTTCAGGGTACCGCCCAAAGAGCCTCCACCGGTCACCTTGGTCATCTGAAGGCTGGTGGCGAAGTCTAAGCGAACACCCTTCCAAAGCTCATGGTTGATTTTGGCACGGATGCTGTTCTTCACGTAGTCGTGCTTGTCCATGATGCCGTCTTCGCTGACATTGTTGTAGCTCAGCATGTACTTGGTCTTCTCACTGCCACCCGAGATGTTCACGTTGTGGTTGTGGGTCACGCCGGTACTGCCAAACACTTCGTCCTGCCAATCCAATGCGGCAGCGTTGCCATACTGGCCGGCGATGCGGCCATAAGCACCGGTATAGAAGTCGGATGCGTTGACGTCGCCACCGAAGATGTTGCTCCAGCTGTCTTCATAACCGCGTAGCAACTGGAACTCATACTGATACTTCACGTAGTCTTCCACGTTCAGCAGATCCAGTTTCTTGCCCAGGTGGGAGAAGCTGACGAAACCGTTGTAGGAGACCTCGGTCTTACCGCTCTTGCCCGACTTGGTCGTGATGATGATAACACCGTTGGCACCGCGTGCACCATAGATGGCCGTGGCCGATGCGTCCTTCATCACGTCGATGGTCTCGATGTCATTGATGTCTACGTTCTGCAAACCGTTTTCCATCTGGAAACCGTCCACGATGTAGAGCGGATCGGTGCTCTGCGTGATGGAAGTACCGCCACGCACGGTAATCTTGACGTCGGCACCGGGAGCACCACTCTGTGAAATGACATTCACACCGGCAGCCTTACCGGTCAATGCCTGAGCGGCCGTAGTCACCGGAGCCATGGCCAGTTCCTCACCTCCTACCGAAGCAGTGGCAGCGGTCAAGTCTCTGCGCTTAACCTTGGCATAGCCAATGGCCACAACTTCATCCAGCATCTGGCTGGACTCTTTCAACGTAATCTCAAAATGGGTTTTGCCCGCAATGGCAACGGTAGCATTTTCATAACCGATAAACGAAACCACCAGTTCCTTGGCCGAAGCAGGAACCGTAAGACTAAACTTACCGTCAATGTCGGTAATGGTACCGATACTGGTGTTTCCTTTCACTGTTACAGATGCTCCGATTACAACGTCCATCGCGTCGCGAACCGTACCCGTAATCTTCTTGTCCTGAGCCCAAAGGCCTAACGGACAGCCTATCAAGAGAATCATCAATAGGCAAAGGCTTTTGTGTAAAATTCTCATAGTAAATTACTTAATAAAACAATAAAATATATCTCACAAAATATTAAAATCCATAACAAGTGTTTCCATAGATATACAACAAAAAAACCCCACAAGCCCTTTCAGGAACATATCCTGAGTAGGTTTGTGGGGCAAAGATATGGTCTTAAATTACACTTAAGACTATCCGTTTTGACGCAATAACTGATGATTTTGTCCTTTTTCAGGCAAGCTTGTGAATGACGAGACCCGAGCGCAACTTGGGCTCGAACCAAGTGGTCTTGGGCGGCATGATGTTGCCGGTGTCGGCAATATCCATCAGCTGTTTCATGCTGACAGGATAGAGCGCAAGAGCTACCTTCATCTCGCCGCTGTCTACACGCTTCTTCAACTCGCCAAGGCCACGGATGCCACCGACAAAGTCGATGCGCTTGTCGCTGCGCAGGTCCTTGATGCCCAGCACCTCATCGAGAATCAGGTTGGACGAGATAGTCACGTCCAGCACGCCGATGGGGTCATTGTCATCATAGGTACCGGGCTTGGCCGTCAGGCTGTACCACTTGCCTTCCAAGTAAAGGGAGAAGTTGTGGAGGGCCGACGGTTTGTAGATGTCGGCACCTTTCTCTTCCACCGTGAAGTTCTTGGCTACGGCAGCCAGGAACTCATCGGGAGTCAGGCCGTTCAGGTCCTTGACCACACGGTTGTAGTCTATGATGGTCAGCTGGTTGGCCGGGAAGCAGACCGCCATGAAGTAGTTATACTCCTCGTCACCGCGATGCCGGGGATTCTGCTTGGCCTTCTCGGCACCCACCAGGGCAGCTGCGGCGCTGCGATGATGGCCGTCGGCAATGTAGAGCGCCGGCATTTTGGCAAACTCCTCGGTGATTATGCGGATGTCCTCGTCCTTGTCTACAATCCAGAAGGTGTGTCCGAAACCGTCACCGGGGGCGATGAAGTCACAGACTGGCTTTTGGACCGTGTAGCGGGCGATGAGTTCATCCAGCACGGGGTCGTCAGGATAGGCAAAGAAGACGGGTTCGATGTTGGCGTTGTTCACGCGGACATGCTTCATGCGGTCTTCCTCCTTATCGCGGCGGGTCAGTTCGTGCTTCTTGATGGTGCCGTTCATGTAGTCGGGCACGTAGGCTCCTACCACCAGGCCATACTGGGTCTTGCCGTTCATGGTCTGGGCATAGATATAGTAGTTCTCCTTCTCGTCCTGCACCAACCACCCCTTTTCCTGGAACATGCGGAAGTTCTCGGCTGCCTTGTCATAGACGCGCGGGTCGTGCTCGTCGGTGCCTACGGGGAAGTCTATCTCGGGCTTGATGATGTGGTAGAGGGACTTCTCGTTGCCGGCGGCCTCGTCGCGGGCCTCCTGAGAGTTCAGCACGTCATAAGGGCGCGATGCGACCTGTTCCACCAGGTCTTGCGGGGGGCGTATGCCTTTGAATGGTTTTACGATTGCCATGATTCAAGTCTATTTGTTTACTCGGAAACGTTCACATCCCTCTTTCAGGAAGCCCACTATCTGCTGGGCTGCAGCGATACCGGCATTGATGTTGGCCTCGGCTGTCTGCGCACCCATCTTCTTGGGTGTGGAGAAGTAACGGCCGGAGAACTTGGCGGTAAAGGTTTCGTGAGCGGCAGGCATGATGTCGGTCATGTACTTCAGGTCGGCACGCTCTTCCATGAGCTGGATGAGTTCGGTCTCGTTGATGACCTCCTTGCGGGCAGTGTTCACCAGCAGACCTCCCTTGGGCATCCGGCCCACCAGGGCGGCGTTGATGGAGTTCTTGGTTTCGGCTGTGGCAGGGATGTGCAGGGAGACCACGTCACAGGTGGCATAGAGCTCTTCGGCAGAGTCTACGGCCTTGGCACCGTCGGCCTCGATGACGGCCTTGGGACAGAAGGCATCGTAGGCATAGATTTCCATGCCGAAGCCCTTGGCGATGCGTGCCACGTTGCGGCCCACGTTACCATAGGCATGGATGCCCAGCTTCTTGCCCTTCAGTTCGGTGCCCGACGTACCGTTATACAGGTTGCGGGCAGCCATCACCATCAGTCCGAGGGCCAGTTCGGCCACGGCATTGGAGTTCTGGCCGGGAGTGTTCATGACGCAGACGCCATGAGCCGTCGCTGCCTCCAGGTCTACGTTATCGTAGCCGGCACCGGCGCGGACAACAATCTTCAGTTCCTTGGCGGCATCCAGCACTTCGGCATCAATGATGTCGCTGCGGATAATGATGGCATTGGCATCCTTTACGGCTTCCAGGAGCTTGGCCTTCTCGCCATACTTCTCCAAGAGTACGAGTTCATACCCGGCAGCCTCTATTTCCTTGCGAATGCCGTCTACGGCCACCTTGGCAAACGGCTTGTCTGTTGCGACTAATACTTTCATACGGATTATGAATTGTAAGTTACGGACACGGTCAGGCATGCAGGGCTTCAAACTCCTTCATGCAATCAATCAGCGCCTGGACGCTTTCCTTAGGCATGGCATTGTAGCAGGAGGCGCGGAAGCCGCCTACGGAACGGTGTCCCTTGATGCCCACCATACCCTTCTCGGTAGCGAATTTCAGGAAGTCGGCCTCCAGCTCCTTATATTCGGGAGCCATCACGAAGCAGATGTTCATGCGTGAGCGGTCTTCCTTGGCGGCTGTGCCCACAAACATCTTGTTGCGGTCAATCTCGGCATAGAGCATGTCGGCCTTTTCGATGGCACGGCGTTCCATCTCTTTCACACCGCCTTGCGCCTTGATCCAACGCAGGGTCTGTACGGCGGCATAGATGGGCACGACGGGAGGCGTGTTGAACATGGAGCCGCCATCCACGTGGGTCTGATAGTTGAGCATCGTGGGGATGTAGCGTGACACCTTGCCCAACGCATCGTTTTTCACGATGACGAAGGTCACACCGGCAGGGGCCAGGTTCTTCTGGGCACCGCCATAGATGCAGATATACTTGGAGACGTCGATGGGACGGGAGAAGATGTCGGAAGACATGTCGGCAATCATCGGCACGTCTACGTTGAGGTCTTCCTTGATTTCCGTACCATAAATGGTGTTATTGGTCGTAATGTGGAAGTAGTCGGCATCCGCAGGCACGGTGTAGTCCTTGGGGATGTAGGTGTATGTAGCTTCTGCAGAAGAGGCCACCTCTACGACTTCACCGAATCCCTTGGCCTCCTTCATGGCCTTCTTTGCCCACACACCGGTGTTCAGATAGGCCGCTTTCTTCTCCAAGAAGTTATAGGGAACCATGCAGAACTCCAGGCTTGCGCCGCCACCCAGGAAGAGCACCGAGTAGCCCTCGGGAATGTTGAGCAATTCTTTGAACAAGGCTACGGCTTCGTCCACTACGGGCTGGAAGTCCTTTGCGCGGTGACTGATCTCCATCAGTGAAAGTCCGGAACCGTTGAAATCTAAGATAGCCTTCGCTGTGTCCTCAATAACCTCGCGAGGAAGGATGGAAGGTCCTGCATTGAAATTATGCTTTTTCATTTGAAGTTTGTTTTAGTTATACAAATTCGTTCATATTATCCTTTTTGAGAGGGCGAAATTACGGAATTATTTCCGTATTACAAATCATTTATGATATTTTTCTTTATTTATCCCCATTTTCCCTATCTTTTTATTGGTCAATGACGCAAATGCACACCATTTTGTTATATCAGGTTGTCAAGTATGCGCCTATTTGGCTTCCTCGATGAGGGTTTTCATGCCTTTTATCTTTTCGCCGCGCACCAGGGTGAGCAACTGCTTCAGCTTGTCGCGATGCACGGCCACGTAGGCATGGTGTTCCCTGACGTCCACCTGCCCCACGTCTTCGCGCGACAGGCCACCTTTCTTATATAGGAAGCCCACGATGTCTACCTTGTTCAGCTTTTCCTTCTTGCCGCGGCCGATGTAGAGGGTAGCCCACAGGGGGCGTGGCGGGCGGGCGGTCTGCTCCGGAAGTTCCAGCACGGGCACCTCTGCCTCCTGCAGATAGTCGGGCAGGCGTTCAGCGGCATGGAGAATCAGGTAGGAGGAGCCTTGGGCCTGCCAGCGGGCGGTGCGGCCGTTGCGATGGGTGAAGGCCTCTTCATTGAGCGGAAGGTGATAGTGTATCACGCTGTCGATGCCCGGTATGTCCAGCCCACGGGCGGCAAGGTCCGTGGAGACGAGCACGGGGCAGGTGCCGTTGCGAAACTTGTAGAGGGTGCGTTCGCGGTCTTCCTGCTCCATGCCGCCGTGGAACATATCGCAGGGGAAACGCCGGGCCTGCAGATAGCCCGTGATGCGCTCCACGCTCTCGCGATAGTTCACGAAGACCAGTGCCCTGCCCTCGCCCAGCAGGCAGAGCAGGCGGTAGAGCGTCTCTAACTTGTCCTTGTCGGGCGACAAGACGCGCTGCAGGTTCAGGCGCACGCCATCGGTCTCGGGATTAAGGAAGTCTATTTTTATATAAGGTGTATCGGAGGCACTCCCCTCGCCCACGCCTACGAACTGCGGTATCTCACGGGCATCGGTGGCCGAGAGGAGGATGCGCTGTTTCAGGGCGGGCAGGCGGCCGATGACCTCGGCCATCTCGTCGTGGAATCCGAACTCCAGGGACTTGTCGAACTCATCGATGACCAGGGTGCGCACCGTGGCGGGGTCTATGTTCTGCTTGTTCAGGTGGTCGTTCATGCGGCCGGGGGTGGCGATGATGACGGCAGGCATGAGGCTGCGCATCACCCGATGCTCGTCCATGGCCGGACGGCCGCCATAGCAGCTCATGGCTTTGTAGGGGGTGTTCATCGACTTGAATACGGTCTCTATCTGCAGGGCCAGTTCACGCGAGGGAGTCATCACCACAGCCTGCACGCCCTGTACGTCCGCCCGGAGCGACTGCAGCAGCGGCAGCAGGAAGGCCAGCGTCTTGCCCGAACCGGTGGGCGACAGCAACACCACGTCCCGCCCCGTGCGGAAGGCTTCGCGGGCAGCCTCTTGCATGGGCGTCAGCTGCTCTATGCCCAAGCGGCTCAATGTCTGTTGAAGTTCCATAGCTTATTCTTCTTAGCGTGGACAAAGATAAGGAATACCTCCCAATCTCACAACAGGCATCGCCCGTATAACGCAAAGCCCTGCGCCCGTAAACGCGACGGGCATCGCATGATACACGCGATGCCCGTTGCCTGTATGGCGCACTTGCCCGTGCTCCACGATGCGGAAAGCCTGTCGTCAGAACTCGATGTCCTCGAACTCATTAATCAGCAGCTGATACTTGATGTAGCCGCCCGACTTGGATGAGTACTTGGTGTAGATGGCCGTTATGTTGCCCTGGCTGCCGTGGGCAGGCAGAGGCTCCAGCGCGAAGTTGGAGTAGCCGCTGACGCGCACGATGAAGTTGCTCGCCTTGCTCTTCTCGTCACCGGGGGTATAGGTAAAGAGGGCGGAGCCATAATAACGCTCGTTGTCGTAACTGTAGGCATAGGTGGGGGTCAGCCCCTCGGCGGCATAGTACTTGTTGGTATAGGTGGCCGTGGTGGAGCCGTTCAGGTAGAGGGTCTCCAAGTATTGCGGATACTTGTCGCCGTCAAAGTTGCCTTCCTTATAGGTCAGCCCTTCGAAGCGCACCAGGCGTCCCAGGGCATCATCACTCAGCGTCGTTTTATAGTTGTCGGGGGTCACTACAAGGATGTCGCCGGAGGTTATCTCGCCCTGCTCACCCTCGAACACGTGCTGGTTGAGCTGCATCATGGTCTCCATGTTGCGGTTGGCATAACCCTTGGCAATGTCGTCCTCGGTAGGCATCAGGCCCACGCTCAGCATGAAGCGGTAGTTGCCTATGGCCAGCCCCTTGGTCTTCACGTAGAGCGTCTGGCCGGGCTGATAGTAGACGTAGTTGCTCACCATCAGTTTCAGCTCGATGGCCGACTGGGAGTCGGCATCGTAGATGTATACCGACTTGTAGACATTGCCGTCCTTGTCACTGGAGATGACCTTGCCCTTGATGACATAGTCGTCGGTAATCTCCAGGGTCTTGGCCAGCGACGAGGAGCCGTTGCCGTAGGCGTCATAGAAGAGTTGCTTGAAGTCGCGGATGGAAATCAGCTTGCTTCCGCCGAAGTCGGCGTCTGTCCACACCTTGGCGGGTTCCGGGTCGTCAAAGTCTTCGTAACATCCGGTGAAGCCCGCAGCGAGCAGGAGGACAAGACAGGTATGTATCAGTTTGTTCATCATAATCTTTCGTCTTTAAATTAATGTCTTAGAAACGGAAATAAACGTTCAGGTAATAGTTCGTGCCGAAGAGATAGAAGTACTTGGAGTCGAAGGGCTGGTACTTCATGATGCTCTCCTCCTTATTCTTCAGCAGACGGATTTGCTCGTAGCCGCCGGTCTTGATGTCTTGGTCGTTCAGCAGGTTGTCCACACTGAGGCTGAAGCCCAGGGTGTACTTGCGCTGTATGTACCAGTTCTTGCCGATGCTGGCATTCATCACGAAGGCACCGTCGAACTTTTCCTGGTCGCGCAGCAAGGCCATGTCATCGGCCGTCATGTTGGAGGTGAGCACGGCATCCGTGCGGTAGAGCGGACTCATGGAAAGATACATGTGGTCGTAGTAGTTGCAATCCAGAGAGAGGAACAAGTTGTTGCGGCTGCGATAGTTCAAGCCGATGTTGGCGGCCAGCTGGGGAGTGCTCTCCACACGCTTGTTCTTCCAGTAGACCTTGCCCTGGTTCTTGATTTCGCCGCTGTTATCCTGAATCTGCACGAAGTCGGGGTTGGAGTTGTAGGTATATTGGCCCCAGCTCAAGGCACCGCGCAGGGAGAGGCCCTCGTACAACGGTACGGAGACGGCAGCCTCCAAGCCGAAGTGACGCTTGTCGATGCCGCTCATGGCAAAGTTGGAGAAGGTGGTCTCCACGTCGTCATAGTAGGAGATGACCTTCGCCTGATCCATGAACATGGTGTAGTAACCGGAGAGGCGTGCCCTGAAGTCGCCCAAGCGGAGGTTGTAGGAAGCATCCACGCCGAAGATACGCTCTTCGTCTATGCCCGGTGTCGCGGCGTTGCGCGTGCGCGGTGATACAAAGGCGTAGTGGAAGGCCGGTGCGTCCTGCATGTAGGTGATGTTGGCTTCCAGCGTGTGGGCCGCCGTAATCTTGTAGCGGAAGTTGGCCTTTGCCTTATAGGTCAGGTAGTTCTGCTTCTTGGAGTCGCCCTGGGAGTCATCGGGGAAGAGTCCCTTCTTCCAAAGGCCGTGACGCCACAGGCTGTTGTGGCCTATCTCACCACCCAGGTTCACCTCCACATTGGCCAGATTGAAGTTATACTGTGCCCACGCACGTGCATGGAATACGTTGCCATAGTAGTCGTAGCTGTACTTGTCGCCCTCCTTCACGATGGGAGCATGGCCATACTTGTTATAGTAGTCCATGTTGTTCTGATACTTCAGCGGGTCCATACCGCCCATGTCGCGCTCGGCGAACTTGTCGATGTCCACCCAATAGTCACCGCCCAGGAGGTCCTTCACCTCACTGTAATACTCCGTGCGGTTGCGGCGGATGTTCACGCCGCCCGTCAGCTTGGAGTTGTCCTTGAAGAGGTGGGAGAACTGGGTGTAGAGGTTCCAGTCGAGCTGGTCGGTGTGACGCTCTTCAATCATGTTGATGGAGCGGTTGCCCGAGCCATAGCGTTCGTTGCCCGTCTGCGTGCGGTTGATGTCATAGAGGTTGTCGAAGTTGATGTGGCGGATGTCATCGGTGTTGGCCATCCACGCCTCCTGCAGCCAGGCGCCGGTCGTAGTGCCCTCATAGAAGCTGGGCAGGTAACGGTAGTAGTCGGGTCTCGGGTCGGGACCGCCATACCACGTCAGGGCCGAGTAGCCGTTCTGCCCGAAGCGCAGGGAGGTGGCCGCACTCAGTTGGGTGCGGTCGGTAAGGTCCCAGGTGTAGTTCAGCATGGCGATAGGTTCATGATAATCGCGCACGCGGGCATTGCGGCGCTTGCCGTTCTGCCAACCCCAGTTGGGGTTGTAGTAGTTGTTTCCTACCAGGTCGTAGACCTCCTGTGTAGAGGCCTGCTGTGCTCCGCGCTCGGTGGGGGCACCGAGCAAGGTCAGGGTCAGGCGATGCTGCGGATTGAACTGTTTCTCCACGGAGAGGAAATAGCCGTAGGCATTATAGAAGACGCCCTTCACGTAGTCATTGCCTCCCTGACGGGTGGAGAGTGAGAAGGCATAGGACCAGCCGTTGTCCTGAGGACCGGAAGCATAGGTCACCATGCCACGATAGCGATACATGCTGTTGCTGTTCACCAGGCTCATGCGCCATCCCTTGCGCATCTGTGAGGGGCGGGTGTTGATGTTGGTCACGCCGCCCACGCCGCCTACGCCCACGTTGGTCATACCCAGGCCGCTCGTGATTTCCTGGTTGCGGGTGGCATCGTTAAGGCCGCTCCACAGAGACCAGGGCGTGTAGCCGGTCATGGCGTCGTTCAGCTGGATGCCGTTCAGGTAGACGTCGGAGTATTGGGAATCATAGCCGCGCACGTTGAAGCGCATTTCGCTGAACTGATAGGAAGCGATGTTGTTGAAGATGTCCTTGGAGGCCGACAGGGAGGAGGGCAGTGACTGGGCGTCTTCCATCGTCTCGGTGTCGAACTCGGCAAAGATGGCATCGTCCACCGTGTGTGTACGCTCGGGTACCATCACCACACGCACCTCACGCAGGTTGGTTCCTACGCGCACGGGCAAGGTCAAAGGCTCATACTCAATGGCCTCGAACTGCAGGCTGTACTCGCCCGGTTTCAGATTCTCGAACAGGAAAAGGCCTGCCTCGTCCGTCGTGGTCGTTGCATCGCCCGGCGTAAGGGTCACCTTCACGCGGGCAATCTTGTCGCGCGTGGTGCGCGACTCCACTGTACCCTTGATGCCTCCGCCCACTTGTGCGTAGCCGGCCAGGGCAAACAGGGTTGCAATCAACAGGAGAAATGTCTTTTGTCTCATAAGTATCAAGTTTATTATTTACCTATATATATGTATACGGGGAAGTGGTCGCTGTAGCCTCCCTGGAAGGTGTTGCCCACGAATGTACGCAACGGGTAGCCCTTGTACTGCCCCTCCTTCTGCACCATGTAGTGTTGCTTGAAGATGTTGCCGTAGAACTTGCTGCCATCGGCCTTCTTCAGCTTCAGGCATCCCTTGCGGGCGTTCACGAGGTTCTCGCTCACGACGATGTTGTCGAAGATATTCCACGCGTCGCTGTAGGCCAGGGTGCCATAGCCAGCACGCAACATGTCGGTGTAGGGAGAGAAGAGGTCGCCGGGGCGCAGGTCCTTCACCTTGCGCTTGGCGTTCAGGCACTGGGCGATGCTCTTGTCGGTAGGGTCGTCATTGAAGTCGCCCATCATCACCACCTTGGTCTGCGGACGCTCCTGCAACACGGAGTCGGCAATCTGGCGCATCTGTGTGGCAGCGGCCATACGCTTGTCCTCGGAAGCCTCCTTGCCGCCCAAGCGCGAAGGCCAGTGGGCCACCATGAAGAGGAAGTCCTCGCCCTCTATCTTGCCCCACATGGTGAGAATGTCGCGGGTGCGGAAGTTCTCCACGGAGGTGATGCTGGTCTTGAACGCCTTCTCCCCTTCCAGCTTGAAGACATCGGGACGGTAGAAGAAGGCCACGTCCACGCCACGGGCGTCGGGCGAGTCATGATGTATGATGCGATAGTCGGCGGGTGCCATCTTCTTCATCACCACCAGGTCTTCCAGGACGTTGCGGTTCTCTATCTCCGATAGGCCGATGACCACGGGATAGTCCTTGTTGATGGCAGCGATGTCAAAGAGCACGCGCTCAATGTTGCCCAGTTTCTTCTGATACTTCTCCTGTGTCCATGCTTTCGGTCCCTGGGGAGTGAATTCTTCATCGTGGGTGTCCGGGTCGTCGACGGTGTCGAAGAGATTCTCCACGTTGTAGAAGACCACCTTATAGGGCTTCCGCTGGGCAACGGTCAGGACGACCGGCAGGAGCAGGAGGCATACGGTAATCAATAATTTCTTCATACGGTATATTGGTGTTATGGGTTACACAGCATTATGTCAGGGTCAGTTCCAATTGATATTCCAGTCGGAGGTGTTATAGTCTTGCTTCACGGCCGGGTCCACCGTGGGGAAGAAGGTGAATCCCGTCTTCTTCTCGATGGCTTCCACACTCATGCAGATGGTGCGTGGGGGCTGGATGTCGCCATAGTTCTTATGCTCCACCCAGAAGCCTATACTCTTCAGCTGCATGGCCGTGCAGTCCTGTATGGCCTTGCCCGTAGAGCCGGTCTTGGTGCGAAGCAGCACCTTGAAGTAGTGCGTAGGCAGGGGACATACTCCTCCCATATAGTCTGTCGTGGAGGCGGTGGAGGCGGCGTCATAATAGGCTCCGGTCACTACATAGAGCGTGTCGGAGCATCGCTGGTTGCGCACCTCGCTCTCTAAGTGCATCCACATCTGTTGGTTGAGTTTGTTGAGCTGAGGGGTCATGTTGGAGAAGTAGAAGGTCTGCTCGTTCAGTTCGGCACTTCCGGTGCGGTCGCCTGAGGGCAACTGGTGTCCACGGTCGTAGGAGCCCCGGTAGCTCTTGAAGAGATTGGCCTGTGCCTCTTCGGGGACGTAGGGGTCAAAGTCCCAGGCATCCGTGCGGCTCACGCCACCCACGTAGGCGGAATGTAAGGGATAGGCCACCCACAAGGCCACTTTGCGTGTCTTGTCGAAACACATGGAGTAGTTGCGCACTTCCTTGCCGTTGAGCTTGGCATAATGGGTGACATATTGGTAATTCTTGTTTTCCACTGCTGAGGGTGTCTCTGCCCATGTGCCCATCGTGGGCACGACCACTTGTCCGGCAGCCTGTTGCGTAAGGGTCAGTGTCTGCTTGCCTCCGTCGGCAAAGGTGAAGAGGATAGTGGCTACACGTTGTTCGGCTGTAGAGTTGTTGCGGAAGTAGACGTAGCACACGTTGATGCCGTCGGTCACCGTGCCGCCGGTCGTGGCCGCATCGTCCGAGTAGTCGGAATAGTCGAAGGAACACCACCCCACTCCATCCGTTATCTCAGCCGTCCAGGCAGTCCCCAGCGTACCGCTAATCTGTACCGTCGCATTGCCTTTGGTCGATGCCACAGCAGAAGCCGTCTTCCACGCCGCACTGCACGTTGAGGTCTCGTCTGCATCATCAGAACTGCCCCCACAGGCGGTGAAGAGGGAGAGAAAGAGGAGGGAAAGGAAGAGGGTATTTTTCAAGATATGGAATGTATCAAGTATCATTCTTAATAGAAGAATATGATTAAAACAAAAATAACTCTTGACGGGATTACTCCCGTCAAGAGTCTTCCTAAAGAGGATATATTACTTCAACTGAAAACCACACATCACTGCACGTCCGGCACTGCTTGATGCATCATCGAAGGTGTCCGTAGTGGAAATGGTAATTGTAGAGTTCTCGGTCAAACCTTTCAAGGAAACAGAATAATAGTCGCTACCGGCAAAGGTAACCGTAAAAGGAGAGTTGTTTGATGCACCCTCATTGGCGGTCAAAGCAATACCGTTTGCTCCTGATACTTCCCCACCGTTATCCACTCTGACATAAAGGGTAGCAGTTTTACCCTTCCAAGCCACTGCATAGAATGACAAAGTCTTGTCACCCGTGACACCTACAGCAGCAGAAGTGAATGTACCGGCTTTTTTAGAGGTTCCTAACTTAACACCCTTAAAGGTAGATTCGCCTATAATAATGTCAGCTTCAGAAGCACTACCTACATTTGTTCCATTTGCAAAGTTAAATGCAGCTATTGATTCATAGGTTGCCTCTGTACTCGGTGTATCCGGTGTCGGGTCAGGTTCTTCTGTAGAGCCATTATCCATAAAGTCTGCGGCATCTTCTACATTACGCGGCAGCAACTGCGGAGTAGATTTATAAGCACCTACAATACCCGTCAGTGAACCGGTAGTGGCCTTATAGGAAAGTCCGTCAAAGCCTGTGGCATTCTTGTTCAGATAGACTACCAATGCTTCGCCATTTACGGTGAACTGTGTGCTCATGTTGGATGCACTACCGGAGTTCTTCCATATATTTCCTTCGGCAGTCGTCACGTTCTTGATGGTTACAGGCATGCTGTAGTATTCGGCCATCTGGGCAGGGGTAATCTCTATCGGAGTCACCGTGTGGCCGGAGGAAACGACAACAACATCTGCGGCTTCCCATCCCGTAATCTGCGTGATGCCATTATAAGCGCCAAGGGTAACATTGGCAGCCTTCAGGCTTACCTTCACCTTGTCGCCCAATGCATAATTGGCCGATACATCCACCTTATTATTATATAAGGTTATACCCTCACCACCGGTAGTTGCACCTTCGGTCATGATGTACAGCGTACCATAAGAGAAGTTACCACCCTTGGGGTCACCGCTCACGATAGCTTCAAACTCCATGTCGGCAGACAAGGCCGTAGTGCCGGCTGCATACATCTCCAGTAGCGTGGCAATAGCAGACTTTTCGCTCGGCTTCGGCTCTTCACCACTACCCATAAAGGCTTTCACGTCATCCAGGTTACGAGGAACCAACTGTGAATTGTTCTTGTAAACAGAAGCTATGCCGACAATGTCACCGGTTGCCACTGTGAAAGACTGGCCATCGAATACGGAGCCTTGCTTGCAGAATACGGCAAACTCCTTGCCATCGGCTGCGAAGGTATTGGTACCATAGTTTTCAATGACCCACGTATTGGCTGCGGCAGGAGCGGCATTCTTTACCACTACCGTCATAGCCTGATAGCCGGCCAATTGGTCGGGAGCAATAGCCACCGGAGTAATCTCTGCAGTACCGATCTTCTCGATTACACACCATGTTTCATTCTTGCCGCCAGTCACTTCATTCAAGCCGCTATACAGCTTGGCCGTAGCCAAACCGGCCTTAAGGGTAACCTTAATCTTATCACCCTTGTTCAATCCCAAGGTCTTGGGATCTACCTGACTGCCATAGAGCGTTACGCCCTCACCGGCTTTGCTGGCACCCTCGGCAGCAACCTGCAGGTTGTTGTTGGTGTAGTTGCCACCTTCAACGTCACATTGCACAACGGCCTCAAAGTAGCGGTCGGCAGTTGCATCAATGACCGGTCCGTCTTCTGCCATCATGGCATTGATTTCAGCAATGGTGATGACTTTGGCTTCAGCCGGAGTCTCAGCCGCCGCTTCAAAGTCTACCTCCTGACCACCTTCGCCCGTAGCCAGCGTGATGTCGTCTAAGCGGATAGCTGAGCTAACCTCTGTATCAAACTTGATGTAGAGTTCCGTCGTGGCCTGCTTCAGGGTGAAGTCGGCCGTTGCAAGTACCCAGTAAGGAGTGGCTTCATCACCCTTGTTCTTGGTGTAGGTAATAGGAATCCACTTGCTGCCATCGTTGCTCACAGAGACCTTGAACAGGGAAGTGTCGAAGGTATTGACATATTCGCCAGTATCATCAGATTTCAAGGAATAGCTGGCACCGAAAGTCAGTTTCAGCTTCTTCTGCTCGCTTGTCAGGGCAATCTTATTGATATAGAAGGTGGTGGGAGCCGTTCCGAAGAACACCACGTTGGGGCCTGAAGCACCTTCGTATGCACCACTATTGGAGAGACCGGAGTTGCGTACGCTGACCTTGCCGCTCGAGCCGTAGGTTACGTTGGCCGCACCTTCACCCGTCTTCTTCCAGCCGGTGTAAGCATCCACATAAGGCTTGTCGGAAGCGCTGGCATCATCGCCCACCGTTTCGTTGAATATCACAGCCGTCGGAGTGTCCGGTACTATCGGTTCGTCTGCACCAAAGCTTTTCACCGTCACCGTTTCCGACATCAACACACCACTGCTGTTGACAATCTGCACATCCACCTTGGCCGTACCCGAAGTACCTGCAGGCACGCTGACCGAAATCTGAGCATCCCCGTCACCGGTCGTCTTGGAGAGAGTCAGCCAAGTGGCATCATCCTGCACGGTTATCTTCCAGGGGCGATTGGTCTTCACCTCAAAATAGTCCTGGCTGTCGGCAGTAGGCTTGCCGTCTTCACCAAACGTCAGGGATGTCGGAGAAACCTCCAGATAAGGAGCTTCGGTGTCGTCATTGTCGTCCACACAAGCCGTGACTGTCAGCATCATAAGCATCAGCAGCAGGCTGTGCCATGAACTCAAATAGCTAATTAGTCTTTTCATCTCAATGTTTTTAAAGGTTAATAAATCGTTTATAGTGTGGACAAAGGTATAAAAATCCTATAAAAATCCAATTCTATCCAACCTGTTTTTTTCGGCAAAACGTTTAAACGCGAAGGGCGGAAGGAATAGAGGATACAGAAGTGTTACAATTTCCTCCCCTGTCCTTCCCTATTTATTTTCAGGCAGGCAAAAAAAAATGGAGAGGGAACACCTCTCCACCTTATTATATATATTAAAGGATTCAATCATTCATCAGTTTCCGGTAGCGCACGCGGGTGGGTTCTTCTCTGCCCAATCGCTTCAGCTTGTTCTCCTCATATTCAGAATAGGAGCCTTCAAAGAAGAAGACGTTGGAATCGCCCTCAAAAGCAAGGATGTGCGTACAGATGCGGTCGAGGAACCAACGGTCGTGGCTGATGACCACGGCACAACCGGCAAAGTTCTCCAAGCCCTCCTCCAATGCACGAAGCGTGTTCACGTCAATGTCATTGGTAGGCTCGTCAAGCAACAGCACGTTGCCCTCCTCTTTCAGGCAGAGAGCCAGATGCAGGCGGTTACGTTCACCACCGGAGAGCACACCGCAGAGTTTTTCCTGATCGGCACCCGAGAAGTTGAAACGGCTCAGATAGGCACGGGCATTCACGTCGCGGCCACCCATTCGGATAAGGTCGTTGCCACCGCTGATGACCTGATACACACTCTTGTTGGGGTCAATATCCTTGTGTTGCTGATCCACATAGGCCACCTTCACGGTCTCTCCCACCTCAAACTCACCTTTGTCAGCCTTCTCCAAGCCCATGATGAGACGGAAAAGCGTAGTCTTGCCCGCACCATTGGGGCCGATGATGCCCACAATGCCATTGGGCGGCAACATGAAGTTGAGGTCATCGAAGAGCAGTTTCTCGCCGAAAGCCTTGGCCACATGTTTGGCCTCAATGACCTTGTTGCCCAAGCGAGGGCCGTTGGGGATGAATATCTCCAGTTTTTCTTCCTTCTCCTTCACGTCCTCGTTCAGCAGTTTGTCGTAAGAATTCAAGCGGGCCTTTCCCTTAGCCTGACGTGCCTTGGGAGCCATGCGCACCCACTCCAACTCGCGTTCAAGCGTCTTGCGGCGTTTGCTCGCCGTCTTCTCTTCCATCTCCATGCGCTTGGTCTTCTGGTCAAGCCAGCTGCTATAGTTGCCTTTCCAGGGAATACCCTCGCCACGGTCAAGCTCAAGAATCCATCCGGCCACATGATCCAAGAAGTAGCGGTCGTGAGTCACGGCTATCACCGTACCTTCATACTGCTGCAGGTGTTGCTCTAACCAGTCGATGGATTCAGCATCCAGGTGGTTGGTCGGCTCGTCGAGCAACAGGATGTCCGGCTTCTGAAGCAACAGGCGGCAGAGAGCCACACGACGGCGTTCACCACCCGACAGGTGCTCCACCGATTGGTCTTCGGGCGGGCAGCGGAGAGCATCCATGGCACGCTCCAACTTGCTGTCCAGATTCCAGGCATCAGTAGCATCAATGATATCCTGCAACTCAGCCTGTCGTGTGAAGAGCTTGTCCATCTTGTCCGGGTCTTCATAATATTCGGGCAAGCCGAACTTCTGATTAATCTCCTCATACTCCGTCAGGGCATCCACAATAGGCTGTACACCCTCCATCACACACTCCTTCACCGTCTTCGTAGGATCCAGATAAGGTTCCTGTGCCAGGTAGCCCACCGAATAGCCGGGCGAAAACACCACCTCACCCTGATAGGACTTGTCCAATCCGGCAATAATCTTCAGCAGCGTAGACTTTCCCGAGCCGTTCAAGCCGATAATGCCAATCTTTGCGCCATAAAAGAAAGAAAGGTAGATGTTCTTCAGCACCTGTTTATTGTTTTGGGGGATAACCTTGTTCAATCCCACCATGGAGAAAATAATCTTTTTGTCGTCAACTGTTGCCATACATTGTTATATTTATGAATTATGATGATAGTCCGTTTTACAAATGTACCTGAGGATGTCCTCAATACGAGGGCAAAGTTAAGAAAAAAAGCCGTATATCCTTGCATTTCCCCCAAAAACCGCCTATATTTGCACCCGCTTAACAGCAAACAGTCTGATTCGCTAGCTCAGCAGGTAGAGCACAACACTTTTAATGTTGGGGTCTTGGGTTCGAGCCCCAAGCGGATCACTGAAAGAAGGGACTTGAAAAGGTCCCTTTCTTTTTCTAATATTCTTATCGCCTTTGATTATCAAAAGGTTACAAATCACTATCAGGTATTCACATTGAGTGTGGCACCAATAAAAAAAAGAGGTAAAGGTGACACCGTTGGACATAAAAAGCCACTTTCGGACGGTTTTTGTGTTACAGCAGTTGTGTTAC
>JAFURM010000041.1 GCA_017471925.1 Bacteroides sp.
TAAACGGTGTTATATACAATCAGCATTGAGGTTGCCTAATGAAGAAAAACGGGAACAGGAACTACGTTCGCTGACGCACATATCGGACAGCTTTCAGAAGTTTGTAATCACCGAAGACCCAATAAAGCGGTATCAAGACGAAAACGGCGTTGTGTTTATGAACATCTATGAGTTCCTGCTTGATAAAGAAAGTTTGAAAGTTTAAGCCAATGATAAAAAACAAAGGTATAATAAACGCATTCAAGAAATTATTACACCCTTGTGCAACAAGAGTTATTTGACACCATTTACAAACCACGAATTGAAACCTTAGACTTGTGTCTTTTGAACACAGCAAGGTATGTTTTGAAAGATTATGGAAACATAAATATCGAAAAAACGCTTGAATGTTACAGCAAGTATATGGATTTTGTGGTAGAGAAAGCCCTGACCTATAAGCAGTTTGTGCAGAACATGGAACTAAAACTTCAAGGTCCTGAATTTCTTGATGACACAGATATACTTCTTCGTGCAAGTGCAGAAAGTTTGACCCACAAAGAGCCTATGCTATGGAGAAGGAGGCTTTTATTGACAAATTGCCAGGGAAAAGAAGAACAGAATAAAGCAACCCGTCAGCAAGCGAGGAAACAGGCATACGCATCTATCAACACATTAATGATTCAGCCTAATTGGTTGGTAGGTCGTCGTATTGTGGAGGAAGAACAAGGTGGAGCTGCCCAAAACAGAAGTAAAAAAGGAAGTAAATTTGCTACTGCGCTCGGTTTGCCGTATCTTTGCCCGCGAAACATGAAGCAATTTCTAAGAATGACTTTCCAAAAGTGAACATGACTATGCCAAATGCCCGTAAGATTATCAATGACCCGGTATTCGGGTTCATCAATATACCGAAAGGATTGCTGTATGACCTGGTGAGGCATCCCTTGCTGCAACGGCTGAACCGCATCAAGCAGGTGGGACTGTCGTCCGTGGTCTATCCGGGAGCACAACACACACGCTTCCAGCACTCGCTGGGGGCGTTCTACCTGATGAGCGAGGCCATCCACCAGCTCACGGCGAAGGGGAATTTCATCTTCGACAGTGAGGCCGAAGCGGTGGAGGCGGCCATCCTGCTGCACGACATCGGACACGGACCTTTTTCGCACGTGCTGGAGGACACCATCGTGAGGGGTATCTCGCACGAGGAGATTTCGCTGATGCTGATGGAACGCATCAACCGGGAGATGAACGGACAGCTGACGCTGGCCATACAGGTGTTCAAGGATGAGTATCCCAAACGCTTCCTGCACCAGTTGGTGAGCGGACAGCTCGACATGGACCGACTGGACTACCTGCGACGCGACAGCTTCTACAGCGGTGTGACCGAGGGCAACATCGGCTCGGCACGCATCATCAAGATGCTCGACGTGAAGGATGACCACTTGGTGGTGGAGGCCAAGGGCATCTACTCCATAGAGAACTTCCTGATGGCCAGGAGACTGATGTACTGGCAGGTGTATCTGCACAAAACGTCGGTGGCCTATGAGAAGATGCTGGTCAGCACGCTGCGCCGGGCCAAGGAACTGGCCGGACAGGGTGTGGAGCTGTTTGCCTCGCCGGCCTTCCGCTTCTTCCTCTACAATGATGTCAACCGGGAGGCATTCTATGCCAATCCGGAGTGTCTGGAGAACTTCATCCAACTGGACGACAACGATATATGGACATCGCTGAAGGTGTGGTGCAACCATCCCGACAAGATTCTCTCCACCCTGAGCCGGGGCATGGTGAACCGCCAAGTGTTCAAGGTGGAGGTCTCCACCGAGCCCATTCCGCAGGAGCGGTTAGAGGAACTGTCGCAGCAGATTGCGCAGGAGCTGGACATCGCTCCGGCCGACACGAAGTATTTCATCTTCACCCCCCGCATAGAGAAGAACATGTATGACCCTGCAGACGACAGCATCGACATCCTCTACAACGACGGCACCATCCGCAACATTGCCGAGGCTTCGGACATGCTGAACATCTCGCTGTTGTCCAAGAAAGTGAAGAAATACTACCTCTGCTACCAACGATTGAGGGGATAGGAAGGAGCTTTGGATGAAGGAACAGTTTTATATGCTCCTCGACAGAAGGGCACAAACGCCCTGAAAAGAATACTCATAAATAGGCGGAATACATTCAAAACGGTCTCTCATCCGCAAAATATTCCCCAAAGTTTAAGGATATATAAAAAAAAAGTCCGTTATTTGTGTTTTGAAACCAACTGATAAGTATAAAAGTATGGAGTTTTCTGCAAAACAAATCGCCTCGTTCATCCAAGGTGAAATCCTGGGCGACGAGAACGCAACCGTAAATACCTTCGCCAAGATAGAGGAAGGACGGCCCGGTGCCCTCTCTTTCTTGTCCAATCCCAAGTATACACCTTATATATATGATACCCAAGCGAGCATCGTATTGGTGAACAAGGATTTCCAGCCGGAGCGGGAAATCAAGGCTACCCTGATCAAGGTGGACAACGCCTATGAGAGCCTGGCCAAGCTGCTGACGCTCTATGAGCAGAGCAAGCCGCGTCCCAAGGGCATAGACCCGCTGGCCTTCGTGGCCGAGACGGCCAAGCTGGGCAAGGATGTCTATGTGGGTCCCTTTGCCTACGTGGGCGACCATGCCGAGGTGGGCGATGGCACGGCCATCCATCCCCATGCCACGATTGGCTGTGGCACGAAGGTGGGAGCCGGATGTATCATCTATCCCCATGCCACCGTGTATCAGGACTGCCGCATAGGCAACCGCTGCGTACTCCATGCCGGGGCAGTCATCGGAGCCGACGGCTTCGGTTTTGCTCCCACGCCACAGGGCTACGAGAAGATTCCCCAGATAGGCATCGTGGTGCTGGAGGATGACGTAGAGATTGGTGCCAACACCTGTGTGGACCGTGCCACAATGGGAGCAACGGTGGTACACAAGGGTGTGAAGCTGGACAACCTGGTGCAGATTGCCCACAACGATGAGATTGGGGCGCACACGGTGATGGCAGCCCAAGTGGGTGTAGCCGGCTCCACCAAGATTGGCGAATGGTGCATGTTCGGAGGCCAGGTGGGCATTGCCGGACACATACAAATCGGCAGCAAGGTGAACCTGGGCGCACAGTCGGGCGTTCCGGGAAGCATCAAGGAGGGACAGCAGCTCATCGGCACACCGCCCATGGAGATGAAGCCCTACTTCAAGTCGCAGGCCGTGTTCCGCCGTCTGCCCGACATGTATCAGGAGCTGAACGCCCTGCGCAGAGAATTGAACGAACTGAAACAACAATTAAATAAGTAACCAAATGTTGAAACAAAAAACCCTGAAGGACAGCTTTTCGCTCAGCGGAAAAGGCCTTCACACAGGTCTCGACCTGACCGTTACTTTCAATCCGGCCCCGGACAACCACGGCTACAAGATTCAGCGCGTGGACCTGGAGGGACAGCCCGTCATCGATGCCGTGGCCGATAACGTAACCGAAACGACCCGAGGAACCGTGCTCTGCAAGAAGGATGTCAAGGTGAGCACCATAGAACATGGCATGGCAGCCCTCTATGCACTGGGCATAGACAACTGCCTGATACAGGTGAACGGACCCGAATTCCCCATCCTCGACGGAAGCGCACAATACTACGTGAACGAGATAGAGCGTGTGGGAACCGTGGAACAGGAGGCCATCAAGGACTTCTATATCATCAAGAACAAGATTGAGTTCCGCGACGAGGCAAGCGGTTCTTCCATCATCGTGTTGCCCGACGAGAACTTCAGCCTGAACGTGCTCGTCTCCTACGACTCGGCCATCATCCCCAACCAGTTTGCCACCCTGGAAGACATGGGCAAGTTCAAGGAGGAAGTGGCTGCCAGCCGCACGTTTGTCTTCGTGCGCGAAATTGAGCCGCTGCTGCAGGCCGGCCTCATCAAGGGCGGCGACCTGGACAACGCCATCGTCATCTACGAGCGCGAGATGTCCCAAGAGAACTACGACAAACTGGCCGACGTGATGGGCGTGCCCCACATGGATGCCAAGCAACTGGGCTACATCAACCACAAGCCGCTGGTATGGCCCAACGAATGTGCCCGCCACAAACTGCTGGACGTCATCGGTGACCTGGCCCTCATCGGCAAGCCCATCAAGGGACGCATCATCGCCACCCGTCCGGGACACACCATCAACAACAAGTTTGCCCGCCAGATGCGCAAGGAAATCCGCCTGCACGACATACAGGCTCCCGGCTATGACTGCAACCAGGCACCCGTGATGGACGTGAACCGCATCCGCGAACTCCTGCCCCACCGCTACCCCTTCCAGCTGGTGGACAAGGTGATTGAAATCGGAGCCAACTATATCGTGGGCGTGAAGAACGTCACGAGCAACGAGCCCTTCTTCCAAGGTCACTTCCCCCAGGAACCCGTCATGCCGGGCGTGCTCCAGATAGAGGCCATGGCACAGGTGGGCGGATTGCTGGTGCTCAACTCCGTGGACGAACCCGAACGCTACTCCACCTACTTCATGAAGATAGACGGCGTGAAATTCCGCCAGAAGGTGGTGCCCGGCGATACCCTTATCTTCCGCGTAGAGATGTTGCAACCCATCCGTCGCGGCATCTCCACCATGAAAGCCTATGCCTTCGTGGGCGAGAAGGTGGTGAGCGAGGCCGAGTTCATGGCACAGATTGTGAAGAACAAATAATCTGATTTTGAATCATGAATTTTGAATCACGAATTGACAAGCGACAAGCCTACTCCTTTCCTCATTCATAATTTATAGTTCATCATTTATAATTCATCATTCATAATTAAACATGATTAGTCCCTTAGCATACATCGACCCCGAAGCCAAGATCGGGGAAAACTGCGAAATCGGTCCCTTTGTCTTCATTGACAAGAATGTGGTCATCGGCGACAACAACAAGATTATGGCCAACGCCAACATCCTGTATGGTTCGCGCATCGGCAATGGCAACACCATCTTCCCGGGTGCCGTCATCGGTGCCGTGCCCCAAGACCTGAAGTTCCGTGGCGAAGAGACCACGGCCGAAGTGGGCAACAACAACACCATCCGTGAAAACGTCACCATCAACCGTGGCACGGCCGCCAAGGGTAAGACCGTGGTGGGCAGCAACAACCTGCTGATGGAAGGCGTACACGTGGCCCACGATGCCGTGGTGGGCAACGGATGCATCATCGGCAACTCCACCAAGATGGCCGGAGAAATCGTCATCGACGACAACTCCATCATCAGCGGCGGCGTGCTGATGCACCAGTTCTGCCGTGTGGGCGGATATGGCATGATTCAGGGCGGATGCCGCTTCAGCAAAGACGTGCCTCCCTACATCATTGCCGGACGCGAACCCATCTGCTACTGTGGCCTGAACCTGGTGGGCCTGCGCCGTCGAGGCTTCTCCAACGAGAGCATCGAGGCCATCCACAACGCCTACCGCATCATCTACCAGAGCGGCCTGAACATCACCAACGCCCTGGCCAAGGTGGAGGCCGAAGTGGAAATGACCCCCGAAGTCACCTACATCGTAGACTTCATCAAAGGCTCGGCACGTGGCATCATCCCCGCCGGAAAGTAATCCAAACAGAGTGCTAACCTGAATAAAGAAGAGACGGATATGATTTACAGATTCACCATCATCTCCGATGAAGCGGACGACTTCATCCGGGAGATACAAGTAGATCCCGAAGCTACGTTCTATGACCTGCACAAGGCCATCCTGCAGTCGGTGGGATATACCGACGACCAGATGACCTCCTTCTTCATCTGCGACGACGACTGGGAGAAAGAGAAAGAGATTACCCTGGAGGAAATGGAAGACAATCCGGAAGTGGACACTTGGGTGATGCGCGACACGGTCATTAGCGAACTGGTGGAAGACGAGAAGCAGAAGTTGCTCTATGTCTTCGACTACATGACGGAGCGTTGCTTCTTCATCGAACTCTCCGAAATCATCACCGGCAAGAACATGAGCGGTGCCAAGTGCACCAAGCAGGCCGGCGACCCGCCCAAGCAGACGGTGGACTTTGAAGAGATGGCCGTAGCCGGCTCCACGCTCGACCTGGGCGAGGACTTCTATGGCGACCAGGACTTCGACATGGACGAGTTCGACCGCGATGGCTTCAGCGGCTTTGATGATGCCGGCTCGGGAACCCCCTATGACGACCAGTATTGAAACCCTTATCCGGCACGGATTGTACGGACACTCCCACGGAGGCCATCTGCCTTCTCCATGGGAGGACGTGCAATCCGTGCCCGTTTTATACCCATGAAGACTCTCCTCGTATTGATTGGCCCCACCGGTGTGGGAAAGACTGAACTGAGCCTGCGGATTGCCGAACGCCATGCCACCTGCATCGTCTCGGCCGACTCGCGACAACTCTATGCGGACCTGAAGATTGGCACAGCAGCACCTACAGCCGACCAGTTGGCCCGGGTGGAGCACCACTTCGTGGGCACGCTGCAACTGACGGACTACTACAGTGCGGCCCAGTATGAAGCCGAGGCCATGAGTACCCTGGAACGCCTCTTCAAGCAACACGACGTGGTTGTGCTCACGGGAGGCTCCATGATGTATGTGGATGCCGCGTGCAAGGGAATTGACGACATCCCCACCGTGGACAGCGAGACACGAGCCTCCATCATGCAGAAGTATCAGGAGGAGGGACTGGAACAACTGACGGCCGAACTGAAACTGCTGGACCCCGAATACTACCGGGTGGTGGACCTGAAGAATCCCAAGCGCGTGATGCATGCCCTGGAAATCTGCTACATGACGGGACGCACCTACACCTCCTTCCGCACGCAGACCAAGAAGGAACGCCCCTTCCGCATCGTCAAGCTGGGGCTTACCCGTCCCCGCGAGGAGTTGTATGAACGCATCAACCGCCGCGTGCTGCAGATGATGGACGAGGGACTGTTGGAGGAGGCACGTGCCATGCTGCCCTACCGTCACCTCAACTCTCTGAACACCGTGGGCTACAAGGAGCTCTTCCACTACTTCGATGGCGAATGGACGCTGGACTTCGCCATAGAGAAGATTCAGCAGAACTCACGCATCTACTCGCGCAAGCAGATGACCTGGTTCAAGCGCAACGAAGAGATTCACTGGTTCCACCCCGATGAGGAGGAACGCATCTTGGCATATATCGAGGAGGAGGTGAGCCGTTCTGCCACGCTGTGATACAGCTTTTCCAGCTCATCGTCCGCTATTTCTCCCCGTTTCCGCCACTTCCTGATGAAGGGTTGTGCAAGGCGGAGTATCTCATCTTCCAACAACATGGCCTGCTGCATCAGGCCGGAGCCGTCTTCACGGTAGAGGTTCTTCCAGCAGAGGTATCTGTTGGTGCCGATGCCCTGTTTGTAACAGAAGACCTGCACGTCGGCCAGCTGCAGGGAGAGGTGGCTCAGGGGAGCGCATCCCAAAGTCTCGTCCATGCGGACCATTCCGGGCAACGGTTCCCTGACCCACAAGGGGACGGCCACGCCGGTGGGCGGATAGCCCAGGAGCGTCCACATGGTGGTGAGCCTGCCCGGCTCGCCTTTTTTCGTGCCCTGCACTACGATGCTGCACGAAGTGCTGCTGCGCGGAATGAAGTCCTGGTCTACGAACCAGCCGCCCGATTGGGATGAGTTGAAGTAGGGGTCGCGCAGGTCAATGCCCAACTTGCAGTTGTTGAAGGAGCGCGACAGATGGTTGAAGATGGCATGGGGCGTGATGCCTTCCTCCTTCAGCAGACGGGGAAACTGCCGCTCGGCCTCCATCTGCCTGACATAGCCTCCGCCCACGTCCTGCCTGCCACAGACGGAGTAGTTGGTGCGCAGGAGATAGCCGTCGGGAGCCGTCTGCGGGTCGTTGGCATCATAGAGCGTGTAGCCTTCATAGTCCACCTCCAGTATGGCCGCTCCACCCCTGGCGTCAATAACTCCGAAGTTGGCCTCGATGTAGGAGGGTTTCTGCAGGGTGTCCAGAAAGTGACAGAACTCCTGTACAGTGGCGCACAGTTCCAGTGCGCGGTGGATGACCCTTCCGTTGGCTGCACCGCGCTCTTCCCCCTCTTTCATCTCCATCAGGTTGTAGCTCTGCGTGTTCATCAGGGCGAATCCGGCTGCATTGCAGCCCATCCATGCCTCCTTCAGGCGGGGATAGGTGGCACTGTTCACGTTGGCAATGAAGTCGTAGCGTTCGCCCTTGACATAGGCAATGTGATTCTTCAGGAAGTCTGTGTCGCGGTTCTTCCACAGGAGCGGACGGCCGTCCGGTGTGGCTCTGCCCGACACGACGGCCGAAGTGCAGGCCTGACAGGGTTGGGAGAGGAAAAGAAGAAGGAAGAGGAGGGAGAACATTGTGGAGATAATTTCAAGGTTAATAATTGCGGGGTGTCAACCAACGAATTCAGGCGCGGATTTAGCTTCGCTGACCATTGGTTCACGGATTTTCACGGTTTGATTGATAAAGCCTTCTCCAGTTCCTCCTTCATCTTGGCGGCGCCGGGGAAGCCGATGCTCTTGTAGGTTATCTCCCCTTGGGGGCTCACGATGAAGTAGGTGGGCACGCCGCGTATGCCGTAGGCTTTGCCGAGATAGTTCCACTGGGCATTCGTCAGGCGGTAGTGCTCGCCGTGGATATCGGGAATCATGTTGCTCCAGGTCTCTTGGGGAGAGGTCTCACCGGTGATGTAGACGTAGACGATGTCCTTGCCATCCAGTTCCTTCTTCATGGGTGCCATCTCGGCATTGGCTCGCCTGCAAGGGGCACACCACGTGGCCCAGAAGTCCACCAGTATCGTCTTGCCCTCGTAGCGGGCCAGGATGGAGGATAGCAGTTCCTCATTGCTCACCTGCCCCACTTGGTTCACCCGATAGTTCTTTTTCTGCCCGTTTTCCAAAGGTTGGAAACCATCGATGCGGGCCACCTCAATGACGCTGTTGTTACGGGCCAGGTAGACGGGCTGTTCGACGCTCCTCTCCTGGGCGCTCGGGCAGAGGTACGACAGCACGCCTGCCAACAGAAATGCGATACGTTTCATGACAAACTCTTTTTGGTTTGCCCAAAAGTAGGCATTTTCCATCGGACGGGCGTGCTGTAGCGTGTTAATTGTTTCTAATCCTTCTTCAGGGTCACCTTCATGGTCTTGCCGCCGGCCTGGGTCACGTGAATCGTTGCCATGCCGATGTAGCTGATGACCACCGTGCTCTCCTTGGAGGGCAGCGTGACGACGAAGTCACCGTCAAGGTCGGTCACGGTACCTTTCTTGCTGTTCTTCACCGTCACGACGGCTCCAATGACGGGATTTCCTTCCTCATCCACCACTTTCCCTTTGGCCTGCAGCGGGTTGCTCTCGTCCATCTCTATCAGTTGGGCACGGGCCGTGATGCCACGGTTGTCAGTCAGGGAGGCTTCCTGCTGTTTGGTGGTGATGTACAGGGTGTTGGCTTTCTTGTCCACACGGATGGCGGCAATGGAGTCGGCGGGAATGCCGTTCAATTTGCCCTTAAACTCCTGGCCGTCCAAGTAGATGACCCGGACATCCCGGCCGTCCACCTTCTGACTGTTATCCTGACCGTCGTCCACCTTCTTGACGATGCTGATGGTCTTTTCGCTCTCCTCCCCCTCTTTCTTCAGTTGGATAAGGATGACACCATTCTTCCCCTTCTCGCCATAGGCGGAAATGGCCGTGCTGTCCTTCAATACCGTAATCTGCACTATCTTGGAGGGGGCAAGGGCCTGCCCGATTTCTTGTGTCACGGGCACTCCGTCAATGACATACAGGGGTTGTGGAGCATCACTGGCACCGGTCAGGCGCACCACCATTCTGCCTTTCTGTCCGTCGTTCTTGACGACGGTGACGGTCTGGCTCTCCTCCTGCTGCTTCCCACGTTTCTTCTTGTCGCCCTTTCCCCTTTTTCTCTCCTGACTGACCACGACCACCTTGTCGGATTGGGTGATGACGGTATCGGCCGGATGCAGGGAGAGGATGGCCGACGGCACGGCATTTTCTTCGGCCTTTGTTTCCATGATTGCGGCCAAATCGTTAACTTTGACGGCTGAAATCTCATCGGAGACTTCCACCACTTCAGGACGGGCAAAGGCAGAGACTGCAACAGCTGCCACAGGAAGTACGTAGAGGTACTTCATCCGTGCCCACGGATTGGATTTTTCTTTCATCATCATAGTGATACGTATTTTAAGTGAACTGTGATTCAAGCTGTTGGCCATAGAGTAGAGCCTTGTGCCAACAGCTTTCTTTATGAGTAATAGTTGGTATTCCCGGACGTTGGTCCCACGACGGATGACGCTCTCGTCGGCTTCGAACTCGTGGATGTTCTGCAGTTCCTGCTTCAGGAGCCATGCGGCGGGATTGAACCACTGCAGGAGGATGCAGAGGTCGGCCACCAGCAGATCCAGGGAGTGACGGTTGCCGATGTGGGCCAGTTCGTGGATGATGATTTCACGGCCGTTCTCCTGCAGGTCGGTGCGACTGATGACGAGGCAGTTCATCCAACTGAAGGGAGCCAGCTTGCGCTCGTGCACCAGCAAGAGGGCATGTTCGCCTCCCGCAATATCGTGAGGCAGGGATTCGCGGGTGCAACGGCGGAGCAGCAGAAACAAGCGCGTCAGCGAGCAGAGGTGGTGCAGCAGGAAGAGGAGCATGCCACCCAGATAGAGCAGCAGAAGCAGGAGGGGCCAGGTGAGGTGCGGCAGTTCGGCAACCGGTGCGTCAGCCGTGGAGAGATGCTCTGCGGAGGCCATCGTCAGCAACTGCTCCAGCGTGAGCAATCCTTCGTGCACCTCGGCCGGATGAGTCACACTCACCTGCACTAAGGGCAGCACACCCGACAGCAGGAGCAACCCCAACAGGGCAAAGCGGTTGAAGCGATGGAACGTCTCGCGGCTCAGCAGCAGGCGATAGAAGAGGTAGAACAGCGTCAGCGAGACGGCCCACTTCACGATGTAGACAAACAGGCTTCCCATGACGTTCAGGCTTTCCCGGTTTCCACTGACTTTTCTCCGCCTTCAGACGCTCCGTTCCCGTCCCGCTCCACCTCGGCTATCAGGGCCTTCAGCTCGTCCAGCGAAATATCCTCCTCCCTCACGAGCGAAGAGACAGCGCTGAGGTAGGAGTTGTTGAAGTACTTGCTGATGACGCTACGCAGGTTGCGCCTGCTGTAGTCAGCCTCGCTCACCACGGCATAGTACTGATGGCTGTTGCCGAAAGAGCGGTGGGCCACGTAGCCCTTCTCTTCCAGCAGGCGGACCATCGTGGAGAGGGTGTTGAAGTGGGGACGCGGTTCGCTATAAAAGGCCAGCATCTCCTTGACAAACAGGGGGCCTTTTTCCCAAAACCATCCCATGATTTCTTCTTCTTTGGCGGTAAGTGCTTTCATGTTTTTCTCTGTTTTGCGCACGGTGCAGGAACTTCGGAAAGTCTCCCTGACACATGCGCTGTCCATATTTCCACTGCAAAGAACTAAAAAATTTAGTTGATAAACTAATTATTATAGTTAATATAAGCTAAGCACTTTAGTTCTTCAACTAAAACGCGTATGCTACGCCGTACATGCCGTTTATCTCCCTTCCACCGCGCGTGCAATAAACCGGCATCGTGCACGCCATAAAGCGGCCGCCCAGGCTGTGCGACTCCCCTTTTCCTGCGCACCAAGTTATGAATAGCGATGTGATTCTTATGACTCACGCCTGTATTCTTAAGAATCGCGACCGTATTCTTAAGAATCACGCCGCGATTCATAAAATGATTCACAGGCAGACGACTCTTCTTTCCCATCCCGAACCCTCTTGTTGCACACCCGACACCACTTTATTACACGCACAGACGCAGGACAACAATACCTATAAATAGGGATTGCACATTTCACTAAAAAAGGCTTACTTTGCGCACTATAAACAGAAGACTTTTCTTCACACTAACAAACAATGAATGAGCAACATAAATATCGGGCGACGGACAAGATGAGTGACCTCATCTGTGACAATTACTCCCTATTGATGATGATGAGCCGTTTCGGGCTCTCCCTGGGATTCGGCGACAAGACGGTGCGCGAAGTGTGCGAGGCACAGGGCGTGGACTGCCGCACCTTCCTGGCCGTGGCCAACTTCATCGGCGAGGAGCAGTGCAGCTATGACGAAACGGCAGGCGAGGAGGTCTCCGTGACCGCCCTGATGAACTACCTGAAGCAGGCGCACACCTACTTCCTGGACTTCAACCTGCCTGCCATACGGCGCAAGCTGCTCGAAGCACTGGACTGCTCGGAGAGCGAGGGCGTGGTTTTCCTCATCCTGAAGTTCTACGACGAGTATGTCAAGGAGGTGCGCCGCCACATGGAATATGAGAACCAGGCCGTCTTCACCTACGTGGAGGGACTGTTGCAGGGAAGGCCGGACGACGGATACGACATCGCCACCTTTGCCAGCAAACACAACCAGATAGAAGCCAAGCTGAAGGAACTGAAGAACATCCTCATCAAATATTATCCCGAAAAGGAGAACAACCACCTGCTGAATGCGGTGCTGTTCGACATTTTCAACTGCGAGCAAGACCTGGCCTCCCACTGTGCCGTGGAGGATAACCTCTTCGTGCCCGCCGTGGCACGCATAGAAAGGGGGCTGAAGTCATGAGCAAACTGCCGCAGATGAAAGTGCTCGTGGCCGAAAGTTCGCTCATCGTGCGCAGCGGACTCACGGCGGTCCTGAAACGACTGCCCGACCTGAACACGCAACCCGTAGAGGTGGCCTCGCCCGAAGCCCTGTGCCGCTACCTGAGCCTGCACCATCCCGACGCGGTCATCGTGAACCCCACCTTCGGCGGATGGTTCGACCTGACGGCCTTCAAGGCCGAACACAGCGGACAGCCCGTGCCCAAGTTCGTGGCCGTGCTGACCTCGGTCGTCGCGCCCGACGTGCTGAAGAACTATGACGAGCACTTCAGCATCCTGGACGACATGGAGACCATCTCGGGAAAGATGCACCGCCTGCTGCACGAAGAGGAGGAGGACGACAACGAACACAACGACGGACAAGAGGAGGTACTGAGCCAGCGCGAGAAAGAAATCGTCACCTGCGTGGTGAAGGGACTCACCAACAAGGAGATAGCCGAACAGCTCTTCCTCTCCGTACACACCGTCATCACCCACCGCCGCAACATTGCCCGCAAACTGCAGATACACTCCCCCGCCGGCCTCACCATCTATGCCATCGTCAACAAGCTGGTGGAGCTGAACGAGGTAAAAGATCTCTGAACACCATTCAGGCACGGATTACACTATGTAATCCGTGCCTGAAATACATATCGGACACGCTTAATACTTGAAATCTTCCGTCTTCACGTAGACCTTGAAATCCTTGATGCTGCCGGGCACTTCGCTCTCCATGCGGGGCAGATATTGCAGGCCGCTCAGGTTGTGCACGGCACCCAGGTCAATGACCACGCTGTGGGGGAAGGGTACGCCCTTCACGGTGCTCCAGTAGGTAGACTCCTGCAGGTCGAATATCTTGTCGGCCGAGCGGTTGTTGCTGGCCACGTTCTCACTGTCGGCATACTTCACCGTCCACGGCTCGCGCGACAGACGCTCGCCGTTCTCGTCCAGCAGATACATCTCGGCCACACAGGTGCGCTCCTTGCCATCGTGGGCGTTCAGCGTCTCAATGCAGACATAACGTCCGCTCACGGGCTCACCGAACTTCACCTCCTGCCAGCCGTTGCCCGGTGCGAAGCTGCCAGCCAGCACGGGTTTCTCGCCCGAGAGGTCCAGTTGCTGCCCCTCCGTGCGGTGGAGCAACGGCTTCTGCACCAGCAGCTGATCCAGCAAAGGCTCGTTCAATCCCTCGCTGCGAGCCTCCTTGGGACCGACGATGTCGAACACGAGCACCTCGTTCTCGCCCTTCTTCAGCCAGCAGCCCGGCACGTAGAGCGTCTGCTGGGGACCAATCTCCCAGATGCGGCCCAGGGCATGGCCGTTCACGTAGACGAGTCCCTTGCCCCAGGTCTCGAAGTTCAGAAACGTGTCGCTCGGCTTGCGGTTCAGCCGGAAAGTGGCGCGGTAGCAGCCGGGGATGCGTTGTCCCAGTTCGTCCGTCAGGCTCTCGATGGGGCGGAAGTTCATGCCTTGATAGAAGTCATAACTGTCGGTCAGGTTGAAGACCTCCCAGTTCTTCAGGTTGCAGGTGAAGGGACGGCCGTCAATGTCGATGGTCACCTCCACACTCTTGGTGATGCCCTTGAAGTCCTTGATGGCGCGGCCGAAGTTGATGCGTCCCATGGCCTCCACCAGGATGTCCAGGCGGGCACCCTTGCGGCAGGCGGGGAGTTTCATCTGCTTCTCGCCGTTGCGGCGGTCCAGCTTGCCGATATACTTGCCGTCGATGAAGACCTGCGCATAGTCATGGGCTTCGTTCACGGTGAGCAGGGAGGGCTGGTCCAGCTGGGGCAACGTGGTGCGATAGAGGATGCTGCCGAAGCCCTGGTCATACTCTTCCATCGTGCGGATGGAGGCATCACGCTTGGCGGCGGGCAGGTTGTCGAAGAGCGGAGCCATCTCGGTGAAGCGGAAAGCGGGAATGGTAATGGGCTTTATCAGGGCCGGCACCTTGCTCTGCTTCCGGCCGTCCATGTACTTGGCCAGCGTCTTGCGCAGCTCCCAATACTTGGGTGTGGTCTGTCCCGACTCGCTGATGGGGGCATCATAGTCATAGGAGGTGACATCGGGGGCAAAGCCGGGCGAGTTGGCACCGGCCCAGTGTCCCCAGTTGGTACCGCCGTGGGTCATGTAGAGGCTGAAGGAGATGCCCTTGGAAAGCATTTCGTCAATGCCGGCAATCATGTCGGCGGCAGGTCGCGTCTCGTGGTTGGCGCCCCACTTGTCGAACCATCCGCTCCAGAACTCGCTGCACATCAGCGGAGAGTCGGGACGCAGCTGCTTCAGCTTGGCAAACTGCTGGTCGATGTTGGCACCTGTACCGAAGTTCATGGTCCACACAAGGTCGTCCAGTCCGTTCTTGGTGAAGTTGGAGGCCCAGTCACACTGGAAGAGGGCTATCTCGTTGCCGAAGTGGCGGCGCACGATGTCGCGCACCTGGGAGACGTACTTCTTGCTCTCGCCATAGGAGCCATACTCATTCTCCACCTGCACCATGATGATGGGGCCGCCCTTCTGGATGGTGAGGTCGGCCACCTGTCCGGCTACGGCCTTCTCAAAGATGTCCACACGCTCCACGAAATAGGGGTCGTCCTCGCGCAGGCGGATGTCTTTCTTCTTCAGCAGCCACCAGGGCAGGCCGCCCATCTCCCACTCGGCACACACATAGGGGCCGGGACGCAGGATGACGTACATGCCATTCTCCTGACACAGGCGGCAGAAGGCGGCCAGGTCGTTCTGACCGTCGAAGTCGAACACACCGGGCTGCGGCTCATGGGCGTTCCAGAAGACATAGAGGCAGATGGTATTCATGCCCAGCGCCTTGCACAGGCGGATGCGCTGCTCCCAATAGGGACGGGGGATGCGGGGATAGTGGAGTTCGGCCGCCTTCACCACGAAAGGCTCACCGTTCAGCAGGAAAGTTCCCTTGCCCGCTTCGAAGGTCTGTCCCGTCTGTTGCTTACTTGCGTTGTTTCTCTCTTGGGCTGTTGCGTCTGCCGATTGGAGGCAGAAGGCGGCCAACAGCGCTAAACTGAAAAAGATATTCCTCATGCTATATATATAATAAGGTGTAATAATCCGGTTGTTTTTCACTGCACAAATATAGGCGAAAAAACAGTCCGCACGGTGAAGAAATCGGTCAAAAAGGGATTATATTCATTCAAAACACCGCTTACAGCCCCCGAAACTCCCGCTTCCGCCCTCTCCGCACCCCTCACGAAGAGCCTCCGGAAGAGGCGGGGAAAGAGATACATGTTATAAAACAGCATTTAGTAACATAGCGGCAAACGTTGCGTGTTATTCGATTAATTCCTAATTTGCGCCCCGCAATAGTTAATGACATACGAAAGCATGTCGAGTATTCACTTAAAATCTTATATATCATGAAAGTATATCAGACTCATGAAATCAAGAACATTGCTCTCCTTGGCAATGACGGCTCAGGTAAAACCACTCTCACGGAAGCCCTGCTCTATGAGAGTGGTATTATAAAACGTCGCGGCAGAATCACGGCGAAGAACACCGTCAGCGACTACTTCCCGGTGGAGCAAGAGTATGGCTATTCTGTATTCTCCACCGTTTTCCATGTAGAATGGAACGGCAAGAAGCTGAACATTATAGACTGTCCGGGCAGTGACGACTTCGTAGGTGCTGCCATGACCGCCCTGAACGTGACCGACACGGCTATCCTGTTGCTGAACGGCCAGTATGGTCCCGAAGTGGGCACGCAAAACCACTTCCGCTACACGGAGAAGCTGGGCAAGCCGGTCATCTTCCTGGTGAACCAGTTAGACAGCGAAAAGTGCGACTATGACATGGTGCTGGAGCAGCTGAAAGCCAACTATGGCTCCAAGGTGGTACCCGTGCAATATCCGCTGGCCACAGGCCCCAACTTCAACTCCCTGATTGACGTGCTCCTGATGAAGAAATACTCCTGGGGTCCCGAAGGCGGTGCGCCCACCATCGAAGAGATTCCCGCCGAAGAGTTGGAGAAGGCCACCGAATGGCACAAGGCATTGGTGGAAGCAGCGGCCGAACACGATGAGGGCCTGATGGAGAAATTCTTCGAACAAGACTCCCTGACCGAAGACGAAATGCGCGAAGGCATCCGCAAGGGGCTGGCCTCACGCGGCATGTTCCCCGTCTTCTGCGTATGTGCCGGCAAGGACATGGGCGTACGCCGCCTGATGGAATTCCTGGGCAACGTGGTACCGTTTGTCAACGAAATGCCAAAGGTACACAACACCCGCGGCGAAGTGGTGGAACCCGATTCAGACGGTCCCACTTCACTCTACTTCTTCAAGACGGCCGTAGAGCCCCACATTGGCGGCGTGCAATACTTCAAGGTGATGAGCGGCAAGGTGCACGAAGGTGATGACCTGGCCAATGCAGACCGTGGCTCGAAGGAGCGCATGGCCCAGCTGTTTGCCTGTGCAGGCGCCAACCGCATCCCGGTAGAGGAACTTCGTGCGGGCGATATCGGCTGCACCGTGAAGCTGAAAGACGTGAAGACCGGCAACACCCTGAACGGAAAAGACTGCGAGAACCGCTTCAACTTCATCAAATATCCCAACCCGAAATACTCCCGTGCCATCAAGCCGGTGAACGAAGCCGATGTAGAGAAGATGATGGCCGTGCTGAACAGAATGCGCGAGGAAGACCCGACATGGGTGGTTGAACAGTCGAAAGAGCTGAAGCAGACCATCGTGTATGGCCAAGGCGAGTTCCACCTGCGCACCTTGAAATGGCGCCTGGAGAACAACGAAAAGCTGATGATTAAGTTTGAAGAGCCCAAGATTCCTTATCGTGAAACCATTACGAAGGCTGCCCGTGCCGACTATCGCCACAAGAAGCAATCGGGTGGTGCAGGCCAGTTCGGCGAGGTTCACCTCATCGTAGAGCCCTACTATGAAGGAATGCCCGCTCCCGACACCTATCGCTTCAACGGTCAGGAGTTCAAGATGAACGTGAAGAGCACGGAAGAGTATCCGCTGGAATGGGGCGGCAAGCTCGTCTTCGTGAACAGTGTGGTAGGTGGTGCCATCGACACACGCTTCATGCCCGCCATCCTGAAGGGCGTGATGTCCCGTCTGGAGCAGGGTCCGCTGACCGGCTCGTATGCCCGCGACGTGCGCGTCATCGTTTACGACGGCAAGATGCACCCGGTAGACTCCAACGAAATCTCCTTCATGCTGGCCGGACGCAACGCCTTCAGCGAAGCCTTCAAGAACGCAGGCCCGAAGATTCTGGAGCCTATCTACGATGTGGAAGTGTTTGTACCCTCCGACAAGATGGGCGACGTGATGAGCGACCTGCAGGGACGTCGTGGCATGATTATGGGCATGAGCAGCGAAAACGGTTATGAGAAGCTGATTGCCAAAGTGCCTCTGAAAGAGATGTCTTCCTACTCCACCTCGCTCAGTTCACTGACCGGCGGCCGTGCTTCCTTCATCATGAAGTTCGCCAGCTACGAACTCGTTCCGGGCGATGTTCAAGACAAGCTGATCAAGGAATTTGAAGCCAAGCAGACCGAAGAATAAGCCAACGATTCCAGTTGAACAATAGAGAAGAACGGCCTCCGAGCCGTTTCTTCTATGCAGGCTCCGGTTGCCGCCAAGCACCAGTCCGGTAGTTCCGGACGGATGCAGGGCAGCAGCCGGAGCTCTTTTTTCACGTTTCACGACGAATATCCGGGGAAATGTGAACACAATCTTTAATTTTTTATTAAATTTGCAAACAGAACAGCGATATGTTTGTTCTATGCTCGTGACACCAACTAAAAGAAGAGGTTCGGTTAATTTACGAGAATCTCCGGTTAAATCAGGTTAATGTGTTAGGAGTGTTAATTAGGGACTGTTAATTTTGCAGCCATGAAGAAGTCAACTATATGGATATTAGGCATCGTGATGGGTCTCTCCTTCCTCAGTCTGCTCTACCTGCAGATCAGCTACATCGAGGAGATGGTGAAGATGCGCAACGAGCAGTTTGATGAAGCCGTGAAACGTGGTCTTCTGGCAGCCTCCAAGGACGTGGAGTCGGCGGAGGTTGAGCGTTGGTTGCGCGAAGACATCTCGGAGATGGAGAAGCGTGCATGGGAACAGAGTGCCCAAAGCACCACCGTACAGACCCGCAAGTACACCATCCTTCCCGACGGTTCGGTCGTCATGAACACAGAGTCGCGCACCGTAACCAGCGAGCCTACCCCCATGCCGCGCCCCATGATTTCGCGTAAGCATGGCACCAAGACCATTCCCCAGACCTCACGCTCCATTGCCGACGCCGTGCGCAACCGCTACATCTATCAGCGGGCACTGATTGACGAAGTGGTCTGGCAGATGATTTACCACGCCAAGGACAAGCCGATAGAAGAGCGCGTGAACTTCAAGAACCTGGACCAGTATCTGAAGTCGGGCCTAATTGACAACGGCATAGACCTGGAGTATCACTTCAAGGTGATAGACCGCGACGGACGGGAAGCTTACCGATGTGCCGACTACCGGAGCAAGGGCGACGAAACCTATTACTCACAGCCTCTCTTCCTGAACGACCCGCCCGCAAGGATGAGCATCGTGCAGATTCACTTTCCGGGAAAGAAGGACTACATCTTCGATTCGGTGAGCTTCATGATACCCTCAATCATCTTCACCTTCGTGCTGCTGATTACCTTCATCTTCACCATCTACAGCGTCTTCCGCCAGAAGAAACTCACGGAGATGAAGAACGACTTCATCAACAACATGACCCACGAGTTCAAGACACCGATTTCCACCATCTCGCTGGCCGCCCAAATGCTGAAAGACCCTGCCGTGGGCAAGTCGCCCGCCATGTTCCAGCACATCTCGGGAGTCATCAACGACGAGACCAAGCGACTGAGGTTCCAGGTGGAGAAGGTGCTGCAGATGTCCATGTTCGACCGACAGAAGGCCACGCTGAAGATGAAGGAGATAGATGCCAACGAGTTGATAACCGGCGTCATCAACACCTTTGCCCTGAAGGTGGAACGCTACAACGGAAAGATTTCCTCCGAACTGAACGCCACCAACCCCTTCATCCTTGCCGACGAGATGCACATCACCAACGTCATCTTCAACCTCATGGACAACGCCGTGAAGTACAAGCGGCCCGACGTGGACCTGGAGCTGATGGTGAGGACGTGGAACGAACAGGGCCGGCTGATGATTTCCATACAGGACAACGGCATAGGCATCAAGAAGGAAAACCTGAAGAAGATATTCGACAAGTTCTATCGCGTGCACACGGGCAACCTGCACGACGTGAAGGGCTTCGGACTGGGCCTGGCCTACGTGAGGAAAATAATTTCCGACCACAAGGGAACAATCAGGGCCGAAAGTGAGTTAAATGTAGGAACGAAATTTATAATTGCATTACCTTTATTAAAAACTAATTGATATGGACGAAAAACTGCGTATTTTATTGTGCGAAGATGATGAGAATCTTGGCATGCTCTTAAGAGAATACCTGCAGGCAAAGGGTTACCTTGCCGAGTTGTATCCCGATGGCGATGCCGGCTACAAGGCATTCTTGAAGGGAAAGTATGATATTTGTGTGTTCGACGTGATGATGCCCAAGAAAGACGGCTTCACCTTGGCACAGGAAGTGCGTGCGGCCAACGCCGAAATCCCCATCATCTTCCTCACGGCCAAGACACTGAAGGAGGACATCCTGGAAGGCTTCAAGATTGGTGCCGACGACTACATCACCAAGCCCTTCAGCATGGAAGAGCTGACCTTCAGAATCGAGGCCATCCTGCGCCGCGTGCGTGGCAAGAAGAACAAGGAGAGCAACCTCTACAAGATAGGCAAGTTCACCTTCGATACGCAGAAGCAGATTCTCTCTACCGCCGAGAAGCAAACCAAGCTGACGACGAAGGAGTCGGAACTCCTGGGACTGCTCTGCGCCCATGCCAACGAAATCCTGCAGCGCGACTTTGCCCTGAAGACCATCTGGATTGATGACAACTACTTCAACGCACGCAGCATGGACGTGTATATCACCAAGCTGCGCAAGCACCTGAAGGAGGATGACTCCATTGAAATCATCAACATCCACGGAAAGGGCTACAAGCTCATCACACCCGACCAGGACTGACGCTCTGCACAGGCGGACGTACCACAAAAAAGTAGGGGCGGAACCAATGGTTCCGCCCCTACTTTTTCTGTGCCTTGAGCAATATCAGTCAGTGATTCTCTTGTTGACAACGATATAAGTAACCAAGCCCAAAACGACCAACAGGGCAGAAACACCCAGGGTCACGTTGTTGTTAACGTTGCCGGTGAAAGCGCATGCGATGAGGATGACGGCTCCCACGATGACCAATATCAATCCCAGATTCTTAAGTAAACCTTTCATGTGTGTGTATTTTATAGATTATTATTATTCGAATTGTGTCACAAAGAAAAGCATAATTCTCTAACAGACGAAATTATTTTTGCAAAAAAACTATTATTTGGTGCAAATACTTGTTTTCATGCGCCTTCACGACCCGTTTCCCGTCAATCTTTCGTGTTGTAGAAGACCTTTTTCAGCAATTCCTGCCCCTCGGCAAGTTCCTTGGGCGTAACTCCTTCCAGTGCCTCGCGCACCGTCTGGCTGGCAATGACGAAGGCCCGTTCTTCCAGTTCCTTCCCGTCCTTGGTCAGGTAGATCAGGTTGGTCCGCCGGTCGCGCTTGTCGGAGATGCGCACCACCAGGTGCTGCCGCTCCATGTTGTCAATGAGGCGCGTCATGCTGGGCTTGTCCCTGAAGGTGGCATTGCAGAGTTCCTGCTGGGTGAGTCCGTCCTTCTTCCACAGGTAGATGAGCAGCGTCCATTGTTCGGGCGTGATGTCCAGCCCCTCGTTGCGGAAGTTGCGCGACAGTTTGCGGTTGATGGCCGCCGACACCTTGCCGTTCAGTATGGCAAAGAGCAGATGGATATCGAATTTGGATAGTTCAGACATGCAATAATTGTTTAAACAACTGCGCAAAGATACATACTTTTCCTTCAATTCCTAACGTGCGGCAAACAAAAAAGATATTAAATGTTTGTCGGTCAAAATAAAATGCCTACCTTTGCACCGCATTTTTAGAAACGCATTATTCATTTAATTAATTAACAAGTATGAACCATTACGAAACCGTTTTCATTTTGACTCCCGTTTTGTCTGATGTTCAGATGAAGGAAGCGGTAGAGAAATTCAAAGGCATCCTCACTGCTGAAGGTGCTGAGATTGTAAACGAAGAGAACTGGGGACTGAAGAAGCTGGCTTATCCTATCCAGAAGAAGTCTACAGGTTTCTATCAGCTGATTGAGTTCGATGCAGAACCTGCTGTTATCGCCAAGCTGGAAATCAACTTCCGTCGCGACGAGCGCGTCATCCGTTTCTTGACGTTCAAGCAAGACAAGTATGCCGCTGAGTATGCAGCAAAGAGAAGAAGTGTTAAATCAACTAAAAAGGAGGATTAATCATGGCACAACAAGTTCAATCAGAAATCAGATACCTGACTCCGCCCACCGTGGACGTTAAGAAGAAGAAATACTGCCGTTTCAAGAAGAGCGGTATCAAGTACATCGACTACAAGGACCCCGAATTCCTGAAGAAGTTCTTGAATGAGCAGGGCAAAATCCTGCCGCGTCGTATCACCGGTACTTCCTTGAAGTTCCAGCGTCGTGTAGCTCAAGCCGTGAAGAGAGCCCGTCACTTGGCTCTGCTGCCCTATGTAACTGACATGATGAAATAATAAGGAGGAGACAGTATGGAAATTATATTGAAAGAAGACGTAATCAACCTGGGTTATAAGAACGACATCGTGACTGTAAAGTCCGGTTATGGTCGCAACTACCTCATCCCCACCGGTAAGGCTGTCATCGCTTCTCCGGCCGCCAAGAAGATGTTGGCCGAAGAGCTGAAGCAACGCGCTCACAAGCTTGAGAAGATCAAGAAGGACGCTGAAGCTGCAGCTGCCAAGCTGGAGGGCGTATCTCTGACTATCGCCACCAAGGTGAGCGCCACCGGCACTATCTTTGGTTCAGTAGGCAACATCCAGATTGCCGAAGAGCTGGCTAAGCTGGGTCACGAAGTAGACCGCAAGCTCATCGTTGTGAAGGACACTGTGAAGGAAGTAGGCCAGTACAAGGCCATCGTGAAGCTCCACAAGGAGGTTTCCGTAGAGATTCCTTTCGAGGTTGTTGCTGAAGAGGCATAATCTACCCCCTTTCATAATAAACTTCGGGCCCGATATTCCGCGAGGAGTATCGGGCCTTTTCTTTGTGTGTGAAGCGGCAACACGCATCACGGCTGAAAGCCATAAGCATATACGGAGACAGCCCGAAAAGCCCGAGCGTCTCAACCGTATAGAGTCCCCTCAGCCGGCAAGCCGACAGTTCCTCTAAAAGATGGAGACTCGCACGTATAGGGGCGAAGGCTCGCACGTATAGGAGCGAAGGGGCGCACATATAGGGACGATGCCCGATGTGTATATAGGCGTTGCCCGGAACATTTAAAGAGATGGGGCAAAGGTTTTAAACTTTCGGTCGATTGGTTTAAAACCTTTGCCCCTTTCGTTTAAAAGGGAAATTTGTACTACTTTTGTACCCTGATAACGGCGTTGCACGGTGTGTCCCTACCCGCTTGTACGGGGTGTTTCGCCCGCTGCACGCCCAATAAGCGTAAATGATTATGGCAAAGAAAGACGGAATACGGAAACTCTTCGACAACATCGCCCCCGAGTATGACAGGCTCAACCACATCCTCTCGCTGAACATCGACAAGAGGTGGCGGAAGAAGGCGGTACGCGAAATAGCAGACACGGGCGCTCCCCTGCAGGTGCTCGACGTGGCGTGCGGAACGGGAGACTTCACCATAGAGATAGTGCGCCACGTGGCGCCCGGCAGCAAGGTTACGGGCATTGACCTCTCGGAAGGCATGCTGAACATCGGACGGGAGAAGATGGCCCGCCTCGGCGTGGAGGCCGAGCTGGTGGAGGGCGACTGTGAGGCACTGCCCTATGAAGCCGACCGCATCGACCGCATCTCCGTGGGCTTCGGCGTGCGCAACTTCGAGCATTTAGAACTGGGGCTGCGCGAGATGCACCGCGTGCTGAAGCCCGGCGGGAAGCTGGTCATCCTGGAACTCTCCATCCCCTCCAACGCCTTTGTGCGCTGGTGCTACAAGCTCTATTTCCTGAAAATACTCCCTGCCATCGGCGGCCTCGTCTCCGGCAACCGCGGGGCGTATGAATACCTGCCGGCCTCCGTCCTGCGCTTCCCCGCGCCCGACAAGTTCATCCGGATGATGGAGACGGCCGGCTTCAGCAAGGTGGAGCACAGAGCACTGACCCTGGGCATCTGCCGCATGTACATCGGAAAGAAGGGAGGTGCATGATGCGTAAATGGATAGAAGCCATGCGCCTGCGCACGCTGCCCGTCAGCGTGGCCGGAGTCATTGCAGGCACGGCCTGTGCAGTGCATGGCGGAACGTTCAGAGCCGTCCCCGCCCTACTATGCCTGTTCTTTGCCGTGCTGGCACAGGTGGCGTCGAACTTCGGCAACGAATACTATGACTTCAAAAACGGTGTAGACCGGAAAGGCCGTGAGGGCTTCCGGCGTGGGGTGACGGAGGGAGAGATTGCTCCCGAGGCGATGAAGCGGGCCACCTATCTGACGCTGTTGCTGGCCGTCCTTGTAGGTTGCGCCATGTTCCTCTACGGCCCCTGGTGGCTGCTGCTCGTGGGCATTGTCATCATGCTGTTTGCCCTGGCCTACAGCACCGGCCCCTATCCCCTCTCCCATCACGGGCTGGGCGACCTGGCGGTCATCCTCTTCTTCGGTGTCGTGCCCGTCACGCTGACCTGCTACCTTCAGGAGGGAGCGTGGAGCCTGCTCCGCCTGTCGCTCCCCACCTCCGCAGCCATCGGACTGCTGGCCGCCAATGTGCTGGTGGTGAACAACTACCGGGACATGGAAGACGACCGTGCCGTGGCCAAGCGGACGACGGTTGTCCTTTTCGGCCGCAACGTCATGGGGTGGTACTACCTGCTGGCCGGTGTAGCCGGCATGGTGCTCATGCTGCCGGTGTGGCGCAGCCTTTCTCCCTGGGCTCTGACGGTTCCCGTGCTCTATCTCGCGCTCCACTTCCCCACCTGGCGTTCGTTCAGGCAGGCCCGTGGTGCAGCCCTCAACCCTCTCCTCGGGCGTACGGCCATCAATCTGCTTCTCTTCTCCCTCTCCCTGCTCGCGGCAGTCTGCCTCTCATCCTGCTCACTTCAACACCGTTCCCTCCACTTTCCAGTCCTTCACACTGAAGGAGAGGCTGTTGCTCTCCCGAGTGCTCCAGGGGAAGAGGCGGAGGTGGAGCTGCTGGCCGGGGCGCAGCATGACGTTCATGGGGAAGTCTAACTGCTGCACGCCCTTGGCCGGTCGTTGGGCCTCGCCAAGGTCGGTGCGGGGATAGAAGTCCTTGCCGTAGGCGCAAGCTATGCGGTAGGCCACTTCGCCCTCCAGGGTGAGGCTGAGGCGGCGGAGCAGCAGGGTCTGCTCGGTGCGCGGCACGATAACCTCCACATACCGCTTCTGTGCCTCGTCTATCTCGGCACTCCATCGACCGCCCTCTATCGTGATTCCCTTGCGAGTCTCTTCCAGCGTACGCAGAGAGGTATTGTCGAGCGACAGGACAATCGGTTCGCGCTCCTTCACCTCCTGCACGTCGGCACGGACGGGCAGGTGGCGCGACTCTCCGCCGAAGCGTATGGTCACGTCCTCCTCCACCGACCCACCGGCCGTAGGCGTGAAGTGCAGGTAGAAACAACGGTTCCACAGGCGGCCCTCCCGATAGGGATAGCTCAGGGAGGGTCGGGGTGTACCGTGAGGCTCGTCGGCCAGCAGCATTCCCTGAGGAGCCTCAATGGTCAGTTCGCCCTCGGCCGGCTGCAGGTTCAGGCCGGTGAGGTCAAAGCAGGCCACGCTCTCCTCGCCGGCAAAGAGCGTGCCAAAGTCTATCGTCGTGGGATTCAGCACCAGCGGAATGTCTTCCCGGATGTAATCGGCCAGGATGCCCTGTGCCTTCAGTCCCTCCACGGCCAGCCGGGCATAACAGGCGGCTCCGGTAGCCTGCGTGTGAGTGCCGTCGGTCGGCACGTAGATGCACTTGATGGTCTGCTCGGCTCCCAGCGTCTCGGCATAGTGCTTGGTCAGGGCCGTCATGTCCACCAGCTGCACCTGCTTGTTGCGGGCCACGTGCTTCATCACCCTGACGTAGTTCAGCGTGGAGTCATCGGGCGCAGTGCCGAGGTCGTGACAGCCCTTAGGGCTGATGGTGCCGTCGTCCGTGAAGTAGCGGCGTATGATGGGGGTAATCAGGACGGGGGTTCCACCCAGGGCGCGGGTGTCGTCCACGTACCTCTCCAAGCAGTTCTTGTAGGTGATCCAAGGCGCAGTGCCTCGTCCGTCGGCACCATCCTTGCCGCCCTCTTTCTCGTCGTTGTGTGCAAACTGGATGAAGACGTAGTCGCCCGGCTTCAGGCTGTCGGTCACCAGTTTCCATCGTCCCTCCTTGTAGAAGGAGTTGGAGCTTCGCCCGCCACGGGCATAATTCAGCACCTTGACCTGTGGTGCAAAGAACTCCTGCAGCATCTCTCCCCAGCCACGGGTGCGGGTGGTGTTTTCCACATAGTCGGCCATGGTGGAGTCACCGATGATGTGCACGCTGATGCTCTTCTCCTGTTGGTCGCTTCCCAGAGCGTAGTAGGCCGCCACTCCCGCCAGGAGCAGCAGGACGAGGGCCGATAAAATCTTCTTCATGATGAGTGATGTATAGTTGGGGGTCATAGTTCCTTAATCATAATGTCCTTGAATCGGATTTTCAGTTCGTCGCCCCGATGGAGCTGGAAGGCCAGGTGTCCCTCCGTGCCCGAACGACGCAGCTGATGCGTGTAGTCGTCCAGGATGCCTATGCCGTCCCAGTCGGTGCGTACGATGCCGTTGACGATGGTCTTGACGTGCGTACCGCGGCAGATGAGCACCATCTCGTTCCACTCGTCTCCCTTGTCGGCAAACTTGAACACGTGCTCCTCGGGGGCATACTCGGCGGGTATGCTCCAGTTGGGGCGTGAGGGCGCGAGCCAGCGTTGCACTTCGTAGGTCTCGTCATAGAGGAGTCCGGTGCGCCAGGCAGCGGGTTCTTTGGGATGGATGTCGGCCTGCGGCCCGTTCAGCCAGCCGCCGTCCAGAGTGGGGTCGTAGGTGCTGCGAAACTGTATGCCGCTGTTGCCGGTAGATTCCCGGTAGGCCTGAAAGCGGAAGGTGAGGATAAAGTCGTCATAGGTCCGGTCGGACACCAGCCACACGTAGTGGTGATCCTTGTCGCCCAGCGAGTTGCACAGGATGCTCCCCTCGCTCACGCTCCAGTATTGCTTGGCGCGGTCCTTCTCCCTACACTCAATGTGCCAACCGCTTAGGTCTTTGCCGTTGAACAGCGGTGTCCATCCCTTCTCTTGGCAGGCAGTGAGCAGCAGGCCCGCCATGACCCATGCGGCCATCTGTTTTCTTCTCTTCATGGTATGATAGTATTAGTTTATGTCGATATGCCGGGGGGCTGACGGCAAAGGTAGAGCAGATTCTCCCGACAGGCGTGGATAATTTGGTGAAAGGAGTGAATTATTTGGTTTTTGCCGTCCGCCCCTTCGCATGGGCACAAAAAAAAGTCCGAAGCGCAATGTGCACATCAGACTTTCAATTCTCTTCCGTAGAAACCCGTCTTTATTCGGCAACTACAGCGGCGCTGTCCACTGCAACGGTATCTGCAGTCAAAGTGTCATTAACCACTTCTACAGCCTCTTCAGCTGCCACTTCCAGCGTGTCTGCTGCTTCAGCCTCAGCGTTGTTGGCCTTATTGCCACCACAAGATGCGAAAGATACGGCTACGATAGCTGCTGCCATCAAAACTAACTTTTTCATTTTTCCTTTACCTTTTAAAACGTAATACAATCAATTGCTTTATTAAAACGCTGCAAAGGTATGCACTTTCTGAATATCTTGTTCTCCCAAACGCAACTTTTTTATAAAAAAGTAAACTTATAAAGCCGTTTTTGCAGTGCAATGAGAAAAGTTGTGTGTATATTTATTAATGGTTATTCTCAGGCATAGCTGCTTATCCGTATCATCCGTGCCTAAAATCTCAATGAACTGACTTATGACACAGCCCCAATGACTTACAACAAAAAAGCGTGAACTACAATGCCACACTCTTTACTTGAAGGTCGTAGGAAACCGTGGAAGAACAGGAGTTAAACAAGAGATACCTAATTATTATGTTTAGCGGACACCAATAATATAAGAAACTACAGTACTCTTGATTTTTTCTTCCATACCTTTTATATTTATAATGAAAACAAGTAAGGGCATCAATGGTTCACTAAAATTAGAACTATTTTTATAATTCTTCCATCCTCTTCACCTCCACCACATAACCATCCCTTTCAATCTTTCGGGATTCGTTGGCAGTGATGAGGAGGAGATTGGAGCAATGTAGCTCTTCGGCGCATTCGATGAGGGCATCCACTTCTCGTTTCTCGGTTTTGGGTGAGGAGAGGTCGTAACATACTTGGACAAGTTGCTCAATGCGGTTGCCTTGGCGAAGGACAAAATCCACTTCCTTGTCGTTGCGGGAGCGATAATAGAAAAGAGATTTATCGGTATCGTAACCACGACGGAGCAGTTCTACAAAAACTTGATTTTCAAGCAAACGACCAAGGTTATCACTCAAATTAAAGGCCTTGGCGGTAACAAAGCCATTGTCCACTACATAGACTTTTCGTGCGGCTCGCTTCATCAACTTCAGCTTGTTGTTGTAGCGGGACAGGTAGAAGAACAGGTAGGGTTCGTGCAAATAGTCCATGAACTTGGCTGTTGTGGTAACACTCGACAGTCCCAAGTCATTGGCAAGTTCATTCGTGGTCAGCGGATTGCAGAAATTGGTAAGCAGGTACATGGCCAAGGTGTTGAGGTCTGTAGTGTTCCGTACCCGATGACGCTGGCTGACATCTTTCCAAACGATGGAGTCGAAGAGTGTAGAGAGATAGCTTTTGGTGATGTTGCGTGCCTCCACAGTTTCCGGATAACCACCGTTGCGCAGGTAGTCATCGGTCAAGGCAGCAACTTCCGTGCGAGGCATTCCTGTCAAGTCGTGTGGATTGAGTTTGTTCCACTCGAATACTTCTTCCAGACTGAAAGGAAGCATTTCTATCTGCAAATAGCGGCCGGTCAGTGCGGTAGCCATCTCACTGCTCAACATCTTGGCATTACTGCCGATTATCACGAGGTTCTTTCCACGACGATAGAGTTTCGACACCCACAAGTCCCAGCCGTCGAGGTTCTGCACCTCATCGAGCAACAGATATTCGTAGGCCGGATAAACTTCATCGAGCATACGCATCACCAAATCTTCGCCCCAAGCGGAAAGTAGTTGGCCATCATCAAAATTCAGGTAAGCGAAGTTCTTGCCTCGCAACATCAGCAGTGCCTGAGTTGACTTACCCACTCGTCGCGGCCCGCTTATCAGTTTTATCATGGGGTTGGCCAACAACTCATCTTTGTCATAACGAGTATGCCGGTGCAGATAAGGACGAGCCAACAGTTCGTCCCGTTCCTTGCGCTGATTCAGTAATATATTTTTCATCTTTGGCAGATTTGGTTACTGCAAAAATGATGTTTTTATCCACTTTACCAACTCCTATTGGATAAAAAAGGGGAAATTTATCCAGTACGATGCAATTATTGGATAAAATCGGAAAGTTTAGTACTCGTTTGCCAGCCAGGAGTCACACACCTTCGCGCAAGAAATGCCTTAAATGCAGATGGATGATTCCATCGGAATCGTTTCGGGTAACAAACGGGGTCAGAGAGATGACATACTTGGGGTAATTGTCGTTAATGGCTTGCAGATTGCCGAATTCACGCTTCCGTGTGGTTTCATCGGCTATGACATAAGCCACCTGGACATAATTCCTATGCCCATCCGGACGGAGACAAACAAAATCTATTTCACCGGCTTGGAGCTGCCCCACATACACCTGATAGCCCAGACGGACGAAGTGCTGATACACAACGTTTTCCAACACTTTTTCCATATCGCCCTCGCAGCTTCCTCCCACAATGGCATTGCGGATACCGTTGTCTTCAAAATAAAATTTGTCGTTGCTCTCGAAGATGCGGCGACCGTGAATGTCGTAACGGTTTACCTTGTGGATGATATAAGCCTCTTCCAGATACTTGAAGTAGCTAAGAATCATAGCAGGTGTTATCTGCTCGCCTTGCGACTTCATATATTTGCTCACGCTATTGGCCGAGATAAGTTTGCCGGTATTGTCTGCAAGAAACATCACCAGATTCTCAAGAAACGGAACGTTGCGGATTTGGTTCCTCATCACGACATCCTTCAGCAACACCGTGTGGTAGATATCCTTCTGGTATTCACGGGCAAACTCCTCTTCAAACCCCATCTTCAGCAAACCCGGCATACCGCCGTAATTCAGATAAAGTGCCAGCGTTTCGTTACTGTCCGGCAAGTGGTGGAAGTCCATAAACTCACCGTAGCTTAGAGGCTGTATGTGGATTTCCTTGTAACGTCCGCCAATGATGGTGGCCAAATCGTTACTCAGCATTTTGGCATTGCTGCCCGTTATCACAATATCGGTGTCGGGCTCGGTGCGGAAGCTGCGCACGCTGCGTTCAAACTCAGCAATGTCCTGCACCTCGTCAATGATTGGGAAATCCTATCGAGATAGCGGGGTCTTTTCAATACTTCCATCTTATTCGCACTATTAAAACGCCACAAAGTTAGCATTTTATTCTTTATACTTCATAAAAACAGCAAGTTTTGAAGTTTCATTCTTTATACTTCACAAAACCTCTCTGCCGTGGCAGTCTCGTTTGACTATCCCTGAAAGCCGTTGTCACATTTGAGGGTGATTAACTATAATTATTTACACTCTTTGTTCGGCCTTTCCGCTTCAGAAACTCATGGCCGAAGCGGCAGCGCAGGCAGTCGCGCTTCTCGCAATACTCGTGGTGAAGCTGTAGCAGAGCCTGGGTGTCGGCGGCGGTGGAGACGGAGAGACCGGCATCGCTCCACTGGCGGATGATGCGATTGTCCTCGGCCTGCAGGGAGTCAAGGAAGCGGACGGCACGCTCGCAGAGACGCTCGTCGGACTTATGGAGTCCGTAGGCATAGAGAAAGGGAATGACGGTGTTGATGAGAATCAGGTTCAGGGCATTGTCCCCCAGCTGCTTCTTGCGGCGGGCGGAGGACTTGCGGAAGGTGAAGTGGGTTTCCCAATAGGGGGAAACGGAGACGGCCAACAGCTGCTTCACGCCCTCCATCGTGTCGGCCTGCATGACGCGGGAGAAGAGGTTCTGCTGTTCGTGGTAGAGACGGGCCAACTGGGCAAGGCGCACGTGGGGGAAATTGCCGGGCCGCAGGCGAAGGAAGCGCCAACGGGAGGGGTCCAGCGGGGCGGGCAGAGTGAACTTATGTTGCAGGTAGCGGAACTCACGCTGCAGGCGCAGGTAGTAGTCGTCGGCCTCGGACAGGTCGTCGGAGAGCAGGCCGGCCTGACCGAAGAAGAGAGCCTCTACCTGGAAGAGGTCATCACGGTGCTTGTCCACGGCACGGAGGTCCAACCTTCCGGCCCAGGCTTCGAAGGCGTCACCGTTCAGGCCGAAGCCGAAGTTGCGCGACAGGGTGATGAAGAAGACATCTTCCCAATGGTTGCCCCAGCGCTGCAGGCGTTGGCCGATGAGGTCGGCCTTCTGCTGCAAACGCTCCACCTGCAGGGCCGAGAGCCAGGAATGGACCACCAGACGCGGCAGAGAGGGAAGGACGGCACGACAAGGCGGACAGGGTTCGTCGCGACGGCGCAGCTCGTCATAGCCCTGACACACGGACTCGGGTACGGAGAGAAGCATTTGGGGAAGGAGTTCGCCATTGCTCCGCCTCACGATACAGTCGGCCTGGCCCACAACGTGCAGCACCACACTGTCATAGGCAGGGTCGTGGTCGTGGCCATGGCGCATCCAGTCGGAAGCCTGGGTGTGAATCTCCACATTGCCCACCCACAACGTGCCGCCAATCTTCAGTTTGGCATTGAAGAAGTCGGGACCGGCATGGGGGTTGGAGAGTCCCGGGTCTATCACCTCCACCGCCTCTCCGTCTGTGGTGCAGAGGGGAGCCAGACGATAGATTTTATGCTTCCAGGCATAGTGTAGCAGCTTTTCCATTGTTAAGAAGTCGTTAATATTGCCACAAATGTAATAAAAACATTACCTTTGCATCGTATAAACCAGTAAAAAACTGAATTTCAAACGAAGGAACCAATGAAAATAGCACTTATCGGATACGGAAAGATGGGCAAGGAGATAGAGAAAACTGCCCTTCAGCGCGGCCATGAGATTGTCTGCATCATAGACATAGCCAACCAGCAGGACTTTGCCTCGGAGGCTTTCAAGAGCGCCGACGTGGCCATAGAGTTCACCAGCCCCATGACGGCCCATCAGAACTGCATGAAGGCATTCGAAGCCGGAGTGAAGGTGGTGAGCGGAAGCACCGGATGGTTGCAGCAGCACCATGAAGAGTTGCACACCCTCTGCACCACAGGCGGGAAGACCCTCTTCTGGAGCAGCAACTTCAGCCTGGGAGTGGCCCTGTTCAGAGCCGTGAACACCTACCTGGCACGCATCATGAACGCATTCCCCGAATATGACGTGAGCCTCACCGAGATTCACCACATACACAAGCTGGACGCACCCAGCGGAACAGCCATCACCCTGGCCGAAGACATCCTGAAGCAGATGGAACGAAAAAGCCGGTGGGTGAAGGGAAGACTGACGGCAGCAGACGGCACCCTGAGCGGAACCACCCGGTGCCAGGCCAACGAACTGCCCGTAAGTTCGGAGCGGCGAGGCGAAGAACCCGGCACGCACACCGTGACCTATGACTCCGAGGCCGACACCATCACCATCACCCACCAAGCCAAGAACCGACGGGGATTCGCCCTGGGAGCCGTGCTGGCAGCCGAATTCACCGCCACACACCAAGGACTCCTGAGCATGGAAGACCTCTTCGACTTCGAGTGAATGATGAATCATCAACCATCAATTATCAACTATCAATTATACCAATGAAACAATGGATTAAATTCATCATCGTGGCCCTGCTCTATGTGGGTTTCCTCGTGTGGGTGGAGAGCTGGTGGGGCATCATCGTCCTGCCCTTCCTCTATGATGCCTATATCAGCAAGAAGATTCCCTGGACGTGGTGGAGACGGAGCCGGAGCCGGAGCGTGCGCAGCATCATGAGCTGGGTGGACGCCATTGTGTTTGCCCTGGTAGCCGTGTACTTCGTGAACATCTACCTCTTCCAGAACTACCAGATTCCCAGTTCCTCGTTAGAGAAGTCATTGCTGGTGGGAGACTTCCTGTACGTCAGCAAGATGAGCTACGGGCCCCGAGTGCCGCAGACCCCCCTCTCCATGCCGCTGACGCAGCATACCATGCCCATCACCGGAACAAAGTCATACATCGAGTGGCCCCAATGGGAATACAAGCGGGTGAAGGGAACGGGACACGTGGAGCTGAACGACATCGTGGTATTCAACTTCCCCGCCGGAGACACCGTGGCCCTGAACCATCAGATGGAAGACTTCTACAGCCTGGTCTATCGCGAAGGACGGCGCCTCTATCCCAAACCATTGCAGATGGACAGCCTGAGCAAGGAAGAGCAGGCACGCGTGTACAACCTCTACTATAGTGCCGGGCGCAACTTGGTGCGCACCAATCCGCAGCTCTACGGCAAGGTCATCACACGACCTGTGGACCGCAGGGAAAACTACGTGAAACGCTGTACCGCACTGCCCGGAGACACCCTGCAAATCATCGGCGGACAGGTGTACATCAACGGACAGGCCACAGAGAACCCCGAGGACCTGCAGTTCAACTACTACGTGCAGACCACCGGCCCCCTGATACACGAAGACACCTTCCGCCAGCTGGGCATCAGCCGCGACGACCAGTTGCTCCTGAATCCCGACCCCGCCAGCCTGAAGGCCATGGGATTCAACGCACACGATGCACAGGGACGGCCCGCCCCCCTCTACCACCTGCCCCTGACCCGGCAGATGCTCACCACTCTGCAAGGCAACAAAAAACTCATCAGCCGCATCGTCAAAGAGAGCAGTCCCGAGGGCGAAGTATATCCCCTGAACCTGAACACACACTGGACACGCGATGACTACGGCCCCATCTGGATTCCCAAGAAAGGAGAGACCATCACCCTGACCCCGGACAACCTGCCCATCTACAGCCGATGCATCGAAGCCTACGAGGGCAACAAACTGGAGGTGAAGCCTGACGGCATCTACATCAACGGCACGAAGAGCGACAACTATACCTTCCGCATGGACTACTACTGGATGATGGGCGACAACCGTCACAACTCGCTGGACTCCCGCTACTGGGGATTCGTGCCCGAAGACCACGTGGTGGGCAAACCCATCCTCATCTGGCTCTCCTTAGACAAGGACCGCGGCTGGTTAGACGGCAAAATCAGATGGAAAAGACTGTTCAAGTGGGTAGAGTGAAGCTGATTAATGATGAATGATTAATTGTGAATGATGCATTATCAACTGTCAATTATCAACTATCAATTATCAATTAAAGAAGAATGAAACGCTTCAGGAATATACTCCTCCTACTAATTACGGCACTGCTCATTGCAGCCGTGCTGAGGGGAGCAGTGTTCACATCGTTCCTGATACCCTCCGCCGGCATGGAGCCGGCACTGAAACAGGGAGAGCAGGTCATCGCCGGCAAGTGGAGCTACGGGCTGCGCCTGCCGCTGATGAGCCTGTGGGGCTACCAACGCTGGGGAGAGAGGGCTGCCGCACGACACGACATCCTGCTCTTCAACAACCCCGCCGACCACCGGCAACCGCTCATCGACCGCAGGGAGGTCTTCATCGGCCGGCTCACGGGACTGCCCGGTGACACCCTATGGGCCGACACGGACTTCACCCAGGTCATCACCGCCCCCGAAGCACCCGACCGGCGGAAAGCCTACCGCTGTCCCAACAGCCGCCGTACGGAGCTGGACTCCCTGGTCCTCCGCCTGCACCTGCCCCGTCCCATCCCCCTGGCCGAAGACAGCCTCTGCACCACCTACTGCTTCAGCCTGCTGGAGCACTACCTACTGCAACAAGCCCTCTACGGGCACTGCTGGATTGAGCCTGCCGGAGCCGAGGCCGACTCCCTATGCCGTTTCCATCCGCTCGTCATCCCCGCCAAGGGAAAGCCCGTAAAGGTGACCCCCTGGAACATCACCCTACTCTGCAACACCCTCAGGCTCCACGAACAACGCTCTGCCGAAATCCGGCAAGACACCCTCCTCTGCATAGACGGACAGCCCGTGCAGGAGGTCACCTTCACCCAAGACTACCACTGGGTCACCTCGGACAACCCCGCCAACATCGCCGACTCGCGCCTCTTCGGCTTCCTCCCCAAGAGCCACATCATCGGACGGGCCACACACATCGGCCTCTCTTTAGACAAGGACCGCGGCTGGTCAGACGGCAAAATCAGATGGAAAAGGATGTTCAAACGGATAGAATAAAAGAATCATGGAGATAAAGGGAGATAGATGGATAAAAGGGAGATAAAGGCCGGATGTATTGCTTTACTATTGGCCTTTATCTCCCCAAAGAGCGAAGCGATATCTCCATTAACTCCTTTTATCTGCAAGAATGTTGAACTTGCGAAACTTAAATTATAAACTGTCAACTATAAACTATCAATTACAACAGCATGTCCCTTCTCCTCTCTTCCGCCTACCTCGCCCCGGTGCAATGGTACAGCAAGTTGCTGTCCGACGGCCCCATCCTGGTGGAGCAACATGAGCACTACACCAAGCAGACCTACCGCAACCGATGCACCATCGCAGCCCCCGACGGTCCGCTGGCACTCTCCATCCCCACCGTGAAGCCCTACAGCCCCAAATGCCCCATGCGCGACATACGCATCTCCGACCACGGCAACTGGCGGCACCAGCACTGGAATGCCATAGAGAGCGCCTACAACCAGACACCCTTCTTCGCCTACTACAAGGACGACTTCCGCCCCTTCTACGAAAAGCAATATGAATTTCTCCTGGACTACAATGAAGAGTTGTGTTGCCTCATCTGTTCACTCATAGACCTGCAGCCCGACCTGAGACGCACCGACAGCTACCTGCCCGCCACATCCGCAGACCCGGCCATCACCGACCTGCGCGAAGCCATACATCCCAAGCACACACAGGATGACCCGCAGTTCATCCCCCGGCCCTACTATCAGGTGTTCGCCGACCGCCTGGGCTTCCTGCCCAACCTCAGCATCATCGACCTCCTCTTCAACATGGGACCCGAATCGCTCATCGTGCTGCAGCAAAGCCGCCCATAAACCGTCACCCCATGAACCACCCATGAGCCGCCTATGGAGTACCCATGAGCCCTCCTTGCAACCATAAGTTGTCTTTGAGCCACCTTATATCAGCCTCCGCCAACGCCCCGCATCCATACGCAGGAAGACGAAGAGCAGGATGGTGAATCCCCACAAGGAAGAGCCGCCATAGCTGAAGAACGGCAAGGGGATGCCAATCACGGGAGTCAGTCCGAGCACCATGCCCACATTGATAAACAGATGGAACAGGAAAATGCTGAGCACCGAATAGCCATAGATGCGCCCGAAGGTCGTCGTCTGACGCTCGGCAACCACAATCAGCCGCAATATCAGCGTGAGGAACAGCAGCAGCACCGTGGCAGAGCCCACGAAGCCCTGCTCCTCGCCCACAGTGCAGAAGATGAAATCGGTATCCTGCTCGGGCACGTACTTCAACTTGGTCTGCGTGCCGTTCAGGAACCCCTTGCCCGTCAGTCCGCCCGAGCCTATGGCAATCTTGGACTGGTTCACGTTATAGCCCAAGCCGGCCAGGTCCTCCACCATGCCCAGCAGTTCCTTGATACGTCCCTTCTGATGAGACGCCAGAAGGTCATTGAAGATATAGTCGGCAGAATAGAGGAAGCCCACCGAACCCAGCGTGAAACACACCGCCAGCAGATAGGCCCCCACCCGCTCGCTCAGCCACAGGAACAGCAGATAGCCTACCAGCAGAGCCACCATGCCCCACTGCAGCCACACCAGGTTGAAGGGGAAGAGCCAGGAAGAGACGGCATAGCCCACCCCCAGCAACAGTATGCCACCCGCCAGCACATTGCGCACTGGCTCCCAACGTTTGGCATAAATCCACAACATGCCCGCCACAAACAAAAAGACGATGCACAGCACGGCAAACTCGCCTATCGGCGTCACCCCATCGCCCATCAGGGCGGCCTGATAACGGATGCCCACCACAAAGTAGAGCACCGCACAAAGGGCAGCGAAGAGCACCACGCCCGACATTCCCTCCCGATAGAGCACCAGGAAGAAAGAGAGGTAGACCAAGGCAGAGCCGGTCTCCTTCTGTCCCACAATCAGCAACATGGGAAGCAGGATGATGAACAGCATGGTCAGTGCGTTGCGCCAGTTCTTCATCGTGAAACCATAGGCACCCATGAACTTGGCCAGAGCCAGGGCCGTGGCAAACTTGGCAAACTCAGCCGGCTGCAGGCTCACGGGTCCCAGGATGAGCCAGGAGTGCGACCCCTTCGTGTTGGGAGCAATGAAGATGGTGACAACAAGCAACGCCATCAGCGCAGCATAGATGAGGTAGGCAAAGAGGTCATAGAACGTGTCGTCCAGCATCAGCAGAACGAAGCCCAGGCCAAACGAACAGATAATCCATACAAACTGCTTGCCCGCACGGGTGGAGAAGTCGAGCAGGTCGGTGTCGCCATACTCATAGCTGGCTCCGCAGACGCTGAACCATCCGCACACCACCAGCAGCAGGTAGATGACTATCGTCATCCAGTCTATAGATTTCCAGATGCTATCTCTCCTCATCGCCATAATAGATTACACGGTTACTATACTCTTCGGCTCTCACCTCGTTCTCGGGCGAGAGCTTGCCGTTCAGGTACTGGTCCATCATCATGGCACCGATGGGCACGCCATAGGTGGCTCCGAAGCCTCCGTTCTCCACATAGACGGCAATGGCAATCTTGGGGTCGTCCATGGGAGCAAAGCCCATGAAGACACTGTGGTCCTTGCCCCTGTTCTGTGCCGTTCCCGTCTTGCCACAGGCCTGCACGCCTGGCAGGATGGTCTCCACCATGCGGCAGGTGGCGCTTCCGGTGCTTCCGGTGACGGCAGCCCTCATGCCACGCACCACTTCGTCATAGTATTCCCGGTCTATCGTCGTGTGGCGCGGGAAGCGGTAGAGGCTGTCCAGTTCGTTGTCCTCCACCTGCTTCACGATATGGGGCGTGATGAACCAGCCCCGGTTGGCTATCGTGGCTCCCAGGTTGGCTATCTGCAACGGTGTGGCTGTGATTTCGCCCTGACCAATGGAGATACTGATGATGGTAAGTCCGTTCCATGAGCCGCGATAGGCCTTATCGTAGTAGTCAGCATTGGGAATGAAGCCACGCACCTCGCTGGGCAGGTCCACCCCCAGACGGTAGCCGAAGCCCTGGCTCACCATGTGGTCTTTCCATACGGTGAGTGCCTTCTGGGGAGAGCCGTACTTGCGGTCGCCAATCATGCGGAAGAGTCCCCAGCAGAAGTAGGAGTTGCAGGAGGTGGCGATGGCGGGTATCAGGGGGAGCGGCGAGCCATGTCCGTGGCATCCTACACGCAGGTTGCGGTAGCTGAAGCCGTGTGAGCAGGGGAAGGCGGGAGTCTCCTCACGGATGATGTCTTCCTGCAGGAAGGTGAGTCCCTGTGCTGTCTTGAAGGTGGAGCCCGGCGGATAGGCACCCATGATTGCCCGGTTCAGGAGGGGTTTGCGCTTGTCGCGTTGCAGGGCCTTGTGGTTCTTTCCCCGCTGGCGGCCAATCATGAGGTGGGGGTCGAAGGTGGGTGAGGAGACCATGGCCAGTATCTCTCCGGTCTTTGGTTCGATAGCCACGATGGCGCCTATCTTTCCCTTCATCAGCCGTTCGCCCAGCATCTGCAGCTTGATGTCCAGTCCGAGTGTCAGGTTCTTGCCGGGCACGGAGGGGCGGTCCAGCGCGCCGTTCATGTAGTGTCCCTGTATGCGTCCGTGGGCATCGCGCAGCAGCACTTCGACACCTTTCTCGCCCCGCAGGTATTTCTCGTAGGACTTTTCGATGCCCTGGGTGCCGATGTAGTCGCCCCGGATGTAGTAGTCATCGCGCTCTATGTCGCGCTTGGAGACTTCGCCGATGTCGCCCAGGGCGTGTCCTGCCGCATCGTAGGTATACTGCCGGATGGTGCGGCGTTGGATATAGAAGCCGGGAAACTTGAAGAGCTTTTCCTGGAAGATGCCGCACTCTTCGGCGGAGAGCTGTGTCATGAAGGTCTGGTGGGTGTACTTGGAATATCCGGGGTTCATCCATTCGTTGCGCACGTCGCTCATGCGCTTGTCGAACTGTTCGCGGGTGAGTCCCAGGGTTCGGCAGAAGTCCAGGGTGTCCAGTTCCTGCACTTCGCGGGGCACGAAGGTGATGTCATAGGCTGGTTGGTTGAAGACCAGCAGTTCACCGTTGCGGTCATAGATGGCTCCGCGCGAGGGATACTGTATTTTGTTGAGGAAGGCGTTGCTGTCGGCGTTCTTCTTGTAGTGGTCGGTCATGAGCTGGAGGTCGGCCAGGCGCAGGATGTAGACGATGACTATCAGTATAGCCACCAGGCCTATCACGAACTTTCTTTTCTCCAGTGTATAATCTTTCATGAGCGCATCTTGGTGTCGGTGGTGGGGATATGGGTTCAGTGTTTCCGTATGCCCTCCACAGCCATGATGCAGGCCAGGGTCAGCAGGGAGCAGGCCAGGATGTGGAGCAGGAGCAGGCCGGCATGGAGCAGGGAGAAGAACTCCATGAGCATCAGCATGGTGTGGTGTATCAGGACACAGACGGCAGCATACTTCAGGAAGGGGAGCATTCCCAGGGTGCGCAGGGAGGGGCGTATGGTGTCCACCGAGTCGCGGGGCATGAAGAGGCGCAGGCAGTAGGGACGCACGAAGGCCAGCAGCACGGCCGAGGCGGCGTTCATGCCGGGGGTGTCCGAGAAGGTGTCTACCGCCAGTCCCAGGAAGAAGGCCCACAGCATGAGTGTGCCTGGCGACGTGTCCGACTCCAGGGTGAGCAGCAGGTAGATATAGAGGAAGGGTGTGGCCACTCCCCAGAGGTGCACATGGTTCAGTATCAGTGCCTGCAGGAGCAGGAGGCCGAGGAACCAGCCGAGTCTGTTCAGATAGTTGACGAGCATTGTGTCAGTCCTCCTTCTTTATGTTGTTTTCCAATGTGCGTTGTTCTTCCTGTCCTTCGCGGGCGATGATGCGCACGTTGGTGAGGCGTCCGAAGTCGGTGGAAAGCCTCACCTTGAGCAGGTAGGAGAGTCCGTCGTGGGAGTCTTCCATGTCTTCCACGATGCCCACCATCATGCCTTGCGGGAAGACGGTGGAGTATCCGCTGGTGACCACGGTGTCGCCCACGTTGAACTCGGCATGACGTGGCAGGTCGCGCAGGATGGCATGGCGGGAGTCTCCTCCCTCCCACTTCAGGTAACCGAAGTAGTGGCTGCCGCGTATCTTGCAGGAGACACTGCTCTTGCTGTTCAGCAGGGGGAGGACGAGGGAGTATCGGGGCGTGGTCTTGTAGACGATGCCCACCACTCCGCCGGCATCCACCACGCCCATTTCGGGTCTGATGCCGTCATCGCTTCCTTTGTCCAGGGTGATGTAGTTGTCGGCCTTGTTCAGGGAGTTCTTGATGACGGTGGCGCGGTATGTCCTGTAGGCTTCTCCCCGTGCGGGGGGCAGGCTGAAGAGCCGTGCCGTGTCTTCGCCCAGCTCGGCCAGGCGGCGTTCCAGGACTGCCAGGCGGCGTTCCAGCATCAGGTTGCGGTCCAGGAGGTCGTCGTTCTGTGTCCTGAGGTGGAAGTAGGAGGTTATTCCTCCCGACAGTTCATAGAGGTTGCCTGCCACGGCGTTGGTGGAGGTGAAGAAGACGCTGTGCTGGTAGTGGTTGAAGCGGAAGAGCAATGCGAATCCTGCCGCTTCCAGGAGCAGGAAGAGGAACCAATGGTTGTATTTCATCAGGAAGTCCAGCAGGTTTCGCATGTGTGTCCTCCGGTCAGCGCATCAGGAATGAGTATTTGCTTACGTTCTTCAGTGCCACTCCTGTGCCCTTGGCCACGGCGTGCAGGGGGTCTTCGGCCACATGGAAGGGGATGTTTATCTTGTCCATGAGCCTCTTGTCCAGTCCTCTGAGCAGTGCTCCGCCTCCGGCCAGGTAGATGCCGTTTCTCACGATGTCGGCATACAGCTCGGGGGGGGTCTTCTCCAGTGCGCTGAGCACGGCGGTCTCTATGCGCGAGATGGACTTCTCCAGGCAGTGTGCTATTTCCTGGTAGCACACGGGCACTTCCATGGGCAGGGCCGTGATGCGGTTGGGGCCGTAGACGATGTAGTCGCCGGGGGCGTCTTCGCCGAGGTCGGTCAGGGCGGCTCCCACATTTATCTTGATGCGTTCGGCCATGCGCTCGCTGATTTTCACGTTGTGCTGGCGGCTCATGTAGTCCTTGATGTCGGCGTTGAAGTCGTTTCCGGCGGTCTTGATGGAGCTGTTGGAGACGATGCCTCCCAGGGAGATGACGGCAATCTCGGTGGTTCCGCCGCCTATGTCCACCACCATGTTTCCTTCGGGTGCCAGCACGTCCACTCCTATGCCTATGGCTGCGGCCATGGGTTCATAAATCATGTAGACGTCGCGCCCGCCGGCATGCTCGGCCGAGTCGCGCACGGCACGCAGTTCCACTTCCGTGGAGCCCGAGGGCACTCCGATGACCATGCGCAGCGAGGGCGAGAAGAGGCGGCTGCGGGTATTGATCATCTTGATGAAACCGCGGATCATCTGCTCGCAGGCGTTGAAGTCGGCAATCACGCCCTCACGCAGGGGGCGTATGGTGCGTATGCCGGGAGGGGTCTTTCCCTCCATCTGCTTGGCCTTCTCGCCCACAGCGGTCATCTTCTCCGTGCGGACATCCAGGGCCACGACTGAGGGTTCGTCCACCACAATCTTACCTTCCGTAGTAATGATGGTGTTGGCCGTTCCCAGGTCCATTGCTATCTCTTGTGTCAAAGAAAAAAGTCCCATTCTTATATATATAATTGATAGTTGATAATTGATAGTTGATAATTGACAGTTGATAGTTTAGGCACGGATATCATTCTCTGCGGAAATCTGCGTTTCGATGCTTCAACTAAAAAATTATCAATTATCAACTGTCAATTATCAATTATACTGAAATTAGTGTTTAAAGTGTCTGAATCCGGTGGTGACCATGGCTATGCCGTGTTCGTTGCAGTACTGGAAGGAGAGTTCGTCCTTGATGCTTCCTCCGGGCTGTATGACGGCTGTCACGCCTTCGTTTCCGGCTATCTCCACGCAGTCGGGGAAGGGGAAGAAGGCATCGCTGGCCATCACGGCTCCCTGCAGGTCGAATCCGAAGCTCTTGGCCTTCTCTATGGCCTGCTTCAGGGCATCCACGCGGCTGGTCTGTCCCACTCCGCTGGCCAGCAGCTGCTTGTCCTTGGCCAGGACAATGGCGTTGCTCTTGGAGTTCTTCACTATCTTGTTGGCGAAGAGCATGTCTTCCACTTCGCGTTCGGTGGGTTGCTTCACGGTGACGCTCTTCAGGTCGTCGGGAGTCTCTGTCTTCAGGTCACGCTCTTGCACCAGCACGCCGTTCAGCAACGAGCGGAACTGCTTGCGGGGCAGCTGTACGGGCTTGCGCACCAGGATGATGCGGTTCTTCTTCTGTCCCAGCACTTCCAGGGCATCCACGTCATAGTCGGGGGCGATGATGACTTCGAAGAATATTCTGTTTATCTCCTCGGCTGTGGCCTTGTCTATCACGGCATTGGTGATGAGCACTCCTCCGAAGGCCGACACGGGGTCGCCTGCGAGGGCGTCTTTCCAGGCTTGCAGCAGGGTAGGCCGTGTAGCCAGTCCGCAGGCATTGTTATGCTTCAGGATGGCAAAGGTGGTTTCGGTGCCGAATTCGTCTATCAGGTCCACGGCGGCATTGATGTCCAGCAGGTTGTTGTAGGAGATTTCCTTGCCGTGAATCTGGTCGAACATCTGGTCCAGGTTGCCATAGAAGAATCCCTTCTGATGGGGGTTCTCGCCATAGCGCAGGGTTTTCTGGCTGTTGGCAGACTGCCGGAAGGCACTGCCCTCTTCGCCGTCGAAGTAGTTGAAGATGGCGGAGTCATAGTGGGACGACACGGCAAAGGCTTCTTTGGCAAACCAGCGGCGTTCTTCCAAGGTGGTCTGTGCGCCATGCTCCATGAGGATGTCTCTCAGGGGCTGATACTGTGCCTGGCTGGCCACGATGATGACGTCGTTATAGTTCTTGGCCGCGGCTCTTATCAGGGAGATGCCGCCTATGTCTATCTTCTCTATGATGGCGGCTTCGTCGGCTCCGCTGGCCACAGTGGCTTCGAAGGGATAGAGGTCCACGATGACCAGGTCTATCTCCGGTATGTCATACTTCTCTATCTGCTGCATGTCCTGCTCCAGGGCTCTGCGACAGAGGATGCCGCCGAACACTTTGGGGTGCAGGGTCTTCACTCTTCCTCCCAGGATGGAGGGATAGGTAGTGAGGTCTTCCACTGCCTGACAGGGATAGCCCAGTGATTCGATGAACTGGCGGGTGCCTCCTGTAGAGAGGAAGGACACTCCTTCTTCATGAAGTTTGGTGATGATTTCATCCAAGCCTTCTTTGTGGTAGACGGATACCAAGGCGGTACGGATTCTTTTTGTTTCAGCCATGATGTGTTATTTTAATACGCGTATATTTTAAATATTTCGCGCAAAGTTACGAAATTACTTCATTCATGCCTATAACACATGGCACAAAATATGCGGAGAATGTGGGGTTTTTCTTTCAAGGAGCTGTTCCGTGCTCCTTTTATCTGCCTTTGACAGGCTTCGTGCCCTATACACGCATCATCCATCGCCCTATACGCATAAGCCCTTTCGTCCATACACGTGTGGTCCGTCGTCCATACATGTGTGGTCCGTCGTCCATACACGTGTGGTCCATCGTCCATACATGTATGGTCCATCGGGCAAAAAGGGGGTGTGATAGAGTCGGTTGGGGATTCATTCAGCTTCGAAAGAGGCCGGATAGGCCAGGAGCTGGTATTGCAGGGCCTTGGCCATGCGATAGTGGCCGTCGGCATTGGGATGCAGACGGTCCTTCCTTCCGGTGATGCTCTCGGCGAAATAGCGCAAGTGGGCCTCGTTCACCGGATAGAGTCCGCTGATGCTGTTCAGGTCTATGACTGGCACCGCCCATACGTTGGCCGCCTCTTTCACGGCCTTCACATACTCGTCCACGTAGACGCCTATCTTGTTGGGAAACATTTCGTCGGGCTGGATATTCTTGTCGCTGAAGCGCGCCCGTGCACGATGAAGAGGGGTCAGCAGAATAACCTGCTTGGTGGGATAATTGGTCTTCAGGAAGTCCATCACGAGATTGATACGCCCCTTGAAGGTACTGTCGCTCAACACCGGCACACGATGCTTGCGCAACTCCATGCGCGGGCCGGCCACTTCGGTCTCCATCTCCTCCTCCGTGTACCATTCGCCCACGGGGATACCGGCATTATAGTCATTGGTTCCTGCAAAAATCAAGATGGCATCGATGCTGTCTCCCTGTTCCTCCAACAACCGCCCGGCCTGTTTCTGCACCCCGTTCATCTGGTTGCCGTTGATGCCATAGACGCAAGGCTCAAGCCCCAAAAGCTCAGCCAGATATTCCCAATAGCACTTCGTGGTGCCCACCCGTTTCTTGTCCGTGATGGAATCGCCCAGGAAGGCCACCCGTTTTCCTTTCCACTGGCTCTCCATCGGAGCGACAGGCGCACCGCCTTCTTCCACTTCCTGCATCCACCATCCACAAGGGAACACTTCTGCCGAGAACAAAAGGGCAGCCAGCATAAAAGCCATACATCGGTTATTCATAGTCTTCATTCTTCAATAGTTCTTAGGGGGGTATAGACGCGCCCTCCAAACATCGGCTCTGCAAACCAGCGTTTGAACATCCACGTGACCAATATGTAGAGAGCGAATGCCGAGACAAAACCCACGATGGCATCTATCACATAATGGGCCTGGATATAGACCGTGGCACCACACAACAACAGATAGAAAGGCGCCAGGAAGAAGAACAGTAACTTGCTGCCGCGCCACGCCATGATCATCAGCATGGTACTCATGCCCACATGCGAACTGGGGAAGGCAGCCGTGGGGCGTTCGCCCACCTGCTGCGAGCCCTCTACCAGACTGTAGAAAAAGCCCTCCTGGCATCCCTGTCCGGGAAGCAGCACCTGGTTGTGATGGAAGTAGTCGCCAATGGCAGGGAAGACACCCCGCGCCACACATTCGTCACCAATGGCAGGAAAATAGAACTGCGGACCGGCCACCGGTACGAATATATATATAAGGTAATAGATGAAAAACGCCGTGACAATGACAAACGACACCTTTTCGAAAAGGTCAAAACGAAACAGGAAATACCACACGACCACCAACAGAATCATGGGATAGTAGAAGAAATAACCCATGTTGAACAACTCGCTGACCCACAGTTGAGGATAGGAGAGACAGAAGTTGACCGCCGGCTGTCCGCCAAAGCACCATTGCTCTGCCGCAGCGAAGAGGTGGTCCAGATTGGGAAACACACGGTTGAACTCAAAGGTATCGGGATACCAATAGGAGAGCAGAGACATCTGGACCGCAATACGAATAAAGGCTGCAAACTTGCAGGGAGCCAGCCGATAGAGGTACATTAGCAGGAAGGTCATCGTGGCTATGCTCAAGCGGTCGGCCAGCATACGCACGGGGTGGTCCATCTCCTGAAACAGGAAAAGAATCAGTATGGAAGTCAGCAGATTGTATATCAGCGTGACCTTCTCCACGGCAAACAGCCCTTTCTTTGTCTCTACCTTCTTAAACAGTTCTAAAGCCATCCTGCATTCTTATACCAAGCAACGGTCTCCTTCACGCCGCGCTCCAAGTTATACTCGGGGGCATAACCCAGTTCGTTCACGGCAGGCGTAATGTCACATCGCCAGTTTCGTTGTTTCATAATGTTATACTTATCGGTATTGAGCGTGCTGCCCTTCTTGCGCCGGCGTGCCCACCATTCGGAGAGCACCGAGATGAAGCGGAGCAGGAAGAGCGGACACTTCAGGCGCACCACGAAAGGGTTGCCCAGTTCCTTGCGCAGCAGTTCAGAGAAAGCCTTGCTGGGATGCACGTCACCATCGGCCAGGAAATAGGCCCGGCGACTCACGCCCTTCTCTATTCCACGAAAGACGGCCTGCACCACATCCCTCACATAGACAAAGGTGAGGTCCTGACGACGGAAACCTGCGGCAAAGTCCACATGCTGCCTGATAGACTTGGCCATGAGGAAGTAGTCGCGTTCACGCGGACCGTAGACACCGGTAGGACGGTAAATGACGTAGGGGAAGTCGGACAGGCTCTGCAGGTAACGCTCCGCTTTCAGCTTGCTCAGGCCATAGGCCGTGTTGGGACGGGGTTCGTCATCCTCGCAAATCGGGCGATAGTCCTGCTCATGGACGGGTCCGAAGACGCTCAGCGTGCTGATGTAGACAAACTGCCGGGGCACCATGTTCAGCTCGCACAGGGTCTCCACAAAGCACTTGGTCTGCTGAAAATTCACGCGGTCGAAGTCGGCCTTGTCGGCACACTTCGTGACACCGGCACAGTGAATGACATAGTCAAACGCGGTATGGGTTCCCTTGTAGCCGGAAAGCTGGGCACGCAGTTCGTCGGGATGGGCAAAGTCCAGTTCCAGGAAATGTATCCTGCGGTCACGCAGATACTCCCTGCTGCTACTGGAACGCACGCCAGCCCATACGCCAAAATTACGCCTCAACGCCTCTTCGACCAGGAAACTTCCTATAAATCCGCTTGCGCCTGTGATTAAAACCGAGTCCATTCATTCTAATTTTGAGGGGACAAAGATATAACAATAAAACGAATTTTCACATTTCTATGAGATTTTAATCTGCAAACGACCCAAGTAAACCAATTATTTGTTTACTTTGTGGGGCAGTTTCAGCCACTCCGGACTGCCCCTATTCAAGAACTTAATCACAAAAACGAAGCATTATGTCGAAGAAAAGAGAAAAAAAAGCAGGCAAGCGCATGAAGAAGAACGAGTTGGGACAACTGATATTCAACCTTTTCCACGAGCATCTTCATGAGACGCTCTCCCTGAAGTACATCTACGAGCAACTGAACCTCACGACGCATCCCTTGAAGCAGCTCTGCCGGGACATCCTGGACGACCTGCAGGCCGACGACTATATCACCCTGACCGAGAAGTACCACTACCGCCTGAACACACACGGCAAAGAGATGGTGGGCACCTTCCAACGCAAGAGCAACGGACGCAACTCTTTCCTGCCCGAAGAGGGAGGAGAACCTATTGCCATTGCCGAGCGCAACTCTGCCCATGCCATGAACGGAGACAAGGTACGCATTGCCTTCTATGCCAAGCGGCGCGGACGCGAACCGCAAGGCGAGGTCATTGAGATACTGGAGCGTTCCAAGGACACCTTTGTGGGTACATTGGAGGTGACACGACACTATGCCTTCCTGCTGACCGAGAACCGCACGCTGGCCAACGACATCTTCATCCCACGCGACAAGCTGAAGGGAGGGCAGAGCGGCGACAAGGCTGTAGTGAAGGTCATCGAATGGCCCGAGAAATCACATAACCCCATCGGACAGGTCATCGACATCCTGGGACGCACTGGTGACAATACCACCGAGATGCATGCCATCCTGGCCGAGTTCGGACTGCCCTACAGCTATCCCAAGAACGTGGAGGAGGCAGCCAACCGCATACCGGAAGAGATTCCGGCCGAGGAACTGGCGCGACGTGAAGACTTCCGCCAAGTGACGACTTTCACCATAGACCCTAAGGATGCCAAGGACTTCGACGATGCCCTCTCCATCCGTCGTCTGAGAGACGGGGTGTGGGAAGTAGGCGTACACATTGCCGACGTGAGCCACTATGTCACCGAGGGCAGCGTCATCGACAAGGAGGCACAGAAGCGGGCCACCTCCATCTATCTGGTGGACCGCACCATTCCCATGCTGCCCGAACGGCTCTGCAACTTCATCTGCTCCCTCCGTCCCGACGAGGAGAAGCTGGCCTACAGCGTCATCTTCGAAATGAACGAACAGGCCGAAGTGCTTCAGTCGCGCGTAGTACACACCATTATCAAGAGCAACCGTCGCTTCACCTACGAAGAGGCGCAGCAGGTCATCGAGACCGGTGAGGGAGAATATAAGGAGGAACTTCTGCAGATGAACCGCATGGCCCAGATTCTGCGCGAGAAACGTTTCAAGGCCGGTGCCATCAACTTCGACCGCTATGAGGTGAAGTTCGAGATAGACGAAAAGGGACGTCCCGTCAGCGTCTATTTCAAGGTGGCCAAGGAAGCCAACAAACTGGTGGAAGAGTTCATGCTCCTGGCCAACCGCACCGTGGCCGAGAAAATAGGCCGTGTGCCCAAAGGCAAGAAAGCCAAAGTGCTCCCCTATCGCATCCACGACCTGCCCGACCCCGAGAAGCTGGACAACCTGGCCCAGTTCATCGCACGCTTCGGCTACAAACTGCGCACCACCGGTTCCAAGAGCGATGTCAGCAAGTCCATCAACAGCCTGTTGGATGATGTTCAGGGCAAGAAGGAAGAGAACCTCATTGAGACCGTCTCCATCCGGGCCATGCAGAAGGCACGCTACTCCACCCACAACATCGGCCACTATGGTCTGGCCTTCGACTATTACACGCACTTCACGTCGCCCATCCGGCGTTATCCCGACCTGATGGTGCACCGCCTGCTGACGAAGTACATCGACGAGGGAGGGCGCTCGGCCAGCGAGAGAAAGTATGAAGCACTCTGCGAACACAGCAGCAACATGGAGCAGACGGCAGCCCAGGCCGAACGGGCCAGCATCAAGTACAAGCAGGTGGAGTTCATGACGGAACGTCTGGGGCAGGTGTTCGACGGTGTCATCTCGGGCGTCACTGAGTGGGGACTCTACGTGGAGGTGAACGAGAACAAGTGTGAAGGCATGGTGCCCATCCGCGACCTGGACGATGACTACTATGAGTTCGATGAAAAGAACTACTGCCTGCGCGGACGACGCACCCGACGCATCTACAGTCTGGGCGATGAAATCACCATTCGGGTGGCCAAGGCCAACCTGGAGAAGAAGCAGCTGGACTTCGCACTGGTGGAAAAAAAGCCGTAAAACATGCCTATTTCAAATTAAATGCCTACCTTTGGGGCTGAAAAAGAATAAGGTATATGGATAACCTCTTCACCATACTCGCAATCGTGGGCTTCATCATGGCCAAAATCTTCATGGAGAACAAGAAGAGAAAGGCCGCCGAGGAACTTTCGGGAGAAGGTTCCTCCCCCTTTGAGGACCTCTTCCCGCATACGTCTGACGATGTGCCGGAGGAAGACGATGACCTGCAGGAGATACCGTGGGAAGAGCCGTTTCATGAAACGCCCCAACCCAGACAACCGGAACCTGCCGCACCGGCCTATACCACACCGGCTGCGGAGACGATGTCTCATCGGACAACGGCATCTCCCGAACCGGTGTCTGAACCAATGCCCGACACTCTCCCCGACACCCCCATTGAAATGGATATCCACTCACCGGAAGAGGTGAGAAGAGGCATCCTGTGGTCGGAGATTCTACAACGGAAATATTGCTGAAGTACAAATATAAAACCATAACATAATAACGACACATGGCATTCAATTACATTTCGGCAGCAGAAGCTGCAAGCCTCATCAAACATGGCTATAACATCGGCCTGAGCGGATTCACACCCGCCGGAACGGCCAAGGCTGTAACACACGCATTGGCTGAAATAGCCGAAGCTGAGCACGCCAAAGGCAACCCCTTTCAAATAGGAATTTTCACCGGAGCCTCCACGGGCGACGCCTGCGACGGCATCCTGTCGCGCGTACACGCCATCCGCTATCGCGCTCCCTACACCACTAACCCCGACTTCCGCAAGGCCGTGAACAACGGCGAGATTGCCTACAATGACATCCACCTCTCCCAGATGGCACAGGAAGTGCGCTATGGATTCATGGGCAAAGTGGACGTGGCCATCATCGAAGCCTGCGAAGTGACTGAAGACGGCAAGATTTACCTGACTGCCGCCGGTGGTATTTCTCCCACCATCTGCCGCCTGGCCGACAAGATTATCGTGGAGCTGAACGCCGCACACAGCAAGGCCGGCATGGGTCTGCATGACGTGTATGAACCGCTCGACCCGCCCTGCCGCCGCGAAATCCCCATCTACAAGCCCAACGACCGCATCGGCCTGCCCTACATCCAGGTGGACCCGAAGAAGATTGTAGGCGTAGTGGAGACCAACTGGCCCGACGAGGCACGCTCTTTCACAGCTGCCGACCCCGTGACCGACAAGATTGGCCAGAACGTGGCCGACTTCCTGGTGAGCGACATGAAGCGTGGCATCATCCCCTCTACTTTCCTTCCCCTGCAGTCGGGCGTAGGCAACATCGCCAATGCCGTGCTGGGTGCACTGGGACGCTCGGAGGCCATCCCCGCTTTCGATGTCTATACCGAGGTTATCCAGAACTCCGTTATCGGCCTCATCCGTGACGGCCGTGTGAAGTTCGCTTCCGGCTGCTCACTGACAGTGACCAACGACTGTCTGAACGAGGTTTACGAGAACATGGACTTCTTCCGCGACAAGCTGGTGCTCCGTCCGTCTGAAATCTCCAACAGTCCCGAGATTATCCGCCGCCTCGGAGTCATCTCCATCAATACGGCCATCGAGGTAGACCTCTACGGCAACGTGAACTCCACCCACATCAGCGGCACGAAGATGATGAACGGTATCGGTGGTTCGGGCGACTTCACCCGCAACGCCTACATCTCCATCTTCACCTGTCCGTCCGTGGCCAAGGAAGGCAAGATTTCAGCCATCGTACCGATGGTGTCTCATGCCGACCACTCCGAGCACGATGTCAACATCGTGGTGACCGAACAGGGTGTAGCCGACCTGCGTGGCAAGAGCCCGAAGGAGCGTGCACAGACCATCATCGAAAACTGTGTACACCCCGACTACAAGAACATCCTGTGGGACTATCTGAAACTGACCGACGGCAAGTCACAGACTCCTCACGCCCTCCGCGCAGCCCTCGCCATGCACACCGAGCTGGCCAAGAGCGGCGACATGAAGAACGTGGATTGGAGCCTGTACAAATAAGAAGCCAAACAACATCTGACCATGAAAGCGTAAGCTGCATCAAACCAATGCAGCTTGCGCTTTGTTATTAATGAACAAGCTAACGACTATCCGAACATGATTCGTCAATGTGCCATTCTTTTCGGTTGCCTGGCGTTGGGCGAGTGGCTGGTGTGGCTGACCGGCATCAAGCTACCCTCCAGCATCATCGGCATGCTGCTACTCACTACCCTCCTGAAACTGGGATGGGTGAAACTGCAGTGGGTGCAGGGACTCTCTGACTTCCTGGTGGCCAATCTGGGTTTCTTCTTCGTGCCGCCCGGTGTGGCACTGATGCTCTACTTTGATGTCATCGCCGCCGAGTTCTGGCCCATCGTCATCGCTACCGTCCTAAGCACTTGGCTGGTTCTTGTAGTGACCGGCTGGGTACACCAACTAACACGCAAAATCAAATGAACTTCCTGGAAAATCCCATCTTCCTGCTGGCAGTCACCTTCAGCCTGTTCTTTGCCGCCAAATGGTTGCAGAAGCGGACAGGCCTCATGCTGCTCAATCCCATCCTGCTCACCATCGCGCTGCTCATCATCTTCCTGAAGTCGGCAGGCATCAGCTACGAGAAGTACAACCAGGCCGGCCATCTCATCGAGTTCTGGCTGAAGCCTGCTGTAGTGGCCTTGGGCGTGCCGCTCTACCTGCAACTGGAAACCATCCGCAAGCAGCTACTCCCCATCCTGCTCTCCCAACTGGCAGGGTGTGTCACGGGAGTGGTTTCCGTGGTGCTGATAGCCCGCTGCATGGGTGCCTCACGCGAGGTCATCTGCTCCCTCGCTCCCAAGTCGGTCACCACACCCATTGCCATGGAGGTAAGTGCTTCTCTGGATGGCATTCCCTCACTCACGGCAGCCGTCGTCGTCTGTGTAGGCATCCTGGGTGGTATGCTGGGCTTCAAGGCCATGCAGATAGGGCGTGTCAAAAGCCCGATGGCGCAGGGACTTTCCATGGGCACGGCCGCCCATGCCGTAGGTACCTCTGCCGCTATGGAGGTGGGCAGCAAGTATGGAGCCTTTGCCAGTCTGGGGCTGACCCTGAACGGCATTCTCACAGCGTTGCTGACACCCACGCTGCTGCGGATGCTGGGCATCATCTGATTTCATCATTCATCGAAAACTTATGCTGACATTCAAAGATATCGAACTGAAAGACAAGGAGCTGATTACCTCCTTCACGCTGAACAGCTGCCACCGCAACTGCGACCTCTCCTTCTCCAACCTCTGCAGCTGGCGTTTCCTCTACGACACACGCTTCGCCATTGCCGACGGTTTCCTGCTGTTGAAGTTTCGGGCACAAGGCGAGCTGGTCTACATGATGCCCATTGGCGAGGGCGACCTGAAAGGAGTGGTGGAGCAACTGATTGCCGACGCCCACAACGAAGGCTGTCCACTCTGCCTGCTGGGCGTGAGCGAGGCTGTCTGTCGGGAGTTGGAGAGCCTGATGCCGGGACGTTTCCGTTTCACGGCCGACCGTGACTATGCCGACTACCTCTACCTGCGCACCGACCTGGCCACCCTGACCGGCAAGAAGTTCCAGCCCAAGCGCAACCACATCAACAAGTTCAAGCGCACCTATCCCGACTATGCCTACACGCCCATCACCCGGGAGCTCATCCCCGAATGCATCGAACTGGAGGCCCAATGGTGCCGTGCCAATGGATGTGACCAGCAGGAGGGCACCGGCAACGAACGTCGGGCACTGCTCTATGCCCTGCATCACTTTCACGAATTAGGACTGACCGGAGGCATCCTGCACGTAAACGGACGCATCGCCGCCTTCACCTTCGGCATGCCCATCAACCGGACCACTTTCGGCATACATGTGGAAAAGGCGGACACAGCGATAGAGGGGGCTTACGCCATGATTAACTATGAGTTTGCCAACCGCATCCCCGAACAGTATCTCTACATCAACCGGGAGGAGGACCTCGGGTTGTCCGGCCTGCGCAAGGCCAAGCTCTCCTATCAGCCGGCCATCATCCTGGAGAAATACAGTGCCTGCCTGCGGGAAGAACCGGTGGAACACATCAAATGGTAAGAAGTATGGAGAAGCGGAAAGAGGATATCAAACGACTGTGGCAGCTCTGCTTCCACGACAGCGAAGCGTTCATGGAGCTATACTTCCGCCGCTGCTACCGGGAGGGGAACACCCTCTCCACGGAGGCAGGCGGACATACCATCGCCGCCATGCAACTGTTAGACTATCCCATGACCTTCTGTGGCAGGGAGATGGTTTCCCGCTATCTCTCCGGCCTCTGCACCCATCCCGATGCACAGGGGCAGGGTGTGATGTCGCGCCTGATAGGACAAGCCCTCCGCCTGATGAGGGAACAGGAGACAACCATAGCCACCCTCATCCCCGCCGAACCTTGGCTTTTCGACTACTATGCCCGCTTCGGCTTCAGCACCGTCTTCGGTAAGCAGGAGGAGTGGTGGGAAAGTTCAGCAGCTTTCTGCAAAAACGAAGGAACATTCAGCGTGACACGTTGCGAGGAGACGGCAGAACGTGAGCGTGTCGGCCTATATATATATAAGGTGGAAAGCCGGCTCGCCTGCTGCCTGCTCCACACACCGGAGCATTGGGCCACCCTCTGCGAAGACCTGCGCATCAGCGGCGGTGAACTGTATGCCCTGCATCAAAACGGCAGGATATACGGTGCTGCCGTGCTCTATCCCGAAATGGAAAGCGGTTGGCGCGTAGAAGAGTGTCTGGCCGACAATGACTGTCTGCGCACCGCTCTGTTGAATGTCGTTTGCCGAGAAAAAGGCATCTCCCGTCTCAGGGTGCAACGTCCCGCCTCCCTACAGGAGCCTGCCACGCTTCCCTTCGGTATGGCCCGCATCATTCACCTCCCCCATCTGTTGCAACACTACGCCTCTCTCCATCCCGACAGTAGGTTTACCCTCCACATCACAGACCCCCTGCTGCCTGAAAACAGCGGCCACTATCATCTGGCCAACGGTCAATGCCACAGACTACCCGACTCCACGGCCCCGTCCACCGACATCTCCCGGCTGACCCGTCAGCTCTTCCTCCCCCAACAGCCACACATGACAATGATGATGAACTGAAGCATGACAATGAATCAGAAATTCTGACTCTGCCACTTTTCCAAGGAAAATCAAGCTGAATTTGCCACTTTTCCAAGAAATATTCTGCCTAAACCGCCACTTTTCCAAGAAATCGGTCTTCATTTCTGGAAGCCACACTATTAATCCGTGTTTTTTGTGGCATTTCAATCCAACTTTTGTAGCATTTCAATCTGTATTTGGTGACATTTCGCCCAACAATGTTAACGAAAGTAACAATCAATCACTTTCTCTTACATCAGTCTTCCCCTCCCCAATTTTCACTTCCCCTTTTTCCTCCCTTTTACTACGAAAATCCCCCTCCTCTGCTCTGCAATTTTTCCGACCAACTGGGGTACTTTTTCAAGCCTCCATTTCACATCTATTAAGATAATTGCAAAATACTTACAGATTATTCTTTCAGTCTCCCCTCCTCTCCCCATTTTCATAGAGGACTTCATCCATGCAAGTATCGCTTTCATTGCCTCACAAAAGATACTCCAGTACCGATTTTAGCACATCGAAAAAGGATACTGCAGTACCCTTTCAGTGTATCATAGCTGGTACTGCAGTACCAGCTATGTAGTATTGGAGTTTCTTATATGTATGATTACAATGTTACTTATGTGTGTTGAAAGACATTTAAGACAAAATGCTTTGCGGGCCGCACATGCGGCAGGGAAGTATTCCGTGCCGGCCTGTGCAGCCCGCATGCAAAACCAGTTATTAATTCAATTCCAAGAGTGCCCCAAACAAAAACTTAGTTCGGGACACTCGCCTTCAGTTTGTCGAAATGAAGTTTCTTAGCTGATAGGAATATCTTCGCCTTCAACGCTTGCGGCGAAGCCCTTCTCTACATTCACTTCAATCACTTCCACTTTCGGGATTTCATAAGTTTCTTCTTGTTTCATATTGTTCTTATCATTTAGGGTTATCATTAGTTGATAGTTTCATCATTATAGTCCGGTGAATCCGTGTCTACAGAGAAGTCTGCAAACTTCACGCAATACCAAGGATACTTCTCCAGGTCCCAATAATTGTCCGAATAGGAGTTATCCCCATTGATGATAGCCTTGTTATCAAGAATGGAAGTTACGGAAACCATAGTGGTAGAGGAACCAACAGAATCATCATAGTTATTCTCGAAAGCATGTTCACCCAAGTTGGTACCCAGCGAAGACAATGTCGTCAAACAATTGCTTACGCTACAAGCTCCTCCACTACTACCTACGATACCACAGGTTGTAGCATTTTCACCGGCAAAATAGCAATTCTTAATCGTAGTAAAGCTGGCAGTACCGACAATACCACCGGCCACACCGTTTTCGCCTACACTCAATGAGGCAAGAGAATAGCAGTTGGCGATACGAGAGTCATTCCCCATAGATACAATATTCAACATTCCAGAGATTCCGCCCAAAAAACTCGTTGTTGCACTAATTGTACCGACGGAATAACAAGTATTGATAGAAGCCGTAGTACTTCCTGTAATACCACCCACAAACTTACTGCCGCTAACATTTCCTTCACTATAAGATTGCTTCAGCACCACTCTATCCACACTAACTGGGTTAATACTGAAATCTCCGCCAATACCACCCACATAATTACGTCCACTTACGGTTCCCTTATTTACGCATTTCATTAAAGAGTAAGTATAGTCATCCATAGAGAAACTAACGTTAGAGGTTCCTCCATTGAAGCCACCACCAACCTTTCCAAATATACCACCTACATAATCCTCAGTAGCCGTGACTGTAGCTTCTGATGTACAAGATTCTAAAAGCATCATGGAAGAGGATACAGAAATATCGGCCGAATACTTAGTATAGCACATAAATCTTCCAACCACACCTCCTACATAGTTTTTACCGGTTATAACACATGATTGTCCTATACGAACATCATCAATAGTTATTCTTCTACCGTAATCAGTATCATTTAATGCATTACAACCCGCAATTCCACCGACATAATTGCCTTTTCCTGCAACCGTAGAGGAACCTATAACTTTACAATTACTTGCTGCAATATTATATCCTCCCAAAGCACCTACAAAATTATTTCCTTTAAATGTCACATTTTCAAGAGTAAGGTCTGAAACTACCGACATTGAATGTTCAGGCCTTATTGGGGCCATAACCATACCAACGTCATACGCACGCTTAATAAGTCCCACATTATCTTCATCACTCCAATCCAAATTAATGTTACTCAAAGTATATCCACCACCTTGGACAGAGTATGCGTCCAATGAGAAAAACACATCTCCACTGAAATCGATATTCTGTGTAATCATAACATTTGACGGGCATTTATAAGCCGCATGCCTCCATTCAGCAGGAGAAGAAATTTGAAGCCCATAAGAACCAGATTCTAAAGTAGAAACCGTGGCTTTGCTCAAATCAAGTACCACTTTGTAACTGGTACCGGCCTTGAAATTAATATTCGACTTCTTTATTTCATAGCACTCACCTCCATCTACAAATACATAGAAATAGACATCTTCTCCAGTCAAATCAGCCGGAAGGATTAACGCCGAGAGATTCTCAATCTGCGAAAGATCATACGAAAAATCAGCAGTTTGCGCAATATACTCTCCTAATTGTATATTATGGAATTTCCTGTTAGAAGAGAAATAGGTGGCATACTGATTGCTATTCAAACCACCATAATCGATACCATATTCAACATTCGCCCAACCATTGCTTGCAAGTTGCCTATAGAAAGGAAAACCTTTTTTAGAAGAATACATACCTATTATAAGGTTGCCCATCCCAAAATCCGTCGGTACATTTTCCAAAACTACCCTCACCTTTGCATAGACATGCTGCAAGGAGATGGAAGCGGAATAGGTACCTTCAGTGATATTCAGTTCGCCCCACAAGGCCATCTTGTCATTGGAGTTGATATTGTCAATACTACTGAAAGTTTGATGGCTATAGAGCATATTCTCATTATAGTTGTAAATCACATAATAGCTGCCTGCAGGTACACCGCTCTCGGAAACGAAGGAAGCGGAGGAGGCTTTTTCTTCCAGCGTAGTGATCAGATAGATAGGAGCAATGGTGCGGCTTTTGTCCACCAAGACCAGTTTGTCGCCCGGTTCCCATTGTGTGGTGAGACCGTCTTCGCCCAATTCCAGACGGGTGGGCGCAGCTTGAGTGACAGTCAGCGTAAAAGGTTGGTCACTGTGTTGGGCGGAGAGTTCAGTAAACGTATCGTCGCTACAGCTTGCCAAAAAGGCACCTGTCAGTGCAAAGCAAGCCAACAAGATTGATTGAATTCTTGATTTCATATCGGTTTGTTTTTATGGATTATCATTTTGGGGAAAAGGTCAGACTTCGGAATCTGAATCACCGAAACTCGGAGAGTTGATGGTAGACGCCATGGTAACATCCACCAGAGTGGCTGCAAAGAGATAGGCATGGCCGGGTTGCATCGTTTTGGAAACGAGTTGGTCTTGATAGACCCTGTTGTCGCTGCTTCGCAAAATGACGTTGAATATCTTGCCGGTCATGTCCACGGGAGGAAGCATCATGTAGAAGCGTAGCGTCTTATCGGCCTGTGCAGAAGCCACATCCGTGAGCTGCATCTGCAAGCGGTCGGTGGTCTCATAGGTACTGTAGGCATACTCGCTACCGGACATATCCAAGTTGGCCACTTTGGTCAGTGCCTCCTGGTCACACCGCAGGGTCAGCGTCGTAAAAGTGGCAGCTACAGGCACGGTCAGATTCAGCAGTGCCACACTGTTCAGATGCTTGAACTTGAAGGTCAGTTCACCATCCATAGCCGTAGTGGCATTGGTAGCCATCAGGTCATGGGCTCCCAGGTGAGCCAAGGAGCCTTTGCCCGTCTGATGCTGTCCTTCATAGCTGAAGCGCAGTTCTGCATTGCTTCGTGCCGTGTTCTCCACGTCATAGGGGTAATAGGCCGCATAGGTCTCCGTCTCGCGCAAGGCCCACGCGCCTCCATCAAAAGTTGCAGAGTTTTTTCCGGCACCACTGCTGATGGTAAATGCAATCTGAGTACCGCTTGTAGGATAGATTCCCACCTGATCGTTTTCAGCCCATGCGAACTTCAGTTTATCACTCTCCAGCGTAAAGGCTGTTCGCGTCTCTGCATTGCCCGACACGATGTTGTCGGCCGTCATGTTCACAACCTTCACTCTCTCGGACGGCAGCACAGGTTCTTCACCGGGCGAAGGTTCCTCCTCAATGATGGGAGGTTCTTCGGGAATGGGGTCGTCACCCGAAGAGCATCCATTCAAGGCAAAGGAACCCGACAGCAACAATGCCCAAAGGATGTTGCGTTTCCTGACTTTGAACATCAAATCATTCATTCTGTATGGTTTCAAATGCCAGCAAACTCCCCAACCGGACGGTTCATGATAAATAGAAATCAGGAATAGCATACATAAAGAAAAAGCGGGGAGTCTGTACTCGTCACTCGTCCCGCTCTACAAGGTCTTCGCATTGCCCATCCTGCCGAAACGAGCAACGCCAAACGCCCACGCCGATATGTATATCCAAACTTGGCGCACCTATATATAATAAGGTGTACCTAGGACATAAACATATCCCGCAGACATTCACCGTTGCTTTGCTTTTGGCAGGATCGAGAAGTTGTGAAGTTCTGTAGAGCCAAAGACAAAACGTAGTAAACGTCTTTTCTCAAATATATGTTCCCACCCCACCTCATACCTTAGAAAGGTATTCGGCATGAGCGGTCTGCAAATGCAAGAAGAATAAAATATATAAGAAAACTTTTGAAGAGGGAAATTACGACCATAGCATTCTCATCTAAAAACGTGTAATTTCGCAATTATTAAAAAATATGCAAAACTACACGATTTAACACAAGACTTTCAACAAAGAAAATGTATGTAGTGAAGTTGTAATTTACATCTTGGCGACTGCCACCGAAGTCAATACATCGGCCTCACCTGCTGCATACAGGGGGATATTCTCCATCCAAACCTGGTCAATGTAAGGACGAAGACTGATGCGAAGTCCCTTCAGGGAAGGATATAAATTCTGAATGAAGTAGCGGAGCGACTTGCTGTGCACATTCTCCTCGGCCTTGACCTCTATCGGAATGATGCGTGTCTCCGTCTGGAGCAGAAAATCAATCTCACATTCACTATTATTGTTCGACCAATAGTAAATGGGCAACCGCTTGAACAACAACTGCTGCAACACGAACTGCTCCGTAAATGCTCCTTTCCACTCGCGGAACACATGTTCACCACCCAACACCTGTGAAGCAGGGACACGAGCCAAGCAGCCCAACAATCCATTATCCAAAAGGAAAAGTTTGAAAGCCGACAAGTCTTCATAAAAACTCAGCGGCATGATGGCCTCAGACGTACGTGGAACCTTGATAACAACACCCGCATCTATCAGCCATTGGATGGCCAATTCATACTCCTTGGCACGTGCACCATTTCGGAGCACGCCATAGAGAAACTTCTTATTTTCTCGACTCAGTTGTGAGGGCAAACTGTGAAGCACCTGCAATATACGTTGCACCTCGCGGGTTGGCGCATGTTTGCTGATGTCATGCCGATAGCCCGACAGTATGTTCTGCTGAATGGCACGTACTTCCTCCAAATCGTGATTGGCAGCAAACTTAGCCACAGCTTCGGGCATACCGCCCACAAAATAATATTGCCGAAGCAACTCTTCATAGGAATATGAAAGCGACTGCAGTACATCCCAGTCATGCTGTTCAATACTACGAGCCTTGGCATCTTCACCCAAAGCATACAGAAATTCAACGAAAGTGAGGGGTTGCACACGAAGGATATCCACCTTGCCCACAGGAAACGACTGTCCCTGATGGAGTGTGATGCCAAGCAGGGAACCTGCCACGATGACATGCTGCTCGGGAGCTTCCTCCTGGAAATATTTCAGTACGCCCAACCCACGTGCCGCCTCTTGCAATTCATCGAAGATAATCAGAGTTTCTCCAGCAACAATCCGTACATTTGTTTGAGCCTGCAGACGCAACAAAATCCGGTTAATGTCATAGTCGTGTTCAAAAAGATTCTTGGCCCAAACCTCCCTATCGAAATTGACATACACATAGCTGTTGTATTCCCGTTTACCAAACTCTTGCATCAGCCACGTCTTCCCCACCTGTCGTGCCCCTTCCAGAATAAGGGGTTTACGGTTAGACTTGACCTTCCAGGCCAAAAGAGAGTCATATATTTTTCGTTCCATATCACTCTTATTAATCAGTTAAACGCCATTCTTCATAAAACACGCGCAAATATACTAATTATTAATGGATTAACAAATAGCTTTACACTTTTTCTGACGAGTACAAGAGCAAACTCAACACTTTTTCTGACGAATTCAAGAGCAAACTCAACACTTTTTCCGATGAACGCGGAAGCGAATTGTACCAGCCTCAAAAAGTAGACACTAAAAATAATTTTAGTTAAACATAATTTTCCAAAGTAGACAATCGCGATATTTTCATCTTATTTGATTTTACAAAAGTAGACAATTCCCACTAATTTACCTTATTTTCATTTTCAAAAGTAGACACATTCTCTAAATCATTGTTAGATAACGCTGTAGCACGCCTTTTCTGTATGAACTTAGGTTCTGTGTTCAGTTCTCTTTTTTCAAACGTCTCTTTACATCTTATTTCTCCTTTGTTATA
>JAFURM010000042.1 GCA_017471925.1 Bacteroides sp.
GCCTTCTTCATTGTAAGCAAAGAACACGATGTCATAGGCAATGCCCTTTACCAAAGGAACCGTTACCTTGAACACGCCATCAGTAGTTTCCTCCACCTTGTTTTGAATCAAGGCCTTGGCCTCTTTTCCGCTTTCATACACGGCATAGATCAGGTGATTGGCCATGTTGCCTCCGCCTACGTTCACTCCATCTGCAATGGCACGGGTATTTGTTGCATCACTCGTCTTCACCGCAAAGGTTACATTTGTTTCCTGGCCGTTTCCGCCCGGAAAATCCTCTTCTTGCGAGCAAGAAGTTGTTGCCAGCAACAGGGTTGCTACAGCAAACAGAGAATAGAAATACTTTTTCATACTACTAATTGTTTGGGTTTATAATTAATTGTTTTTGAATTTATTCTATCGTCTGATTCTTTGAGTCTGTTGTTTTTGCCTCCAGCGTCACCGAGCAGGTCACGCTTCCCGTCATCAGCCGGCCGCTGATGTTGGTACGGTAGTTAGCCTGAACGGGGATGTCTTTGTATTCTCCGGTAAAGAAGATTTCCGAAGCATCTGCCACTTCCAACTTGCAAGTGAGTTTCGTCTCTTCTGTCTTGGCAAAAGTGTAGCCGGTGACAAAAGGAACAGCAGTGGCATCAGCTACACCCTCAGCAGGGGCTGTGATTGAATCGGTAAAACCGACTGTTCCACTTCCACTCACCTCGCCTGTCAGTGCATTGAATGTCTTGAAGCTGTTGTTCAAGGTAAGCTTCGCTGCAGTTGGCGTATGTTTCAAGCCTACTGCAGCCTTATAATCTTCTGCCGTTGCAGCGATGTTCACCTGTGCTACGGGGCGGGTGAGGGTGATAGGTTCTGCGGACTTTCCTCCTGTAACATCCACATAGGCAGTAAAGGCTTCGTAGTTCGCGGCATCTGCCTGCATCTCCACACTCTGCAAGTCGCTCAGGGCATAAGGGGCTGCGCCTGATTCTGTGTCCGGTTGGTTGTCTGCCCAAAACACGATGCGGTATTCGGTGCCCTTTACTAAGGTTGCGACATAATCGAAACTGTTTGCAGTAATCTCCTGCGCCTCTCTCTTGAGCAACGTATAGGTATTGTCTTTCTTTTCATAGATGCCCACCGTCAGGCTATTGGCCAGCGGAGCATCGGCACGCGTCACGGCCTGCAGAGGCAATTGTGCGATGATGGTCATCTTCACCTCCTCCGGCTGTGTGGGCAGGTTCTCGTCTTGCGAGCAAGCTGTCCAGCCAAGTAGCATTGCCACGATTGATAATGTATTAAGTAATTGTTTCATGTTATCGGTATGTTAATCGTTTATACTATCGTTTGGTATTCTTGTTACAATCAGCCAATGTCAGTGGAGCGCCATCCACAGTAACACTTCCTTCACTATCCACAAACTTTACGATATAAGCCTGTCCGATAGAAGTGTAGGTAGTGTTATGTTTATCCCAACGATTCGTGCATTGTGTTTTTTCATCCACACTGCAACCCGTCAAGGTAACGGTTCCTGTAGCACGGATATTCCCAATCAGCGTACTGACGTGACGTCCTGGAACAAGGTAATAACCAAGTCCTAGCACTCCTATTTTTGCCATATTCCCCATGATTCCTGAAGCCTCAATAGTCGCCATCTTATCATCTTGCCCTATGGCATGGACGGTAGTTTCATTTACTTTGCAATTAGTCAAAGTGGCGTTCCCTTGAATAAACCCATACATTCCACCTACTTCACCATAGGGATAGAAGTCTGCATATACATTATCAATCGTAAAAGCAGAGATTTTTTTACTGCCAGATTCAAATCGTTCGGTGATTTTACATTCGTAGTTCTCCACATAGCAATTATTCACTGAATTATCTTTCAGCGTGGAAGTTCCATTTATTCTTGCTCCCAACGTTCCAATCTTCTGCAAAGCAAAGACCTTACAGTCGTAAGCATGCACATTCTCCATAGTATAGGTAGCTTCTGCATTCGCTAAAAGTATTGCTCCATAAGCCTTGGCATCAGTAGTCACTTCCTTGTGAGTAGATACCGTGCAGCAATTTCGGAAGTTTATGTTTTTATGCACCGTTGTACCGCTGGCATAAAGGACAAATGCTCCTATAGTCTGCTCAGGCTGGTAAATGCTTAAATTATAAATGCTGTGGTTCAGTCCATCCAATGTAGCTACATAATTGAATGGAGTAAAAGGATTATCGTCACTGCTAGTATAAGCACTTTGGGTAAAGTTAGAGGGAATATTAAAGTTGCCATCCACTCCTTGCCCAAACATATCTATATCCTGCATCAGATAGATAGCGGTGGGAGAAGCTGTTTTGCTTCTTACTCCTGCCAAGTCAAAAGGAGAGTAGACAGCATACTTATTGTTTCCTGCTGTTGTTTCTGCATCATAAGTGGCATTTGCCAATAGTGGTTCGACCTTGCGCTCCCCATCCCACTTCGGCCAATAGCGGTTTTCGCCATACATCACGGTGCCCCTGCAATAGGTTTCGTTGCCCAAGAAAGCACTGTAATTGGTGAAACTGGTACTGTTTTGCCAGCAACTCTTGTTACTGTCAACGTAATAGGAAGCATTGTGGGAAAGCGTTATGCCCTCTGCCGTACAGCCGGCCTTAAAGTTCAGTGTCTCTTGATGGTCGTATCCGCTAAGCAGGCCAACGAACTTGCCTTCGCTTGCAGAGCCACTGATGGTAGCATTCTCTATTTGGCAGTTATCGAACACCACCTCCAGCTGCTCGCTACGCTCCTTCTCACTCTTGCGGACGATGTAGCCCACCATGCCACCGGCAGCACCGCTGGAAGTGGTAACGTTGATGTCTTGCAACGTGATGTTGGCAAACGCGGCGGATGCCTTTAGCGTATCTACCAGAGCGCCGGTGTGCCCTGCATCCATAATGCTTGCCTTGCTCAGGGTAAGGTCTTTCACCTGAAGGTTGGTGGCTTCGCCAAAGAGTGACATGGGCAGATTGTAGAGCGTGAAGTTTCCACCATCGAAAACCACATTCTCCAACTTATAGTTTGCTGCACGCGCCATGCTTCCTTGCATATCTAAATCCTTGCAGAGATGAATCTGCTGCGGATTCTTGGCATAGGCAGCAGTATAGCCGAACTTCATCAGGAAAGCCAATTTCTCTGCAGTATCAATGTGGATAATGCCATCGTCTTCCGGCTTCAATGTCGTGATTGTAATCTCTCCGTTCCAGCTTTCAGTCAGCGCCACACCGATATTGGTCGTATAGTTGGAAGTCAGGTTCTCTTCGCCTAATTGGGTCTTCGGTATTTCCTTTATTATGCTCTCTTCCTTGTTCTCGTCCACACTTATCAACCTGGCCGAAATGACGGGTGCATAGTCGGCAGGTACCAGCAAGTAGGCTGATGCCACATAGGTATAAGCGGTTCCACTGGCATCTGTGAAACCATTCTTCTCCAAAGACGGTTGCAACTCCTCAAAGGTAAAGGTATGGGAAACGACATCCTCACCGACAAGTGTTTCGGACAACGGATGGTAGGAGGTATAGAGTTTATCGATGGTAAGCTCCACTTTGTCCACCTCTTCCAACGTACTGCCTGATGCCCCTATATTCAACATGGCAAAAGGACGCGTCAGGGTGATTGTACCACCCTGAGAGGCAGGAGTTACGTCCTCTTCTGTGGCAAAGAAAGCATCCAACGCTATGGCATCTTCCAACGTTTGGGGATAGTTGCTATAATCAATCTTGATGTGACTGAGGTCATCGGTATTATACACTCCGTTATCCTTACGCTGTGCCCAGAATACCAAGTTGTAGTTTCTGTTCTTGAAGAGAGGAATTTCGGGAGAGGCTTTGCCGTCCACTACATCGAAGAAGAAATTCACACCGGTCGTGGCTCCTTCTTCAAACACTCCGACTATCAGCTCATCCACCGCACTGCCATCACCAATGGTGCGTGTCTGTGCGTCCTGTGGCAGGGAGACGGTGTAGCGCAGGGTGACTTGTTCGTCATCCTGTAGGAGTTCGTGCTCGGTGCAGGCTGCCAAGGACAGCAGGAGCAACAGGGAGAATATGTTCAGAAGTTCCTTCTTCATTATCTGCATTTTAATTATCAACTATCAATTCATTCATCCTACGGAATAACGATAATATAGTCATCGTAAAAGTCGGGGTTGATGCCCACTCCGCCATTGGCTTCCATCATCATGAAGCTGCCTCGCATGATGGTATTCACGCTGCGTTTCAGGGGGACGATGATGGGGTCGGACATGGAAATCTGATTACCTCCGGCATCAAAGAGTCCTACGGTCAGTTCCACACTGGCATCACCACCGTTTACCATCACGTAGTCAAATCCCATGGAAGCCTCAGCCTCATTGATTTGCGCAAGCTTCGACTGGAACTGCACGCTCTGAGGCACAGCCACGCCCACCGGTCGGTCGTTGAACATGTTATAGGTGTCGGGCATGTATCCGGAGTAGATGAAGAGCACACGATAGTCGTTCAGGTCCACGTTTCGGGTATCCCCTCCCTTGGTGTCGCTGCTCTTGGTTTCATCGGCCTTGGTGCTTCGGTTGTGGCGAGTCTCCTCTTTGGCGATAAACTCCTTCAGGTCGTTGCTGACGAAGGTAAACTTGGCCATGGGGCGTTCCATGTCTATGATGACTGTAGGCGGTTCTTCCTCATGGATGGTGGCCTGCAATGTCACCTCCTTACTGCCACGGAATGCATCACGATAGTCGGTATTGGCAGTATGTGTGCCGCTATAGACTATTCGGGAGAAGTCGGCCGGATTGTAATAGAGGTCATCGGCAGTACCGGGCACTACAAAGTCGGCCCATGCCATCAGGCAGTATGTTCCTGCAGGCAGGGAGACTAAGGCGGTGGCGTAATCATAGTCAACGATTACGCTCCGGGTGAAGACGAACTCTCTGGCGGGTGTCTGGCTCACGTTGCCTTCTGCATCTACCGGATAGGCACGTATAGTATAGCGCATGTCATACTCCCCTAACGCGCGGGCCTCCACGCCAGTACGCATCTCCCCTCGCGTTACTGTGCCTCGCTCTCCGCGTGTACCACGTGTATAATAGTGGTCCTGCTCGCTCCATGCCGTAGCAAAGCGCAGCTGCAGCAAGAGGGGCACACTCTCGTCCTCCTTCGGCCACTCATGCACATTGCAGGCAGCAAGGAGAAAGAGTTGTATATATATAATAAGGTGTATGATGCGGAAGCTACGTTTCATCGTCGGCCTCCTTTCTTCAAATCAAAGCGATAGGCAATGGAGACGGCAGCCTGGTCAATGCCAAAGAAGGTACGCTTCTTGCTCTTGACGAGTTTGCCGTCAGGCTCGTTGCGGAACATGTCATAGTGCAGCGAATAGACACCGGCCCCCAGGGCATACTCCATGAACCAACGTCCCGAGTTGCCCAGTTTGTGGCGATAGCCTGCTGCAAGACCTCCACCAAGAGCGGGGGTATGCCGCAGATGGTCTTGATAACGATAATCTCCACCCTTGGCATAATTGTACCACGCCACTCCCAAATGGGCACCGACGAATGCTCCCTGCAGGTTTTCCGGCCAGTAGCGCACTTCGGGTTGCAGGCAGAAGGTGCGAAACTTCACGTCGGAGGTGAAGTAGTTCAAGCCCGAATAATAGACGGGCAACGTGGCCGACCATCGCTCTGCAAACTCATACTCCAGGGCAATGTTGCCGATGAGCATCAGCCAACCGATGCCGTTGGACTTCACGTAGAGCCCACGCGTAGAGGCGGGGGCTTCTGCCACAGGAACGGGTTGCTTCGGCACGACCACGGGGGGAATATACGGAGTGGGCATAGCCGTTGTCGGCACCACAGGCAGAACTACCTTGGCAGGTTGTTCACCGGTAATAGCCTGAGGAACGATTCCACGCTCGACCATATAGATATGTATGGTGAAACGTCGCAGTTTGGGGAAGAAATGGCGCAGCATATAGCGCCAGGGACGGCCATTGTCCAGTGCCATCAGTTCACGTTTGCACTGTTCGACCTGCCCGTTGTCAATGCACTGTTGCATATCTTCCAGCATGGCAAGCACGTGCTCACGCTCCGGCGTGGAGGCATCGGCCCTTACCAGCTCGGCCAGGCTGTTCCAGTCTTCAGTGATGGTTTGGATTTCCACGATGGAGTCGGCAAACTGCAAATCACGATGCAGCATCCGGCTGAGGGTCCCGGCACGGCGATGAGAGAGCCGTTCATTGGATGGGATAGACCCTTCAGGCGAGCAGGAAGCGGTATAGCACACTCGAGCCACCTCGTAGACGGAAGTGCCTTGTTGGATTTGCTTGATGCGATCAATGAAAGCCTGCATGTGGCGGCCATTATCCATATAGGAGACATCCCAGGCTGAACGTCCCTGACGGAAATAAACGTCAAGAGACTCAACGTTCAACTGTCCGTAACAGAGGCTACAACACGCTATAAACAATATGAATATCAGTACTTTCCTTTCCATGATCTTCTCTATTCCTTTTTCGCTTCTTTGCGTTTTGCAAAGGTCGGAATAAAGAGAGGAAGAAGTTTCGAAAAGATGTAAAGAGGTTTTTTACACAACTGTAACAAGATTTTATAACTTATTGCTTGGCAAAACCATCTCTTCTGCAAGTTCTTTCAGGAAGTTGCGACGAAGGATACGAGAGATGCGAACAAGAAGCACGATGTCGATATTGTCTCGCTCAAAAATGTTGTAGATATTGGCTCTGCTGCACGAAAGTTTGTCGGCAAACCACGTAACGGTACGTTCTTGCCTTTCAAGTTCGTCCTTAATCATCTTGCCAATGTGAACTGCCATTGCATCGATTGTTGTATTAAGTGTCTGTGATACCCGTTCTCAGACGATGGGACTTACTTGATTTCTATATAGCTATAAGAAAGCGCGGGTATCTGTACCTGTTACTCGTCCCCGCACATCAAGGCTCTCGCATTGCCCACCAGCCAAGAACGAGCAACGCAGAAGCCCACGCCGATATGCGATTAACCTTCCACATCTACTATAAAAGATGTGGAAGTACTATAGACATATCCCGTAGACATCTACCGCTGCTTTGTTCCGGGCTGATATTCAAAATTTGCGAGATTTTGATGTGCCTACAACAAGCGTCAAGTAAACGCCCTCTATATAATTATATAGTCCCCTTCCGACCCTTCCATACACAGAATTATCGGCGTGGACATGCGACAAAGATAGACATAAATTCGCGTAAACAAAACATTTCACGAGATTTTTGAAACAATTCGAAGGTTCAGGAAACAACGTTAAAAGTTCAACGTGCAACGACAGCCCACAATTTCCATCGAAACAATCATCAGAAGCAAAAGGAGAATTGACAGCTAACGCCATGCGCATAAAAGATATTTAATGATTACATTGCATTAGAACACGCAAGGCTTACGGCCCTCGTTCTGTGCATACTTTTCTTCATCAGATAGCAGACCATCTGACAGCAGAGGGCATTCAAAAGTCAACGGAATAGTTTAGCAACGGCAAATTATTTCAGCATATTCTTCACTTGTCGTGCAATGATGAGAAGAGTCAGAAGATGAAGATGAAAGAAAAAGCGTGTCATTTGTGACAGAAGAAGCATCGCTGTATGTTTGCCTCCACGGTTTGGCGAAGTTCTTGAGGGGGAATGCCTCTGACCTGTGCTGCATGCGAATAGAGGGCCTCCACCGAGCAAGGGCTTTCATCGGTTTCCAGGAAAAGACGGTCGGCAGGGGTGGCCTGCAGAGCGGTTTCCTGATACTTCTCGCCAAAGGAGAGGAAAAGGCCGTGATGCAGGAGTTCACGGGCCAAGGTGGCCTTGCCGCGAAAGCCATGAACAATCCAGGGCATGGCGGGAGCGAGCAGGCGGCGAAGGTGCAAGAGTTCGGCCGTGGCACGCACAAGGTGGATTATCAACGGCTTCTGTAAGGTTTCGGCCAACAGGGCCTGCCGGCGAAACAGTTCCAACTGCAGGGAGAACGGGGCACGAGCCAGCTTGTCGAGTCCGGCCTCTCCGATGGCCAGCACCTGGGGATGGGCGGCACAGCGGGCTACACGCTCCAACTGTTCACGAAGAATGTGTTCCGGAAATGTCTGAGGCTCTCCGGCTGAGGCATCGTCAGATACATCGGGCAGAAACCACGGATGCAACCCCACGGAATAGTAACCGCCCGCTTGCGGGAAGAACTCTTCGGGCCGGCAACTCTCTATGGCCGTACCGGGGAGGAGAGGTTTCAGGTGGGTATGTATATCAACGGGAGGCATGGCGGGCGAGGGTCAGGGAACGGGGTCATAGCCCGAGCCGCCCCACGGATGGCAACGCAACAGGCGACGGACGGTGAGCCACAATCCCTTGAAGGGACCGTGTTTGCGGATGGCCTCTATGGCATATTGCGAACAGGTAGGGGTGAAGCGGCACGAAGGGGCGAGCATGGGAGAGATGCACCTCCGGTAGAAGTGGATGGGCAGGAGCAGGAGCAGAGTGAGCAGCCTTCTCATGACGGCAGGTTGAAGGAGGTTTCGGCAATGCGGTTCAGGGCGGTCTTCATGCGCTCTTCAATGAGCGACGTTTCCACGAGATGGTCGGAGAGATAGATGAAGGCAATGGCCATGCGGCAGTTTCTCTCGGCCAGTGCGGCCCATAAGGGTTGTTTGTTCTGGCGATAGGCTTCACGAATCTGGCGTTTCACGCGGTTGCGCTTCACGGCCCGCTTGAAGTGGCGTTTGGAGACGCTCACCAGAATGGCCGCCTGCACATCAAGCTGCTCCACGGGCAGGTAAACCACGCGCAGCGGATAGAGAGAGAAAGAACGGGCTCCTCCGGAGAAGAGCCTGTCTATCACTTTCTTTTTGTCTATCCTTTCGGACTTGCAGAGGGTATTGGCAGCCATCCGCCGTAGGTTTTATTTCTTGTTGTTTTCCTTGATGAACATATCCAGGGCGGCGGTCATGGAGGGAGCCTGCACGGTGGGGGCTTCCAGGTCCAACCGCAATCCGGCATCGCGCACAGCCTGGGCGGTAGTGGAGCCGAAGGTACCTATCTTGATGTCGCCTTGGTCAAAGTTGGGGAAGTTCTTCTGCAGGGAGGCCACTCCGGCGGGGCTGAAGAAGATGAGCATGTCATAGTCGAAGGGTTCGTCGGCGGTGAAGTCGTTGCTCACCGTGCGATACATCACCACTTCGGTGTGCTGCACCTTGCCTTTGTCCAGCGCGTTCTTGATGTCATCGTTGTGAACGTCGGACATGGGCACCAGGTATTTCTCCGTCTTGTGTTTGATGATGGCGGGAAGCAGGTCGTCGAACTTACCGTTGTTGCCAAAGAATATCTTGCGTTTGCGGTATTGTACATATTTCTGGATATACAGTGCCACAGACTCCGTCACACAGAAATATTTCATGGTCTCGGGAATGGTCACGCGAAGCTCGCCACACAGGTGGAAGAAGTGGTCTATGGCATGACGTGAAGTGAATACAACGGCAGTATGTTCCAATATGGAGACTTTCTGTTGTCTGAACTCTTTAGCCGAAAGGCTCTCTACCTTGATAAACGGGCGGAACACAACTTCTACACCGTATTTTTCTGCAATGTCGTAGTAAGGCGACTTGTCCGATGCCGGCTTAGGCTGCGACACCAATACTTTCTTGATTTTCAACGTCCTAAATTTTTATTATCAAACACTCGTTTAAGCGCACCACCCCTTGATAAAGTAGAAGACAGGGTGCGATTTCAAGGGCACAAAAGTACAAAATTAAAAGAAAACAGCCATACAAATTGTTGCAAAAAAGTTTTAACCACTTGTAGAATGCTAATATTTTGGCAAAAAAGGCCCCAACAAGCCCGATTATTAAAGAGGTTTGAAGATTCAGGTCACAATAAATCATGAGCAGGGCGAGCGGGAAAAGAAAGAATCCGAAATAATAAATCAGCGTGAAGTAGGACTCAATCCATAAAGCTGTTTTACCGTCTCCGAAGAAGGTCCAGCCCACAAGCAGATAGAGCAGCCACTTGGCGCACAAGGCGAGCAGACAGATGCCGACATAGATGCCCAGCAGCGAATAGGCGGAGGTGGCAAAGGGGAGACCGGGCTGTGCCTTGCAGAAGAGGGCAAAGAGGGTGACGCCGCCCAGCACACAGGTCTGGAAGATGAGCATCAGCTGGTAGCGCATGTCGGCGGCAGTGGAGGTGGCGAAGATGCTGACGCGCTCGCGGTGCAGCAGGAAATCCTTCAGTTGTTGCATGAGGAACTTGCGGCTGTGGGCCAGGATATAGGCCGTCAGGAAGAAGCAGCCCAGCAGAAGCAGGGTGAGCAGGCTGTCCGCCTGAGGGGCGTAAGGCATGGGCAGAGCGGTTGCCGCCTGAAGGAGTCCGTGCATGAGGGTCATCATAGGGCGGCGAATTTACGGATGTTGCTGTCCCAGCGGGAAAGGGTGTGGATGAGTTCCACGGCCTCCTGCGGGGTGTGGGCCACCTGCCAGATGGCCGCATGCTGGGGACGCATGAACTTCTCGTCCAGCGCCCGGCCGAACATGGCTATCAGGGGGTCATAGTAGCCCTTGGTGTTCAGGATGACAATGGGGTTCAGGTAGAGCCCCAGCTGTTTCCAGGTGATGATTTCCAGCAGTTCCTCCAGCGTGCCGCATCCGCCGGGCAGTGCGATGACGGCATCACTGAGACGGGCCATCAGCTGCTTGCGTTGGTGCATGTCGTCCACCTCTATCAGTTCGGTCAGCCCCGTGTGGTGCCAGCCCTGCTCCACCATGAAGCGGGGAATGACGCCGGTCACCCGGCCGCCTTGTGCCAGGGCTGCATCCGAAACGGCGGCCATCAGCCCCATCCGGCCGGCACCGTTCACTACGCGGATATCTTTCTCGCCCAGCAGAGTGCCGAGTTCCCGGGCAGCATCCGTATAGGCCCGGTCAATCTGTGTGCTCGATGCGCAATACACGCATACGGAAGTTATCTTGTTCATGCTTCTCTTCGCGAAGGATTGGTTAAGCGTCCTTGTTCGGAGCACAAAGATAGCGCAAATTGGGTGTAGAAGCAAATTTACTCCTGCTTTTGACATTCCGCCCTGCCACATGTTGCGCATTTCGCAGACAGGATGTATCTTCGCGGCATGAATGCAACGATTACAGAGACAACAACACGCCGCGTACTGCTGGGCATGAGCGGCGGAACGGACAGTTCGGTGGCGGCCATGCGCCTGCAGGAGGCCGGCTACGAGGTGGTGGGCGTGACCTTCCGTTTCTATGAGACGGAGGGCGAGGCGGCCCACCTGGAAGATGCCCGCGCCCTGGCCGAAAGGCTGGGGATAGTCCACTTCACGCACGACGTGCGCCGGACTTTCCGCGAAGAGATTGTCTCCTACTTCATCGGCGAATATATGGCCGGACGCACGCCCGTGCCCTGCACCCTGTGCAACAACCGCCTGAAGTGGCCGCTCCTGCTCCGCCTGGCCGATGAGCGGGGCATCCCCTGGATTGCCACGGGTCACTACGTGCGCAAGGTGTGCAGGGAGGGGAAATACTACATCGCACCGGCAGCCGACAGGGACAAGGACCAGGGCTTCTTCCTCTGGGGACTGCCGCAGGAGACCCTGGCACGCATGCTACTGCCCATGGGCGACACGACGAAGGAGGAGGCCCGCCGATATGCCGAGACACGGGGTTTTCACCGCGTGGCCACCAAGCGGGACAGCCTGGGTGTCTGCTTCTGCCCCATGGACTACCGCTCGTTCCTGCGCCGCGAAGTGGCGGAGGCGGAACTGCCCGGCCGCGGGCGTTTCCTGGACGAGGAGGGGAACTTCCTGGGATGGCACGAGGGATACCCCTTCTACACCATCGGGCAACGGCGCGGACTGGGCCTGCAGCTGAACCGGCCCGTCTTCGTGAAAGAGGTTTCCGTGGAGCGCAACGAGGTGGTGCTGGCACCGCTTGCCTCGCTCTATCGGCAGGAGATGATGCTGAAGGAGTGGAACCTCGTGGACGAGCGGCGGGTGCTGGAGGCACAGGAGGTCATCGTAAAGATACGCTACCGCAAACAGGCCAACCGATGCCGCGTGTCACGCACGCCGGAAGGGCTGTTGCACGTCTCCCTCATCGAGCCTTTGGAGGCCATCGCAAGCGGACAGGCGGCCGCCTTCTACGATGCCGAAGGAGTGCTGTTGGGGGGAGGAATCATCGTCTGAAAGGCGGCACAAATCGGCTGTTTTCACCATATACGTGTGGTGCGTGGACCAAACATGTGTGGCTCGCGCACCACACGTGTCTCGTCCACGCACCACACATGTCTCGTCCACAGGCCATACGCATCCCGTTCGGGCGACCTGCGAAACCATTCATTATCAGCAATATAGAAAATCAGACCGGACGGTTCAACTCCAGCATTTCCTCGATATACTCCCGATTGTTGCTGAGACGGGGAATCTTGTGCTGTCCGCCCAGCTTGCCCTTGTTGTCCAGCCAGTCGTGGAAGAGTCCCTTGCGGGCCACGATGATTTCCAACGGTTGCAGAGCCAGGTCGTTCTGACGCTTGGCCTCATAGTCGGAGTTAATTTCTTTCAACGTATCGTCCAGTATGCGGGCAAAGCGTTCCAGGCTGTCGGGCATCTGTGCGAACTCCACCAACCACTGGTGGCGGCACTTGGCGTTGGCATCCATGAAGACCGGCGCTGCCGAATAGTCGCTGACCAGGGCACCCGTCTCGGCACACGCCTTGGCCAGTCCCTTCTCCGCATTGTCCACAATCAGCTCCTCACCGAAGGCGTTGATGAAATGCTTGGTGCGTCCCGTGATGACAAACTTGTAGGGACGGTTGTTGGTGAACTTCACCGTGTCGCCAATCATGTAGCGCCACAGGCCGGCCGAAGTGGAGATGACCATGGCGTAGTTCTTGTTCAGTTCCACCTCCGTCAGGCAGCAGATGCGGGGATTCTCCTTCCCCACGTCCTCCAACGGGATGAACTCGAAGAAGACTCCATAGTCTATCATCAGCAGCATGGAGAGGTCGGCGGGGTCGCTCTGTATGCCGAAGAAGCCTTCGCTGGCGTTGTAGGTCTCCACATAGTGCATCTTGCTACTACGTATAATCTCCCTGTACTGTTCGCGATAGGGAGTAAAGGCCACTCCGCCGTGGAAGAAGACCTCCAGATTGGGCCACACCTGCTCCAGGCTCTGCTTGCCGGTCTTCTCCAGCACATGCTTGATGAGCACCAGCATCCACGAGGGCACTCCCGACAGGCTGGTGACATTGGCACCGATGGTTTCATTGGCAATGGCCTCCATCTTGGGTTCGAAGTGCTCCATCAGAGCCGTCTGCTTGCTCGGCACTCTGATCAGGTTCACGGCCGGCGAAATGTTCTCTATCAGGATGGCCGACAGGTCGCCCACCAGGCTGTGGTTGGTGTTCAGGTTGGGGGCATGGCTTCCGCCGAGGATAAGGCCCTTGCCCGAGAAGAAACGGCTCTCGGGATTCTGGCGCAGGTAGAGGGCTACGGCATCCTGGCCACCCTGGTAGTGCGTGTCCTTCAAGGACTCCCGGCTCACGGGCAGGAACTTGCTCTTGTCGTTGGTGGTTCCCGAAGACTTGGCGAACCAGCGTATTTCGGAGGGCCACAGCAGGTTCTGCTCTCCGGCACGCAGACGCTTCACGTAGGGCTTCACCTCCTCGTAGGTCTGTATGGGGACATTCTTCTTGAAGTCTTCATAGGTATGTATGTCGGCATAGTTGTGCTTCTTTCCCCACTCGGTGTTGGCAGCACGGCCCACCAGGCGCTTCAGCACGGCCAGCTGCAACTCCCCGGCATGGTCGGCATAGCGGTCTATCTGCTTGGCCCGTCGGGAGAAATAGAGTCTGTTCAGAATCTTGGTAACGTTCATTGCTCTTCTTCGAAAACTAAATTAAGTTGCAAAAATAGTCTTATTTATCGGGCTTCTCTACCTTTTTAATGTTTTTTTTCTAACTTTACGGCCGTGTTTCATTGTTAGGAACAAGCAGACCAATAGAAAAGAGAAAAAAGACAATCAGATATGAGAGTAGGCATATTGACTTCGGGCGGTGACTGTCCCGGCATAAACGCCACCATCCGTGGCGTTTGCAAAACGGCCATCAACCACTATGGCATGGAGGTAGTGGGCATTCAGAGCGGCTTTCAGGGGCTGCTGACCAAGGATGTTGTCTCATTTACGGAGAAGTCCCTCTCCGGCCTGCTGAACCTGGGCGGCACCATCCTGGGCACTTCGCGCGAAAAGCCCTTCAAACGCGGCGGAGTGGTGTCGGACACCAACAAGCCGGCCCTGATAGAGCGCAACGTCAGGGAGCTGGGCCTGGACTGCATCGTCTGCATCGGCGGCAACGGCACGCAGAAGACGGCAGCCAAGCTGGCCGACATGGGACTGGACATCGTCTCCGTGCCCAAAACCATCGACAATGACATCTGGGGCACCGACCTATCCTTCGGCTTCGACTCGGCCGTAAGCATCGCCACCGATGCCATAGACCGCCTGCACTCCACGGCCAGCGCCCACAAGCGGGTGATGGTCATCGAGGTCATGGGACACAAGGCAGGCTGGATAGCCCTCTACTCGGGCATGGCCGGAGGAGGCGACGTCATCCTGCTGCCCGAACTTCCCTACAACATACACACCATAGGCGACACCATCCTGAACCGCCTGAAGAAGGGGAAGCCCTACTCCATCGTCGTGGTGGCCGAGGGCATACAGACCGACGGACGCAAACGGGCGGCCGAATACATCGCCCAGGAAATAGAATATGAAACGGGAATCGAGACGCGCGAAACGGTGCTGGGCTACATCCAGCGCGGCGGCTCACCGACCTCTTTCGACCGCAACCTGGCTACACGCATGGGCGGCCACGCCACCGAACTGATTGCCAACGGCGAGTTCGGCCGCATGGTGGCACTGAAAGGCAACGGCATCTCTTCGGTGCCCTTGGCGGAAGTAGCGGGAAAGTTGAAGTTAGTGACCGAGAATCACGACCTGGTGGTGCAGGGACGGCGCATGGGCATCTGCTTCGGATGATTAATCATCGTCGCCCAACTCCTCCATCCGGATGTCGGCAAGGGTAATGGGGGTGTAATCGGACGTGCGGGAGGGCTCTTCGTGCTCCTCGGGATGCAGCATGGAGACAAGGGCGGCCTCTTCGGGATGGTTCTTCATCTTGGCTTCCCACACGGCTTTCTTGAACTCCTCGTCACCTTTCAGCTTCTTCAGGGCTATCTGTGCCGCGTTCTGCTGGGACTCCTTCTTGGAGTAGCCGGTACCCTTTCCTGCAGAGATACCCTCAATCAGAATCTCCGTGCGGAAGGTGGGGTTGTTCTCCTTGTCCAGCGCCTGTTCAATGAGTTCAAAGGAGACCTCCATCTTGTTCTTCTGGCTCCATTCGATGAGTTTGGACTTGAAGTTCACCTCCTTGCGCGACATCTTGTCCAGGTCAATGTGCTTTTTGAATATTTTCTTCTCCATGAACAGCTTGCAATAGTCGTAGCCCCGGTCCATATAGATGGCCCCGATGAAGGCTTCGAAGGCATTGCCATACATGTAGCTGTTGTGGGAAGAGGAGCGCGTGGTGTACTTCACCAGCTTGTCCAGCCCTATGGCCACGGCCAGCTTGTTCAGCGTTTCGCGCTGCACAATCTTGGAGCGTGTGTTGGTGAGGAATCCCTCGCGCCGTCCTTCGAAGTAGCGGTAGACAACGTCGCCCACCACGGCATCCAGGATGGCATCGCCCAGAAACTCCAGACGCTCATTGTTCAGCGGACGTCCCTTCTCGCTGCGCAGGGAGGTGGACTTATGCAGCAGGGCCTGCTGGTAGATTTTGATATCGTGGGGCATGAAGCCCAATATCCTGTAAAAACAAAGATAAGACTCCCTGTCCTTGCGGAAAAGGAGTCTTATCTTATCTATCTGATTACGTAACACGACCAAAACCGTATCTATGTTATTCTGCGTATTTCTTGAAGATGACACACGCATTGTGTCCGCCGAATCCGAAGGTGTTGGAAAGGGCTACATTGATTTCACGGCTTTGTGCCTTGTTGAACGTGAAGTTCAGGTTATAGTCAATCTTCTCGTCATCGTCGCCTTCCGTGTGGTTGATGGTGGGCGGTACGACGCCGTTCTTGATAGCCAGGATGCTTGCAATGGATTCCACTGCTCCGGCAGCACCAAGCAGGTGACCTGTCATTGACTTGGTAGAACTGATGTTCAACTTGTATGCGTGCTCACCGAACACTTCCTGAATGGCCTTCACCTCGGAGATGTCGCCCACGGGAGTGGACGTACCGTGTACGTTGATGTAGTCTACAGCTTCGGGCTGCAGTTCGGCATCTTCCAGTGCGTTTCTCATCACGAGTTTCGCACCCAGTCCTTCGGGATGGGAAGCTGTCAGGTGGTGTGCATCGGCCGACATACCTACACCGGCTACTTCGGCGTAAATCTTGGCTCCACGTGCCTTGGCGTGCTCCAGTTCTTCCAGAACGAGACAACCGCCGCCTTCGCCCATGATGAATCCGTCGCGACTTGCACTGAAGGGGCGTGATGCCGTCTCGGGAGAGTCGTTGCGGGTGGAGAGGGCGTGCATGGCATTGAAACCGCCTACACCACCGGGCGTGATGGCAGCCTCGGCACCACCGGTCACGATAGCGTTGGCCTTACCCAGGCGGATAAGGTTGAAGGCATCGGCAATGGCGTTGGTGGAAGTGGCACATGCTGAACAGGTGGCATAGTTGGGACCGTGGAAACCGTAGAGGATGGAAATCTGTCCGGCTGCAATGTCCGAAATCATCTTAGGGATGAAGAACGGATTGAACTTGGGACCCATCTCCTTGCGGAGGGCATAACCTCCGATTTCTTCTTCGAAAGTCTGGATTCCACCGATTCCGGCACCAAAGATAACACCGATTTTGTTTAAGTCCTCATTTTCGACATCAAGACCGGAATCCGTAACGGCCTGCTTGGCAACGCCGATGGCCAGATGAGTGTAGCGGTCCATCTTGCGGGCCTCCTTGCGGTCGATATATTCGGTCACGTTGAAGTCTTTCACTTCACACGCGAATTGAGTCTTGAAAAGCGATGCGTCGAAATGAGTAATAGGTCCCGCTCCACTAACCCCGTTTACAAGGTTGTTCCAGAAATCCTGGACATTGTTGCCAATGGGGGTAATGGCGCCGAGACCTGTTACTACAACTCTTTTTAATTCCATGCTGGTAAAACTGAGGATGGATTCTTTAGTTTGCGTGTTCTTCGATATAAGCCACAGCGTCACCTACTGTACCAATCTTCTCAGCTTGGTCATCGGGAATAGTGATACCGAATGCTTTTTCGAATTCCATGATAAGTTCTACAGTGTCAAGAGAGTCTGCGCCCAGATCGTTAGTGAAGCTGGCTTCGTTAGTTACTTCAGATTCTTCAACGCCCAACTTGTCGACGATGATAGCTTTTACTCTTGATGCAATTTCAGACATAACTTTAAGTTTTTAATTAATAATTAGTTTATTACTTTAAATTTGCGCACAAAGGAAGAAAGATTTATCCTTTCTCGCAAATATTTCAGCCATTAAATGCTACTTTTTGCACATTTTTTGCTGTTTTGTGCAGAAAATCCCCGGTTTTCACTTCATTCTCCCCGTTTTTTGCTGTCATCCGAGGGGCATGGACACACTCAGCCGATGACTATCCGATAGGCTTCGGGTTCCCGCCTCAAGGGATAGTCACCCCGCAGTCTTTCAAACGCTTCGGGATGTTGCTTCAGGGCCAGGCTGTCGCGATGGGGGTTGTAGATTTCCAGGAGAGCCTCGGCCCGCCCGGCAGCCGTCACCTGCACCGTTTCGGGCAGTGGAGGCGTAATGGCATAATCGGCTTCGAGGTGGAAATGACGGCACAAGGCATCCAGGCTCATGCGCGTAGCGTTGGCCTTACCGTCGGCCGAATAGCCGGCGATATGCGGAGTGCCGATATACACCTTATTTAATAAAGAGAGGTTGGGATGGGGTTCGTTTTCCCACACGTCGATGATGGTCTCCTCTACCCTGCCCGTTTGCAGGGCTTCCAGCAGGGCCTGTGTCTCCACCACTTCGCCGCGTGAGGTATTGATGAGGATGGGATGCCGCTTCAGCCGCCGGAAGAAGGTGCTGTCGGCCAGATGGAAGGTCTTTGTCTTCCCCTCACGAACGAGGGGTACATGGAAGGTCAGCAAGTCGCAGGCGTCACACAGTTCTTCCAAGGTGTGGAATCCTTCGCTGCCTTCGCGCTCGGCTCTTGGGGGGTCACACAGCAACACGTTCATCCCCCATCTCCCGGCCAGAGCGGCCACCTTGCGCCCGACGTTGCCCACTCCCACGATGCCCAGGGTCATCCGTTCTAAGCGTTTGCCCTTCTCGCGCTGCAGCAACAGCAGGGCCGACTCCACATACTGGGCCACACTGCCCGAGTTGCATCCCGGTGCGTTGGTCCAGGCGATGCCGGCCTCCCGGCAATAGCGGGTGTCTATATGGTCATAGCCGATAGTGGCCGTAGCAATGAACTGCACACGGCTTCCCTCCAGCAATGCCCGGTCACAACGGGTACGGGTGCGCACCACCAGGGCATCGGCATCCCTCACCGCTTCGGGCATTATCCCGCTGCCGGGCAGGTAGACCACCTCATCAGCTATCCGCCCGATAGCTTCGTGAATGTAGGGAATCTTGTTGTCAACGACGACTTTCATCTTTCCTCGGAATCAGGAGAGTCCTCTTCTCACTCTTCGCCGCCCGCAAACTCCATCAGGTAGGCTTTCACAAATTCATCTATCTTGCCGTCCATCACGCCGTTCACGTCGCTGGTCTGGTAGTTGGTACGGTGGTCCTTCACCCGACGGTCATCGAAGACATAGCTGCGAATCTGTGAGCCCCACTCAATCTTCTTCTTGCCAGCCTCCACCTTGGCCTGTTCGGCCATGCGGTGCTTCATCTCCTTGTCGTAGAGCATGGAGCGCAGCAGGCGCAGGGCATTCTCGCGGTTCTTGGGCTGGTCGCGCGTCTCGGTGTTTTCAATGAGGATTTCCTCCTCCTCACCGGTATAGGGGTCCTTGAACTGATAGCGCAGACGGACGCCCGACTCCACCTTGTTCACGTTCTGTCCGCCGGCGCCGCCGCTTCGGAAGGTGTCCCAGGAGATGCGGGCAGGCTCAATGTTCACCTCAATGGTGTCATCCACCAAAGGAGTGACAAAGACGGAGGCAAAGGAGGTCATGCGCTTGCCCTGGGCATTGTAGGGAGAGACACGCACCAGGCGGTGCACACCGTTCTCGCCCTTCAGATAGCCGTAGGCATACTCGCCGGAGATTTCGATGGTGCAGGTCTTGATTCCGGCCTCGTCACCCTCCTGAAGGTTGGCGATAGTGGCGCGGTAGCCATGGGTCTCGGCATAGCGCAGATACATGCGCATCAGCATGTTGGCCCAGTCCTGACTCTCCGTACCGCCCGCACCCGAGTTGATCTTCAGCACACAGTCCATCTGGTCGGCCTCTTCGCGCAGCATGTTCTTCAGCTCCAGGGCCTCAATAGTCGAAAGGGCCTTCTTGTAGCCCTCTTCCACCTCTTCTTCGGTCACCAATTCGTCCTTGTAGAAGTCGAAGGCCAGCTGCAATTCATCGGCCAAAGTCTTCACCTCGTTATAGCCGGCAATCCACTGCTGCAGGCCTTTCACCTTCTTCATCTGTGCTTCGGCCGCTTTCTGGTCGTCCCAGAATCCGGGGGCCTGCGTGCGCAGCTGCTCCTCCTCCACTTGAATCTTTTTTCCTTCAATATCCAGGTAGCGGCAGAGGGCTTCGGTGCGCTCTTTTACGTCTTTCAGTTGTTCGATGGTTATCATAAATATGGCTCTTTTTACATTTTTCTGCTAAGAGTTTGCAAAGGTATGCAAAAAAACTGATACATTTGCAGTTATCATAACTAATAAAGCATTATTCTATGAACAAACTGATGAGAAAATCCGGATGGGGCGCCCTGTTGGTGGCGGCTCTGACTCTGGGCAGCTGTGCTCCGAAGTACAGCTACGAAACCGTACCCAACGACCCGTTGAAGGCACGCATCTACACGCTGGACAACGGTCTGAAGGTCTACATGAGCGTGAACAAGGAAGAACCCCGCATCCAGACGTACATTGCCGTGCGGGTGGGCGGAAAGAACGACCCGGCCGAGACTACCGGCCTGGCCCACTACTTCGAACACCTGATGTTCAAAGGCACCAAGCAGTATGGCACGCAGAACTACGAAGCCGAGAAACCCTTGCTGGACCAGATTGAACAGCAGTTTGAGGTGTATCGCAAGACCACCGACGAAGCCCAGCGCAAGGCCATCTACCACGTGATAGACAGCCTGAGCCAGGAGGCCTCCAAATATGCCATCCCCAACGAGTACGACAAACTGATGTCGGCCATCGGCGCCAACGGCACCAACGCCTACACCAGCTTCGACGTGACCTGCTACACCGAGGACATCCCCAGCAACCAGGTGGAGAACTGGGCACGCATCCAGGCCGACCGCTTCCAGAACGCCGTGATACGCGGCTTCCACACCGAACTGGAGACCGTTTACGAAGAGAAGAACATGTCTCTGACGCGCGACTCACGCAAAATCCTGGAGAAGGTGCTCTCCGCCCTCTTCCCGGGACACCCCTATGGTGCACAGACCGTGCTCGGCACACAGGAACACCTGAAGAATCCCTCCATCACCAACATCAAGGAGTACTATAAGAAGTGGTATGTGCCCAACAACATGGCCATCTGCCTGAGCGGCGACTTCGACCCCGACCAGATGATTGCCACCATAGACAAGCATTTCGGCGGGCTGAAGCCCAACCCCGAACTGCCCAAGCTGACCTGGGCCGAAGAGCAGGAAATCACCTCACCCGTAGTGCGCGAGGTCTATGGCCTGGATGCCGAAAACATCTGCCTGGCCTGGCGTTTCCCCGGAGCGGCTCATGAAGACGCCGAGACGCTGGATGTCGTATCGTCCGTGCTGCACAACGGACAGGCCGGTCTCTTCGACCTCAACCTGAACCAGCAGCAGAAGACTCTGCACGCCAACTGCCAGTCCATGTCCATGGCCGACTACAGCATCATGCTGATGCAAGGCTCACCCAAGAAGGGACAGACCCTGGACGAAGTGAAGGACCTCATGCTGGCCGAACTGGCCAAGCTGCGTGCAGGTGAGTTCGACGAGAAGATGCTGGAGGCCAACATCAACAACTTCAAGCTCTACCAACAGCGCAAGATGGACAACAACCGCTCGCGTGCCGACTATTTCGTGGATGCCTTCGTGAACGGCAGTGAATGGGCCGACGAGGTGGGACGCCTGGACCGCATCTCCAAGCTCACCAAGGAAGATGTGGTGGCCTTCGCCAACAAATACCTGAAAGACGAAAACTGCGCCATCATCTACAAACGCCAGGGCAAGGACCCCAACGAAAAGAAGATTGACAAGCCCGCCATCACCCCCATCGTGATGAACCGCGACACGGCCAGCGCCTTCCTCCGCGAAATACAGGCTGCACAGGTAGCACCCATCGAGCCGGTGTTCCTGGACTTCAACAAGGACCTCACGCAGCTCACGGCCAAGGCCGGCATACCCGTCATCTACAAGCAGAACACGACCAACGACATCTTCCAGCTGACCTATCTCTTCGACATGGGCAACCGCAACGACAAGGCTCTGGGAACGGCCGCCGACTACCTGCAATACTTAGGCACTTCGGACATGACACCCGAGGAGGTAAAGAGCGAGTTCTACCGCATGGCCTGCCGCTTCAGCGTAAGACCCTCCACCGAGCGCACCTACCTGACGCTGACCGGCCTGAACGAGAACCTGCCGCAAGCCATCGCTCTCTTTGAGAAGCTCCTGGCCGACGCACAGGTGAACGCACAGGCTTATGCCGACATGGTGAGCAACGAACTGAAGTACCGCCACGACGCCAAGCTGAACCAAGGACAGAACTTCTCCCGTTTGGGTCAGTTCTTAGAGTGGGGCAACCTGAACCCCGCCACCTATCAACTGAGCGAGAAGGAACTGAAGGAGATGAATCCCCAGCAGCTCGTGGACCGCATCCACGCCCTGAACGGCTACAAGCACCGCATCACCTATTACGGTCCCACACCGCAAGAAGAACTGCTGAGCCTCATCAACAAGGAACACCGCACGCCCGAGACGCTGGCCGACGTTCCCGAAGGTATCCAGTTCAAGCAGCAGATTACCGACGAGACCAAGGTCTTCGTAGCTCCTTATGACGCCAAGCAAATCTACATGGCACAGGTGTCCAACAACGGCGACCTCTACGACCCGGCCTTCGAGCCCGGACGTCTGCTCTACAACGGTTACTTCAGCGGCGGCATGAACGGCATCGTCTTCCAGGAGATGCGCGAAAGCCGTGGCCTGGCCTATACGGCACGTGCTCGTTTAGAAATGCCCGACTATGCCAAGTACAGCTACAGCTACAATGCCTTCATCGCCACGCAAACCGACAAGACGATGGATGCCATCGCCACCTTCAATGACATCATCTTCAACATGCCCGCCTCCGAAAACGCCTTCAAGCTGGCCAAGGAGAGCATGATTGCCCGCCTGCGCACCGAACGCATCATCAAGGGCGACGTCATCTCCACCTACATCGACGCACTGGACATGGGACAGACGGAGGACAGCCGCATCAAGATCTATGAGATGTTGCAGACGGCCACCCTGCAGGATGTCATTGACTTCCAGCAGAAGTGGGTGAAGGGACGCAAGTTCCACTACGGCATCCTGGGCAACAAGAAAGACCTCGACATGGAGGCTCTGAAGAAGATTGGCCCCATCGTGGAACTGACCACGGAAGACCTCTTCGGATATTAAGAAACACCGCAAAGAATGACACACGCTCCGCTCCACGGATGAGCGTGTGTCATCATACATATTTCAGGAATAAGATAAACCAATGAGAAGACTTGTTTATATCCTTGCTTTGGTTGGAGGAATTGTTCTCCTTACAGGATGCAATGAAAAGAAGGCAGACCTGCCACAGCCGGAAGAGGCCACGATGCAAGACGGCACATACGAAGGACTGGGCGAAGGCCGGAGTGGAATGATCAAAGTAGCCATTGAGGTGAAGGAACATCTCATCACAGCCATCCGCATTCTCAGTCAATCCGAATCGAAATTTGCACAGCCGGCAGAACAACAGATTATAGACGCTGTATTGAAAAAGCAGACAACCGAAGGAGTGGATGCCATAAGCGGGGCCACCCTTACCTCCAATGGAATGCTGGCAGCCATCGGTATGGCCATCAATGCATCAAAAGGGGTGGAACAGGAGGAAGCGGCCTATACCGACACCTCTTGCGACATTGTCGTGGTGGGAGCCGGCGGCGCCGGACTGACTGCCGCCGTACAAGCGTCATCGATGGGAGCTAACGTCATCGTCCTGGAGAAGCAAGGAATCATTGGTGGAAATACCAACTACTCCACGGGCGGATTGAATGCGGCCGAGACCTCAGTCCAGCAAAAGCTGGGCATTGAAGACTCCAAGCAGAGCCATTTCGACGATACCATGTCGGGCGGTCATTACCTGAATGACCCATCGTTGGTGGCTACCCTGGTAGACAAGGCTGCCGCGGTGGTGGATTGGCTCATCTCCTTAGGAGCTGACATGAGTGATGTAGGCAAGATGGCAGGTTCGAGCCAAAGCCGTACCCATCGACCGGCGGGCGGTGCAGCCATCGGTCCACACCTGATGTCGGTATTGAGCAAGGCGGTTCAGGCTGAAAACATTTCCATCCGCACCCGCAATACCGTGACGGCATTGACCGAAAAGGACGGGAAGGTGACAGGCGTAAAGGTGAACACAACCAAGGGCACTTATACCATCCAGGCAAAGGCAGTCATTATCGCCACAGGAGGATTCGGTGCCAACTTGTCCATGATTGAGCAGTATCGTCCGGAGCTGAAGGGGTTCAACACTTCCAATCATCACGGTGCTACGGGTGATGCCTTCGAATGGGTAACGGCCTTGCAGGTGCCATTGATACAGATGGAACAGATACAAGTACATCCCACCGGAGAAACGGGCAGCCATCTGCTGATAACGGAAGCCGTTCGTGGCAATGGTGCCATTCTGGTGAACAGCGAAGGGGTACGTTTCGCCAATGAGATGTGGACACGCGACAAACTTTCGGATGCCATCCTGGCACAGACGGGCAAGTCGGCTTTCATCGTATTCGACCAAAGCGTACGTGAGTCGCTGGGTGCCATTGAGAACTATGCCCAGCAAGGGTTGCTCACCACAGGAAATACCGTTTCCGAACTGGCACAAGCGTTGAAGCTGCCCGTGTCGGCCTTTGTTGCAACCATGGATGCCTATCAAGCCTATCAGGCAACCGGAGAAGATCCGGATTTTGGCCGCAAGGCCGAAGAAATGCCTCGTCCGCTCAGTCAGGCACCTTATTATGCCATTCACGTAGAGCCGGTGATACACCACACCATGGGTGGCATTAAAATCAACTCGAAGGCCGAAGTGTTGAATGAGGCAGGAGATGCTGTCCCGGGGCTGTATGCGGCAGGCGAAGTGACAGGAGGGGTGCATGGTGGAAACCGTCTGGGAGGCAATGCTGTAGCAGATATTATGGTGTTCGGCCAAATAGCAGGCGCCTCTGCCGCCCGATTCGTTTTACCATAGTGGTGCAGGCCGGAATCACTTCATAAAAAGCGAAGTCGGATTACGACAGATGGCTATAGTTCTCTCCTTCAATTAGCTTCCAATATCCTCCTTTTGTCGGGCCAATATGTTCTACCACATTCTTTAAGTCCTCAATATCACGATGAATGGTTCGCGGATCTACATCAAACACTTCTGCCATTTCCTCCATCGTTATGTTTGGATTCTTTTTAATTAACCCTATAATTCCTTGCTGCCTTTTGCATTTTTTCGAAAGGTTCTTTTTTGAAGACACGTTATCGGTCAATGAAATCTTAAAATCCTCATCATCCAATTCAATGAAACTTTCTTGGGACATTTGTCCATTTTCTTGGGACAATTCCATATAAGTAATCGAAAAGACAAATTGGGCTCCGTTGCTAATCTCCACTTTGTAGTTTGGATAATACAGGGGTGCATATCTCATAATATTCCTAATCCCGGAACCCATATCTTCAGCCCAAGCCAATTCATGAAATACGCGAACTAACAGAGGATTCTTCGTATAGTTATTCAACTGCTGCAAAGTTAGTTCCCCTTCTGGTATTTCTGGTAACAAACGTGTTGGATTTTTGTCACCACACGATCCTTGAAAACATGATAGAAGCAAGCATAACCCGTGCTATAATCAGCATGAACACATAAGTTGGCTACAATCTCACGAAATAAATCCCAACGTAAATCTTCTCGTTGTGTAGAGCCTAAAGGTAAATAGAATTTGTCGGGAAGGTATCGTTCCGTGAATTGAGTTAGTTGATCGTATACCTTTATGAGGTTACAACGCATAGTCCTTCGGTCATCGTATCTATTGGGGAATTGTTTCATATCATTATACTGTTCGTAAGTACACATGTGAAACAATGCTTCAAACCGATAGCGAAGCATAAAGTCTTCAATTGCTTCTTCCTTACCAAATAGAATTAATGCAGCATATTTCAATTTCAATTCTCCTGTAGAGAAATCTTTCTTTGCCAATCGAGTATGAATCAAGATTTCTTCATCAGATAGTTACAACCATGCATGATTGGGTTTATTTGCTACAAGAATGTTTCGACAGTATTGAAACGTTTCGTGGTCAAGATCTTCAATGGTCAATCCATCAACTATTCTTTCTTCAAACAGGTGAGGGTTTTTGCGTTCAAAAAGTGATAATAAAAGTTCAGGATGATCAGTAATATCAATATCAGCCTCTCCATTACGGTCCCAATACCTACCATTATAACGATATACATATTGACCGCATGGCATATCAAGAAGCAAGACAGTATTTGCGTCTACCTCTATTATTTGTGGTGTGAAATACGGGCAAGGTAAAAAAAGTTCTGGGTTTTTAATTGCCGTAATAATACTATTTTTTAATGCTTCAGCCTTATCAGGATTTACACCTACTATTTTCCCGTTATCTTTTACTCCAACTAAGATTTTTCCACCACTATGGTTAAGAACGAGCATACCGTCTCATACAGAGATTCCGATATCTTCTCCGCACAAGTTTTGTACTCTACTTTTGTACCTTCTCCCTCTTTGGATAACTTAACAAAGACTTCTGCATTCATGGGGTTAATTGCTTATTTGTTGCAAAAATACAAAAGAAAACTTATAAAAGAGAAAGATATGCAGAAATTGCGTAAAAACGTGTCGTTATATGAAGCATATTTTGCAAACTTCTGAATTTTGAAATGATTTTTAAAGAAAGAAGACTGTCAACTATCAACTATAACAGCGCGCAATTCCCTCTGGAACAGCGTGCAATTACGTGGCAAACTGCGTGCAGTTACCGGAGAAATCGCGTGCTCTTCTGGTAGAAATCGCGTACACTTCCGGCAGGGTTGCAAGTAGGCTTGGGCAGCCCCCTTTTCCGGCTCTTCGGGAATCCCTGTTTTTAACGGATTTTTAGTTTTGTAACATGTAACACCGGCTGAGTGCTTTCGGGGAAAAAACGGGCAAAAACAGGCCAAAACGGCCTCAAAATATAGCAGAAACGGGGTAAAAACCGTGACACAACCAAGCATGTTACATGTTACAAAACTGAAACTCTGTTAAAGGAAACAAGTGTCATTGAGTGGAATGTCGATTTTGTCCGTATTCCCTTATGTAACAGAAATACTGAATGAATATGAGAAAGATAATCAGACTGATAGTGCTGGCGGCTGCGGGGGTAGCTATGCCCTTGTGCGCCCAACAACATCGGGTGGAGGTCTATCCCGAAAACGGACGGCCGGGCCTGCCGCACAACGATGACTATACGGTGCGTGTGCGTGTGCCGGGCGGTGAGTGGAAAGACCTGTTTGAATACAGGGTGCAGGTAGATATGGACCGGGTACAGGATGCCACGATGGTACAGTTTGACATGGATGGCAGCGTGGAGGTGATGGTAAAGAAAAACAACGGCAGTATTGACCGGGTGGACATTCGCCCTGCTGATCTTCAGATTCCTTATCAGAAGCAGATGAATGTCATTGTCTTTACGCTGGACAAGCCTCAATACCTCTCCGTGGAGTTCAACGGTGACCGCCTGCACAACCTGCACCTCTTTGCCAATCCCTTGGAGACGGAGACCCATTCGGAAGGCGAGGATGGGGTGATGTATTTCGGTCCGGGTGTGCATCGGCCGAAGGACCTGCCCAACAATCAGATTCGTGTGCCAAGCAATACCACCGTCTATCTGGCTCCCGGAGCCGTCCTGAAGGCCAAACTGCTGGTGGACAAGGCCGAGAATGTGCGCATCGTGGGCCGTGGCATCTTGGACCATCCGGTTAGGGGCATTGAAATCACCGATTCCAGGCAGGTATACGTGGACGGCATCACCGTGGTCAATCCCGAGCATTACACCGTGTTCGGCGGTGGCTCGTCGGAAGTCACCGTCAGGAACCTCAAGTCATTCAGCTGCAAGGGATGGAGCGACGGCATAGACCTGATGTGTTGCAGGAATGTACTGGTGGACAACGTGTTCATGCGCAACAGCGACGATTGCATCGCCCTCTATAATCACCGCTGGAACTGGTGGGGAGGGACGGAGAACATCACCGTGCAGAACGCCATCCTGTGGGCAGACATCGCCCACCCCATCAACATCGGAGGCCACGGAGACCCCGAGTCGGAAACGGGCGAAACTATACGGCATCTCGTTTTCCGGAACATTGACATCCTGGAGCATGACGAGGATGACCCGCCCTATCAGGGCTGCATGGCCATTGATGCGGGCGACAAGAACAGGGTGGAGGAGGTGCTCTTTGAAGACATCCGTGTGGAGAGCATACAGGAGGGCCGCCTCTTTCATGTGCAGGTGCGCTTCAACGCGAAGTATGACAAAGCCCCGGGAACAAGCATAGAGAACGTCACCTTCCGCAACATCACCTATCGGGGAGTGGGAGAGAATCCGTCACTCCTGAAGGGTCTGGACAAGGAGTGCAAGGTGAAGAACGTCACTTTCGAGAACGTTGTGATAAATGGTGAGAAGATGCGCAGTTTGGACGGCTTCATCACCAATGAGTTTGTGGAAGGAGTGAAGATAAAATGAAAACTTTAGACATAACGATATGAAACGGATAATGACTCTCCTTTGGCTCCTGGCCGCACTGTGTGGCCGGGCCTGCCCGGCAGCGGCTTCCCATCCCGTCACCGGCTGTTACTGGATGTGGATGAACGGCAATATTTCCAAAGAAGGAATTACTAAGGATTTGGAGTATATGAAGGCTGCCGGCATAGAGTCGGCCTTCATCTTTGACACTTGGATAGGCGTGGAGCGCGGGGCGGTGGACTATGCCTCGCCCCAATGGGTGGAGGCCGTCAGACACGTCTGCAAGGAGGCGCGCCGGTTGGGGATTGTCCTGGGCATTCACAACTCGCCCGGCTATACGGCCATGGGCGGGCCGTGGATCAAGCCAGAGGAATCCATGAAGCAGCTGACGTGGAGCGTCTCTTCGCGAAAGAATCCGCCCGTTCCCCGGCACAAGATGGGCTTCTATCGGGACATCAAGGTGTTCAAGACAACGGCTGCCGATGAGATGCAGGACATTGGCCGACGGGTAGAGGAGGGAGAGTCGATAGTGCTGACCATGAAGCGCGAGAAGCCTTTTATCGGCTTCAACCTGTGGCGTGGAGAGCGCGAGAAACCCCTCCATCCCCATGACGGTCCGCGCGACTATGCGCCCAGGTTGCGTGTGGAAGTAAGCAGGGACGGAAAAACATGGGAAGAGGCGGGAATCGCATCAGGTCCGGCATTGAAGGCCCATGATATTCCTGTTCATTTCTCTTGCGAAGCCAAGATGTGCAGGTATGTCCGTCTGACAAGCAATCGGGGAAGCAATTTAGACCGTATAGAATTACTGACTGCGCCTGGCTCGGGCACCACGTACCGCCGCGTGGGCTATACGACCAATGGTCAGATGGTGACGGCCGCTGCAGAGGCCGGACTGGGATTGGAGACGGACAAGCTCTCCCGGAAAGGTGTCGAAGCCCATTTCCAACGCTTCCTGAAACCTTTGCTGGAGGAGTTGCGCGAATACTGCGGCAACACGCTGGCCTATGTCGTGATAGACAGTTGGGAGGCCGGCAGGCAGGACTGGACGGAAAGTCTTGGCACGGATTATCTTGTCACAGGAGACGGAAAAGATTTCCTGACGGGCGGCATCGGAAAGCCCAACGCGACCAAGCAACGTCTCTTCATGACGGAATTTCTGCAGCCCTTCAAGGAGATGCTGCAGCCCTATGGCCTGAAACTGGCCGGAGAACCCTATGGCAACGGCGACTTTGACCGCAAACAGTATGGCCTGTTCCTGGACCTTCCGATGAGTGAGTATTGGGCACACTGCCACTATGGCTCCATCGAGCGTCCGCGGTTTGTTTCCCGCTACGGTCACTCGGCCGGACATGCGGTCATCGGCTGCGAAGCCTTCACGGCCTATCCGAGCGATGCCGATATTCCGCCCACGTTGGGCAGTTTCCGCAAGGATGTGGATGCCCTGTGCGAGGCCGGAGTGAACTACTTCGTCTTTCATTGTGTGGCCCATCAGCACGACGACTCCCGACCGATGACCATGGGACCCTTCGGCACACGCTTCGACCGTGCCCATGCCCATGTGGATTCAGTAAGAGCGTTGACCGACTATATCCGCCAACGGGTGCTCTTGCAGCAGCGGCGTGCGGAGTTTGATTTCCAGACGGGCGAGGAGGGCAACCGTGCCTATCTCCGCCTGCCGCGCGGATGCAAGGAGGTGAAGGCCGTGCTCTATTGCCACCAGAACATGACGGAAGAGGTGCTCTTCCGCAGCCGTACGTTCTGTCGCCGGATGGACAGTCTGGGCGTGGCCATGGCCTTCGTGCAGCGTAGCTCGCAGAACTGGGACCTCAGCGTGACGGACGCCAACGGCGAGAACTGCCAACAACGCTTTGAACGCCTGATGCAGGAGTTTGCCCGGGGCACGGAACATCCCGAACTAACCACGGCACCCATCATCCCCTTCGGACATTCGGCGCAGGCCACCTTCCCCTGGAACTTCGCCGCCTGGAACAACGACCGCACCCTGTGCGTCATCTCCTATCACGGTGACGCACCGCGCACCAACCTCTGCGGATACGGCCGGGCCAACGTGGAGTGGGGACGCACCCGCAACATCGACTCCATTCCCGGACTGATGATTGAAGGCGAATATGAATGGTGGGAAGCCCGCGTGCGCCCGGCATTGGCCTTCCGCATGATGTATCCCGAGAGCCGCATCTCTTTCCTCTGTGATGCCGGCAAGGGACACTTTGACCTCTGCGAGGAGACCCAGGACTACATGGCCCGCTTCATAGCCAAGGCCCTCCGCGACCCGCGTCCGAAGGGAGGAGTCTACTATTCCCGCTGGATGGAAGACGGCACGGAGAGCCAAGACCCGCACGACTGCTTCTGGTATCAGGACGAAGAGATGCGCGACCTCACCCGCCGGCGCTATGCCGAAACCCGGGGCAAGCGGATGCAGTATGTCTCGGCACGCCTGAACGGCCGCCTCCTGCCCTACAATGCCGACAGCCACATCAAAATCAATGTCACTGTCAGTCAGGAGGAGTTCACCCTGGAACCCGTCTTCACCAACGCCACGCGCGATGCCGAGAGCGGGGAACATGCTGCCGTGCGTCCGCGCATCGTCCTGATTTCGGGACCGGCCATTCAGACGGGCGAATACACCTTCCGCCTGGACCCCGACTATTTCGGCAAGGATCCCCAAAGGATGTGGACAGGCATCACCCTCTGCGTGGAGGCCGATGGCGACGACCGCTACAAATCGGCCGTGCAGGAACTGAATATCCGCATCACGGCACAGAAAAATGCGGAAGTCGGACAAAAAAGTGCAGGGATAGGACAAAAAAGTGCAGAAAAAGCGGGAAAGCATTGAGTGTCTTCCCTCCCTGCTTCGTAGTAATAGGTGAAGTGTTTAGATGCACTAACTTACTGCTCCCCTTGCTGGCGGAGCAGTAAGTTAGTGCCTCCTTCACAGGTGGGCAGAGCAGTAAGTTGCTACGAGTGAAACGCAGAGCTATACAGAAGAAATCCGTGTCATCCGTGCCTAAAACTATCAACTGAAAACTATCAATTGTCAATTATCAACTATCAATTATAAAAGACCATAATGAAAAGAATAATTAAGGTAATCGTATTGCTCTGTCTGTGTACAGGCTATCTGCAGGCCCAGTCGGTATATCCCGGCCGGTCCGAGGAGAAGATGAAGGTGGAGATGCAGGCCCCGGTACAGGTGCGCAGTTTCGGACTGAAGGAGGTGCGTCTCTTGCCGAGCCGTTTTCGCGAGAACATGATGTGCGACTCGGCCTGGATGGTCTCCATCGAGGTGAATCGCCTGCTGCACAGTTTCCGCACCATGGCCGGTGTGTGGGCCGGACGAGAGGGCGGCTATGAGAGCCTGAAGAAATATGGCGGTTGGGAGTCCCTGGACTGCGAGTTGCGGGGCCACACCACCGGTCACCTTCTGTCGGCCTATGCCCTGATGTATGCCTCTACGGGCAGCGAAGTGTTCAGGCTGAAGGGCGACAGCATCGTCTCGGAGCTGGCCAAGGTGCAGGAGGTTCTGGGGAGCGGCTACCTGAGTGCCTTCCCCGAAAACCTGATCAATCGGAACATCCGGGGAGAGTCGGTGTGGGCACCCTGGTACACGCTGCACAAACTGCTGGCCGGACTCATGGACCAATACGTGCATGCAGACAATCGCCAGGCCCTGGAGATGGCGGAGAAGATGGGACGTTGGGCCTACGACAAACTGAAGCCCCTGGACGAGGAGACCCGGCGCAGGATGCTCCGCAACGAGTTTGGCGGAGTGAACGAGGCATTCTACAATCTCTATGCCCTCACCGCCGACGAGCGTTACCGCTGGCTGGCACAGTTCTTCTATCACAATGATGTCATAGATCCCCTGAAGGAGAACCGGGACGACCTGGGCACCAAGCACACCAACACCTTCATCCCGAAGATTCTGGCCGAGGCACGCAACTACGAACTGACAGGCAGCAAGGAGAGCAGGGCCGTGGCCGATTTCTTCTGGCACACGATGGTGGACCATCACACCTTTGCACCGGGATGTAGCAGTCAGAAGGAGCATTTCTTTGACACGAAGAAGTTTTCCCATTTCCTGAACGGCTATACGGGAGAGACCTGCTGTACCTATAACATGCTGAAACTGAGTCGGCATCTGTTCTGCTGGCAACCAGATGTGCGGGTAGCCGACTACTATGAGCGGGCCCTCTACAACCACATCCTGGGCCAGCAGGATCCCGAGACAGGCATGGTGTGCTACTTCCTGCCCATGCTCACGGGGGCACACAAAGTGTACAGCACGAAGGAGAACTCCTTCTGGTGTTGTGTGGGAAGCGGCTTTGAGAACCATGCCAAGTATGCCGAGGCCATCTATTACCATAATGCCGAGGGCATCTACGTCAACCTGTTCATCCCCTCCGAGGTGGACTGGCGGGAGAAGGGGATGACCATCCGTCAGGAGACGGCATTCCCGGCCGGGGAGCAGGCGACGTTCACCGTCAGCGTGGAGCGTCCGGTGAGGACTACCCTCTTCCTGCGCTATCCCTCATGGAGCGGGAAGATGAAGGTGACGGTCAATGGGAAGCGCATCTCCGTCCGTCAGAAGCCCGGCACGTATGTGGCGATAGAGCGTGAGTGGAAGGAGGGCGACAGAGTGGAGGTGACCTGCCCGATGGAGCTGCGCATAGAAACGACTCCCGATGACCCCAGTCGGGGCGCATTGCTCTATGGTCCCATTGTCCTGGCGGGCGAGTTGGGCACGGAAGGCATGCAACATCCGGCACCCTATTCCAATCCGGAGTTGCGCAACGACTATTATACCTATGACTACCGGATTCCGGAAAGCCTGAAACGGGCAGTGCTGCGGGTTGATGCCCGCCATCCCGCCGGCTCCCTGGAGCGCGTGGAGGGCGGACTGAAGTTCCGCACCAAGGAGGGCATCGTCGTGTCGCCACTCTATGAGGTGCATCGCCAGCGCTATGTGGTCTATTGGAATCTGGAGGATTTTTAAATTATCAACTATCAATTGTCAACTATCAATTATACAAAGATTATAATGAAAAGAATGATTTGCGCAGCCGTAGCCCTGTTGGGCGTCATGTCTGCATGGGCCCAGGAGGGTAAGGTATTGGAGGTGGTATCTCCTGACGGCACTCACCGGGCGGTGTTTCGCCAGCAGGAGAATGTGGCGGGAGCTAATGAGGTCCGCTACAGCGTCTCTTTCAAGGGGAAAGAGGTGGTGAAGGATTCCCGTGCAGGGTTGGAGATGGACAACCGGGTGTGGGAAATGGCGTTGGGAGTCAGAGACCTGGTGCAGACACCGTCGTGGATGTCTCGTCTGGAGGCAGACAGCGTGAAGCATCATCCCTTGGTGGATTGCGTGTGGCATCCCCTCTATGGCGAGCGCAGCACGGTGAGCGAACGCTACCGTTCGGCCACGCTCTACCTCTCTGCGAAAGACGGCTCGGACTATCGGCTGAACATCGAGGTTCGTGCCTATGACGAGGGTGTCGCCTTCCGCTACTTCCTGCCCGAGCATCCCAAGGCCATCTTCCACAAGGTGACGGCCGACCTCACGGAGTACACCCTGCCCGAGGGCACCCTGGCCTGGTCGGAGCAGTGGGCACAGGCCTTCTTTGAGCACACCTTGATCAAGGAAATCAAGCGGCCGGTGGAGCGTGCGCTGACGCTGGAACTGCCCGGCGGCGTGTGGGCCGCACTGACGGATGCCGATGTGGACGACTGGTGTCTGACCAGGTTTGTGGCGTCGGAGACGGACGACAACACCCTGCAGTCGGTAATGTACAGTCCGGTGGATGTGGTGACCTATTATGCCACTCCTTGGAAAGTCATCATGGCGGCCGACACTCCGGGCGGGCTGCTGGAGCATAACGACATCATCCAGAATCTGAATCCGCCCTGCGAGATAGCCGATACCTCCTGGATAAAGCCGGGAAAAATCATGCGCTCCACGGTGATTTCCACCGAAGGAGGCATGGCAACGATTGACTTCTGTGCCGCCCACAACATCCCCTACATGCTGTATGACTGGAAGTGGTATATGCCCTGCACGTCGCACGACGGCGATGCCACGAAGGTGGTCGGTGAGGTGGACATGGCCAAGGTGGTGGCCTACGGCAAGGAAAAGGGCGTTGGCGTGTGGCTCTATGTGAACCAGCATGCCCTGATGAAGCAGATGGACGAGCTCTTCCCCCTGTTGCAGAAGTGGGGAGTGGTGGGCGTGAAGTCGGGCTTCGTGCAATATGCCAGCCATCGCTGGGCGACGTGGGTGCACGACATGGTGCGCAAGGCGGCCAAGCACAACCTGTTGATGAACATCCACGACGAGTTCCGCCCCTCCGGCTTCAGCCGCACCTATCCCAACCTGCTGACCCAGGAAGGCATCTGCGGCAACGAGGAGTGGCCCGATGCCACCCACAACGTGACCCTGCCCTTCACCCGCATGATCAACGGTGCGGCCGACTATACCATCTGCTACTATGACAAGCGCCTGAAGAACACCCATGCCCACCAGTTAGCGGCATCGCTGGTCTTCTACAGTCCGCTGCAGACCATCTTGTGGTATGACACCCCCGACCGCTATCAGGGCGAGCCCGAGATGGAGTGGTTTGAACAGTTGCAGACCGTCTTCGACGATTCCCAGGTGCTCTCCGGCTATCCGGGCAGGCATATCGTCATGGCCCGCCGCAAGGGAGCCGAATGGTTCGTGGGAGCCATGACCAACAATGACGGCTCCACGGAGACGGTGGACCTCTCCTTCCTGCAGCCGGGACAGACCTATCTGGCCTGCCTCTATACGGACGGCGGAGAGGAGGTGAAGAGCCGCACGGGGGTGAAGTGCAGCCGCCTGCTGGTGGACTCGCGCCAGACGTTGAAGTTCGCTCTGAAACCCCGTGGCGGTGCGGCCGTCCGGCTGGTGCCCGTCAGCAAGGAGGAGGGTCGTGGCTACAGGAAATACCGCGGACAGACATTGTAAAACAACAATACACACACACTATCAATCATTCATGACTATGAACAGACTGAAAAAGAGTTTAAGTAAAATCCTGGCAGTGACGGCCGTGGCCTGTATGGCAGCCTCCTGTGCAGGCGGAAGCGAGAAGAAGTCGCCCGAGACGGCCTGGGTGGAAGAGGCACTGGCCTACTGTGACACGCAGGTGAGGCGCACGCTGGCTGAGCTGAAAGGCCCCGACGGGCAGACGGACTACACCATGATGCCCCGCAACATTGCGGACAGCCTGACGACGTGGCATTGCCGCAAGGTGAGCGAAACGGAGTGGTGCGGCGGTTTCTGGCCGGGCATCCTATGGTATGACTACGAGTACACGCAAGACACCCTCATCCGTCGCGAGGCCGAGCGTTTCATGGCCTCGCTGGAGTTCCTTTCCCGGCAGGCTCCCTATGACCACGACCTGGGCTTCCTGATGTTCTGCAGCTATGGCAACGCCTATCGCCTGACCGGTAACTCCCATTACAAGGAGGTCATCCTGAACACGGCCCACCGCTACACGGAGCTTTTCAACCCCCGTGTGGGTGCCCTGCTCTCCTGGCCCCGTCATGTGAAGGACTATGGCGGCCACAATGTCATCATGGACAATATGATCAACCTGGAGATGCTCTTCTGGGCTTCCAAGAACGGCGGCCGGCCCGAGTTGTATGACGTGGCCGTGGCCCATGCCGACAAGACCATGAACCACCACTTCCGCCCCGACTACACCTCCTATCACGTGGCCGTCTATGACACCCTCACGGGTGCCTTCCTGCGCGGTTGCACCCATCAGGGCCTGACGGACGACAGCATGTGGGCACGCGGACAGGCCTGGGCCATCTATGGCTTCACGGTGGTGTGGCGCGAGACGCAGGACTCCAAGTACCTGGACTTCGTGCAGCGTGTAGCCGATGTCTATATAGAGCGTCTGCCTGCCGACGGCATCCCCTATTGGGACTTCTCCGACCCGTCCATCCCCGATGCTCCGCGCGACGCTTCGGCGGCCTGTGTCGTGGCCGGTGCGCTGCTGGAGCTTTCGGCCAGCCTGCCTGCGGCCAAGGCTGCCACCTATCGGCAGGCCGCCCTCCGCATGCTACGCTCGCTCAGCTCTGCGGCCTATCAGTGCGGCCGGGCCAAGCCTGCCTTCCTGCTCCACTCCACGGGCCACCATCCTGCCGGCTCCGAGATAGACGCCTCCATCATTTATGCCGACTACTACTACATAGAGGCTCTCCTGCGCCTGCGCCGCCTGTTGCAGGCGGAGCAGCAGGGAGCGGCGAGATAGCATGGAGTGCCCCATGGACAGAAATCCGGCCTGCGTCCTGCAAATCCGTACATTTCTCTGTCATCGCGTACAATCAGGGGAGAGGGATTTGGCAGGTTGCGGGCAATGCGTTACTTTTGGTGCAACAAACCAATAACACATCGCACCAAGAGAAACAACATCACCCTATTCATCATGGCCTCTCTCTACGTTGTGCTGGGAGGCAGTTGCCAAGGCAGCGGAAACGCTTGGACAGAATCGGACATGGGAGCCTACCTGATGGCCTACCACAAGGATGAAGACCACGGCCTGCACCTCGCCGTGAGCTTGGACGGCTACCACTTCACCGCCCTGAGGGGCGACAGACCCTTCATCGCCGGAGACACCATCGCCATGCAGAAGGGCATACGCGACCCTCACCTCTTTCGCGCTCCTGACGGCTGCTTCTATTTGGCCATGACCGACCTCCACATCTATGCACGGGAGAAGGGCTATCGGCAGACGGAGTTCGAACGCGACAAGGAGGCCTACGGATGGGGAAACAACAAGGGCATCGTGCTGATGAAGTCGGCCGACCTGAAACACTGGAGCCGGAGTAACATCGACCTCACCCTCCTGGGGGGAAAGTGGAAGGACGTGGGGTGCGTCTGGGCACCGGAGACCTGCTATGACGACAAGGCGGGAAAACTGATGGTACACTTCACCGTGCGCTTCGGCAACGGCCTGAATAGTATCTACTATGCCTATGCGGACAATGACTTCACCAGCCTGATTGGCGAGCCGAAACCCCTTCACGGTGCTTTGGAGAAGGGCTATTCGGTGATAGACTCAGACATCGTCAAGGCCGGCGGGAAGTATCACCTCTTCTATGTCTCCCACGAAAACGGAGCCTGCATCCAGCATGCCGTGAGCGACAGCATCAACGGAGGCTACGTGAACGACACCTGCTACTACGACGGCGAGTCCCTGGGGCGTGAGGCACCCTCCTGCTGGAAGCGCAACGGCCGCTACTACCTGCTCTACTCCAGCTGGACGCGCGGTTATGAGATAGGCTATGCCACCGCCCCCGCCATCACCGGTCCTTGGACTAAGGGTGCGGCCAATCCCATCTATGGTGCGTAAGACCCGCAGATTTGTGCCGGGCGAGGCATCAAGGCCGAGGTGGTATCGGGCACTCCCTTCACGCAAGTGGGGCACAACCAGGTCTTCATCGGCCCTACGGGTGACTACTGGCTCTCCTGTCACGGCAATCTCCGCACCAATCCCGAACATCCCCTGCCCGTCATCGACCCCCTGCGCTTCGATTCGGACGGCAACATCCTGCGCAGCACGCCGTCGTTCAAACAGCAGTGGACAGGTGATTGATACGGACATTTTCGTTCTATAATGGTTGCATATTTGTTTACATTCGGTTGTAGACTCCCATCCCGTATGCTTTCATTCCGCCTCCTTCAACGGGCAAGAATTCCCTCGCCTGCCTGAAAAATTTTCCGACCCAACTGAGAAAAAAATTCTCCCCAACTGGGGTACTTCTTCCGGCCTTCGCTTTACATTTATTAAATGAATTGCAAAATGCTTACAGGGAGAGCACCAAAAATCGAATCATTGGGATTTTTGGCACACCCTCTTTGTGCCGAAACAAAACTACTAAATCTACAGATTTCCCTCCCATTTCTTCTTTATTTTAAAATAGTTGACTATACTTGCACATCTCCATGCCGATTTCTCTGCAAAAGAGAAGAAGGGTGGGGATGGACATATAAGTAAAAGGCGTATCAGCGCTTTGGTTTTGACGACTCCTGAAGTCCTGGAAAAATTTCATGCTTGTCAAGAACAAAAGCAACCGGTAACGCCCGTGGGTATGTTTTATAGCAAGCCCTCACTGTACCCTGACAGCCCGTGGTGCATCCCTCTGCATCGGGGTGTTGTCGGAGTCGTATGGTGAGCCGTTATATATCATATCGGCGTGGAGTTCTGAGTTGCTCGTTTCGACAAGCAGGGCAACTTCCAGGACGCCCAGGAATCGTGAAGCGAGCGACGAGTGGGCTTCACGTTTTTTGTTTGTGTGTACATCAATACTGAAAAACGAATAACCTTTGGCCAGAAGCCCTAATGTACATACAAATCCTATGAAGAAAATGTATTATCTGTTTGCCCTCCTTATGCTCACGGCATGGACGGCATGTAGCGACGGGGGAGTGATTCTACGGACGAGCCTACGCCCACTCCCACTCCGCAGGAGACCCCTACCATTACCATCGACTCTTCCATCCTGACCAATGGACTCGTGTTCGACGCCAAGGGTGGAGAGCGGTCTGTCACCTTCAGCACCACCGTGGCCGACTGGACGCTGAACGTAGCCAACACCACCTGGTGTACCGCCTCGGCCACTAACGGCACCAAGGGCACGGCTACCGTGAAGTTCACCGTGGCCGAGAACACCGACTATGACAACCGCAGCGTCTCCGTCACCGTGAAGGCCGGCAGCGCCAGCAAGACCTTTACCGTCAGCCAGAAGTGTACCGAGGCCCTGCTGGTCACCACCGACAAGTTTGAACTGGGCCGTGAGGGAGGCACCATCGAACTGGAGGTGAAGGCCAACATCAGCTATCAGGTAGAAGTCGCCGAGACGGCCAAGAGCTGAATCACTCAGGCGGCCGCCACCCGTGGCCTCTCCACGAAGAAGCATGCCTTCACCGTGGCTGCCAGCGAAGAGTTGGAGAAGCGCGAAGGCGAAATCTACGTGAAGAGCGGTGACAAGGTGGAGACCGTCAAGGTGTATCAGACGGGCGGCCCCGTCCTCCTGCTCAGCAAGAACGAGTATGCCGTGGCCAGCAGCGGTGAGACCATTACGGTGGACGTGCAGAGCAACTTTGACTATGAGGTGCAGATGCCCGATGTGGACTGGATAATCAACGAACCCGCCACCCGAGGCATGTCCAGCCACACCCTGAAGTACATCGTCACCCCCAACGAGAGCCACGACAGCCGCTCGGCCGAAATCATCTTCCGCGACAAGAACAGCACCCTGAAGGAGACCCTGAAAATCACCCAGGCGCAAAAGGATGCCATCATCCTTTCGCAGAAGGTGTATATAATTTCAGCAGATGGTGGAAATGTAGAGGTAAAATTGAACGTTAATATAGATTTTGAAGTTAAAGTGCCTGATGTTGACTGGATTCATAAGGTGTCTACTCGAAGTCTTACAGAATATAATGTATGCTTTTCAATTGATAAAAACGAATCTACCGAAAAGCGTACAGCAAAAATAGTCTTTGTAAATAATGATGGTTTAGTATCAGATACGCTTACAATTACGCAAGAGGCTGCTTTAGTAGGTGGTACTTTGAAAGAACGGTTGGGAGATCAAATGCTAACCATTACTTCATTAAAAGTTGACTATGCGCTAAATGGTGATGATATTTGCTACTTGCGCAAAATGCTTGGAGGACATGAATTTAATGAGGCTGATAGGGGCAAGCTTGAACATTTAGACTTATCTGAAGCAACAATTATTAAGGGAGGAGATTATTACTACTACCATGAATCATTGAACGGCTATTTGTATACAATCGCTAATACTATTGCTGCTTACACATTTACAAAATGTAATAATCTGAAAAGCATTATCTTACCGGATAATGTTTTAGCAATTGGTCCGAATGTGTTTAACGGTTGTCCCAATCTTTCGGAAATAACGATTGGGGAGAAAACTCAAGTAATAGCGTACGAGGTATTCCAGAATATACGATAATTGATAGTTGATAATTGATAGTTGATAGTTTTCAGGCACGGATGACACGGATGGGAACATGGAAACTCTCTCTGCGTGAATCCGCATAAATCCGCATTTCAAGAACAGTCCGGCTAATGCATTGACAATCAATATCAGAATCATTTTGTAGGGGTAATCACCCCTGTGGCGTGAGCCAAACTGTTGCACCATTCGGGTATGCCCTTTATCTTTGCGCATGATTGGAGGGAATCACATGAACCAAACAAGAAACACGAAAATAGAAACTCACGGCGCAGGGTACGCATCACGGCTCCTCTTCGGGGATGCCTGCCTTGAAGTACTATATGGAGCTAACGGCCTATCACACACGGTGGCGGCAAAGGAATCAAATATCTTCCACAATCTTCCAACCGCCAATAGTGCGGGTGGCACTGTCGAAGTTCACACCAATCTTATAGACTTTCCGGCCATCGGCATGATAAGGGATGACATATTGCTTGCTATCTATCTGAGCCAAGGCTTCTTCGGGTGTACCGTCAAACTTGAACTCGAATACATAAATGGCATCCTGCAGTTTGACCACTACATCGGCCCGGCCGATGGCGTTCTTCACCTCGGATTCTACGTATTGTCCCATCAGGCGGAACAGCAGATAGAAAATGGTATGATAATGCTTTTCCGTTTGGTTTTCCAGGTCGTATGGAATAGAGGCAAAGAACGAGCGGGTGCGTTCCAAACAAGTTTCAACATCCCCTTTCATCAAATCACGAATGAAAGATACCACATAGAAAGTACTTTTTTCACCGGGTTTGTGTACATAACCGGGGAGCAGTGCCTCTATAAATCCTTTTCGCACTTCATTGTTGGGATAACCCAATGTATAAATGTTGAAAGTGCTGTCATATCCTTTAATCGTAAGATAACCGCTTTGATACAATACAGGAATCGGGCTGGTGATAACCTCGGTGGGCGCATCAAACTGTTCATCGGTCGCCTCTGTCATCTCCAAATCCCGGACATTGAAATCGGCTTCTTTCAACAACTCCAACAAGAAGGTTGGGGTACCAGAAGAAAACCAATAGTTCTTATATTCTTTCGCATTAAAGGCATTGAACAGGCTGAATGGATTATAAATGTCTTCGCAACGCTTGCTGAAATGATAGCCATCGTACTGCTTTTTCAAGTGAGCACAAGCCTCCTCGTAAGTCTCGTTATTGGCAACAGCCATTTGCTCGATGTCCGGTTTCAGCTGTGTGAGCAGTTCCTTTTCCGTGATGCCACAAAGGGCACTGTAATCATCGCGCATACTGATGTTCTGCAGGTTGTTCAACTCGCAGAAGATACTCAGTTGGCTGAATTTGCTGATACCGGTCAGCAGGAGGAAACGGATGTATTGTCCAGCTCCTTTCAAAGGGCTGAAGAAGTCCCGGACGATATTCCTTAATTGTTCCTGTAACTCCGGCTTGTGGTTGGTATCCAACAAAGGTGAATCATACTCATCCACCAATACCACCACCTGTTTGCCGGTTTGTTGGTAGGCTCGTTGTATAACACCTTCAAAGCGGCTGCTGAAAGAAGTCTCACTTTCGTTCTTGCCATAGACTTCTTCCCAACGTGAAATTTGAACGTTGATGGCTGTCTTCAGCATATCTACATCGTAATATTTACTTTTACTGAAGTCCATGTGCAGCACGGGATATTCCGTCCATTCCGTTTCCAAGCGTTCCATGGCAAGTCCTTCAAACAAATACTTCTTCCCTTGGAAATAGGCTTCGAGAGTGGACACAAGCAGACTTTTCCCGAAGCGGCGTGGGCGGCTCAGGAAATAGACACTGTCCGTATGCGTCAGTTTGTATATCAACTCGGTCTTGTCGATATATACGCAATTGCAGTTTCTCAGTTGTTCAAAGTTCTGTATCCCGATGGGATAACGCCTGTAAGTTACTTCCATATTCATTGGATTTCGGAATGTTTCTGCAAAGATAACGATATTCCTCACATAATTGTCAGAGTTGCATAAACTTATTTATAAACTTCTCCGTAACCCCTAACAAAAAACGAGTTAAGGAGGAACATTTTCGTTTTTGTTCCTCCTTAACTACCTGTTTTAACATACTTACGGAGGAACAAACGCAGAGATTCCTCCTAAGAAAATCATTATTATTCTTCCTTGTCCGCCTTGGTGATGCTCAGACCTTCGGAAGTGATATATGCCTTCACATCGGTCAACGACTGGAAGGACTGTATCCAGTAGACATTGTAGGTCACGGGAACAGTTGCCGTTTCAGCTGCTACAATGTCGGCAATCTTGAACTGGAAGGTGGTGTACTTCACCTTTTCCGTCAGCGGCATAAGCAGCCCATTCTTTCCCCACGCTTGCGTGGAAAGGTTGTAGACAAAGACACGGCTATTATCGCTGCACAGATAGTTGCAGACATACTTGTTGTTTCCGCTACCCAATTCTCCGGAATAAGTTACAGAAGCATCCGATTCAATCTTGCCGTTTGATGCATCAAACTTAATCATCGTGTTGGACCAACCTTCCGTGTCATTGGGGTGAGTCATGCGGATGGCAAAGTAAGGATAGTTGCCGGCATGGAGCCAAGCGGTATTTTGGCATACAAGGTCGCCACGATATTTTCTCTCCGCTTCATTAGCCAAGTATGTCGTCATCGTAACATCGCCCGTATTGTTCCAAGTCAAGGTACTGTTTTGATTGGAAGCCTTGCCCCAAGAGCAGTAATCGCTATAGTCGAACAGTTCGCGCACCAAGCCTTCTGTCACCTTCAGGACAACGGAAGAAGAGGGGGCATCAGTGCCTTCGCCCTGAGCCGTGATGGTCACGTCGCCAAAATTGCCTTCGCTATTGATGGTCACCACGTTGTCGCTGACAGTGGCCAGTGTCTCGTCACTGGATGACCAGGTGATGGTGCCGGCGTAACCGGTGGCGGTGTAACAACCTGCGGTTATTCGCGATACAGCATCAGTGTGCCCCAGCCCAGCTGGTCGAAAGCACCAGAGTTGGTGCCGTAACGGCTGTTGCCGTCCACACCGCCTTCGGGACGCATCTTCTCGGCAGCCATCTTGGCATACTTGCAACCATTGCCCAATCCTTTCACCTTGACATAGTGGTTGTAGTAGATTTCCCAACCCGGACGCAGGCTTCCGCGGCCGGAATCATCGGCAATGGCTGTGTGGATGGCCGAGTGGCTTCCGGCATTCTTGCATGAGCAATCCACACAATATTTATACTCGCTGAAAGGCATCTTAGATGCGTTCACCAACCAATTGCCACCGGTGTTCATCTGGTCGTTGCCATCGCGCAAATTGAAGAGGGCTGTATATTCCCCCATCTTCATCACGGCATTGTCGTTGGCCGCAAAGAAGTCCAACTGTGCAACACCGGGGTTACACTGGTAGAGCGTATAGGCCATCTGGCAAAGGTTGGCGGTCACGGCCACGGACATCTGGGCATGGCCCTGGTCGCGTCCGCTCTCCTGGTTCTGGGCAATCTCCTCGCCGCTGCCCAACGGGTCGTCGAAGGTGCCCTGAATCAGCTTCTTGATGCAGCCGTTGCCCGCACCCGTATAGAAATAGTTCACCACATAGTTCACCATGCTGTCATCTTCCGTCAGAATGCCGATGGCCAGATAGGAACACATGTTCACCAGGTCCCAGTTGCTCCAGTAGTGGTCGTCGCACGTGTTTTGGTGATTGGTCATGAAGTCGATGTTCTTGGAGGCAAACACATTCACCATCCACTCCTTGAACTTGGCGAAGTCTGTAGCCGACCATCCTTCGTAGGAGCGCATGATTTCACCGGCGTTGGCAAAGGTGTAGCCCTGTGCACCTGCCGCCAGCATCTGGTTGGAGTCATTGGACTTGATGCCCTTGCACCCTTTTACCCAAGCGTTCATCACGCCGATGGAAGCCTCGGCATAGCTGTTGTCACCGGTCAGTTTCCACAACAAAGCCATCTGATAGGCCGCTGCAGCATCGTTCATGGCTTCCTGATAGCTCTCCTTGCCGTCGGCCGTGATTCCCGCACCGTCACCGCGCACGATATACTCCAGCGGAGTGGCCGTATAGCCGGGAGCCGTGAAACGGCTGTTCTTCAACAAGGTGAACTCATCCTTCACCGCCTGCGGAGCCGTGCCGTCATCCAGGCTCTTCTTCACCCGGTCGAAGTCGGCCTGGCTGAACATGGCGCACGGATGGCTGTAGGTATAGGCAGCCGCTACCGGTTCATACACTTCTTCACTTTCCGGCATGGTCAGGTCCACCGTGCCGAACTCGTTTTCTCTGCAGGAGGTCTGCACTGCCATAAGCAGTGCCAGACCCATATTCATGAATACTCTGATTTTCATATTTCTTTATTTAATGGGTTCGTAAGTCAGTCCTTCGGATTCAATGTAGGCTTTCACGTCGTCCAAGGTCTTGAACGTCTGTACCCAGTAGACATTATAAGTGACTTGCTCGGTCAAGGTGGCGATATCGGCATACTTGAACTGGAGGGTGGTGAACTTGGCCACATCGGTAGTGGGCAATACACCGCCATTGGCCCAGGCTTGGGTAGCCAGGTCGTAGATGAACACGTGACTGCCGTCGCTGCACTTATAGTCATGCAACCATTTGTTGTTGTTGCCATTCAATCCGCCGGAGAACTTGGTTCCTGCACATTCACCGGAGGCATCAAGCGTAATGTTGCGGGCCGTCACACCTTCATACAAGTCCTTCACATCTTCCATGCGAATGGCAAAAATCGGATACTTGCCGGCATGGAGCCACGTGGCGGCATTCCAACACTTGAAGTCACCGCGTTGCTTGGTGGCATTCTGAGTGTAGGTAGTGACCGTCACCTTGCCATAACTCCACACGTGAGACGAAGAGGTTCCGTTGCCCGACTGCTTGGCATTGTACCAGCCGTAGTTGTCCGGGTCATGGAAAAGTTCGCGAACCAATCCTTCCTCTACACGCAGCTTCACGGAAGAAGAGACTCCGGTTTCGGGACAGGTGGCCGTAATCGTCACATCACCAAACACACCGTCTTGGTTGACAGTGACCACACCGCCGTTCACCGTTGCAATGGTTTCATCGCTGGAGGTCCATTGAATCAACGATTTGGTGCAATCCTCGGGAACGGTCGTGTAGTTCAGGGTCACCTTCTTGTCGGCAATGGCCACCAGATAGCCGTTGTCTACCGAGAACTCGTCACTGATGGTCACTTCCTGGGGCTGGACAATCTGGTTGACGGTAATCATCTTGGATGCAGAGTGTCCGCTTCCATCCAAGGCTGTGGCCGTAATGGTCACCTCGGCATGAATTTCGTCATTGACCACACCGGTCACCAGTCCGTTCTTGTCCACCGTGGCCACCTTCTCGTTGCTGGAGGTCCACTTCACTGTTCTGTAGGTTGCCTCTTCAGGCAGGATGGAGTAGCTCATCTGCAACGTCTCGCCGGCATAAACCTGGTCGGCATTTACACCCACCTCAATGGATTCGGCCTTTACCAAAGTGTTGGACACCACCACCTTCAGCGTAGTGGCAATGTTGCTGCCCGAATAGCTGGCCACCGGAGCCACCGTAATCACCGAATAGCCGGTGTCGTCACCACTGACAGCTTCCACGTTGCCATTGTCGTCCACCGTGGCCACTTTCTCGTTACTGGAGGTCCACACTACTTCGTCGAACGTCACATCGTCCGGAGAAATCTTGCTGCCGAAAGAGACCTTCTCGCCCTTGATTAGCGGCAGGACGCTTGTCCCGTCTTCCACATAAATCAGCGCTTCCTGCTCGGCTGGCACAATCATTTCCACCGATGCCGGATACTGTGCAGGGGTGTACTGCTTGAAATCCGCCTCGTCACTGCAGGCGATGAATGAAACCGGAAGTGCCGCACAGAGCAGGCTTTTCCATCCATATTCCAATATATTCTTCATATTCTGTCTGTTTATCTGTTTAATACTTGTTGTTATTCACCGGCCTTCCATCCCGGATTCTGCTCCAACTGGGGATTCAGCTGCAGCTGATCGGAAGGCAACGGATAGAGGTAATGCTTGTCTTCCCATACGCGCTCGGTGTACATCACCAGGCAGCCGTCACTGCCGATGGTGCGTCCGGGTGAGGTCCAGTTGCCCTCAAACCAGGTGCCGGTGTACAGAACGCCCTGCTGGTCCTGGGGCATCTCCACCTCGGCAGTAGCCCAACGCTTCAGGTCGTCGATGCGACGCCCTTCCAGGAAGAATTCCACAGTGCGCTCGCGACGAATCTCTTCGCGCATGTCGAGTCCGTTCGCCGTAACAAAGGCGTTGCTCAACTTGGGCATAGTGGGGTTGATGCGCTGGCGCACAAGGTTCAGCGAAAGATCCAGGTCGGCATCGCTGATGGAACCGGAAAGTTCATATACGGCCTCGGTATAGGTCAGCAGCATTTCGGCATAGCGGATGATGGGGAAATCATAGCTTTCATAGTAGTCCTCCACCTGACGCTCAGTGCCCCACTTTTGGCTTTGATAGCCACTGCCGGCACGGACATTGGCGGTCAGACAGCTGGCCAGATCGGCATCGGTCCAGGTGGTGCGGAACTTACCGTCATTGTTCCAATACTGTTCGCCGTGATAGAGCAAGGTGTTGTCCATGCGGTTGTCGCGGTTCTGGAACTCATCGGTCACGCCGCTATATCCCTTGAACTTGGGAGACTTCTCCACGGGGAGACCATCGGAGCAAAGATACATATTCACAATTTTGCGGGTCACGTAGCAGGCGTTGCCCACCATGCCGTGAGTGAGGTTATAGGCCGTCTTGTCTCCGTTGCGATGACGCTTGAAGAAGATATATTCCGTATTGTCGGCCTTGGAGAGGTTGGCGGGGTTGCACTGCACACCGTCTTCCAGCGTAAACATATAACGGTAGCTCTGGTTGCCCAGCGTCTCGTTGTAGAAGAGCTTGTAGTTGCCACTGTTCATCACGGCCTTGGCCGCATCCCGGGCTTCGGTCAGCAGCGCGGTGCTGCGTTCGGTGTTGGACGTTGCGTTCATACCGTTGGTGTGGAACTTCTGCCAGGTGCCCTCATAGAGAGCCACACGGGCCTTCAAGGCGAGGGCCACATACTTGTTCAGACGGCCGGCTTCCGAAGAGGTTTCAGGAAGTCCTTCGGCGGCCTCTTCCAAGTCTTGGAGGATGAGGTCGGCCACCTCACTGCGATCGTTCTGCTTACCATAGAGCGTCTCAGAGTCAATATCCAACGGTTCGGTTACGATGATGGCATTGCCGAACTTCTGCAACAGTTCAAAATAGCAGTAGGCACGAAAGAACTTCGCCTCGGCCACGGGAACAGCAATGCCGCTCTTGTCGGCAAAGGTGTTGGCGTTCTTCAACAGCAAGTTGGTGTAGTAGATGCGCTTGTAGGCATTGGTATAGTCACCGTCACTGGTGGGAATGGTGTTGGTTCCCTTGCTGTAGGTGTTTACGGAAGAGGCACAAATCAGGTCTGAGCGGTAGTCGCTGTGAATGTTGTCACCGATGGCCGCATTGAAGTCGAGTGTCCAGCTATAGAACTGGTTGGCAAAGAGCTGGAAGTTGGATGTGCTGGTCCATAAAGTGGTGTCGCTCAGCTGTGCTTTAGGTTCCAAATCCAGACAAGAAGAGGCCACTGTTGCCAAAGAGGCGAGGCAGGCTGCCTGTATATATTGTTTCAGTTTCATATTCTTATCAATTTTAGAAAGTTAAATTCATGCCGAAAGTAAAGTTGCGGGTGAAGGGATAACGCTTCACACCCGATGCGTCACGTGCCGCTTCCGGATCCCATCCGTCCTTGATTCTGGTTGTTTCCCACAGGTCGGTGCCAGTAGCGTAGATGCGTGCAGACTGCAGGAATCCCGTTTTCTTCAACAGTTTGGCAGGGAAGGTGTAACCGATGGTGATGTTCTTAAGGCGGAGATAACGGCCGTCCTGAGCTGTCAGCGAGGAGGCTTGATAGTTCCAGGAGTTTATGTTGCCGTCACTGGTATAGGGAGCATAGTAGGCATCCGGGGTGTCCACACTCCAGGTGTTGCCGATGGAGGCGGTACTGGTATTGGTGTAGTAGCCACGGAAGGGAACGGTCATGTTGTCGCTGTTGCCACGATAGACAAAGCGATTGGCTGCTCCCTGGAAGATAAAGTTAATGTCAAAACCTCGCCATTCGGCACCCATGTTGAACGAATACTGGATTTCGGGATTGTCACTGCCCAGGTAGATATAGTCTTTTTCGTCCAGCACGCCGTCAGCGTTTTCGTCACAATACATGTTATCGCCCACACGCAGGTTGGAAGGCATGCCCACACCATTGTTCTCGTAGTATTTTGCCTTATAGGCTTCCAGTTGGTCCTCGTTCTGAATTTTGCCGGCATAGCGCAAACCAAAGATAGAGTTAAGAGGATAGCCCTGCATGGTGGACTTGTAGCCGGATGAGAGAACGGTTGTGCCGCCGTAGTCGGTCAGTTCGTTGCGGGCGAAAGTCAGCGTACCGCCTACGTGATAGCTCACGTCGGCAATCTTGCCACGGTAGTTAATCTGTCCTTCATAGCCCCAGCCCTTGAACTTGCCTTCATTCATCTTGGGAGCGCTGTCGCCCAGCTGTGCAGGATAGCTCATGCTCACCAGCATGTTGTCATTCTTCTTCAGGAAGGCTTCCACGGTTCCGGTCAATGCACCGTTGAAGAAGCCGAAATCTACGGCAATGTTGTAGTTCTTGATGCGCTCCCATTTGCGCTTGGTGGAGGCAAAGGAACCGTTGGTCTTGATGTAGGAGACCTTGTCGGAACCAAGGTAGGCACCATCGTCACCGGCCGACACCAGATTGTAGAACTGAATACCGTCGTAGTTGTCAATACCACTCTGGTTGCCCACCTCTGCATAGGAGAGACGCAACTTCAGGTCGCTCAGCCAATCCACGTCTCTGAGGAATGATTCCTGGTTGATTCTCCAGCCTGCGGATGCTCCCCAGAAACCGGCCCAACGGTTTTCGGGACGGAACTTGGAAGAGCCATCGTAGCGTGCATTCAGTTCCAGCAGGTAGCGGCCGTCATAATCATAATTGAAACGGGTAAAATAGGAGAGAACAGCAGTCTGCCAGCGTTTCTCATCACCCGAGAGGGTCACTTCGCCTGAGCCGTGTACGATTTCCAGTCCGTTCTGGATATCTTTCACCTGTACACCGAAATAGGTGTGGTCCTTGAACTCATATTGCGAGCCAACGGTCAGGTTCAGTTTGTGTTTCTCGGCAAAAGTCTTGTTGGCTGCCAAATAGCCCGAAAAAGAATAGAAATCGGTACGTGCAGAGGTCTGCTTGTAATAGGAGTTGGCCTGCGTGGGGTCTGTACGAACCACCTTGTTGCCGACATAATTATAATAGGTGATGCTGTTTCCCACTACATCACGCTGGGCCGTACTGGTATTATAACCTACGTTGGCATTGGCTGTCAGCCAGTCGGAAATCTTCCAGTTCAGGGTCTCGCTGATATTGATGGCAGACACCTTCAGCTTGTTGTCGCCGCCATACTCGGCCATAGCTGCCGGAGAGCCCCAGGTTCCCCAAGCATACGGCTTGCCGTCCATGGATTCGAACGGAAGTCCGGGCATAGGCAGCGTTTTGCTCAACACATTGTCCACCATCGTCGGTGCCACCTGGTCCTGACGGTTATAGGCGATGGAGGACTCCAACTTCAGGTTGTTGGTAAAGTTGTAGGTGTTGTTCATGCGGAAGTTGTAACGTTGGTTGTTGTTGCTTCCGTACTGCAGGGTAGAACCGTCATACAGGTAGTTCAGGGAGATACGGTAGGCCGACTTCTCTGTACCGCCCGAGAGGCTCAAGCTGTGGTCGGTGCTCCAGGTCTCGCCAAAGAGGGTATCCAGCCAATTCACGTCGTCAGCAAACACGAAGTCGGACACATCGGTAAACGCAGCCGTTCCGAAAGGATTAGCCGAAGTCTGCAGGTCAATATAGGTACCTTTGTACTTCTGAGCCAGGTCGGCATAGGTGTACCACACGTTTCCCAGCTGTCCGTCGTTGGCCAACGTCTGTTTCAGGCCGGTCGCCCATTGGTCCAGGCTCATGGCTTCCTGCATCAGACCCACGGTCTTCAGGGTGGCACTTCCACTATATTCCACCTTCACCTTGCCTTCAGCACCCTTCTTGGTGGTAATCAGAACAACACCACCCGCAGCACGCGAACCATAAATGGCGGCAGAACCGTCTTTCAGGAAGCTGATACTCTCAATATCGTTGGGGTTTATCAAGCGCAGCTCGTTGGCACTCTCATAAGCCACTCCGTCTATGATAATCAGCGGCTCGGTGCTGTTCATTGAGACCGAACCACGCAGGTTCAACCCCCAACTTTCATCACCGGGTGCAGAAGAGCTACGGGTAATCATTACGCCCGGCACCTGTCCCTGCAAAGCCTGCAACGGGCTGGACAGCGAGCCTTTGCCGATGAAGGCCTTCTCATCTACAACAGCAATCGCACCGGTCAAGGACTCCTTCTTCATGGTACCATAACCTACAACGACCACTTCACCCAGCAATTCCGAGTCTTCTTTCAACACAATCTGCAGATTGGTCTCATTGCCTTTCACAGCGACTTCCTGCGTCTTGTAGCCGATGTAGGAAATCTGCAGAACGCCCTGGGAGACATTGCTCAATGAGAAATTACCATCAATGTCCGTAATGGTACCGTTTGACGTACCCTTCACCATGACATTGGCACCAATAATCGGCATGCCCAAAGCATCGACTACAGTTCCTTTCACTGTACCCGTCTGTTGGACATCCCGTACTTCAACAATTTCAGCCATAGCTATTTGCGGACTTCCTATCCACCCTACAAACAGCAATGCTACCGAGAAGAGAATCCTCTTGGAGGATAATTTGAAAGTTCTCTTTTCCATAAATTCTGATTTTTAAATTAACAAATGCAATGTGCGTTATCTATTTCTATCCAAAAGTATCAAATGCATTGCCGCATATACTCCCTCACCTCTTTGCGCCCGGCAAACAGATGATTTTCCACTGTTCTTAAAGAGAGTTGGAGTTTTAATGCGATTTCCGGAACTGTTTTCTCCTCATACCGATTCATCCGGTAAATGACACGCCGTTGGGGAGAAAGCAATGACATGCGATGTTTCTCACGGCGGGCCAGGTCATCTGCCACTATGCGGCTTTCCACATTATTATTATAAGTAACAGTAGTCTCAAGCAAGTAGACATTAATCTCTCGCCGCTTGTAATAACGGCGCAGATAATCTGTAACCAAATTACGGGCTATCGTGAAGATAAAGGACTGGACCGTCTCTTCGCAAAGCATCTGCTTGTACTCCATCAGGCGCACAAACGTATCCTGCACCAGGTCCTCCGCTTCCTCCTTATTACCTATCTTATAATAAATATACCGGAAGACGGAAGTGCAAAGTCTCCGGTAGGATTCTTCCACGATACGGGTAGATTTTACATTGATGTTTTCCATGTCTTCTGTTATTTTTGGTTATTTCACGATGCAAATGTATAATTTTAAAAGAAAAGCAAAATTTTCCATGCCATTGAATAAGTCGCTCCTTATTAAGATAGATAAAAAAGTAAAATTAAGTACTGATTTACAGTATATTAAAAGAAAACCTTTTGGAGTCTCAAATTATTATATGAGACTCCAAAAGGTGAATTAATACTTCCCGTTGCTGCGAGAAAGCAGTTGCCTAAATCAGGCATAATCCTAAAAACAATCTTAATACGCTCATATTCTTATTCTCTTTTCTTAAAAATACGAACCGAGCGAATCGGACACTCAATAGGAAATGGGAAATAAGTCTAATTGAGATTTAGATTTTTCCGCTTATATGATTTATAAAGAGACGAATAGCCTTAAGTAATGGTGACAAATTCTTCTGAACCGTCTGGAAAACGATTTCTGCATCAATATCAAAATATCCGTAGGCGATATGATTACGCATTCCCATAACCTGACTCCATGGAATTTCTGGTTGTAAAGGCAATAAGCTTTCATTTATCGCTTCGATCAGTATACAAGTGGCTGCCAAATTTTTCATGCCTTCAGGCGACAACAAATAATTGTCTACACTCTTTACATCTTTATTCCATTCTTGCAACAGCCAAATTGTTCTTTCAAATCTGACATATGAGTTTCATCAACTCCAAATATTCCCTCTTGTTTTCATAATCTCATTCATATGATTACTAATGGCAAAGACAAAAATATAAAAGAAACAAGTCTTTCGATTTATTTCTTCCATCACCATTCCAGTTAGCATCAACAGTGCAAACCACAAAAAGTTTGAGGTACTTTTTGTAGTTCGCACTATTCATATCAATTATGTCATTACCGCTTCATCGAATAATGTAGTTCATAGCTGTGGCCGGACTCCGTCATCAGGTCGTATTCATAGATACGGGAGAGTGTGGGATACTGGGGCTCCAGTTCCTGAGAGAGCAGCGGTTGCTTGATTGCCGGAACAGCATAAAAAGGATTGGGATTCTCGCCCGCCGCAGGCTTCAGTCCCTCGCCCTCCAGGGGGACATAGGAACGAATGCGCAGATGGCCTCCCAGGCGGGAGGTAATCAGGGCTGTGGAGAGTTGTCCGGCCTGCCACTTCATCTCCACCTCAAAACCGCCTCGAGCTACCAAACCCTTCACATGGCCTTTCGGCCAGGCATCGGGCAGAGCAGGCAACAGATGCAAGGCTCCGTCATGGCTCTGGAGCAACATCTCGGCCACACCGGCCGTATAGCCGAAGTTGCCGTCAATCTGGAAAGGAGGATGAGCGTCGAACAGGTTGGGATAGGTGCGTCCCTGAGGATAATCCTCCTGCACACTGTCGGAGGGTAGCAGCTTCAACAGATTGCCTATCATCTTATAGGCATGGTTGCCGTCGAGCAAACGGGCCCACAGATTGATTTTCCAGCCAATGGACCATCCCGTAGCCTCATCGCCACGCTGCAGCAGGGTATTCTTGGCCGCCTGGAACAGCAAAGGGTGGGTGTATGGAGAGATTTGATTGCTGGGGAATAGGCCATAGACGTGCGAGATGTGCCGATGCTGGTCGCGAGGATTATCCAAGTCCTCCAGCCACTCCTGCAACTGGTTGTGACGGCCTATCTGCATCGGGGGCAGAGCGGCCATCGTCTGCTTCAGGGAGTCCTGATAAGCGACCGGTTTGGCCAGGATGGCCGAAGCCTGCAACGCATTGCCCAACACATCGAATATAATCTGATTGTCCATCGTGCATCCGGCCACAATCGTGGAGGCCTTCTGAGTGTTCTCGCCCTGGGGGCCATGTTCGGGCGACATGGAGGGGGCAGTAACCTTCCAGCCCGGATAGTGGGGATGTTCCGTCAGATAGTCTATATAGAAATCGGCCGCTCCCTTCATGACGGGATAGACCTCTTCCAGAAAATCACGGTCGCCCGTATAGAGATAGTGCTGCCACAGGTGGGTGGTGAGCCAGCCGCCTCCCATGGGCCATGTACCGTAAAAAGCGTTGTCCACCGGACCGGTAGCTCGCCAAATGTCTGTATTGTGATGGGCCACCCATCCGTTGCAGCCATACATCTTCACGGCCGTTTCCCGTCCCGTAACGGCAATCTCCCGGACCATTTCAAACAACGGGAAATGGGTTTCGGACAGATTGGTCACCTCGGCCGGCCAATAATTCATCTCCGTGTTGATGTTGATGGTGTACTTGCCATCCCAGGGTGCCAGCAGTTTGTCATTCCATACACCCTGCAGATTGGCCGGCTGTCCACCGGGCTGGGAGGAGGAAATCAACAGATAGCGGCCATACTGGAACATCAGGGCAGCCAAAGCGGGATCGTCGCCCGAGTTGAAAGCCTCAATGCGCTTCACGGTTTCCCAGCGGGACTGCTCTGTCTCGCCCAGATCCAGGCTGACACGGTCGAACTGGTTGCGATAGTAACTGACATGATTGTCCAAAGCCTGGCCGTATGCAGTCTTCAGAGCTTCGGAAAGGTATTTCGACGCTTTCCTGCCTGCATGGCCATCTGCCCTCGTATAGTCCACGAAGTTGGTGGCAACAGAGACATAGAGGGTGACCACGTCTGCTCCCTGTATGCTCATCCTGTCGCCTTGCATCCTTCTTTTACCACCTTTCAGAACGGCCTGCGCCTGCGTCTCCATCCGGATGATGCCGGGTACTCCCTCGTGGGCCGTGGCATTGCCGGTCATGACCAGTTTGGCTCCACGGGCAAAGACTTTCTTGCCGGAAAGGGGGGAGTCGTAACCAACAGTGAGATTCAGCTTGCCCGGTACACTGGAAGTGAGGCGCACCACCAGCACCTGGTCGATGAAAGAGGTAAACACTTCACGACGGTATTCCACGCCATCCACCACATAGCTGGTCGTCGCCACCGCCCGCTCAATGTCCAGTTCGCGGCGGTAGTTCTCTGCCTGTTCATGTCCCGGAAAGTCAATGAACAGACTGCCGATGGTCTGATAGGGCATACCGTTCTTGCCGGTATAGAACGAGCGTTGAATCAACTGCTGAGCCTCCATCGTCTTCCCCTCGAAAATCAGTTTGCGGATGGCAGGCAAGCTGTCCAGGGCTCCTTCCTTCTCGTTCCGGTAGGGACTTCCTCCCCACATGGTCTCTTCATTCAACTGGATTTCCTCGCGGATGGTACCGCCATAAACCATCGCCCCCAGTCTGGAGTTGCCCAAGGGCAGCGCCTCCACCCACGTCTGGGCCGGCTTTGTGTACCACAGCTTCAGGTCACCCGCCCACAAGGTCAGGCAACCCACCAAACTCATGCAAAACGCTAAAACTATACCTTTTCTCATATCTGATAATATTATAAAATGATGTTTTTGCAAATAGAGGCCGCAAAGATAGCCTTTATATTTGGAAATCCAACGGTTGCAAACAACATTCCGAGGTCGGTCCTTCCGGTCATCCTTCGTCACAGGTCAATGGAGATCATGCCGGGTAAATGCCTTGACCAGGTCATGCCTATACCTGGATTTGAGTACGGCAAAAAATCGCAATGCAAAGGAAGAAAGAGAGGAATTGGGATTTCAGCTGGTAGAATTATTGTCCTTTTCGGACGATATATTCATTCGGAGTCATTCCCACGGCGTTCTTGAAAGAGCGATGGAAGGAGGCTTTTGAATTGAAGCCACACAGTTCGGCCAGGGCATTCAAGGTATATTTGGCATATTCACCATTCTTCACCAGACGCTTGAATTCTCCGATACGATAGTTGGTCACATAATCGTAGTAGCTGCAGTGCAGGTGTTGGGACAACAGGTAGGAAAGGGTGTGGGAGGAGGAGCCCAATGCCGTAGCCAAATCGCCCAGCCTCAGATTGGGGTTGGTATAGGGTTTCTCTTCCTGCATGTATTTCTCCAATTTTTCTGCCAGCCGTCTGCACTCTTCCGGACTGATACGGTTGGTCTTGTATTTTTCCTTGGAAGTACTCTTCGACTCTTCGACAGGTAACTCCACCTCTTCGGGCTGCCAGGAAGCAGACATAGCCGCTTGCTTGCCCTTCCGACGGTTGCGATACCACATGCTGAACCATCCGACGGAGCAGAAGATGAGCAGCAAGAGCAATAACACTCCCCAAAGTCCCGTTGAGGCTATCTCCAATGGCAGTTGCACTTCCGATTCGGGGATTCCCTTCTTGCGCAACTTGAAGGTGTACTGTCCCGAACTCAGGTTGTAATAGGCCACGTCCGATTTTCCGTCCAGCGTTACCCATTCTTTGTCCTCCCCTTCCAGACGGTATTCATAAGACATGCAGAGCGGATCCGTGTAGCTGAAGTCTGAGAAACTGAAGACCAGATTCCGCTGGGAAGATTCCAGTTTCACGACTGCCGGATGCTTCTTGTACAAGGGTATGGAGTGGTTACCATTGACCCGCATTTCCGTTATGGTGAGCGGATAGGCATATTCGTGTTCTTCATACAGACGGTTCATGTCTAAGTGCAGCAGACCTTTGGTATTAGTGAACCACAGGTTGCCCTCCCGGTCCATCGTAGGAGGATAGAGCGTAAAGACAGGATTGGAGATGCCATCCACGAAACCATAGGAGATGAAACGCTCCTTCTTGTCATAGCGGAACAGGCCCTTGTCCGTGCCTATCCACAACCAGCCCTCACGGTCTTCGATGACAAACATGCCGTTACGCCCATCCAAGGGGGTACCCATCCGAAAGGGACGGAAGTTGGTCATCTCCAGATTGGATATGAACATGTTGCCTTTGTCCGGGAAGAAGTAGAGACAATGGTCGGAATCTTCATAGACCACCCTGATTTTCTCCTTGTTCATGAAACCTGCTGGAAAGACATCCGTACGAAGGGCCCGGGCCGAAGGGTCCCAGATGCAGACACCGTTCTCCGTACATATCCACCCTTTCCTGGTGGAGTCGAAATAGATTTCGTAGACATTTCCTGCCGGAAGTTTGGAGTTGGTACTGTTGTAATGGGCGGTCTGCAGGCCATCCTTGTAGCAATAGATGCCTACCGAGGTACCAATCCACAGGGTTCCCTCGGCATCTTCCTTGATGCAAAATATCTGCCCTTGAGAGAAGGGCATGTGGCCCTCGGCATCAAAGTCGCGTATAGTCAGCGTCCGGGGATTCAGGATATACATTCCTCCGCCATAGGTTCCGATATAATACTCGTCACGATGACGCAAGATACTGAATATCATACTGGAGCGCAGTTGTGGAGACTTGAATTCCTTGAAGATTCCGCTCTTTTCGTGGATGTAGAAAAGGCCGTCGCGCGAGCCTATCAGTTTTTCATCACCATGAATCTGCAGGGCACGAACCGGTACATTCATGGTATTGAGGTGGGGCTGGAAGGCATAGGGAGTGAAGAGGTCATTCTGATAGAGGGTATAATCCAAGCCCTGCTGATAGAAACCCACCCAGACGATGCCCTCCCTGTCCACCAGAAGCGAGTAGACCGAATTGGAATGCAACCCGCTCTCCTTACCTGCCTCATGGCGGATGGACTGGACAATCTTGTTCTTGCGGGTGTCAATGAAGTGTATGCCATTGCCGTCGGTGCCTACATACAACCGGTCTGTTCCGTTGCTGGAAAGGGAGGATATGACATTGCAGCCCACGTCTACATAACGCTCAAAACGGCCACTCCGTGTATCGAAACAGACAATACCCTGATTCTGCGTGGCCAGATAGAGCATGTGGCCTGTACGGGCTATGCTCCTGAAGACACAGACGTGTTCATCCCCTTTCTGATTGTGGTATCCCGTTATTTGTCCGTCTGAGAGGTTCAGAGAGAACAGTCCGCCCCCGGTAGCCAGCCAAAGCAGCTTGTCCTCTCCCTGAAGTATATCGGTAATGACATTGGCGGCAGAGAGGCTGTTGGCATCGACCAACAGACGTTCTATCATACCGGAACGGTAGATATAGAGTCCTCTACCCGTACCGATATAGAGTGTTCCCCGGGCATCATAGAAGAGGGAATGGACAGGCATATCTATCTGCGCACCGGATATCCGTTCCAAGGTTTCTGTCTGCTTGTTCACCCGCCACAGTCCCATACCGTTGCCCATCCATATCTCATTGCCCGGCAGTTCGGCTATGGCCGAAACCCGCTTCAGTTTTTCATCCGTACCCTTTATGGGATAACGCTTCAGGTGTACACCGTCAAAACGTTCCAAGGAGTTACCCGTCCCAATCCACACATAGCCCAGGGAGTCCTTATAGATGGCATTGACCAACAGGTCGGACAACCCCTCCATCATCGTCAGGTTACGGAAGGAAGTGGGATAGGAGTAGGCGGCAACGCTTATCCATAACGATAGTAGAATCAACAGGTTTTTCAGCAGGTTTCTCATTTCAAAGCCATTATTATAAGTGCTTCCAAAGGTCCGTTTATTTGTTACACGAAGCAAATATAATAATAAGTTTCAATAATCACTTCAGTTTTTCCACATTTTCTGTTTTCTGAAGATGATATTCCCTTCCTTCCAGCCTTATTTTACAGGATTTGGAGGCCATATAATGCCACTGATTGTCCCTATATTCCAGCAAGACATCGGCCGGCTCATCACTCTCTATAACCAGGGAAGGGGTCTGCAAGAAGGTGCCGTTGCCCATGAATACGCGTGTGGCATGCTGTCCGTGACTGCTCCACAAGGCATAGGTGGCCTTCATGCTCCAACCATCGGCACGACTCGGAGTGTCGGCACAGTCTGATGAAAGAATACGGTCCTCCGTCCCATCCTTGTGAGTCACCCGAATGGCCACCGTTCCTTTTCCTCCTTCCTCCACCTCGGGATAGGATACGCCGGCAATGGTTCCCGGCTCACTCTCGGACGTTGGTTCATAAAGAGCCACGAACGGACGTTCCCAGGCTTCGCCATACTGGCGGGCAATGAAGGTCAGAGTAGGCTGTTCCTTGATGTCATAGGGCATATTCTTCAGACGGCTCAGCCCTTCGGTCATCGGGCTGAGTGCGGAAAAGACTTTCCGTTCCTTCTCCCCCTTCATCCACATGGTCATGTGGATGTCATCCTTATCGGGCATCTGTATGGTGAAGGTAGCCTGAATATCCTTATCGGTTTGAGCACTCTCCTTATTATATATATAGGAATAGGCATAGAGGTGGGCACCGGCAAACGAGAGTTCTTCCGTGGGTTGCAGGTTCAGGTCGGTTCCATCGGCTGCCGCCAGCCTCATCACCTGTCCCATATTGTGATAGAAATAGTCGTGCATCTTGTCTCCACCCGCCACCTTCTTGCTGCGGAAGATGTCCACATAGTAGCCGCTCTTCTCACCCGTGGTGACAATGCTCATCAGGCGGGTCTGGTCGGCCTGCGACTCCGGTTCGCGGAAATAGAGGTCACTGTAGGTTACCGATGGATAGGCCACCTTCTGTCCCGGAGTGGGGAAACAGGAGAGGAGTTTGAAGGCATGGTTGCTCTTCATGACCGGATAGGAGGATATGCCGTCCACGCATACCGTATTGTGGGACGGGAACTGGCTGTAATATTCCAGATAGTCCTGTCCCGAATAAAGCGTCAGTCCGATGCCGCCGTCAGGAGCCAGACGGAAGCCTTTGCCATACAGCTCCATGTTGATGCCATTGGCGTGCATGTGGTTTCCTTCACTTCCGTTCAGGGCTATCATCAAGCTGTGCCGACGGTTCATGCCGTTGCGCTGTACCAGCCAACTGGCGTTGGGTGCATGGAAGGTGGGGGTCACATAGTCGTTGATGTCTGCAGCAGGCACCTTGTCGTCCACGGTCAAGGGTTTCTCGCTGAAGAATGAGTGTACCGACACCCCCGGCCTCTTGACCTCTGCCGGCTTGGCTGCATTCGGGTCAAGCAGTTTCAGCAGAGCGATAAATTCCTGTTCCTTCTCCTGCTTGCCATGCAGGCGGGCATTGGCCACCAGGCGACGATAGATAGCCGGATTCAATGTGCCGGGATGGGTATCACCGAAGCCGATATACATGCGGTCGGGAAAGAGATACTGGAAGTTGACTTTGGCCGCCTTGGCTATAATCGGCATCTCTTGCTCCAGGTCCAGCCCCAGGTTGCGGTCGAAGATGGTGACAAAGTCGGTATAATCGCCCAATACTACCTGGCTATAGCCCGGACACTCCGCCCAGACACCGGTCTCGGCATCGTAACCGTAGGCTGCCAGTTCACGAAGTGACCACTGGCGGATGGAAGAACGGTTCAGCACATAGTCTATATAATATTCGCGCCCTTTACCATCGGCATAGTTGGCATCGTTTTCCAGAATCAGGCCGATGTTCAGGATGAAACGTGCCTCCATCAGGTTCCAATTGTTGTGAGGTACGCCATTGTCTATGATATTGTCGGCCCACTTCTTGAAGGCAGAAGCATAGATGTCCATCTTGTCGGCCTTATGTTCCCGAAGATAGTCGTACAGGAAGTCATACAGCGACACCAATGCGTTGATGACATCTTCGTGAATGGTTTCAAAACTGCTCATGCCCATCAACGTCTGTTGATGTCCGTGGTTCAGGTCCTTCGGTACGTTACGGTAATAGATACCGGTCATGTAGGTGTCAAAGGCAGAAGCGGCTGCTTCGGCATATTTTTCTTCACCGGTGACCCACCACACAAAAGCTGCATCGCGGGCAATGCCCATGATTTCATTGTTGATGCTTTGGATGATGTTGCCCGTCTTGCTGATGCTTGCCCACTCATAGGGCTGTCCGTCCAATACCTTGTTGCGCAACCAGAGTCCGCGGGCATCTTCCTGATAGGGTTGCAGTTCCTCCAATTTGGGACGTATGTAATTCGTGCCATGACTGCGTGCGCCGGAAAGCATGACCGTAGGTGCCGGTGCCTTCTCGCCTCCGGCATGGTCAAAGTATTCTCCCTTTATGTAGACCTCCGTGCTGTGTGTCTTCCAAAACATCTGCAACCGTGAGGTCAGCCAGTCACTTCCCTGATCCACATAGCGGTCTGTCCGCTGTTGCAGCTGCCGGAACACGTCCGAAGCCCAAGGCTCCTTCTTTATCATGCGAAGCACCTTTTTCTTCTCAGACTTCCGGGTCAGATAGCGGGGATGCTCATCGGACAGCCGTTTCATCCACTCTTTCTCCTGTGCCGAGAGTGAGAGCAAACCGGCAAACAGGAACAAACAAATAGCCAATAATATTCTATTCATATAACCGTTTTTTCTTTAAAATACGAACCGACCGACAGACACACTCAATATATATACCTTATTTTTTAGTCCTTCATTTTTCGTCCGGACCCGTCCCTGCATATTCTCCCGGTGACATGCCCATAAACTGCTTGAAGAGACGATTGAAATAGGGTACATTGTTGAAACCGGCATTATAGCAGACCTCGGCAATGGTGGCATGACGCTGCCGACGAAGGAGCTGGCAGGCCAGGCTAATGCGGTATTCATTAAGATAGGTGACGAAGGTCTTGCCCGTAGCCCTCTTGAAGTAGATACAGAAGGAGGTACGGTTCATCCCTACATGACGGGCCACATCATCAATGCCGATGGAGCGGCGGGCGTTGCACACCACATAGGTGTGAATCTGCTGCAGGCGTTGCCGATGCTTGTCCTGCTCTTGACGTTTGCCCACCACAGGACTCTCTCCGTAATCGGCCATCAGGAGTAGCAGTTGCAGGAAGAGGGAAGGACGGGCTGCATCAGGCGCGTTCTCCATATCGTTCAAGAGGGCTATGATGGCCTTGCGACGCTCGCCTTGAAAGCCAATGGCATCCCGCAGGCTGCAAAGCATGGAAACGGCTGTGGAGAGTTCCGGGAAAAGTTCGGCACAGCGTTCCAGAAAAGAGGTTTCAAACTCAAGGGTGATATTGGCAATGCATCCGTGTTCATCGGTATCCGTCGCATCGAAAGTCCAACAATGGGCCACCTCGGGCGGAACGAGGACTACCTCGCCGCTACTGAAAGAGGCCGTGGTATCACCCAACCGCCTGGTACCGCTTCCTACCACAATATAGGAAAGCTCCCACGTGAGCTGACTGTGGGAACCAATCTGCTCTTCGGGTGCCAGACGGACACTGTTGAAACGCAGGAAAGAGAGAGGAGCTTTTGTCATGCTGCAAATATACGACAAATCTAATAAACGATAAGAGAAGAGCAGGATTTATTTGCGGCGTACCTTTGCAGCCGTAATTCAAAAAAAACAAAGAACCTGATAACTCAACACCTCATGACCAACAACACTTACCTGGCTTCCAAGCCCCGATACGAGATATTGGATGGACTCCGCGGTGTAGCTGCAATGATTGTAGTAGCTTTCCACCTGTTTGAGACCTACTCACCCGGACCAATGTTCCAGATTCTGAACCACGGCTACTTAGCCGTAGATTTCTTCTTCGTGCTTTCTGGATTTGTCATCGGCTATGCCTACGATGACCGTTGGAACCGGATGACTACATGGACCTTCTTCAAGAGACGCCTGGTGCGCCTGCACCCTCTGCTTATCATGGGTACACTGATTGGCGGAGTGCTGTTCTACTTCGGTGACGCGCCGATGTTCCAGTTGGTGATGCAGACACCGTGGTGGATGCTGCTCCTTGCCATAGTGATGGGCTGTCTGATGATTCCCACGCCCCCCTCTATGGACATCCGTGGATGGAGCGAAATCAATTCGCTGAACGGAGCCACCTGGTCATTGATGTGGGAATATATCGCCAACATTCTTTATGCCCTGGTCATCCGCCGCTTCTCCAAGGTGGTGCTGGTGGTGTTCGTAGCCCTGTCGGCCCTGCTCACCATCGACCTGTCGCTGAATCTGGATGTCTTTGGTCTGCTGGCTGTACGCGACTATGCCAAGTACACGGTCATAGGTGGTTTCGGACTCTCACCCGACCAGCTCTATATCGGCATCACCCGACTGCTCTATCCCTTCTTCATGGGTCTGCTGCTGTCGCGCATAGGCCGCTACATCCAGGTGAAAGGTGGTTTCTGGTGGTGCTCGCTGTTCATCACCGTGATACTTGTCATTCCTCACGTAGGCGGTGAGGCACACTGCTACTTAGACGGCATATACAATGCCGTAAGCATTCTGGTGTTCTTCCCGCTGATTGTGCTCATGGGGGCCGGCAGCCGGGTGACTGACCAACGCTCCATGAAGGTGTGCAAGTTCCTGGGCGACATTTCCTATCCCCTCTACATTACCCATTATCCCTGGATCTACGTACACATGAAGTGGGCCGCCGACCATCAGGAGGCTCCGCTCAGCGTACACATCTGTGTAGCCGTAGGACTGTTCCTGCTCACCATCGCCATCGCTTATGCCACCCTGAAACTCTATGATGAGCCTGTCCGCGAGTGGCTGAAACAGCACGTACTGATGAAAAAAAGCAAGCACTAAAGGAGATAATGGGGGAAGATGATAGGATTTTTGGCGAATAGTTCTTACCTTTGCCGCTTAAAATCAAAGTCTCTTCCCCATGAGTCCCATCAACTTCACCCCCATCCTGACGCAAGCCGTAGACGAGCTGTCGGAGAGCGAGAGTTACCAAGGGCTGCTGAGCCGACGCCACACCGACGGCAGCCGCCTGCCATCGGCCGAAAGCCTGGGCGAAATCATTGGCCTGGCCAGGGCCATCCTGTTTCCGGGATATTACGGAAACTCCAGCGTGGACAGCCGGACCATGAAGTATCACATCGGCGTGAACGCCGAGCGCCTACACGAACTGCTCACTGAACAGGTGATGGCAGGACTCAGCTTTGAACACCACGAACACCACGCGCAACAGGCCGTCACCCCGGCCGAAATGCGCCGCCAGGAGGCCGCCCTCATTGCCGCCCGTTTCATCAGCCGCCTGCCCCACCTGCGCCGCCTGCTCTCCACCGACGTGGAAGCGGCCTATAACGGCGACCCCGCAGCACGCTCCGCCGGAGAGGTCATCTGCTGCTATCCGGCCATACGCGCCATCAGCAACTATCGCATGGCCCACGAACTGCTGCTCCTCGGAGTGCCCCTCATCCCACGCATCATCACCGAAATGGCCCACAGCGAAACCGGAATAGACATACATCCGGGAGCACAGATAGGCCATCACTTCACCATAGACCACGGAACGGGAGTAGTCATAGGCGAAACCTGCATCATCGGCAACCGCGTGAAGCTGTACCAGGGAGTGACCCTGGGAGCCAAAAGCTTCCCCCTGGACCAGGAAGGAAAGCCCATCAAGGGCATAGCCCGACACCCCATACTGGAGGACGACGTCATCGTATACAGCAACGCCACCATCCTGGGACGCATCACCGTGGGCCGCGGAGCCACCGTGGGAGGAAACATATGGGTGACCCAAGATGTGCCCGCAGGCGAACGCATCGTGCAGGGAAAGCAAAGAAAAGCCCAGCAATAACAGAAACAGAAACCCCATTCGAAATGACACAGCATATGGAACAACCATTCGAAATGATAGCCAAGACCTTCCAGGGACTGGAAGAGATCCTGGCACAGGAACTCACCGGGCTCGGCGCAACGGACATAGAGACGGGCCGGCGCATGGTGGCCTTCAAGGGAGACAAGGAAATGCTCTATCGCGCCAACTTCGCCCTGCGCACAGCCCTGCGCATCCTGAAACCCATAGCCCGCTTCAACGCCGCCAATCCCGACGAAGTGTACCGGGCCGTCAAGGAGATACCCTGGGAGAAATACCTGGACGAGGAGAAGACCTTCGCCGTGGACAGCACCGTCTTCAGCGAAGAGTTCCGCCACTCCAAGTTCGTGGCCTACAGGGTGAAGGACGCCATTGCCGACCACTTCACGGAACGCACCGGACGACGCCCCAACGTGCGCATCAACAAGCCCGACGTGATGCTGAACATACACATTGCCGACACCCGATGCACCCTGTCGCTCGACTCCAGCGGAGAGTCCCTGCACCGCCGGGGCTACCGGCAGGAAGCCGTGGAGGCACCGCTGAACGAAGTGCTCGCGGCAGGCATCATCCTGACCAGCGGATGGACGGGAGAGTGTGACCTGATAGACCCCATGTGTGGCTCGGGCACCATCCCCATAGAGGCGGCACTCATTGCACGCAACATCGCACCCGGAGTCTTCCGCAAGGAATACGCCTTTGAAAAGTGGCCCGACTTTGACCGCGACCTCCTGGACACCATCTACAACGACGACAGCCAGGAACGCCAATTCACCCACCACATCTATGGCTACGACAACAACCCGAGAGCCCACGAAATAGCCACACACAACGTGAAGGCCGCCGGACTGGCACGCGACATCACCCTGAAGCAGCAGCCCTTCCAGCAGTTCACGAAGCCCGCCGGAAAAAGCATCATCATCACCAATCCCCCCTACGGAGAACGCATCTCTACGGACGACCTCATGGGACTCTACCAGATGATAGGCGAGCGGCTGAAGACACAATTTGCCGGAAACGAAGCCTGGATACTCTCCTACCGACAGGAATGCTTCGACCAGATAGGACTGAAGGCCACCCGACGCATACCCACCCTGAACGGCTCCCTGGAGTGCGAAGTGCGCCAATACGAAATCTTCGAAGGCAGCTACCGCAACTTCCGTGCCGAAGGAGGACGGCTCAGCAAGGAGCAGGAGGAACAGGAAGAAGAAAAGCGCAGCCGTGACAACCGCGACCGGCGACCCTTCCGCAGCGTGGGACGCGAAGACAACCGCACACCCCGGCACCGTGAACGTGACCGGAGGCCCCGGCCGGCCGACGAGAGGCAAGACCGCCGGCGGACAGACGGCGAAAGACGCGACTCCCGGCGCCCTCCGCGCAGGAGTCATTAGCCTGCAATGGATAATTCAGGCACGGATGACACGGATGGGAACACGGAATAATTTGATGGAACTGTCACGCAGTGACTGAGGAGTCTCTATCCAGCATTGAGAATCCGTGTTATAATCCGTGTCATCCGTGCCTAAAAACTGTCAACTGTCAACTATCAATTAATAGAAGATTATCAACTGTCAACCATAATGTTTCGAAAACTCATCATCCCATTATTTGCCCTGTGCACCATCACTCCCCATCCCATGGCACAAGAACTGAAACAGCCCACCCTGGAAGAACTCATTCCCGGCGGAGAGAACTACCTCTACACCGAAAACCTCTACGGCCTGCAATGGTGGGGCGAAACCTGCATCAAGCCCCTCATGGAAGAAGTGAAGGCCATAGACCCCAGGAACGGACGAGAGACAACCCTCTTCACCCGCGACACCATGAACGCGGCACTCACCGAGGCCGGCCTGCGCCCTCTCTCCGCCCTCTACCACCTCAGTTTCCCCCACCCCGGCCAGCCCATCGCCCAACTGCCCAAAGCCTACCGCTTTGCCACCTACAACTGGCAGACAGGCGAAGTGACCACCCGCGACGACCTGCCCAAGGAACCCTATGCCAACGCCGACCTGCACAGCCCGAGCGGCAACATCGCCTACACCGTGGGCGGCAACCTCTACGTGAACGGCCGCCGCATCACCGACGAGCCCGAAGGCATCGTCTGCGGACAGTCCGTACACCGCAATGAGTTCGGCATCCACAAAGGCACCTTCTGGAACCCCGACGGCAGCCGCCTGGCCTACTACCGCATGGACGAATCCATGGTGACCGCCTATCCCCTGGTGGACATCACCGCCCGAGTGGGCCGGCCCGACTTCGTGCGCTACCCCATGGCCGGCATGACCAGCCACAAAGTACAGGTGGCCGTCTACACCCCCGCCACCGCAAGCACCCTCTACCTGCAGACCGGAGACCCCACAGACCGCTACTTCACCAACATCAGCTGGAGCCCCGACGGCAACAGCATCTACCTCATAGAAGTGAACCGCGAACAGAACCATGCCAAACTGTGCCAATATGACGCCACCACAGGCCAACTCCTGCGCACACTCCTGGAAGAACACCACGAAAAATACGTGGAGCCGCAACACCCCATCACCTTCCTCCCCTGGGACAACGGCAAATTCATCTACCAGAGCCAGCGTGACGGATTCAACCACCTCTACCTCTACGACACCGAAGGCAACCTCCTGAAACAACTCACCTCCGGAGAGTGGTTGGTGCAGGAACTCCTGGGATTTAACCGGGCCACTAAGAGTGCCATCATCCTGAGCACCGAAGCCTCACCCCTGCAGAGCAACCTCTACGCCGTGCGCATAAAAGACGGCAGGCGCACCCCCATAGGCAGCAGCGAAGGAGTGCACAAAGCCCTGCTCTCAGCCGACGGCAACTACCTCATAGACAACGCATCGACCCCCACCACACCACGTATCGTCAGCCTCCTGCCCACCAAGCCCGCCAAAACTCCGGGCATCACCCTGCTCACGGCAGCAAACCCCTATGAAGGCTACCGCATGCCTACCGTAGAGACCGGCACCCTGAAGGCCGCAGACGGGGTGACCACCCTGCACTACCGCATCGTGAAGCCCGCCGACTTCGACCCCCGCAAAAAATATCCCGCCATCATCTACGTCTACGGCGGCCCCCACGCACAGATGATACACAACGGATGGATGTACGATGCCCGGGGATGGGACCTCTACATGGCCAACCGGGGATACATCATGTTCACCTTAGACAACCGGGGCAGCGAGAACCGGGGACTGGAGTTCGAAAACTGCACCTTCCGACGGCTGGGCATGGAAGAAGGCAAGGACCAGGTGGAAGGAGCCAAGTTCCTGCAAAGCCTGCCCTACGTGGACGCCAACCGCATCGGCGTGCACGGATGGAGCTTCGGAGGCCACATGACCACCGCCCTGATGCTGCGCTATCCCCACATCTTCAAGGTGGGCGTGGCCGGAGGACCCGTCATCGACTGGAGCTACTACGAAGTGATGTATGGCGAGCGCTATATGGACACCCCGCAGAGCAACCCCGAAGGCTACGAGGCGTGCAACCTCAACAACCATGCCGGCAACCTCCGGGGCCGCCTGCTCATCATACACGATGACCACGACGACACCTGTGTGCCCCAGCACACCCTATCCTTCATGAAAGCCTGCGTGGACGCACGCACCTATCCCGATCTCTTCATCTATCCCGGACACCGGCACAACGTGATGGGGCGCGACCGCGTACACCTGCACGAAAAGATAACCAGATATTTCGAAGACAATCTCTAAGTAAAACAATAAAGGACTACAACTAATGAAAGTATTACTCTTAGGCTCAGGAGGCCGTGAACACGCTTTGGCATGGAAGATTGCCCAAAGCCCCAAAGTGGAAAAACTGTATATCGCACCCGGCAACGCCGGAACCGCAGCCGTAGGCGAGAACGTAGACATCAAAGCCACAGACTTCCCCGCCCTCAAGGTCTTTGCCCTGGAGCGCGGGATAGACATGATCGTAGTGGGTCCCGAAGACCCGCTGGTACAAGGCATATTCGACTACTTCAAGGGCGACATCACCACCCAGAACATCGCCATCATCGGCCCCTCGGCCAAGGGAGCGCAGCTGGAAGGCAGCAAGGAATTCGCCAAGGAGTTCATGAAACGCTACGACATCCCCACGGCACGCTACAAGAGCATCACGGCCGAAACCATCGAAGAGGGCTATGCCTTCCTGGAAAGCTTAGAGGCTCCCTATGTGCTGAAGGCCGACGGACTCTGTGCCGGCAAGGGCGTACTCATCCTGCCCACCCTGGAGCAGGCCAAGAAGGAACTGAAGGAGATGCTCGGCGGCATGTTCGGCAACGCCAGTGCCACGGTGGTCATCGAGGAGTTCCTCAGCGGCATTGAATGCTCGGTCTTCGTGCTGACCGACAGCGAGCACTACAAGGTGCTGCCCGTAGCCAAAGACTACAAGCGCATCGGCGAAGGCGACAAGGGACTGAACACCGGCGGCATGGGCAGTGTCACTCCCGTACCCTTTGCCAACGAAGAGTTCATGGAGAAGGTGCGCACCCGCATCATTGAGCCTACCATCAACGGTCTCCGCGAGGAGGGCATCATCTACAAAGGCTTCATCTTCCTGGGCCTCATCAACGTGAAGGGTGAGCCGATGGTCATTGAATATAACGTGCGCATGGGCGACCCCGAGACGGAGAGTGTGATGCTGCGCCTGCAGAGCGACATCATCGATTTGTTCGAAGGAGTGCGCGACGTGAAGCTGCAGACCAAGTCCATGGTACTGGACCCACGCACAGCCGCCTGCGTAATGCTGGTCAGCGGAGGCTATCCCGAAGCCTACAGGAAGGGATTCCCCATCACGGGCTTCAACCTGGCCGAGACGACAGACAGCATCCTGTTCCACGCCGGCACCACCACAAAGGAGGGACGCATCGTGACCGACGGCGGACGTGTGATTGCCGTATGTTCCTATGGCAACAGCAAGGAGGAGGCGCTGGAGAAGAGCTATCGCGTAGCCGACATGCTCTCCTTCGACGGCAAGTATTTCCGCCGCGACATCGGCTTCGACCTCTAATGTCCCTCACTCACGCGCATGATTAGAGGCAAGAGATTCCAGAACAGGGTGACGACAGGACGCCTGACGCTGCCTGCCGCCATCTTCATGGCTGTCATCGGTTGGGTGACAGCCGCCCTGGTTCTGCCCTTCCACAGCGATACGACGGGACGCATAGGAGCCTTTCTGCTCTATGGCCTGACGGGCTATCTCCTTGTGGTGCTGAACAATGCCTTTGCCTTTATCCGCATGAGGGCTTCGGTGCAGACGGCGGTCTATTTCCTGCTGACAGCCTCCTGCCCCATGCTGCATCAGTTCCAATGGACGGACCTGCAGGTGCTCTGCTTCCTGCCGGCCCTCTTCTTCCTGTTCCGCAGCTACCAGCGGCCGGCCCCGATGGGCGACCTGTTCCATGCCTTTGTCTTCATCGGGGCGGGCAGTCTGCTTTCTCCCAAGCTGACCTTGCTGGTTCCCGTCTTCTGGATAGGGGCCTACAGTTTCCAGTCGCTCCGCATCAGGAGTTTCCTGGCTTCCCTGCTGGGGTGGTTCCTGCCCTATTGGTTTCTGCTGGTCTATGCCTGCTGGCAGGGGCAGATGGAGCTTTTCTGCCGGCCGTTCCGCGAACTGGCCGACTTTCCGCCGGCCGATTTTGCCTTCCTGCCGTGGCAGTGGGCCACGTTGGGTTACCTGCTGCTGCTCTATGTGGTCAGCGTGGCCCATTGCTTAGCCACGGGCTATGAGGACAAGATACGCACCCGGGCCTACCTGAACTTCCTCAGCCTGCTCTGCTTAGTGCTCTTCGCAGGCATGCTGTTGATGCCGCCGCTGTTTGGCGAGATTCTGCCGTTAGTGCTGGCCACTGCCGGCATTCTGTACGGCCATCTGTTTGCCTTGTCGAACAGTCGCCTCTCCAATGTGTTCTTCATCTGTGCCCTCGTGGGGCTGTTGCTCTTGTTCGGATATAACGTATGGACACTTTTATAGATTCACTGCTCCTGTGGCTGACGGACTGGGGTTATGCGGGTCTGCTCATCGCCTCGTTTCTGGCGGGCAGCATCGTGCCGTTCAGTTCGGAGATTGTCATGATGGGACTCATCCAGGCGGGACTCGTCCCGGCGCTCTGCATCCTCTTTGCCACCATCGGCAACACGGCGGGAGGAATGACCTGCTACTGGATGGGCCACCTGGGACGCATGGATTGGATTGAGAAGTATTTCCGCGTAAAGCGGGAGAAGGTGGAGCGCATGCAACGCTTCCTGCAGGGCAAGGGTGCGCTGATGGGCTTCTTTGCCTTCCTGCCTTTCGTGGGCGAGGCGCTGGCCATCGCACTGGGCTTCATGCGGAGCAATGTCTGGCTGACGCTGGTCTCCATGTTCGTGGGCAAGCTGCTGCGCTATGCCGCCATGGTGTGGGCCATAAGCGAGGCCATGATTGTCATCGGAGGATAGGGAATGGAGAGGGAACGCATCATCGAACAGACGGAAGACGGCAGCCGCACGCTCTATGTGCCTGCGCTGAACGAGCATTACCACTCCACGAAGGGTGCCTGCACGGAGTCGCGACACATCTTTGTGGCCATGGGCCTGGACCATTCCGACGCACGCTGTCCGCACATTCTGGAGGTGGGCTTCGGGACGGGTCTGAACGCCCTGCTCAGCATGGAGCGCTGCACGGCCCTCGGACGACAGGTGCACTACACGGGTGTGGAACGCTATCCCCTGACGTGGGAGGAGGTGGAACCGCTGGGCTACAGTGAGCATCCGCTGTTCCGCCGTCTGCACGAAGCGCCGTGGGAGACCGGGGTGGCCCTCACTCCCTGCTTCACCCTGCACAAGATGGAGGCCGACCTTACGGACTCACAGACGTGGAGCCGCCTTCTTGCAGGAGGGGACGAGAGGGGTGACGGCGGCGGATATGACGTGGTCTATATGGATGCCTTTGCTCCCGAGAAGCAGCCCGAGATGTGGAGCGAGGAGATGTTCAGGCGGCTGTATGCCTGCCTGAATCCGGGCGGCCTGCTCACCACTTATTGCGCCAAGGGGTGTGTGCGACGTCTGATGCAGTCGGTGGGCTTCCGCACGGAACGCCTGCCCGGTCCGCCAGGCGGGAAGAGGGAGATGCTGAGGGGAAGGAAAGGGTGAGGTGCTTATATAATTGATAATGGATAGTTGATAATGGATAATTAGTGAGTTGGAGCGTTGAAATGCAGATTCCCGCAGAGAAAAATATCCGCGTTTCCATCCGTGTCATCCGTGCCCAAGAACTATCAATTATCAACTGTCAACTGTCAACTATCAATTATCAACTGTCAACTGTCAATTATAGAAGAAATGAATCGAATCATGTTGCTCCTGGCGAGCATTGCGTTCCTCGCGTCCTGCGGGACGGGCGGAGGAGAGAGGGGAGAAGAGCTCCCTGTACTGACCGTGACCATCGAACCGCTGCGCAGCCTGACCGAGGCCATTGCCGCCGACAGGTTCAGGGTGGTGAGCATGGTGCCACGAGGCTCCAGTCCCGAAACCTATGACCCCACGCCGGGCCAGCTGGTGGACCTGAGCCGCAGCCGGGCTTACCTGCGCATTGGCTACATCGGCTTCGAGCAGACCTGGATGGAGCGGCTGGAGGAGAATGCGCCCCACATGCGTGTGTTCGACACGTCGGAGGGCATCGACCTTATCCATGACAGCGGACATCACCACCACGCCACGGCGGAGGCCGACCACCACCACCACCATGCCCACGGCGTGGAGCCTCATGTGTGGAACTCGGCTGCCAATGCCCGCATCATCGCCGGCAACATCCTGAAGGCACTCTGCACGCTGGACACCCTCCATCGGGCGGAGTATGTTCAGCGCCACGACAGCCTGCTGAGGCGCATCGATCGGGTGGACAGCCTCTGCCGCGCCCGTCTCTCTGCATCGGGGACACAGCGCACCTTCCTCATCTACCACCCCGCCCTCTCCTACTTTGCCCGCGACTACGGTCTGCAGCAGGTGGCCATCGAGACCGACGGCAAGGAGCCTTCGGCCGCCACCCTGAAGGAGCTGGTCGGCTTCTGCCGGCAGAACAGCGTGCACACCGTCTTCGTGCAGCCCGAGTTCGACCGCCGCAGTGCCGAAGCCATCGCCCGGCAGACGGGAAGCCGGGTAGTGGATATCAATCCCCTGAACCCCGACTGGGAAGCCGAAATGCTGCACATCGCCGAAACGCTTGCTTCAAAAGATAATTGATAATTACTGAGTTGGAGCGTTGAAATGCAGATTTTCGCAGAGAAAAATATCCGTGTTTAAATCCGTGTCATCCGTGCCTGAAGAATTATCAACTATCAATTATCAACTATCAATTAAAATCATGCCACCCATCATTCACATAGACCATCTTTGCGCCGGATATGACGGCGTCACGGTATTGCACGACGTATGCCTCACGGTGCATGCCGGTGAGTTCCTGGGCATCATAGGCCCCAACGGAGGGGGCAAGACCACCCTCATCCGCTGCATCCTGGGACTGCTGAAGCCCTCCTCGGGCAGCATCAGGTTCACGTCGGCCCGCGCCTGCCCCACCCTCTCCATGGGCTACCTGCCCCAAATGGGCAACATAGACCGCCGCTTCCCCATCACCGTGGAAGAGCTGGTGCTCTCGGGCCTCAGCTGCCGCAAGCCGCTCACGGGACGCCACCATGCGGCCGACCACCGACTGGCCGCCGACGTCATCCTCCGCATGGGACTGGAAGGGATGGAGCGGCGGCCTCTGCATGCCCTGAGCGGCGGACAGCTGCAGCGGGCTCTCCTGGGGCGTGCCGTCATCTCAGAGCCCGAGGTGCTGATTCTGGACGAGCCCAGCACCTACATTGACAAGCGTTTCGAAACCCACCTCTACCGCCTGCTGTCTGAAATCCATCACGAGGGATGTGCCATCATCCTCGTGAGCCACGACATCGGCACCGTGCTCCAGCAGGTAGGCTCCATCGCCTGCGTCAACGGCACGCTGGACTACCACCCCTCCACCCAAAGCGTCACGGGCGAATGGTTGGAGCGGAACTTCCAATGTCCCATCGAGCTGCTGGGCCACGGCTCGCTGCCCCACCGCATACTGGCCGAGCATCGGCACGAGCACTAAGAAAAGGCATATATGTTTCGTCCGTGGACCGGACATGTGTGGTGCGTGGACCGGACATGTCCGGTCCACGGACGAAACACGTGTGGTCCACGGACGAGACATGTCCGGACGACACTGCTGATAATCAGTGCATTATCATTATTCCCAATCGTCTGTCCGGAAGGGCGTGGTGGGCAGTTCGTTTCCACCTATCATGGTGCCGGGCTGGAAGTCGCGGAAGCAGTAGCGCACGGCCACGGGATGGGGCACGGCCTTGGAGGAGATGACCATTTCGTTGGTCTGCCAGTGCAGCCACACGTTGTCGGCAGGATGGAACTTACGGTCTTCCCCGGCCACTTCGAATCCCTTGAGTCCATAGTTGCGGCAGATGCCCATGTCCAGGTGGCTGAAGGCGACCCAGGCTTCGCTGCCTTTCACGGTCATGCTCTTGTATCGGGGTCCGAAGCAGCAGATGTGCTTCATGCCATAGGTGAGGTTCAGTGCCAGGAAGGCGAGTCTCAGGCCCACGGTGCGTTTGTTCCTGGGATGTATGTTGTATCGTTCAAAGGGTTCGGCCAGGTCATTGGTGCCTGCCATGGCGCTGGCGGGAATCAGGCTTTCGGCCTTCAGCTGTGCCTCGCGCAGGCGTGCTCCGCTGGCATAGTCGCCGCTGCCATAGTCATAGGGGGCAATCTCGGTGAAGTAGAAGGGCAGCTGTCCCAGGCCCCACTCCTTGCGCCACAGGTCCACCATGTTGGCCAGCCGTTGGGCATAGGTGGTGTGTGCCCCCACGTTGGAGCATCCCTGATACCAGATGATTCCCTTGATGGTGTAGTTCTGCACGGACTTCAGCATGCCGTTATACATCAGCATCGGGCGGTGATATTCCGTCATGGCGGCTATCGTGTCGGGATGCAGCGACACGTCGGGATAGGTCTCCAGCAGTTCGCGACTGGTCCAGCTCTCCACGCGGGTGCCTCCATAGGAGCAGTTCACGATGCCCACGGGCATCTGCAGGGCTTCGCTCACGTAGCGGGCAAAGAACCAGGCCGTGGCACTGAAGTCGGGTGTGTCCTGGGGCGAGGGCAGTTTCCAGCTGCCGTCATTCTCTTCCAGGGGCGTGTAGCTCTGACGCTTCGGCACGGTAAACATGCGCACACCCTTCACGCTACCCGAGGTCAGGGCTTCGGCCATGCCATCCTGCACGCAGCAGCCGCCAAAACCCTTCAGGGGCATCTCCATGTTGCTCTGTCCCGAGGCCAGCCACACTTCGCCCACCAGCACGTTCTTCACCACCGTTGCCGGTCCGTCTCCATCGCTCAGGCTTATTTCGTGGGTTGCATATCCGCCCTGCGGGGTGGGCAGATGGAGGCTCCATCGGCCCTCCTTGTCGGCCTTGGTGGTGAGGGTCCGGTCGTGCCATGAGGCTTTCACGCTCACCTCGGCGCGTGGACGGGCATGGCCCCAAAGTTTCACCTCGGCCTGCTGTTGCAGCACCATGTTGTCAGCAATCAAGGAAGGCAGCGTCACCTTCGCACCAGCCTGCTGCAACAGGCAGCAGAGCATAAGCAAGAGAAATGTTTTTCGTTTCATAGTACACAAGTTTATATTGTTTGTTCTTTAGATGGAGGCAAAATTAGTAAAAATATGTATGCACAGATGCTGAAAGAGAGACAAAATCATGCCCTATCCATTAAGCATTACTAATAATCACCCTCTTTGCCACGCAATTAGCGGGGAATTCCTTATCTTTGCCCGCAAAAGCAAAAATCAAAATCAAATAAGAAACCAATACTCTGGAATGAAACAGTACAGAAGCGTGAACAACCTGATGGGTTGGATTACATTCCTCATTGCTGCAACGGTCTATTGCCTGACCATCGAGCCTACCGCCAGTTTCTGGGACTGCGGCGAGTTTATCACTACCGGCTACAAACTTGAAGTGGGACACCCGCCCGGCGCACCTTTCTTCATGCTGGTGGCCAACCTCTTCTCCCAATTTGCTTCTGACGCCACGCAGGTGGCCAAGATGGTGAACTACATGAGTGCCCTGATGAGCGCCGCCTGCATCATGTTCCTCTTCTGGAGCATCACCCACCTGGTGCGCAAGCTGGTGGTGAAAGATGAAAACAGCATCACCGCCGCACAGCTCATCACCATCATGGGCAGCGGACTGGTGGGCGCACTGGTCTACACCTTCAGCGACACCTTCTGGTTCTCGGCCGTGGAGGGAGAGGTATATGCCTTCTCCTCCCTGTTCACCGCCGTGGTCTTCTGGCTCATCCTGAAGTGGGAGGACGTGGCCGATGAGCCCCACAGCGACCGCTGGCTCATCCTCATCGCCTATCTGACGGGCCTCAGCATCGGTGTCCACCTGCTGAACCTGCTCTGCCTGCCCGCCATCGTACTGGTATATTACTACAAGAAAGTGCCCGATGCCAACGCCAAAGGCTCTCTGCTGGCCCTGCTGGGTTCGGCCATACTGGTGGCCGTAGTGCTCTATGGCATCGTGCCCGGCATCGTGAAGGTGGGCGGATGGTTCGAACTGCTGTTCGTCAACAAGCTCTCCATGCCGTTCAACACGGGCGTCATTGTCTACATCATTGTGATGGCCGCCACACTCATCTGGGCCATCTATGAGAGCTACCAGGAGAAGAGCCCCCAGCGCATGACCGGCAGTTTCGTCCTGACCATCGCCCTGCTGGGCATCCCCTTCTACGGACACGGAGGCAGCTCCATCGTCATCGGCATCATTGTCATCCTGGGCCTCTATCTCTACCTCCACCCCACCGTACAGAAGAGCCTGAAAAAGTCATGGCGCATCAGTGCCCGCACGCTGAACACCTCCCTGCTCTGCACCCTGCTCATCGTCATGGGCTACTCCTCCTATGCCCTCATCGTCATCCGCTCCACGGCCAACACGCCGATGGACCAGAACTCCCCCGAAGACATCTTCACACTGGGCGAATACCTGGGACGCGAGCAGTATGGCACCCGTCCCCTCTTCTACGGACAGACGTTCAGCTCCAAGGTGGCCTTGGACGTGAAGAAAGGCTATTGCGAACCGCGCGTGAAGTACAACGGCACCAAGTTCATCCGCAAGGAGAAGAGCTCCCCCAATGAGAAGGACTCCTACATCGAAGTACCCGGACGCATCGAGTATGAATATGCACAGAACATGCTCTTCCCCCGCATGTACAGCAATGTGAGCAACCATCCCGACCTCTACCGCTCGTGGGTGGACATCAAGGGACGGAACGTACTCTATGACGAATGCGGCCAGGAGATTATGGTGAACGTGCCCACCCAGTGGGAGAACATCCAGTTCTTCTTCCGCTATCAGCTCAACTGGATGTACTGGCGCTACTTCATGTGGAACTTCGCCGGCCGACAGAACGACATCCAGGGCAACGGCGAGATAGAACATGGCAACTGGATTACGGGCATCCCCTTTGTGGACAACATACTCGTAGGCAACCAGGAACTGCTGCCCACCGACCTGAAGGAGAACAAGGGACACAACGTCTACTACTGCCTGCCGCTCCTGCTGGGCATCATCGGCCTCCTCTGGCAGGCCTGGCGAGGCAAGCGGGGCATCCAGCAGTTCTGGGTGGTCTTCTTCCTCTTCTTCATGACGGGCATTGCCATCGTGCTCTACCTGAACCAGACCCCCGCCCAGCCGCGCGAGCGCGACTATGCCTACGCCGGCTCCTTCTACGCCTTCGCCATCTGGATAGGTATGGGCGTGGCCGGACTCTACCAGCTGGTCACCGGGTATGGGCAACAGTTCTTCCGAAAGCTGGCCGGTGCGCAGGCCGACAGTGAGGCCGGCCGCAAACGGTTGGCCCTCATCAACGCCCAAGTGGCCCTGCTGATTGTGCTGGTCTGCCTCCTGGTGCCCGTGCAGATGGCCGGACAGACATGGGACGACCACGACCGCAGCGACCGCTACGTGTGCCGCGACTTCGGACAGAACTACCTGATGTCCCTGCAGGAGAGCGGCAACCCCATCATCTACACCAACGGCGACAACGACACCTTCCCCCTGTGGTACAACCAGGAGGTGGAGGAGTTCCGCCCCGACACACGCACCTGCAACCTCTCCTACCTGCAGACCGACTGGTACATCGACCAGATGAAGCGTCCGGCCTATGACTCGCCCTCGCTGCCCATCACCTGGGATCGCAGTGACTATGTGGAGGGCACCAACGACTACATCGCCGTGCGTCCCGAAATACGCAAGACCATCGATGCCCTCTATGCCGAAGCCGAAGCACAGGCTCTGGCCGGCAACCCCGAGGTGCGCCTCAACATACACCGGGACTATGGCGACAACCCCTACGAACTGCAGAACATCCTGAAACACTGGGTGCGCAACAAGAATGAGAAAATGAGGTTCATCCCCACCGACAGCATCGTCATCAAGGTGGACAAAGAGGCCGTACGCCGCAGCGGCATGATGATTCCCGACGACAGCATCCCCGACTACATGCACATCTCCCTGAAGGGCAAACGCGCCCTCTACAAGAGCGAGCTGATGATGCTGGAGATGCTGGCACAGGCCAACTGGGAACGCCCCATCTACATCGCCATCAGCGTGGGCCGCGAGAACCAGCTGGGCATGGAGAAATACTTCATCCAGGAGGGTCTGGCCTACCGCTTCACCCCCTTCGACAGCAGCAAGACCGGTGTCAGCATAGACAGCGAGAAGATGTACGACAACCTGATGAACAAGTTCAAGTTCGGCGGCATAGACAAGCCCGGCATCTACCTCGACGAGAACACCCTGCGCATGTGCTACAGCCACCGCCGCATCTTCTCCCAGCTGGTACAGCAACTCCTGAAGGAGGGTCAGACCGAGAAGGCCAAGGCAGCCCTGGACTATGCCGAGCGGATGATTCCGGCCTACAACGTGCCCCACGACTACTACAGCGGCTCCTATCACCTGGCCGAAGCCTATTACCAGCTGGGTGAGACCGAGAAGGGCGATGCCATCATGCAGCAGCTGGCCGACAAAGCCGTGGAATACATCACCTGGTACATGAGCCTCAACGATCAGGACTTCCTCTACTCCGCCAGTGAGATAGAACGCCAGCACCTGCCCCTCTTAGGCATGGAGGTGAAGCTCATGGAGACCTACAAGTCCAAGCTGGCCGACACCTACCGTCAGAAGCTGAACCAAATCTACCAGCTCTACGAAACGGCCATGCAACAACTGATTCAGCAACACCCATAGCACATCGGCACGCCATGTTTATCGAACAACCGCCCGAGCTGGTCCGCAAGCTCTATCCCCGCGCCCTGTGGCGGGTGAACCCCGAAGAGAAGGCCGTCTACCTCACTTTCGACGACGGCCCCATCCCCGAGGTCACCCCCTGGGTGCTCGACCTCCTGGACAAGTATGGCATCAAGGCCACCTTCTTCATGGTGGGCGACAACATACGCAAGCACCCCGAAGAGTTCCGCATGGTGGTGGAGCGCGGACACCGCATCGGCAACCACACCTTCAACCACCTGCGCGGCTTTGAGTTCACCGCCAAGGAATACCTGACCAATACCGAACGTGCACAGGAATATATGAAGGAAGTGTGCAAGGAGGTAGAGCATGCCCTCTATCCCCTGCTCTTCCGCCCGCCCCACGGCCACATGACCTTCGGGCAATACATCGTGTTGCGCAACCGCTACCGCATCGTCATGTGGGACCTCGTCACCCGCGACTACAGCAAGAAGATGCGTCCCCCGCAAGTGCTGGCCAACGTCATGCGCTATGCCCGCAACGGTTCCATCATCACCTTCCACGACTCACTGAAGTCCTGGAACAACGGCAATCTCCAGTACGCCCTGCCCCGTGCCATCGACTTCCTGCTGGAAGAGGGCTATGCCTTCAAGCTGCTGTGAGAGAAAGGCATGTCATCTTTCAAAAAAAGAGCATCCATATCTATTTTGGCAATAAACTGGTCGCTGCCTTTATACTTCAGACGCATATTAAGTGATATCTTCTTGAAAAAGCGGCGATAGCCTGCGAAAGTCTAAAAAATGCAACTTTCGCAGGCTATCGCCACTTTTTACGTGTATTAGCCCGGTTTATTCCTTCATATCGCATTTGCCATATGAAAAAAAGATAAAGGATGCAGATGCATTGTTCTCCCATGCAAGCATCTTACATTTAAATACTACCTCCCCTTCACGATGCGTTTGATGTCGCTGAGTTTGTTGAGGGCTTCGAGCGGCGTGAGGTTGTTGACGTCGAGGTTCAGGATTTCGTCGCGCACCTGGCAGAGCACGGGGTCGTCCAGCTGGAAGAAGCTGAGCTGCATGCCGCCGGCCTGGGAGGCACTCTCGCCGATGTTCTTGGCACCCACGCTGCCCGTCTGACGGTTCTCGGCCTCTAACTGCTTCAGGATTTCACCGGAACGCTTCACGATGCTCTTGGGCATACCGGCCAGCTTGGCCACGTGGATGCCGAAGGAGTGCTCGCTGCCGCCACGCTCCAGTTTGCGCAGGAAGATGACACGGCCGTCCACCTCCTTCACCGAGACGTTGTAGTTCTTGATGCGACAGAAGGTGCGCTCCATCTCGTTCAGCTCATGATAGTGGGTGGCGAAGAGGGTGCGTGCCTTGGCGCGGGGGTGTTCGTGGATGTGCTCCACGATGGCCCAGGCAATGGAGATGCCGTCGTAGGTGGAGGTGCCGCGTCCCAGCTCGTCGAAGAGTACCAGGCTGCGCGGCGAGAGGTTGTTCAGGATGTCGGCCGCCTCGTTCATCTCTACCATGAAGGTAGACTCGCCCACGGAGATGTTGTCGCTGGCTCCCACACGGGTGAATATCTTGTCCACCAGTCCGATGTGGGCACTCTCGGCAGGCACGAAGCTGCCTATCTGGGCCAGGAGGGTGATGAGGGCCGTCTGGCGCAGGAGGGCGGACTTACCGGCCATGTTGGGCCCGGTGATGATGATAATCTGCTGGGTACTGCTGTCCAGCATCACGTCGTTGGCAATGTAACGCTCGCCTACGGGGAGCTGTTTCTCGATGACGGGATGGCGTCCCTGCTTGATTTCCAACACCTCGTCGTCGCTCACCACGGGGCGTATGTAGTTGTTCTCGCGGGCAGCGATGGCAAAGGAGAGGAGGCAGTCCAGGCGGGCTATCTGATTGGCGTTCACCTGTATGGCGGGGATGAACTCCGTGAGTGCCTGCACCAGTTCGCCGTAGAGGCGGGTCTCGAGGGAGAGAATCTTCTCTTCCGCTCCCAGAATCTTCTCTTCGTACTCCTTCAGCTCCTGCGTGATGTAACGCTCGGCATTGGCCAGGGTCTGCTTGCGTATCCACTCCTGGGGCACCTTGTCCTTATGGGTGTTGCGCACCTCGATGTAGTAGCCGAAAACATTGTTGTAGCCAATCTTCAGGCTGGGAATCTCGGTGAGTTCACTCTCGCGCTGCTGGATTTGCAGCAGGTAGTCCTTGCCGCTGTAGGCAATGTGGCGCAACTCGTCCAGTTCGGGATTGACCCCGTCGCGTATCACGCGGCCCTTGTTCACCATCAGCGGAGGGTCGTTCTCTATCTCATGCGCTATGCGGTCGCGGATGCTCTGGCAGATGTTCAGCTGTTCGCCCAGACGGTTCAGGCTGGCATTGTCGGCCTCCATGCAGGCCAGCTTGATGGGTTCAATGGCCTGCAGGGCCACCTTGAGGGCCACCACTTCGCGGGGCGACACACGGCCCACGGCCACCTTGGAGATGATGCGCTCCAGGTCGCCCATCAGGTGGAGCTGCTCTTCGATAAGCTCCTTGAAGTCGGGATGGCGGAAGAAGTAGTCCACCACATCCAGGCGGCTGTTGATGGGGTTCACCTCCTTCAGGGGGAAGACAATCCAGCGTTTCAGGAGACGTCCGCCCATGGGCGAGATGGTCTTGTCAATGACGCTGAGCAGGGAGCTTCCGCCGTCGTTCATGGAGCCCATCAGCTCCAGGCTGCGCACGGTGAACTTGTCCAAGCGCACATACTTCTCCTCCTCAATGCGCGAGAGGGCGGTGATGTGGCGCAGCTGCGTGTGCTGCGTCATGATGAGGTATTGCAGGATGGCTCCCGAGGCGATGATACCGTTCTTCAGGTGTTCCACACCAAAGCCTTTCAGGTTCTTCACCTCAAAGTGCTTCAGGAGCTTCTCGCGTGCCGTGGATTCGTTGAACACCCAGTCTTCCAGTTCAAAGGTGAAGAACTTGCTGCCGAAGTTGCCCTCGAACATGCCGCGCTTGCCGCGCTCGAAGAGCACCTCCTTGGGAGCGAAGTTGTTGAGCAACTTGTCCACATAGTCGAAGGGACCCTCTGCCGTGAGGAACTCACCCGTGGAGATGTCTAAGAAGGCCACGCCACAGACCGACTTGCCGAAGTGTACGGCCGCCAGGAAGTTGTTCTCCTTGTAGTTCAGGATGTTGTCGTTGATGCTCACGCCGGGGGTCACCAGTTCGGTGATGCCGCGTTTCACCAGCTTCTTGGCCAGCTTGGGGTCTTCTAACTGGTCGCAGATGGCCACCCGCTTTCCGGCACGAATCAGCTTGGGCAGGTAGGTGTCCAGCGCATGATGGGGAAATCCGGCCATCTCTATGCTCTGTCCTCCCTTGCCGTTATTGCGCTTGGTCAGCGTGATGCCCAGTATTTCGGCAGCCACAACGGCATCGGTGGAATAGGTTTCATAGAAGTCACCACAACGGAACAGCATCACGGCATCGGGATGCTTGGCCTTCAGGTCCAGAAACTGTTTCATCATGGGGGTAAGGACGATTTCTTCTTCGCGCATATCGGATGGTCTTGAGGGTTAAAAGTAATGGGGCAAAGGTATGGATTTTCCGCGAAAATACGCAGCATCCGCAGGCAAAAAAGGAGAGCGAACGCAGGAGAATGCCCCCTCTCGAAACAGCAATATGAAGCCTTAAAATGCAAATGAGTTTTAAAAGGACAGCGTTTCACGCAAAAAGATGTTATTAAACACACTTTTTTCTTTGGAAAGTTTGCAGATATGCCGAAAGTCCCTACCTTTGCAATGTGTTTTTCATAGTATTAGATTTAAGGTTAACAAAGGTTGGAGTACAGCGGTACTCCTTTTTTTTGCCCGGGGGTGAGCCAAGCTCCTTGATGACGACCGAATCCGAAAACTCGGCCGGGATGTAGACAAAGCGCCTTTATGGCCTACGAAATGTTATAGAACATATTTTGTCAAATAACAGGGCTTTCCTGCAAACAATTCCAAACAAACCTTCTATATTTGTCCGCTGTATATGTGTAAATAACCTATTTTCAACTCTAACATAACACATTACAGCTATGAGAGTACCGAATTTTTTCCTATCCTGGGCCGTTCTTTTCCTTCTGGCAAGCCCTGCCGCCATCGCCCAGTCCATCCTGCCCCAGGTGAACACCAAAATGGGGAAACCCACCAACGAAGAGATGACCATGACGGCCTATGCGCCCGACAGTACGGCCAAAGCCGTGGTGCTATACAGCGAAACGACGGCCGACTACTCCTGGGGAGCGGAAGACTTCATGCTGACCTACCGCATCAAGAAACGCATCAAGATTCTCAGCGAAGAGGCACTGGAACAGGCCAACGTCAGCATCACCTATTATGAGAACAAGACCAACCGAACCACGCGCGAAAGCGTAAGCGGACTGGAAGCGTCGGCCTACAACCTGGAAGACGGCAAAACGGTGCGCACCAAGATGAAACGCGAACAGGTGTTCGAAGAGCGGTTAGACGACAACTACGTCACCCTGAAGTTCAGCATTCCGCAGGCCAGGGTGGGCAGCGTGATAGAGTATGAATACCGGCTCACCTCCGACCGCTACTACATCATACGCCCCTGGAAGCCGCAGGAGGAGATACCCGTGGTGCAGGCACACTATGAAATCACCGTGCCCGAGTATTTCCGCTTCGCCACCGACATGCACGGCACCCAGCCCATGAAGTCCGAGCGCGAAGAGGTGAACCTCTCCCTGATACTGCCCGGAGCCAGGCTATCCTGCAGCGGCACACGCTACAGCTACACCGCCAGCCAACTGCCCGCACTGAAGACGGACAAGTACATCTGGTGTGCCGACAACTACCGCACACAGGTGAACATGGAGCTGACCTCCATCGCCATCACCGGAGTGTACTACAAGGACTATACCCAGACCTGGGAAAAGATTGACCAGCTGCTGCTGGACGACAGTGACTTCGGACAGCGCATGAAGCCCGCCGGAAATCCCCTGGCCGAAGAGTTGGAGAAGCTGCCCTTAGACCGCCTGACGACCACCCGCGAGAAGGCTACGGCCATCTTCGTGATGATGAAGAGCCACCTGAAGTGGAACAAACGGTATGCCCTCTACGCACGCAGCGGCAAGCAGGTGATGAAAGACGGCACAGGAGACAATGCCGACCTGAACGCCATCTACATCGGCCTGCTCAGGAAGGCCGGACTGCAGGCCCATCCCGTCGTGATGAGCCTCAGGAGCCGACCCATGCTGCCCCACACGCACCCCACCCTGCAGAAAATAGGCACCTACATCGTGGCCATAGACAATGCCGAGGAGCAAGGAGGCACCATCTACATGGATGCCAGCGCGGAAATGGAGTCGCCCGCCGTGCTGCCCCCCGTGCTGCTCACCGACCGCGCACGCATCATCCGTCCGCAGGGACAAAGCCAATGGACCAACCTGCAGCAGGCGATGGGCAGGAACTCACGCACCGTGATGCTGGAGGTCGACATCGCCCCTGACGGAACCATCAGCGGACGACGCATCACCAAGAGCACAGGTCAGGAAGCTGCCGAGCTGAAACGTGAATTCCATGCCGCCAAGGACAGCCTGGACTTCCTGGAACAGACCGCACGCAAGCTGGAGGTGCAGATAGAGGACTACAGCTGCGAAGGAGTGCGCACCCCGGGAAGCACCACTCAGGAGACCCTCACCTTCACCAAGCAGGCCACCCTCAGCGAGCCTTACATTTACCTGAACCCGCTGATATTCCCGTTCTTGGAAGAGACACCCCTGACACAGGCCGAACGACAGTTGCCCGTGGAGTTTGCCTATCCCTATCAGGCTAATGTCAACGCCACCCTCAGGCTGCCCCAAGGCTACACCGTGGACGAGACACCCACCCCCTGCCGCCTGGCCAACAGCGACAAAAGCCTGCAATGCAGTTATGTCATCGCCACGACTCCCGACGGTGCGGTGAACCTGCGCTACACCTTCAGGCTCGGCAAGCTCGTCTTCACGCCACAGGAATACCCCGAACTGAAGCACTTCATGGAACTGGTCACCGAACACAACAACGCGCTCATGGTGCTGAAACAGTCGACAGTTGATAAGTGATAATTAATTAAGCTCATGAAAACCATCACCATCCTACTCATCCTAACGGCACTTGCCCTGCACCTGCCCGCCCACGGACAGCAGATGAGCGTCACGGACGACAACGGACAGCAGGTCAACTCCATCGTGCACGAAGACTACACCGACATCGTCTGCACCTCGCCCACCAATGCCACCATACTAAGACGGCGCACCGTCACCATCCTCAACGAGAAAGCACGCTCACAGGCCACCTTCGTCTGTCACTGCAACAGTTTCCACACCCTGCGCAAGTTTCGCGCCATCGTCACCAACCTGAAAGGTTACACCCTGCAACAGCTGAAAAAGAGCGACCTGCAGCGCAGCGAATACTCCAACGAACTGGCCACCGACGCCTACTACCACTACTATGAATACCTGCCGCCACGCTACCCCTTCAGCATCACCTGGGAGTGGGAAGTGGCCTGCAGCGACGGGCTGCTCGCCTTCCCCACCTTCAGCCCCATGAACGACTATAACCAGCAGGTGGAGAAGGCCACCTACCGCCTCACGACACCCCCCGACCTCCCCGTGACACACCATGTACAGAACCTCCCCACGGCCGTCAGACAGGAGAAAGACCCCAAAGGGAACCTCCTCACCACCCTGCAGGCCACGAACCTGACGCCCCTGCAACACGAGCCCTGGGGACCGGACATCCGAGGTCTCCTGCCCGTGGCCTACTTCGTGCCGCGGGAGTTCACCTATGCCAAGACCCAAGGCAGCCAGAAAGACTGGAACAGCTTCGGGCAATGGCAATACAGCCTGCTCCAAGGACGCGACCAGCTGCCACCGCAAGCCCTGCAACGGCTTCAGGAAGAGGCGGCTGCATGCACCGACGACCTGCAGCGCGTGGCCCTCGTCTATGACCTCCTGGCACGGACCACCCGATACGTCAGCATCCAGTTGGGCATCGGAGGACTGCAGCCTGCGCCGGCCGAAGAGGTGTATCGCACGGGATTCGGCGACTGCAAAGGGCTCTCCAACTATGCCCGCGCCATGCTGAACGCGCTCGGCATACCGGCCACCTACGCCGTCATCAGCACGGAGAACGCCCGCTTCACCACCGACTTTGCCAGCGCGGGACAGGCCAACCACGTCATCCTCCAGGTGCCCCTCCCGGGAGATACCCTGTGGTTAGAATGCACCAACCCGCGCCTGCCCTTGGGCTACGTGCACTCCGACATTGCGGACCACGACGCCCTGCTCATCACTCCACAGGGCGGACGCCTCCAGCGACTGCCGGCCTATCCCGACTCCCTGAACCGACAGGAGACCTATGCCCGGGTGGAACTTACCCCCGAAGGCAGCGCACACATCACCACGCGACAACGGGCCACCCTCTTCCAGTATGAAGCGCAATGGCCGCTCACCGTCACGCCACCCGACAAGCAGAAGGACTATCTCCGCTCGGGCCTCAGCCTCATCCAGGCCGAGGTGGGGAACATCCGGCTGCAGGAAGAGAAACAGCGCATTCCCGCCCTCACCACCGACTACACCATCGAAAGCCGCCAATACGGCACCCGCACGGGCAAGCGGCTCTTCCTGCCGGCCAACATCTTCCATCCCTCCTTCAGCGTGCCCCGCATGGAGGAGACCCGCACACAGGACATCTGCATCGGCTACGGCTACCTGGACAGCGACACCATAGACCTCCAGCTGCCCCAAGACTGCGTCGTGGAGTCCCTGCCCGCACCCCTGCAGTGCCAGACTCCCTTCGGCAGCTTCCACGCCAGCATCATTCCCATAGAGGGCAACTGCCTCCGCATCGTCCACCGCCTGCACATGAAGCAGGGACGCTATCCCAAGGAGCAATATGCCGACTTCGTGAACTTCCGCAAGGAGATTGCCCGAGGATATGGCGCGAAAATCATTATCAGGAGATAACTGATAAGAAAAAGCGGGCTGCCCCGGAATCACTTCCAAGGCAGCCCTTCGTATACATATTATATATAATGAGGATAAAAGAGATATTAGATGCATCTCAAAGCGTGAGCCATGCTCACTCCTGTCCCCCGCCCAAAGCCTGGTAGAGGGTAATCATGCTCTGTATCTGCGCGAAGCGGTTGGCCGTCTCGGACAGTTGGGCACTGAGCAGGGACTGGCGGGCGGTGAGCACCTCCAGATAGGTGGTGCTGCCATGCTCCATCAGAAGCGTGGTGCTGCGCAGGGCATTGTCCAGTGCCTGCACCTGCTTCTCTAACAGGATGCTCTTGTCGCGGCTGGTCTGGCAGGCGGTAAGGGCATTGTTCACCTCACTGCCGGCATTCAGCAGCGTCTGCTGGAAGGAGAGCGACGCACGATCCTGCTGCGCCTTGGCAATCTTCAGCTGGCCGGTGAGGCGTCCCTGTGCGAAGAGGGGCTGGGTCAGTGAAGCCACGGCCGATGCGAGCAGCTTGCCCGGGTTCACAATCATGCTTCCGGCAGAGTTGGTCCATCCTGCACTGCCGCTCAGGGTGATGGAGGGATAGAAAGCGGAACGGGCGGCGTTGGTGCCATAGAATGCTGCCTCCAATGCCCTCTCGGCGCTACGCACATCGGGGCGGGCGGCAAGCAGTTGAACAGGGATTCCAATAGACCAGTCGGCGGGGAAGCTTTCTGCAGCCTGTGCAAGAATGCTTCGGGCCGCACCGTCTCCGCTATAGGGGGTGGCCGAAGTGCCTACGGCCGTGGCCGTGGGGCGTTGGTAGTGGCGCGGGGTCTCGGCCAGCAGCATGGCCAAGGAGTTCTCCACCTGATGAATCTGCTCCTTGAGGTCGAGGACAGAAGACTGCACCTGATAGTAGGCTCCTTCCATCTGGCTGACGGCGGCTTCATTGGCCATGCCGGCGTTCATCAGGGCACGGATGGAGGTCACGCTCTCCTTCCAGGCCTGCTCGCTGCTGATGGAGATGGCCAGCTGTTCGTCCAGCATCAGGAGGGTATAGTAGGTGTTGGCCACTCCGGCGATGAGCTGTGTGCGCACGGCCTGCTGATAGTCCAGGCTCTGAGCGTGAAGGGCCTGTGCCTGCTTCTTGGCGTTGCGTATGGAGCCGAAGAGGTCCAGCTGCCAGGAGGCGGTCAGGGGGATGGAATAGGTCTGCGTGGCCTTGGAGGTGTCAAAGCTGCTGACAGCGCCTTGCGGAGCCAGTGCCAGCGAGGGCAGGTAGGCCAGCTTGGCAGAGAGCAGGGTGGCCTCGGCCTCCTCTACGCGCAGTTGTGCGGAGAGGTAGTCGGTGTTGGCCTCCAGAGCCTGCTCCACGAGAGCTTGCAGAGTGGGGTCGGTGAAGAACTGCTTCCAGGGCATGGTGCCGAGCGAAGCAGTGTCTTCGGCAGTCACACCGGTGCCATACAGGTTGTCGGGCACGTCGGTGGCCTGCTCATATTTGGTGTAGATGCCGCAGCTGCTCAACAGCAGCGAAGCGGCACACAGGGTGATGGGCAATGTCTTTTTCATTATAATCGTTTTATCTGAGATTAATCAACTTCCTTTAACTACCGGACAAACGGGTGCTTACTTGTTCCCGTTCTTCTCCTGCTCGCTCCGGGCCTTCTCCAGTTCAAACTGGGCATTGGCCTCTTCGTGCTTGGGCTTGCGCACCTTCTCCTGCAGATGCTCGAAGATGATGAAGAAGACGGGCACCACGAAGAGCAGGGCGATGGTTCCCACGGTCATACCGCCCACAACGCCTGTACCGAGCGAGGAGTTGCCGTTGGCACCGGCTCCGGTGGCGAACATCAGCGGGAGCATACCGAGCACACAGGTCAACACGGTCATCAGAATGGGTCGGAAACGAACCTGGGCGGCCTGATAGGCGGCTTCCACGATGCCCATACCCATACGACGGCGTTCCAGAGCGAACTCGGTAATCAGGATGGCCGTCTTGGCCAACAGACCAATCAACATAATCACACCCGTCTGCAGGTAGATGTTGTTCTCCAATCCGAAGAGTTTGGCGAAGAGGAACGAACCCATCAGACCGAACGGCACGGAGAGGATAACGGCCCAGGGCACGATGAAGCTTTCGTAGAGACAAGAGAGAATCAGGAAGATGAGCACCACGCAGATGACGTAGATGAGCACCGTCTGATTGCTGCCTGCCATTTCGGCCTCTTCGCGCGACATGCCGCCGTAGTCGAAACCGTAGCCTGCAGGCAATACCTGTTCGGCCACTTCGGCAATGGCGTTCTGCACCTCACTGGCGGAGTAGCCCGGAGCTGCCTGCACATTCGCACTGATGGAGCTGTAGAGGTTGAAGCGGTTGTCAAGTTCGGCACCGACAGTCTTCTTCAGGGTCACGAACTGCCCGATGGGAGCCATCTCGGCACCGTTGCGCACAAACATGTTGTTCAGCGACTGTTCGTCCAAGCGGTATTCCGGCGAAGCCTGGAGCATCACACGATAGACCTTACCGAACTCGTTGTAGTTGCTTACATACGCACCACCGCAATAGCTGCCCAGTGCGCTGAGCACCTCGGCAGGCGAAATGCCTGCACGCTTGCACTTGGCGGCATCCACATCCACGGTTATCTGCGGGAAGTTGCGGGCATAGGTGGTATAGGCCATGGAGACTTCGGGACGCTGGTTCAGGGCCATGAGATACTGCATGGCATATTGGTAGAACGTAGCCTTGTCGCCACCGGTCTTGTCCAGCAGGTAGAGCTCGGTGGAGTTACCCATACCATAGCCCGGAATCATACCCATCTGGAAACAGAAGGCTTGCGCTTCCTTCACGGCGGTGAAGCCTGCGTTCATGCGGGCCATGACGGCATCGGAGCTGTGCTCTTTACCCTTACGTTCGTTCCAGTCTTTCAGACGGACGATGATAGAACCGTAAGAAGTACCCTGACCGGCCAAGAAGCCATAACCCGTTACCTTGGTATAGTTTTCGATTTCGGGAATGTCCTTCAGCACCTGCTCCACCTTTGCCATGATGGCATGCGACTCTTCCAATGTGGAACCCGGAGCGGCACTCACGTTCACGATGATGGTACCCTGGTCTTCCTGAGGCACCAGACCGGTCTTGGTGGTCTTCATGAAGTAAACCAACAGCACAGCGGCACAAATCAGGGCTACCCACACCATCCAGCGGTGCTTGATGGCAAACATCACACCCTTCTTGTACTTGCCCAGCATGGCGTTGTAGCTGGCGTTGTAGGCGGCACGTACGCGGCCGTTGATGCTCTTGGGACTCTTCTTTCCATCACTCGGACGCATCATGATGGCGCAGAGGGCGGGACAGAGCGTCAGGGCGGAAATCATGGAGATACCCACGGAAGTGGCCATGGTGACACCGAACTGGGTGTAGAACACACCGCTCGTACCGCCCATGAAGGTCACGGGCACAAACACGGCCATGAAGACGATGGTACAGGTGATGACGGCCATGGTCACATCGCCCATCGCCGCCTTGGTGGCCTGATAGGGGGAGGTGTAGCCGGAGTCGAACTTCTCCTGCACGGCCTCCACCACCACGATGGCGTCGTCCACCACCGTACCGATGGCCAGCACAAGGGCAAACAGCGTCAGGATGTTGATGGAGAATCCGGCTGCCATCAGGCAAGCGAAGGTACCAATCAACGACACAATGATGGAGATGGAGGGAATCAGCGTCGCCTTGAAGTCCTGGAGGAAGAAATACACCACCAGGATAACCAGTATGATGGCCACAATCAAGGTTTCCACCACGCTGTAGATAGAGGCGTAGAGGAAGTCGTTGGACGACTGCATCTTGATGAATTCGCAGCCCTTGGGCAGGTCTTTCGCCATCTTCTCCAGTTCGTTGGAGATGCGCTCGTTCACCTCCGTGGCGTTGGCACCGGCCACCTGGAAGGCCACCATCATCACGCTGGGCTTGCCGGAAGTCTCACCGTGGAAGGCGTAGGAGAGGGCACCCAGTTCCACGCGGGCAATGTCCTTCAGGCGCAGCACCTGGCCAGTGGCAGTGGAGGTGATGACGATGTTCTCGAATTCTTCCACGCTCTTCAGACGACCGCGATACTTCATGGCCAGCTGATAGGTGTTGTCCGATTCCGCACCGAGCGAGCCTGTCGGCGCTTCGATGTTCTGTTCGCCCAGCACGGCGGCAATGTCGCTCGGCACGAGCTTGTACTGCGCCATGAGTTCGGGGTTCAACCACACACGCATGGAGTAGGTGTTACCCATCGCCATGATGTCGCCCACGCCCTCGATACGCTTCAGGGCGGGCACGATGTTGATGTCGGCATAGTTGCCCAGGAAGTTTTCGTCGTATGTGCCGTCGGTACTGATCAGGGCCACCATCTGGAGGAAGGAGGTCTGACGCTTCATGGTGGTCACACCGATTTTGGTTACTTCGGCGGGCAGCAGGCCCTGTGCCTGGGCCACACGGTTCTGCACGTTCACCTGCGCCATGTCGGGGTCCGTACCCTGCTTGAAGTAGACGGTAATGGTGGCCGAACCCGAGTTGGTGGCTGTAGAGGTGATATAGGTCATGTTTTCCACACCGTTGATGCTCTCTTCGAGCGGCATGATGACGGAGTTCATCACGGCGTCGGCATCGGCACCGGTGTAGTTGGCACGCACCATGATGGTAGGCGGTGCAATGTCGGGGTACTGCTCCACGGGCAGTGTCATCAACGAAATGAAGCCGACGATTACAATCAGGATGGAGATGGACATGGCCATCACCGGCCTTTTGATAAATATATTTCCTTTCATTTTATTATTTTTTTGGCCCCCACCAACTCCCCCAGAGGGGGGAGGGTTTGTATCTCACATCTCCCCCTTCGGGGGGAGTCAGAGGGGGCTATGAAGTTGTCTGTATCCCACATTCTCCCCCTTCGGGGGGAGTCAGAGGGGGCTATGAAGTTGTCTGTATCCCACATTCTCCCCCTTCGGGGGGAGTCAGAGGGGGCTTCACCTTACCTGCGTTCCCTCTCTCACCAGTCCGGCACCCTTGGCGATGATTTCGTCGCCGGGCTGCAGACCGCTGGTCACTACAAACTCGCGTCCGTCGCTCGTGGGGGCCACGCTGACGATGGCCGATGCGGCCTTGCCGTCCACTACCTTATATACCAGATACTTGTCCTGCAGCTGCACGGTGGCACTCTGCGGAATGACGATGACGTCCTTGTAGGTGCTCGGGATGAGCAACGTGCCGTTGAATCCGCTGTGCAGGATGCCGCCCTGGTTGGGGAAGGAGGCCCGCACGCTGATGGTACCGGTCTGCGGGTCCACCACGCCACTGATGCTCTCTATCTTGCCCGTCTCGGCATAGATGCTTCCGTCTTCCAGCTTCAGCTGCACGGGGGGCATGTTCTTCAGGGCCTCATCCATGGAGCCATACCGGCGGGTCATGTCGAGCACCTGCTTGGCGGTCATGGAGAAGTAGACGTACATCTCCCGATTGTCGCTCACCGTGGTCAGTGCCACGCCCATGGAGGGGCTGACGAGTGTGCCTTCGCGCATGGGCAGGGCACCCACCACGCCGTCGCTGGGGCTCTTCACCTCGGTGTAGGCCATGTTGTTCTTGGCATTCGTCAGGGCAGCCTCGGCCTGTGCCAGCTGGGCCTTGGCGGTGAGGTATTGGTTTTCGGCAGTCTGCAGGGTGTAGGCCGAGACTACCTTCTGTGCGTGCAGTTCCTTGTTGCTGTTGTAGGAGAGTTCGGCGGTGGCCAGCTGTGCCTTGGCCACTTCCACGTTGGCCTTGGCCGTGTTCAGGGCAGCCTGATAGGGCACCTGGTCGATGATGAAGAGCGATTGTCCCTTCCTTACTTTCTCTCCCTCGCTCACCATGACGCGCTGTATGGTGCCCGACACCTGGGGCAGGATGGAGGCGTCATAGCGACCGCGTATGGCAGCCGAATAGGTGGAGGTGAACGCTTTGTCGCCCGTCTCCACCTTCATGATTTCGTAGGTGGCCGGAGCCATCTGAGCGGTTTGTGACTGTTGCTGGCACGAAGCCAGACCTGCGGCACATCCGATGAGCATCATCATGCGGAGGCCGTTTCCGTTTAGTCTGATCATATCTCTTTTAGTTTTTAAATGTTTGAAATCGGCCGCAAAGGTAGAGGGAGAAAAGAACATGCGGCTTATGCAAACGGCGAGAGAAATGTTCTATTTTCCGCAGTTAAGTCTCTTTAAGAAAACTTATTAGAACGTTATGCTGAAATGGAATAGAAATGAGGAAAAATAGAATATACCTATTCATCCATTATTTCCCATCTTTGCAGCCGAACTAAAGAAACTAAGACTAAACGAAACGACTTAATGGAAATGGAAACGGAAAATGTAACAGTAAAGACCATCGACATCGGTGACTTCATGCCGATGAAAGAGCAGATGGACTACTTGGACAATGACATCATGCTCTCGGAAAAGCTGGTGGACTTTCCACATGGCAACAACCGCATGGCCTATCGCGTCAACTTCTTCCTGATGGTGGCCTGCGAAGAGGGAGAAATGCAGATTCACATCAACGGCAATCCCTACCTCATCCGACGGAACGACATCCTGATTATCCTGCCCACCATGCTCATCAGCGAGACCCGCCGCAGCACGGACAACAGGGTGCGCCTGGTGGGCTTCTCGAGCAAGTTCCTGAACCGCATCGTGAAGAAGGACCGCTTCAGCGAGCGGATGTTCTTCAGCCTCTACCAGAACCCCATACGCAGCACCGAAGGCAAGGAACACTCGCCCATGCTGCACCACTACATGGCACTGTTGATGGACAAGATTGAGGACACGGCCAACTTCTATCGCCGCGACATCCTGCAATACCTCTTCTCGGCCATCTTCTGCGAAATGATGAACGAGCTGCGCAAGCACCTGGGTGACGTGGACGAGCCCAAGCCCGACAAGAGCCTGCGGCGTGCGGGCTACGTCTTCAAGCAGTTCCTGGCCGAGCTCTCCAAGGACGGCGGCATACACCGCTCCGTCTCCTACTATGCCGACCGCCTGTGCTACTCGCCCAAGTACGTCTCCAGCATCATCAAGCAGGTGAGCGGACGCACGGCCCTGGACTGGATTAACGAATACACCGTGGAGCAAATCAAGATTCAGCTGAAACACACGGACAAGTCGGTGAAGGAGATTGCCGACCACTTCAACTTCTCCAACCAGTCCTTCTTCGGCAAGTACGTGAAGGCTCACCTCGGCATGTCCCCCGCCCGCTACAGGTTAGAGGGAGAGGGCTAACGAGGGGGTAAATATCGGATTTAGGCACGGATGATCAAGGGGAGCTGTCGGCTTGCCGACTGAGGGGTCTCCACACAGCTGAAGCGTTGAGGGAGCACTTCCCTGATTTTCAGCCATCAGGCCGCACATGTGTGGTCCACGGGCCACACATGTCTCGTCCATCGTCGGAACACGTCCCGTCCACGCACCACACACGTCCCGACGAAAGGCCAAACGCATGGACTCTAATTCCGCATTCAAATCCGCCTCATCCGTACCCCAAACTATCAACTATCAATTATCAACTATTAACTACAGAAGAGTATATAAAAAGCGAAGAGCCGCATCAGGCGGGGACCTGAGACGACTCTTCAGAGAAGGGGGAGGGGGAAGTTGGACTACCAGGATTCGAACCTGGACAAACAGAACCAAAACCTGTTGTGCTACCATTACACCATAGTCCAAACTTGGTGTGCTTTTGCTAAAAAGCGGTGCAAAGATAGAGGGTTGTCCCGAGATATGCAAATATCTCGGGACATTTTTTTATTCAGGCACGTACCAAAAGAGAGATGCCGGCTTACTTGGCAATGACCAGATAGTAGTTCTTCTTGCCGCGCTGCACGAGGAGATACTTGCCGTCCAGCAAGTCGGCGGCAGTGATGGCCTGGTCGAAGGCGGTGAGCTTCTCCTTGTTCAGGGAGACGCCGCCGCCCTGCACGAGCTTGCGCATCTCGCCCTTGGAGGGGAAGACGGGAGCATGTTCCACGAAGAGGTCTACGGCCTTCACGCCTTCGGCAAGGAGTCCGCGGCTCACCTCGAACTGGGGCACGCCCTCGAAGACGGCCAGCAGGGTCTCTTCGTCCAGCTTCTTCAGTGCCTCGCCGGTGGCGTTGCCGAAGAGGATGCCCGATGCCTCCACTGCGGCGTTGTAGTCGGCTTCGGAGTGTACCATGATGGTCACTTCCTTGGCCAGGCGTTTCTGGAGCACACGCAGATGGGGTGCCTGGGCATGTTCGGCCACGAGGGCATCCACCTCTTCCTTGGTGAGCATGGTGAATATCTTGATGTACTTCTCGGCATCGGCGTCGCTGACGTTGAGCCAGAACTGATAGAACTTGTAGGGTGAGGTGTAGCGCGGGTCGAGCCAGATGTTGCCGCTCTCGGTCTTGCCGAACTTTCCGCCGTCGGCCTTGGTGATGAGGGGACAGGTGAGGGCGTATACCTCGCCGCCGTTGGTGCGTCGGATGAGTTCGGCACCGGTGGTGATGTTGCCCCACTGGTCGCTTCCGCCCATCTGCAGCTTGCAGTTCTTGTGTTCATAGAGGTAGAGGAAGTCGTAGCTCTGCAGCAGCTGGTAGGTGAACTCGGTGAAGGAGAGTCCGTCGCGTGCCTCGCCGTTCAGTCGCTTCTGCACGGAGTCCTTGGCCATCATGTAGTTCACGGTGATGTGCTTGCCCACTTCGCGTGCAAAGTCCAGGAAGGTGAAGTCCTTCATCCAGTCATAGTTGTTCACGAGTTCGGCCTTGTTGTCGGCTTCGCTGTCAAAGTCCAGGAACTTGCTGAGCTGTGCCTTGATGCAGTCCACGTTGTGGCGCAGGGTGGCTTCGTCCAGCAGGTTGCGCTCCTGCGACTTGCCCGAGGGGTCGCCAATCATGCCCGTCGCGCCGCCGATAAGGGCCAGGGGCTTGTGTCCGCAGCGCTGGAAGTGGCGCAGTATCATGACGCCACAGAGGTGGCCAATGTGCAGGGAGTCGGCCGTGGGGTCAATGCCCAGATAGGCCGTTACCATCTCTTTCGCAATTAACTCTTCGGTGCCCGGCATCATCGTGTGGAGCATGCCGCGCCATCTCAATTCTTCTACAAAATTCATCGGTTGTTATTTTACTTCGTTATTGTTTTTTGTTCTTCGGATAGTCTATGGTGTAGTGCAGTCCCCGGCTCTCCTTGCGTTCCATGGCGTGTCGGGTGATGAGGTAGCCCACGTTGATCATGTTGCGCAGTTCGCACAGTTCGCGGGTAGCCTTGCTGCTCTTGAAGAGCTTCTCGGTCTCTTCGTAGAGGATGTCCAGGCGGTTCCAGGCGCGAATCAGGCGGGTGTTGCTGCGCACGATGCCCACGTAGGCCTCCATAATCTGGTTCACCTCCTTCATGCTCTGCGTGATGAGCACGCGCTCTTCGTTGCTGATGGCTCCTTCGTCGTTCCATTCGGGGATGTCTTCGTTGAAGTCATAGCGGTCCAGCACGCTGAGGGCATGGCGTGCAGCGGCGTCGGCATAGACCACCGCCTCGATGAGGGAGTTGCTGGCCAGTCGGTTGCCGCCGTGCAGTCCGGTGCAGCTGCACTCGCCGATGGCATAGAGGCGTCGGATGCTGCTCTGTCCGTCCAGGTCCACCGTGATGCCTCCACAGAGGTAGTGGGCCGCGGGTGCCACGGGAATGTAGTCCTTCGTGATGTCTATGCCGATGGAGAGGCACTTCTTGTAGATGTTGGGGAAGTGTCGCTTGGTCTCCTCGGGGTCCTTGTGGGTCACGTCCAGGTAGACGTGCTCGTCGCCGCGCAGCTTCATCTCGTTGTCTATGGCGCGGGCCACGATGTCGCGCGGTGCGAGCGACAGGCGGGGGTCATACTTCTGCATGAACTCACGGCCATCCTTCGTGCGGAGCACGCCGCCATATCCGCGCATGGCTTCGGTGATGAGGAACGAGGGGCGGTCGCCGGGGTGATAGAGTGCGGTGGGGTGGAACTGGATGAACTCCATGTCCTTCACGGCTCCCTTGGCCCGATAGACCATGGCTATGCCGTCGCCCGTGGCTACCAGGGGATTGGTGGTGTGGCGATAGACGGCTTCACATCCGCCGGTGGCCATGACGGTCACCTTGGAGAGGAAGGTGTCCACCTGTCCGGTCTCTTCATTGAGCACGTAGGCTCCGAAACACTTGATGCCGGGCGTGTAGCGCGTCACGATGATGCCCATGTGGTGCTGCGTGATGATTTCCACGGCAAAGTGGTTGGTGAGTACCGTGATGTTGGGGTGAGCCTTTACGGCCTCGATGAGCGAGGTCTGTATCTCCGCTCCGGTGTTGTCCTTGTGGTGCAGGATGCGGAACTCCGAGTGTCCGCCCTCCTTGTGCAGGTCGAACTCTCCCTGCTCGTTGCGGTCGAAGTTCACGCCCCACTTGATGAGCTCTTCTATCTGTGCGGGTGCGCCCTTCACCACTTTCTCCACGGCCGCACGGTCGCTGATCCAGTCGCCGGCAATCATGGTGTCTTCAATATGTTTCTCGAAGTTGTCCACCTTCAGGTTGGTGACGGAAGCGATTCCGCCTTGTGCAAAATAGGTATTGGCCTCTTCCAGTCCTGCCTTGCAGACGAGGGCCACTGTTCCCTTGTGCGCCACTTTCAGCGCGAAACTCATACCGGCCAGTCCGGAGCCGATGACGAGAAAATCGAACTTTCTTACCATAAGAATGATGTTTAGACAGGGCAAAAGTATAAAATAAGTGGCTAAATCGTTACCTTTACGCCAAAAAACTACAGATATGAACCGTATTTTTCATGCCCGCATCGCCTTGGCCCACAGTTTGGCCCTGCTGATGCTCACCGTTCTGGCGCTTTTCGGCCTCTGGGAGAAACAGGCGCTCTGCTTCGTTCCCGCCCTGATTCTGCTGGTGGTGCTCATCGAAAGACTGATACACACCACCTATACCCTGACCACCGACGGCCGTCTGATTATCGACCGTGGACGCTTCTCGCACACCCGCACGGTGGACCTGCGGGACATCCGCTCCGTGCAGCGCTGCTCCTCGCTGCGCATCGGACGCTGCTGCCTGATGACCTACGTGCTGCTGCAGCTGGCCGACGGCCGCCACGAAGCCCTGACCCCGGCCAATGAAGAAAGCTTCACGAGAGTGCTGGAACGCCACATCGCCATTTTTTGTGCGGAAAATGAGGGTTAATTACAAATTGTTGCGTATCTTGCAGCCCAAACCTTTAATTGAACCAGTATGAAATACCAGATTGCCATTATCGGCGGAGGGCCTGCGGGCTACACAGCCGCCGAAGCTGCCGGACGGGCAGGAAAGAGTGTAGTGCTTTTCGAGAAACAGAACCTGGGCGGCGTGTGCCTCAACGAAGGGTGCATCCCCACCAAGACGCTGCTCTATTCGGCCAAGACGCTGGACAGCGCCCGCCATGCCGGCAAGTATGCCGTCAGGGTGGAAGGAGTGCCGACGGCCGACCTGCCCAAGGTCATCGCCCGCAAGCAGAAGGTGGTGCGCAAGCTGGTGCTGGGCGTGAAGGGCAAGCTCACGGCCCACGGCGTGACCATCGTCAGCGGCGAAGCGACGGTAGCGGACCGGAACAGGGTGCAGTGCAACGGCGAGACCTACGAGTGCGACAACCTCCTGCTCTGCACAGGCTCCGAAACCTTCATCCCTCCCATCCCCGGCGTGGAGAGCGTGCCCTATTGGACCCATCGCGAAGCCCTGGACTGCAAGCAGTTGCCCGAGTCGCTGGCCATCATCGGCGGCGGAGTCATCGGCATGGAGTTTGCCTCCTTCTTCTGCAGCATGGGCGTGCAGGTCACGGTGGTGGAGATGATGGACGAGATTCTGGGCGGCATGGACAAGGAGCTCTCTGCCCTGCTCCGTGCCGACTATGCCAAGCGGGGCGTGAAGTTCCTGCTGAAGACCCGCGTCACCTCCTTAGAGAGGGCACTCCCCGCCACGGAGACCGATGCAGAAACGGCTGCCGAAGCCGTTGCGGACGCTCCCGCCGAAGCCATACGGGTGAACTATGTGGATGCTGAAGGACACGAAGATAGCGTGGTGGCCGAAAAACTGCTGATGAGCGTGGGCCGCCGACCCGTGCAGCACGGTGCCGGACTGGAAAACCTGCCGCTGCAACGGACGGAGCGCGGACACATCCGCGTGGACGAACACATGCAGACCTCCCTGCCCGGAGTCTATGCCTGCGGCGACCTGACGGGCTTCTCCCTCCTGGCCCATACGGCAGTGCGCGAGGCCGAAGTGGCCGTAAACCACATCTTGGGCCGCACGGACGCCATGAGCTATCGCGCCATCCCCGGCGTGGTCTACACCAATCCCGAGATAGCCGGCGTGGGCGAAACCGAAGAGAGCCTGCAGCGCAAAGGCATCGCCTATCGCGTCAGCAAGCTCCCCATGGCCTACAGCGGCCGCTTCGTAGCCGAGAACGAGGGCGTGAACGGTGTCTGCAAGCTCCTTCTGGCCGAAGACGACACCCTGCTCGGCGCCCACCTCCTGGGCAATCCCGCCTCCGAAATCGTCACCCTGGCCGGCATGGCCATCGAGCTACGCCTCCCCGCCCGACAGTGGAGCCGCACCGTCTTCCCCCACCCCACCGTGGGCGAAATCTTCAAGGAAGCATTGGAAACAAGGGAGATAATCAAATAATCAAAAACAACTTGTTTGCATGCCGCAAAAAAGCAGTAATTCCCCCTATTAATCCCCCATGAAACAAATCCTCCTGACCCTCCTGGCCCTCTGCACCCTGCCGCTCCATGCGGAGGGCCGACTGCCACAAACAGATACAACCCCGCCGGACAGCCTGCTGCAAGCCCGCATAGACAGCCTGATAACCCACAGGCTGCCTGCAGGCTCCGAGGCCGGCATCTCCATCTACGACCTGTCGGCCGACAAGCCCCTCTACAGCTACCGTGCCGACAAGCTCTGCCGCCCCGCCTCCACCATGAAGCTGCTCACCACCATCACCGCCCTGGACCGTCCCGAAGCCGACGAACCCTTCCGCACAGAAGTGTGGTATCACGGCACCGTTCGTCAGGACACCCTGCACGGCGACCTCTACGTAGTGGGCGGCTTCGACCCCGAGTTCGACGACCTCGCACTGGACTCCCTCGTCAGCCAGATAGCCGCACAGCCCTTCTCCGTCGTGGCCGGACACATCTATGGCGACATCTCCATGAAAGACTCCCTCTACTGGGGCAGCGGATGGCTGTGGGACGACAACCCCTCCTCCTTCCAGCCCTACCTCTCGCCCCTCATGCTCTGCAAGGGCTGCGTCAGCGTCACCGCCACGCCCGCACCCCTCCGGGGCGACACGGCCCTCATCACCTGCCATCCCCTCTCCTCCTACTACAGCGTGAAGAACACAACCCTGACCCGTACCCCCGCCGCCGGACGCTTCCGCGTGACGCGCAACTGGCTGACCAACGGCAACCGCATCAGCATCGCGGGCAACGTAGACAGCCGACGCCAGACATCGGTCAACCTCTACTCCTCCCAGGACTTCTTCATGCACACCTTCACGGAACGCCTGCAGGCACGGGGCATCACCTCCCCCACCACCTATAGCTACAAAGAGTTACAAAAAGACACACTTGTCGTGCGAATAGCCTCATTCGAAACCGCCACGCAAGCCGTAGTAGACGAAATCATGAAAGAAAGCGATAACCTGAATGCCGAAGCCCTCCTCTGCCGCCTGGCCGTCCAGGCCACAGGCCATCGCCACGTCACGGCCGAAGAGGGGCTGGACGAAGTACGCCAACTGATGAAACGCCTGGGCCACGACCCCAAGCGCTACCGCCTGGCCGACGGCTGCGGACTGTCAAATTACAACTACATCACTCCCGAATTGCTTGTTTCGTTCCTGAAGTACGCATATTCGCACACAGACCTCTTTCGCAAACTCTACAAAGCGTTACCCATTGCCGGCACAGACGGCACCCTGGAACACCGCATGAACCGCGGCACCCGTGCCTATCGCAACGTCCATGCCAAGACCGGCTCCTTCACCGCCATCAACTGCCTGGCCGGCTACCTCCGTACCCCCTCCGGCCACCAGATTGCCTTCGCCATCATGAACCAGAACATCCTCTCTGCCCGCGAAGCCCGCGCCTTCCAGGATGCCCTCTGCGAACTGCTGCTAATGCCGTGAGGGACTATCTCCTTCCCATAGTATAGGAAGTATACGGTAGGGAATGAAATCAAGGTTACGGAATGGAGTATTAACCGCTTTTATGGAATCATTTGGCAGCCATATCGTAAGCTTGAGACTATCTTCCATGGCATACAAATGATTTCTAAATAAGGGCACCTTTTTCAATAATTCAGCTATACAAACTTCTTTTATACTATACACCACGTCCCCCTCATCACTATAAGCATCTACAGGTTGTGGAACTTCCGAAACGAAAATTTTCCTTTTATTGGAAGGACTATCCTTCAAGGAAAAACCGGTATGAGAAATACATAATAGTTTATTTTTCTGTTTCAGGAAACGAATTTCTTTCTTCTTGTCTGAATCCATACAAACCAGCGTATCGCCTTTATGCACAAACTTCCCCTTCGACCAGATGACAGGAATCACATTAAGAATCTCTATACTGTGATAATAACAGACGTGAATGTTTTCATAGGTTTTCGGATCCGTTGACCATAGTACATAAGTCTGTTTATCATGACAAAAATACAAGTCAATATCTTGTACATTGAGATAGACCGAATACCTTACTTTTTGCGAAACTCCCGCCATGCAAAAGCATAGGAACAAACCTATAATAAAAATCCTTTTCATATGACATTTACACCATTAGTTATTATTATATGCTGCAAATATAGTGAATTTGCTAAAGAAAGAAAGTCCTGCTGTTGGATTGCTCCAACAACAGGACAAAATCGGTTATGTCATCTTATCAAGTATGGCGGGCATGGAAGTATTGGAGTCAGGAATGAATTCATATGGAAATTACGGTTCATTCCTATTATTGCGTTACTTCTTATCACACTTTCTATCGCATGCAAATATTGATACCTATAAGCCGCATACTCTGTCGCCATCCTGAACGAGCCGTAATTAGAGAATTGCGATGATAAGTTCAGCTGATGATGATAGGCGTGGAACAATTCATGATTCAGCGTATCAATAAAACCATTCAAGGTCTTATGGGGAGACATATATATTTCTATATGAGGTATTTTAAGGCTACCATCCACCCTTGCCACAGTATAGCCTGCAACCTTTACTGGAACAGAGGGTATATTTTTTTGTGTTCTATGAATTACTCCTCCATCTCTATAATATATATATTTGCTTTTAGAGCTATCATAATAATCTTCTACAGAAATATCAATTCCATAATCTTCTGAATTCCATCCTTTTTCATTTTGCAAATACTCCTGCATCATTTCATCTGATGTGAAATAATCTCCTCCAACCATATCCCCTGATGTTACAGATTCGTAGATATATGTTGCACCCTTGCCTGTAAAGAAGTTTCCATCATGGCATACAGCATCCAAACCGCCGAGGACTCCACTGAACAAGCCGGAGAACGCTCCGCCTTTCAGTCCGGAAAACAATCCTCCTGAAAGTCCCGACCAAAGGTTGTTACCGTGTGCCAAGGAGTTCATGAAAGTACTGGTGAAAGCTCCGGTGAAGCCACCCGTGAAGCCGCCAATCGCAGCACTTACAAAACCTGTTTGACCCACAACAGAAGCCACTGCAGAACCGGCAAAGAATCCTGCTGCACCAGACACCGCTCCAATCAGGCCATAGCCCAACGACTGCCAAAAACCTCCTGAATGAAGAGAGTTAGCCACGATATTGCCAGTTGAAGCCATCCATATGGATGAAGCCAATAAAGGCAGGGTTATGAACTCCCCGCTCGGGTCCGTGTACATCAGCGGATTGTTCAGGCAGTAGCTGTAGCGGTTGAAGTTCTGCGAGAAGTCCGGAAGCTGCACGTAGGGGTCGGGGCTGAGGAAGCGGCCCAGGGCCGGGTCGTACATGCGGCCGTTCATGTTGACGAGGCCGAAGCTGTCCAAGTGTTCATGGCCGGTGTAGCCGCGCTGGAAGGAGAGGCTGTTGACGCTCACCGTGCGC
>JAFURM010000001.1 GCA_017471925.1 Bacteroides sp.
AAAACTATCAACTATCAATTATCAACTATCAATTATAGAAGATTATCAACTAATTAAGGAATGAACCGAATCATACTACTCCTGACAGGCATTGCCCTCCTCTCGGCCTGCACACCATCGGCCGACGACGGACCCAAAGACAAAGAGAACCATAGCCTGTATTATACTTCGCCGGCCGCCATCTGGGAAGAGACGCTCCCCTTGGGCAACGGACGCTTAGGTATGATGCCCGACGGAGGCATACAGCAGGAACATATCGTGCTGAACGAAATCTCCCTGTGGAGCGGCAGTGAGGCCGACTATGCCAACCCCGAAGCCTCCAAGTGCCTGCCGGCCATCCGCCAACTGCTCTTTCAGGGAAGAAACCGCGAGGCGCAGGAACTGATGTACAAGAGTTTCGTGCCGCGCAAGCCCGAGAGCGGGGGAACATACGGCTGTTTCCAGAACCTGGGCGAGCTGGACATCCTGTTCCATCCGGCCCCGTCGGACACACTCTCACGGCCCGACGACTATCGCCGGGAGCTGGACCTGCGCAACGGAGTAGTCCGCACCAGCTTCACCCTGGAGGGCGTGAAGCATCGGCGCACCTGCTGGGTCTCCCGTGCCCACGACGTGATGTTCATCCACCTGCAGGCCGAGGGAGGTGACGGACTGGACTTCACGGCCCGCCTCTCCCGCAAGGAGCGTGGCACGCTCTCCGTGCAGGAGGGTACGTTGCTGTTAGAGGGAAGCTTAGACAGCGGTATTCCCGACACTCCCGGCATGGGCTATCGGGTGGCCATGCGTCTGCTCGCTCCGCAGGGTGAGACCAAGGCTTCGGCCGAAGAGGGATTGTCGTTCACGGGCGGAGATGAGGCCTGGTTAGTCATCTCGGCCACGACCTCCTTCCAGGCGGCTGGCACCGCCTTCCCGGGAGAACGCTACGCCACGGTGTGCGACAGCCTGCTGCAAGAGGGACTCCGGGCAGTGACACCCGTGAAAGCCTCATCGGGGCAGGCCAATCACGGAAAGTTCGATGCACTGGAGGCTCATGCCGCCCTGCACCGTGAGCTTTATGACCGGGTCTCCCTGACCCTGCCCGCCACGCCGGCCGACACCCTGCCCACCGACCAACGCATCCTGCACTTTGCCACCGAAGAGGCACCGGCATTAGCCGCACTCTACTATAACTATGGCCGCTACCTGCTCATCAGCAGCACGCGTCCCGGCTCTCTGCCCCCCAACCTGCAGGGACTCTGGGCCGACGGTATCTATACGCCCTGGAACGGGGACTATCACACGAACATCAACATCCAGATGAACCACTGGCCGTTAGAGCAGGCCGGACTCTCCGAGCTTATAGAGCCGCTGACCGGCTATGTGGAGCGGCTCACGCCTTCAGGTCGCGAGTCGGCACGCGCCTTCTATGGCAGCGAAGCACGGGGATGGGTGCTCCACATGATGAGCAACGTATGGAACTATACCGCTCCGGGCGAGCATCCCTCCTGGGGAGCCACCAACACGGGAGGGGCCTGGCTCTGCGCCCACCTGTGGGATCACTATGAGTTTACGTGCGACACGGCCTACCTGCGCCGCGTCTATCCGCTGCTCAAGGGAGCCGCCGACTTCTTCCACTCCACCATGGTGCGCGAGCCGCTCCGCGACTGGTTGGTCACGGCTCCCAGCTCGTCGCCCGAGAATGCGTTCTACGTAGGCAATGACCCCACTCCCGTCAGCGTCTGCATGGGGCCCACGATGGATGTACAGTTGGTCAGCGAGCTATATGACAACGTCATCCGTGCCGGTGAGGTGTTAGGTGTGGATGCCGACTTTGCCGACACCCTGCGCTATGAGATGCGGAAGATGCCGCCCATGCAGGTGGGCCTTGACGGACGCCTGCAGGAGTGGTTGGAGGAGTATCGCGAACAGGACGAGCAGCATCGTCACGTCTCCCACCTCTATGGACTGCACCCCGGACGGCTCATCACGCCCGATGCCACGCCACAGCTGGCACAAGCCTGCAGGGCCACACTGGAGCGGCGTGGCGATGGCGGCACGGGATGGAGCCGTGCCTGGAAAATCAACTTCTGGGCCCGCCTGGGCAATGGCGACCGGGCATGGCGCCTGTTCCACAGCCTGCTGCAGCCGGCGGTAGATACCACTACGCACCGCCACGGCAGCGGCACGTTCCCCAACCTCTTCTGCTCCCATCCGCCCTTCCAGATAGACGGTAACTTCGGCGGCACGGCCGGCATCGGCGAGATGCTGCTGCAGAGTCATGCGGGCCATATCGAACTGTTGCCTGCCCTGCCCACGTGCTGGCAGGAGGGCAGTTTCAAAGGCATGAGGGTGCGTGGCGGCGGACAGATGGATGCCCAATGGAAAGAGGGACGTCTCGTGAAGGCCACCCTACAAGCTCCCGACGGCGGCACCTTCCGCCTGAAGATGCCGCTCTATGCCGGTAAGGCCATCCTGAGCTACAGTCATGGCCGGAAACAGCAGGTGCAGGACCGAACCATAGAACTGCAACTGGCCACGGGAGAAAAGGTAGAGATAAAGTTCCGGTAAGCAGACAAGCGGCATAAAGCCGATGATAATTTTTAGACACGGATGGAAACACGGATTTGCCATGCTGTGTAGAGATGCACTTCGTGCGGTTGAGGCGTTAAAGCATTGATGAAGTCCCCTTAAAGCGTATTGGTGCATTGACGAACTCCCTGATTTTCAGCCATCGGGCCGCACATGTGTGGTGCGTGGGCCACACATGTCTCGTCCACGCACCACACACGTCCCGTCCACGCACCACACATGTCCCGACGAAAGGCCAAACGCATGACGCCTAAATCCGTGTTTCAATCCGCGTCATTCCGTGCCCAAAAACAGAGTTTGCAGAAGTGAGTGTATCAGCCACTAACGTCCCATCTTCTCTAATTCCTCTGCCGCAAGCTCCAGTTCCCTGTACCACTCCTCGCCGAACTTGCGTATGAGGGGCTCCTTCAGGAACTTATAGACAGGCAGATTCTCCTTCCGGCCCAGGAGGACAGCCGCCTTGCAGACCTCCCAACGGTGGTAGTTCAGTGCCTTGTAAGGGCCGTAGTCGCCCACCCTGATGGGATAAAGATGGCACGAAATCGGTTTATAGAAGCTGCTCTTTCCGGCTCGAAACGCCTTTTCCAGTGCGCAGAAGCAGCCGCCCTGTGCATCCCGACAGGTGAAGACACAATCCTTATTGTTCACGATGGAGGTCACGAGGTCGCCCTCGCAATCGGTATAGACCACCCCCTGTCGCTCTATCACCTCCCGCGCCTGAGGCGAAAGGTCATCCCACACGATGGGTAGGGCCGCCTCCAACTTCTCCACCTCGTCCAGTTCCACCGGAGCACCGGCATCCCCCTCTATGCAACACTCGCCCCTGCAAGCCCCCAGGTCGCAGAGGAACTTCTCTTTCAGCACATCGATGCTCACTACCACATCGTCTATCTGAATCATCGTCATATAATCATTCTTCGTCATGGCGGCAAAAGTACGAAAAAAAGAGTAAAGCCCAAGATGATTCAACAGATAACAGCAACATATTACTTACTATTATAGCATTCCCACAGTTTGAAGTGTCAACAAACATGTAGCAAGCACTCTTTTCTTTACACGCAAAGATGCTATCAGGCTTCCGCCCGATGCTTTTCGGGCTTTTCTGTGGAGAAAAGGAGGGGTATTCACTGTGGAAATTTTAAGAGAGTAGCTCAAGTTTGATATGCATAACCGCCATTGATTATCTGGTCAAAACTCTGTACTTAAATCGGGTATTCATCACGTCGTTGATTCACACTCCACACCTGCCGGCAGGGTAACAAAATACCTTTCCCACATACAAATTATCCGCCAGGAATTTATCACACCTTATACATCACCACACCTCTATCGGAAATTGCACGCTGTTTGGGGAACCGCAGATTAGTACGGATTGACGCAAAGATTATATGGCCGCACTACCCTATTGCTTCATCGCCACGCCTAAAAGTCCAGCGACAGTTGCCCGTCGCCCAGGAGGTTAAAGGTCATGCGATGATAGGGGGTAGTGCCATGTTGGGAAATGGCAGCACGATGTTTCTTGGTGGGATAGCCCTTGTTCTTCTGCCAGTCATAGCAGGGATATTCCTCATGCAGACGGTTCATGTAGTCGTCGCGATAGGTCTTGGCCAGGATGGAGGCAGCGGCAATGGAGAGATACTTGCCGTCGCCCTTCACGATGGTGGTATGGGGCAGGTCCTGATAGGGCCTGAAGCGGTTGCCGTCAATCAGCAGATGTTGGGGTCTCATCTTCAGGCCATCCACAGCACGGTGCATGGCTAAGAAGGAGGCATTCAGAATATTTATCCGGTCAATCTCCTCGGGCGACACGACACCTACGGCCCACGCCACCGCCTCGCGCTCAATCACCTCGCGCAGCAGGTAGCGCTGATGCTCCGTCAGCTGCTTGGAGTCGTTCAGCAGTTCGTTCCTGAAATCCTGGGGCAGGATGACCGCTGCCGCATAGACCGCTCCGGCCAGGCATCCACGACCGGCCTCGTCACATCCGGCCTCTATCAAGTCCTTGTTCAAATAGGGTAAAAGCATATCTCCAAATCGTGTTACAACGCCGCAAAGGTATTCGGTTTGCCACAAAAAAACAATAACTTTGTGGCAAAATACCTCCAAGTCGTATTAGTCTACCTGCAACGGCTCATACACGCAGGAAGGATAGAAATCCGGGAAGCCACTCCTGAGATGCGACCCATAGCTATAGACGCGACAAGCGAATTTTCCATCCGTTATGTCAAGACTTGTGGTTGCTTCCGGATGGCCTTGCGTGACAAGCACCATCTCCATGCGATAGTGCTTCCCCGAAGCGTCCGTCATGTTGCTCTGAAAGCTAAAAAGGAGCTCCTTGTCATCAAAGCAACAGGGTCAGCAGGTTGTTTACGGCAGCTTGATATTTCTCCAGCTTGGTGGCTTTGTGGATGGCCTTGCGGGCTTTGCGGTCGGCATCGGGCAGGAGGTATTCCCAGAAGGTCTTCATCTTGGTGAGCAACTGGAGGTCGCCGCCCTGCAGCTGGTTGCCCAACCGGCAGAAGACTTCGGCATGGAGGCTGCGCACACGCTCCTGCAGTTCGGCAGGCGTAAGCGGGTGGCCTTGTCGGTATTCCAGGGCAAGGGCGGGATTGGCCAGCAGACCACGCCCAATCATGAAGCCACTGAGGCGGGGGAAGCGAAGGGCCGTAGTCTGCAGGTCGTCCACCGTCAGCAGGTCGCCGTTGTAGATGAGGGGATGTTCGCACTCGCGATAGAAGGCTTCGAAAGCGCTCAGGTCGGGAACGCCCTTGTACTGTTGCCGTCCCAGGCGGGGATGCAGCACGATGCGTTCCAGGGGAAGCGTGTTCAGCAAGGGAAGCAGGCGCATGGACTCCTCGGGCGAATCCCATCCCAAACGCATCTTCACGGAGAACTTTATGTCGGGATAGTTGTTAATGGCATGACGGAGCAGGGCCTCTATCTCTTCGGCATAGGGAAGCAGTCCGGCACCGTTGTGCCGCTTGACCAGCATGGGGAAGGGACAGCCCAGGTTGATGTCCACCTGACGGTAGCCCTGAGCCGTGATGTGAGGCAGGATGGCATCCAGTACCTCGGGGGTGGCGGCAATGAGTTGGGGCGTCAGGGAAAGACTGCGGTTGTTCTCGGGCTCCAGTTCGCGCAGGTCCTTGCGGCGCACCTCGCCACGTTCCAGACGGATAAAGGGGGTATAATAGCTCTCGATGCCGCCGAAGAAGCGGGCATGGGCCTGACGATAGGCCGCCTCAGTGTAACCCTGCAGCGGGGCGAAATAGATGGGGAGTAGAGTGGTCTGCATAAGCATGTCGTCTTGATTTATCGAGCGAAGATAGGCTAAAAAAGCAGAACTTTCAAAAACTTAGGCAAAAATGCCGCTCTGCATGGGTGTTTTTTGACGGATAACCTTTATTTTTGCAACATGTTAAAGAATAGATTCACTCCTGCCAAGATAAAGACGCTCCTGCGTCGGGTGGCACTACCGGCTATCGTGCTGGGAGTGCTCTACTCCTGTGCCAGCATCGGACGCTTAGAGGGCGGTCCCATCGACGAGACTCCCCCGCGCTTCCTCACCAGTACGCCGCTACCCGGCCAACTTCATGTCAACAAGAACAAAGTCAGCATTGAGTTCGATGAATATATCAAACTGGAAAAGCCGGGCGAGAAGATTGTCATCTCGCCGCCTCAGGTGCAGCAGCCCGAGGTGAAAGCCAGCAGCAAGAAGGTCATCGTGGAACTGCTGGATACCCTGAAAGCCAACACCACCTATACCATAGACTTCGGGGATGCCGTGCAGGACAACAACGAAGGAAACCCGTTGCAGGGATTCACCTTCACCTTCTCCACCGGTGACCGCCTGGACACCATGGCCGTGGCCGGAACGGTGCTCAACGCCTCCAACCTGGAACCGGTAAAGGGCATACTCGTGGGACTCTACGCCAATCTGGAGGATTCGGCCTTCACCACCCTCCCCTTAGAGCGCGTGGGACGCACAGACAGCCGGGGACAGTTCTCCATCCGTGGCGTGGCACCCGGCAAGTATCACATCTTCGCCCTGCAGGATGCCGACCAGAACTTCGCCTTCACCCAGCCGGCCGAGGTCATCGCCTTCCACGACTCGCTCATCATCCCCTCGCAGGAACAGCGCATCCGTCAGGACACCACCTGGTTAGACTCGCTCACCGTGGACACCATTGTGGAGCGCGAATACACCTACTACCTGCCCGACGACATCATGCTGCGCTGCTTCAAGGAGAAGCACTTCGCCCAACGTCTGGCCAAGAGCGAACGCCCGGTACCCAACCAGTTCTCCCTCTACTTCACGGCTCCGGCCGACAGCCTGCCTCTGATCAAGGGACTGAACTTCGACGAGCGCGAGGCTTTCCTCGTGGAACAGACCACCGGACGCAACGACACGCTGCACTATTGGATAAAGGACTCCCTCATCTACAAGATTGACACGCTGCAAATGAGCCTCAGCTATCTCTACACCGACAGTCTGAAACAGCTGGTGCCCCGCACGGACACTCTGAAGCTCGTCTCCAAGCAACGTCCCAAAACCGAAAAGGAACTGGAACGCGAAGCCAAGGAGCGTGAGAAGAAGGAGAAGGAACGTGAGAAGAAACGGGCCAAGGGTGAAAAGGTGGAGGAAGAACCCACCATCAAGTTCCTGCCCGTGGATGTCTATGCACCCGGCACCATTGATGTCTACGACTACCTGTCGCTGACCTTCAGCGAGCCGATAGCCGCCTTCGACACGGCAGGCATACATCTGCAGCACAAGGTGGATACCCTGTGGGAGGAGATTCCCTTCGACATCCAGCGCGATTCGCTCGACCTGAAGCTCTACAACATCTATGCAGACTGGCTGCCGGACAACAGCTACGCTTTCCTGGTGGACTCCACCGCCTTCCACGGCATATACGGCCTCTTCACCGACAAGATAAAGAAGGAGTTCAAAGCCAAGAAACTGGAGGATTATGGTGCCATTTTCTTTGATGTCTCCAATGCCCTGCCGACGGCCTATGTGGAACTGCTGGATGCTCAGGACAAGGTGGTGCGCACCGTACCACTGACCAACGGCAAGGCCGACTTCTACTTCCTGAATCCTGGCAAGTATGGCGCACGTCTCGTGAACGACCGCAACGGCAACGGCACGTGGGACACCGGACGCTATGCCGACAAGCTGCAGCCCGAGGAGGTGTACTATTATCCCCAGATTCTGGAACTGAAGGCCAACTTTGAGCTGAACCAGACCTGGGACGTACTGGAACTGCCGTTAGACAAGCAGAAGCCCAACGATATGAAGAAACAAAAGCCCGAAGAGGACAAGAAGAAGAAACGGAACAACAGCAGTTCCGGCAACCGCAACTCGGGCAACAGCCGCTACTGACAAGCACATGAAGACAAGAAAAGCTACCCCTCTCCTCCCCTTGATGCGGAAAACGCTTGCAGGAGTACTCCTTCTGCTGCTGTCCATACCCTCCGTGCAGGCCCAGTGTACGGCCGAGAACAAGGCCTTCAACCCCGGTGAGAAGATCATCTATGACCTCTACTACAACTGGGCCTTTCTTTGGAAGAAGGTGGGACATGCCAGCCTCACCACTACGGCTGCTACCTATGACAACCAGCCGGCCTACCGTTTCGACCTGCTCTGCGTCACCGGCAAGAGTCTGGACCGCATCTTCCGCATGAGGGACACCCTCACCTGCTACGTCACCCCGGAGTTGGAACCGATCTATTTTGCCAAGGCGGCCGAGGAGGGCAAGCGACACACACTGGACGAAGCGTGGTTCTCCTACTCCGACGGACTGGCTCACGTGAAGCAACGACGCACCTGGTACAAACCGGCCGACCGCGAGACGCAGGAGATGACCTACGAAGACTCGCGCTGCATCTTCGACATGCTCAGCATCCTCTCACAGGCACGCTCCTATGACCCCTCCGACTATGCCGAAGGGCAAAAAATCAACTTCCCCATGGCCACAGGCCGCAGGGTGGAGGAACAGACTCTGATTTATCGGGGGAAAAAGGAGATAGAAGCCAACAACGACGTGACCTATCGCTGCCTGGTCTTCTCCTTCGTGGAGTACAATAAAAAAGGAAAGGAAGAGGAAGTCATCACGTTCTACGTCTCTGATGATGACAACCATCTTCCCATCCGTCTCGACATGTTCCTCAACATCGGGTCGGCCAAAGCCTTCCTGAAAAGCGTGGAAGGCAACCGCTATCCGCTGACCTCGGTGGTAGAGGAAGATTAACTTAGAGTCTGTTTTGAATTTATTCCATTCTTTTATTATTCGCTTTCCATGAGTTTCTTTTCGGCTCTTTTGCCCGTTCTTTCTCGACACATAGCCCGCTATGCTCCTTGAAAGTACAAACAAAATATCTCGAAAAGACTCCTCATAAAAAGGCGGAATAAATTCAAAACAGACTCTTATTGACACTCCAAGGCTTACCTGTTCAGCTTCCAGCTGGCACCCTCCTTGCCGTCCTTGATTTCAAAGCCGAGGGCGGTCAGTTCGTTGCGAATCTTGTCGCTGGTGGCCCAGTCTTTGTTGGCCTTGGCCTTGGCACGCTCTTCCAGCAGCATGTCCACCACCTTACCGAAAGCCTCTTCGCGTCCGGCATTGGAAGCAGCCTCGCTCTTCAGGCCCAGGATGTCCTGACAGAAGAGGCGGAAGGTCTCCTTCAGTTCTTCCAGGTCGCCGGCAGTAATGGTGGCATTGCCGGCCAGGATGCTGTTTATCATCTTGGCACCCTCGAAGAGGTGGGCAATGACGATGGGCGAGTTCAAGTCGTCGTTCATGGCCTCATAGCACTTCTCGCGCAGCGGCTTCACCTCTACGGTGGAAGCGGCGGAAGGAGTGATTTTCTCCAGTCCCTTCATGGCGTCCATCAGTCGTTCCAGTCCCTTCTCGGCAGCCTGCAACGCTTCGTTACTGAAGTCCACGGTGCTGCGATAGTGTGCCTGCAGGATGAAGAAGCGGATGGTCATGGGGGTATAGGCCTGCGTCAGCTTCTCGTGCGTGCCGCTGAAGAACTCATTCAGCGTGATGAAGTTGCCCAATGACTTGCCCATCTTCTGTCCGTTGATGGTAATCATGTTGTTGTGCATCCAATAGTGCACCATGTCATCGCCCTGACTGGCCACGGACTGCGCGATTTCACACTCATGGTGGGGGAAGACCAGGTCCATGCCGCCACCGTGAATATCGAAGTGGGTACCCAGGTATTTGCGGCCCATAGCCGTACATTCACAATGCCAACCGGGGAAACCGTCGCTCCAGGGCGAGGGCCAGCGCATGATGTGCTCCGGCTGGGCACACTTCCACAAGGCAAAGTCGGCCGGATTGTGCTTCTCGTCCTGACCGTCCAGCTCGCGGGTGGTATTCAGCACGTCGTTCAGGTTTCTGCCCGACAGTTTGCCATAATGATGGTCTTTGTTGTACTTGGCCACGTCAAAATAGACCGAACCTTGGCTCTCGTAAGCATATCCATTGTCCAGAATCTCCTTCACCAGCTGAATTTGCTCGATGATATGTCCGCTGGCATGGGGCTCGATGCTGGGCGGCAGCACGTTCAGCGCATCCATTGCCTGGTGGTAGCGGTTGATGTAGTACTGGGCCACCTCCATCGGCTCCAACTGTTCCAAGCGGGCCTTCTTGGCTATCTTGTCCTCACCCTCATCGGCATCATGTTCCAGATGGCCCACATCGGTGATGTTGCGCACGTAGCGCACCTTGTAGCCCAAGTGCTTCAGGTAACGGAACAGCAGGTCGAAGGTAATGGCCGGACGGGCATGGCCCAAATGAGGGTCGCCATAGACCGTGGGACCGCAGACATACATCCCTACATGCGGTGCGTGCAGGGGCTTGAAGAGTTCTTTTCTTCTATTTAACGTGTTGTAGATAATCAATGGTTGTTCCATAATGCAATGGTTTTTAGTTTTTTCATGCCACAAAGGTATAACAAATCCCCGAAATCATTGACATCATGCATCACAAATTAGCTGTCCGTCACCTATTTTTGCTGAAACACCCTGACATAATCCACCTGATAGACAAAAGGCATGCGGCTTTCATCGGGCGTTCCGCCGTTGCCTCCCAGGGCCAGATTCAGCAGAATGTAGTGGCCGAATCCCTCTACCGAGTTGCTGAAGGGGTTCTCATAGTTCTCCTGCCAGCCTTGGTTGCGGGTAAGGCTGAGGTCCACCTCGTTCATCAGTTCGTCGTCTAAAAAGATGCGGATGAACTTCTCGTCCCAGTCCATGCGCCACACGTGGAACTTTTCGGCCCAGCGGGCATCCCGTTTCGTGAAGTGAGTGAAGGGAATGACACCCTCGTCCCACACGCCTGTCCAGGCATGTGCCGAGCCCCAGCAGGCATTGGCCAGGATGGCGGGTTCACCGTTCTTGAGGTAATACTCCATCACGTCTATCTCGCCGTTCAGCGGCCAATCCCACATGTTGCCCAATGTCCAGATGGCCGGCCAGGCACCCGTGATGGCCGGAATCTTGGCTCTCACTTCCAGTCGTCCGTAGCGGAAATTGAAACTTTCGCGGGTAAGCAGACAGCTCGAGGTATAGCGGGCCTCCGGGCGGTTCTTGCGCCAATCGTTGCTGGAAGCATCATAGGCAGGATTGGGCACCGTCTCCCGGCGGCCCTCTATGCACAGGCATCCCTGGGAGACAGAGGCGTTATCGGGTTGATACCACTGCAGTTCCTTGTTGCGCACAAATCCTTCTTCATACGTCCATGCATCCAAAGGACGGCCGTCGACATTGAACTCATCGTTCCAGACCAGCTTGTAGCCATCAGGCACAGCCACAGCCGTCTCTTTGGGTGTAGGCAGATAGTCGGAGGTTCCGTCCGGAGTCTCCACACCGGGGTTCGCGGGTTTGCCCGCTTCGCTCTTCTCTTGTTTACAGCCGACAGCCAGCATCAGGACCATCAGGCAGAGGGGTAATGAAATGCTTCTCATACGTCGAAATGTTTGGTTTCGAGGGCAAACGTAAGCATTCCTCCCCGCTTCGGGGTGGAGATAAGGTTCAAAAAAGGCGGTATATGGTTATCTGGATTATTCAGAGAGCGGAACAGGCTATCTTTTGTAGACGGCATATCCGTAGCCCGATAGGGAGGAAGATGCGGAGCGGCAGGGTGGAAAAGTTGCGTAGTGAGATTTCGTATCAACCATCGAATGTAGGCACGGATGAGATGGATGACAAAGTCCTTGTGACAAATGAGGTTCTAAAAAATCAGGCACGACCTGCACGGAGCTACACTGAAAGCGTGTTGTCTCCGTGCAGGCCGTGCCTGAAAAAAGTGGTAAGTTTACTTCACTTCCCAAGTGTCGTTGGTCATCAGCAGCTCTTCGAAGTTGTGATACTTCTTCTTGGCGCTGACCTCTTCTATCTGGGCATGGAGGGCTTCGTCATAGGTGGGAGCCTCCACGTCGCGAATGACACCAAGGGCGATAGGGAAATCCGGACCCTCCATGAGAGCCAGTTTCAGCTGCAGGGTGTTGTCTTCGCAATGGGCATCGTGTACCAGGATGTCGTTTTCGGTGATGCCGTTTTCGCCAATCTTCACGACTTTCAGGCCAAAGCCTTCCTGTATCAGACCGTACTCACGGTTCTCGCCGAAGATGAGCGGCTTGCCGTGCTCCACGTAGATGGCATTCTTGGCACGTCCCTCCTTGCTGTAGATGGAATCGTGGGTACCGTTATTGAAGATGACACAGTTCTGCATGATTTCACAGACAGAGGCACCCTTGTGGCGATAGGCGGCCTTCAGCACCTCCACAGTTCCGGGGGCATCGGTAGCCACGGCACGGGCGAAGAAATGTCCGCGTGCACCGAAGCATAGCTCAGCCGGATGGAAGGGGTCTTCCACGGTGCCATAGGGAGAGGACTTGCTGACGAACCCGCGCGGCGATGTGGGCGAATACTGCCCCTTGGTGAGGCCATAGATGCGGTTGTTCAGCAGAATCATGTTGAGGTCTATGTTGCGGCGGTTGGCATGGATGAAGTGGTTGCCTCCGATGGCCATGCCGTCACCGTCGCCCGACACCTGCCACACGGCAAGCTGGGGATTGGTCACCTTGCAGCCGGTGGCGATGGCAGCCGCGCGCCCATGAATGGTGTTCATGCCATAGGTGTTCATGTAGTGAGGCAGACGGCTGGAACAGCCGATACCCGAGATGACGGCAATGTCATGGGGAGCTACGCCGATTTCGGCCATTGCCTTGTGCAGTGAGGCCAGGAAAAAGTGGTCACCGCAACCGGGACACCAGCGGGGTTGTCCCTTCTTATAGTCTTTTGCTGTATATTCGTTCATCGTATTTACCTGATTGGTTAAAGGGAGATTGATTATTGTTCCAGCATCTCATTGAATGCCTTGACCAGTTCGGCCACCACGAAGGGCTGGCCCTTGACTTCATTGAACTGACGGGGCACGAAGTTGTCCACCTTCATGCGGAGATAGGCGGCAAACTGTCCCATGTTCTGCTCGGCCACTACGACCTTGGGGTATTTCTTCAGCACCTCGGCCGTATTCTTGGGCAGAGGGTTGATGAACTTGAAGTGTGCCAGGGCCACCTTTTTGCCGGCCGCTCTCATTTCGTCCATGGCGGCATGCAGATGGCCGTAAGTACCTCCGAAGCCCACGATGAGCAACTCGGCATCCTCCTTGTCGCCCAGCACTTCCACGTCGGGCACCTCTATCCGGGCTATCTTCTCCTGACGGAGACGGGTCATCAGGTGATGGTTCTCAGGGTCGGTGGAGATGGCACCGGTCTTGTTGTCCTTCTCCAGTCCGCCGAGGATATGGGTGAAGCCTTCCGTACCGGGGATGGCCCAATAGCGTACTCCGGTCTGCTCATCGCGCTGATAGGGAGTCCAGGAGCCTTGCATTTCCGGTTTCACATAGGGGGGATTGATGGCGGGATAGTCGGCCAGTCGGGGCAGTTTCCAGGAGGCGGAACCGTTGGCCACGAAAGCGTCGGTAAGCAGCACCACGGGGGTCATGTGCTCCAAGGCTATCTTAGAGGCTGCATAGGCCGATTCAAAGCAGTCGGTGGGCGAAGTGGCGGCAATCACCGGCATGGGGCTTTCGCCGTTACGTCCGAAGAGCACTTGCAGCAGGTCGGTCTGCTCGCTCTTGGTGGGCAGTCCGGTGGCGGGTCCGCCACGCTGCACGTCCAGCACCACCAGCGGCAGTTCCATGATGACGGCCAGGTTCATGGCCTCGCTCTTCAGGCAGATACCGGGGCCTGAGGTGGAGGTCACGGCCAGTGCACCGGCATAGGAGGCACCCACGGCCGATGCACATCCGGCAATCTCGTCTTCACACTGCACGGTCATCACGCCGAGTGACTTGTGCTTGGAGAGTTCATGGAGCACGTCGGTGGCCGGCGTGATGGGATAGGAACCGAGGTAGAGCTTCAGGCCGGCCTTTTCGGCGGCTGCGATGAAGCCATAGGCTGTAGCCTTGTTGCCCGTAATGTCCATGTAGCGGCCGGGCACGGTGCTCTTGCTCTCTATGCGATAGGTGTGGGCCACGGAGCTGTGGGTGTTGTGTCCGTAGTCATATCCGGCATGTATCACCTTGATGTTGGCCTCGGCCACTTCGGGCTTCTTGGCGAACTTCTCACGAATAAAGTCTTCGGCAATCTTCAGGTCGCGGTTGAAAAGCCAGCACACGAGTCCCACGGCAAACATGTTGCGACACTTCAGCATAGACTTGTTGTCCATGCCCGTGTCGGCCAGGCAGTCTTTCACCATCTGCGTGATGGGGGCGGCAATGACATCTTGCTTGATGCCCATCTCTTCTATGGGATTGTCGGTCTTGAAAGCCGCCTTTTCCAGATCACTCGCCCGGAAGGCGTCGGTGTCTATGATGATGCAGGCAGTGGGTTTGGCAAACTTGTACTGTGTCTTGAGGGCGGCGGCGTTCATGGCCACCAGTACGTCACACTTGTCGCCGGGCGTATAGACCTTGTCCGCACCGATGTGTACCTGGAAACCCGATACACCGGTGAGCGAGCCTTGCGGGGCGCGGATGTCTGCCGGATAGTCGGGGAAGGTACTGATGTCGTTTCCCACCGTAGCCGAAACTGTAGAAAATATGTTGCCGGCGAGCTGCATTCCGTCGCCGGAGTCACCGGAGAAGCGCACTACCACTTGCTCCAGTTCTTTTACCGTCATGTCATTGGCCATGCTCTATGATGTTTTTTATGATGAATGAGGGAGAGATGAATCATGAATGCTTGATGAGCCATTCGGCTATCTGCACGGCGTTCAAGGCCGCACCTTTCTTTATCTGGTCGCCCACAATCCAGAAGGCGAGGCCGTTCTCGTTGGACAGGTCCTTGCGGATGCGGCCCACGTAGACGGGGTCTTTTCCGGCCAGGAAGAGGGGCATGGGATACTCCTTCTCGGCAGGATTGTCCATCAACACCAGACCTTCGCCCTGGGCAAACGCTTCACGGGCCTCGGCCACGCTGATGGGACGCTCGGTCTCTAACCAGATGCTCTCTGAATGGGAACGCAGGGCGGGCACACGCACGCAGGTGGCACTCACCTTCACGTCGCTGTGCATAATCTTGCGCGTTTCGTTATACATCTTCATCTCCTCCTTTGTATAGCCGTTGTCCGTAAACACGTCTATCTGGGGAATGAGGTTGAAGGCCAGCTGATAGGCAAACTTCTCCACCTTCACCGGCTCGCCGGCCAGTACCTGGCGATATTGCTCATACAGCTCGTCCATGGCGGCCGCACCTGCACCGCTGGCAGCCTGATAGGTGGAGACGTGCACGGTCTTGATGTGGGACAACTGTTCAATGGCCTTCAAGGCCACAACCATCTGGATGGTGGTACAGTTAGGGTTGGCGATGATGCCGCGCGGACGCTTCAGGGCATCCTCGGGATTCACCTCGGGCACTACCAAGGGCACATCCTGGTCCATGCGGAAGGCACTGGAATTGTCTATCATGATGGCACCATGCTTGGTGATGGTCTCGGCAAACTCACGGGAGGTGCCTGCACCTGCCGACGTGAAAGCGATATCAACACCCTGGAAGTCATCGTTATGTTGCAAGAGTTTCACCTCGATTTCTTTACCACGGAAGGTGTATTTGCTGCCGGCACTACGCTTCGAACCAAACAAGACCAACTCATCCAACGGGAAATTACGCTCATCGAGCACACGAAGGAACTCCTGTCCAACGGCTCCACTTGCTCCAACAATTGCTACTTTCATTCTATTCTTTTTTAGTTGTTAATATCACTTTATGTTATTAATTGGGCGCAAATTTATAACAAAATGCTGTATGATAACGCATAAAATGAAAACTTTTTTGTTATTTTGCAGCCCAAACCTCTAAATACTGTCTTCTATGTCCGGTTCTTATCCTCTCTTTCTGTTCTCACTCCCCATCTCGGACCCCACCTGGATATTCTTCCTGGTACTGGCCATCATCCTGACGGCTCCCCTGCTGCTGGGCCGTCTCAGGATTCCGCACGTGGTGGGACTGATATTGGCAGGCATACTGGTAGGCCCTCACTGCCTGAACCTGCTGGAGCGCGACAGCAGCTTCGAACTGTTCGGCAAGGTGGGCATCTATTACATCATGTTCCTGGCCGGACTGGAGATGGACATGGCCAGCCTGGAGCGACACTGGCGCCGGGGGCTGACCTTCGGCGTGCTGACCTTCGGACTGCCCTTTGCCTGCGGCCTGATGGCGGGACGGATGCTGATGGGGCTGGAGTGGCAGGCCGCCCTGCTGCTGGCCTGCATCATGGCCAGCCACACGCTGGTGGCCTATCCCATCGTGGGACGTTATGGAGCCGGACGCCACCCCAGTGTGGGCCTCTCCATCGTAGCCACGGCACTGGCCACCATGCTGGCCCTGCTGATACTGGCCGCACTGGTCGGTGCACATACGGGAGGAGGAGGTGCCCTCTTCTGGACACTCTTCGCCCTGAAGTGCGCAGCCTATGGAGCCGTGGTGATAGCCGTCTTCCCTAAGCTGGCCCGATGGTTCTTCAGGAAGTATGACGACAGCGTGATGCAATACATCTTCGTGCTGGCCCTCGTCTTCCTGAGTGCGGCACTGGCACAACTGGCCGGACTGGAGGGACTGCTGGGAGCCTTCCTCACGGGACTCACCGTGAACCGCCAGATACCCCGCATGTCGCCCCTGATGAACCGCATAGAGTTCGTGGGAAACGCCCTGTTCATCCCCTACTTCCTCATCGGAGTGGGCATGATCATCAACCTGAAAGCCATGACGCAGGGCAGCGGCGGAAGCCTGGGCGTGATGGCCACGATGGTGGCAGTGGCCACAGCCTCCAAATGGCTGGCCGCAGCAGCCACCCAAAAGTTCTTCCGCCTGAACAAGGACGCACGCAACATGATGTTCGGCCTGACCAACGCCCACGCAGCCGGAGCACTGGCCATGGTGATGGTGGGTACAGGACTGGAACTGCAGCCGGGAGTGAAACTGATGGACGACAACCTGCTGAACGGCACCGTGATGCTGATACTCGTGTCGTGCATACTCAGCTCCTTGGCCACGGAAAAAGCATCGCGCAACATCGCCCTGACCGACTCCACCTTGGAAGACAACCGCGGAAGCAGCCACGGACGCTGTCTCGTGGCCCTGGCCAACCCTGCCACCGTGGAGGCCCTGACACAGGTGGGCATGATGATACGCAACCCGCGCACTGAGGTGGGACTGACGGGGATGCAGGTGACCTATGACGAAGACGACGCGCCCGACGGTGAAAGGCAGCGCCGACTGGCCGCCCGCAACCTGGAAAAGGCACGCACAGCAGCTGCCGCCGCCGGAGTGAAGATGAAGACCATGATACGCGTGAGCAACAACATCGCCTCGGGCATCGTGCACACCATGAAGGAACAGGAGGCAGGCGAAGTGGTTCTGGGACTGCACCACAAGGCCGGACCCGCCGACTCCTTCTTCGGCTCCATAGCCGCCAGCCTGCTGAAGGCCACCCGGCGCGAAGTGATGCTGGTGCGCTGCCTGACCGAGCCGATGGCCTGGCGGCACGTCAGCGTGGCCGTCCCCCCGAAGGCCGAATATGAAGTGGGCTTCTACAAGTGGCTGGAACACCTGGGACGCATGGGACGCCAGCTGGCCTGCCGCATGCACTTCCACGCCCACCCCGACACCTCACGCTACATCAGGGGATACATGGAGAAGATGCACCCCGGCGTAAGGGCCGAATATGCCGACCTGGAAAGTTGGGAAGACCTGCTGATGCTGACGTCACACGTGAGCGAAGACCACCTGACCGTCATCGTCAGCGCACGCCGCGGATTCATCTCCTACGACCCTGCCTTCGAACGCCTGCCCCTGCAGATAACCCGATACTTCGGAGCGGGCAGCATCATGCTGCTCTATCCCGACCAGAACGGAGACCCCCAGGAGGAAGTGTCACTCTTCGAACCCGCCACCCACGCCATAGCACCGCGACGATACGACGATGTCAGCAGACGCATCTACAAGTGGCTGAAGGGATAAACGATGGACAGTAGTGTGTGGAGGCGGTGGAGCCTTGACGGAAGTCGTTGCAGTCCTACAGATTACTGTTTATTTCAATGTTTCATGGTGCGATAATATAAAGGAGAAAACCGTTGCCATCAGAAAAAGAGCGGACAGCAACGGCTATTAACAAATGATTAGATTATGCCACCTAAGCGTTTAAAAAGTAGCTAAGGATAAAGCATGATATCTCGTGTAATTTCATCTTCTATAAAAGAAAGCAGTACAGGCTCTATATTTTGCAACTCACTCAATTTCTTATATGCCTCATCAATTCCATATAACGCAGAATAGTAACGATAATATTGCAGCAGGCAAACAAAATAAGGTCCTTTCAATGCTTCTCTTTTAGCACTGATATGCATGTACTCACAAATTTCATCATTATGTGCATCCCAATACTCCTGTAGCAACTTTATGTTTGCTCCAAGATATTTATGCTTGTCTACAATATTTTGTTCATGTGAGCCTTTCATCGCTTTAAGCCTATTCAGAAGTATCTTTCTGTATGGATAAAGCGAATCTCCGCTTAGATTCCATTCCTTTCGTTTGGAAACTGTCCTGATTGCTTCATCAAAACGATTCCGTTCACACAAGAAACGGATTTTAAGTTCTAAGAACAGAGCTGCCGAATAGAAGTCAGGAAAGTAGACTAGGGCAGAATCTATAAGCGATAAAACAGAGTCAGACATATTCTGAGCGATTTCCGAATCCGAAGGATTGTCTAAACAATACATTTCATATCGAGACCTAAGTTCTGCAATGCCTGTTTTATATTTCCTATACAGCACTGAGTCCTTTACCATTTCTCCTTTCCCCTTCTCCGCATGAGTAGAACAACTCATACATGAAAATGCAAATAATACAAGTAACAAATATTTCATTTTGACACAAATAATAAATTTCGCATTAGGTTCCACTCTATATTGACAGGCTTCGTATAAAGCAAGTTAGCATTTGTAGTTCCCATTTTTATGGCTGCTGTACTAAAATATTTATTCCTGTTTATACTTCCTGCCGAAAAATGAATAGAGGCTGTTTTGGGAGTCATTCCTTGTTGGTATACAACAGGTTTTTGCGGATGAAGCAATGGAGCAGAATGCATTGTTCCATATCCAACAGTAAAATGACCTTGTGGCAACGAAGAATAGTCCGCATTAGCACCCATAGCTGTTTGAGACACATTTGTAGTAAAAGTTACACCTTCAAATGTTTTTCCATTAACATTATTGGGCGATACATTCTCTTGCTTTTGAGAAATATCAGCAGATACAAACAAACTACTCTTTGTTACTACGTTTGATCCCATTATAAGAACCACGCCTTCATCACCATCCACACCAAACCCCTTATTAACAGATGTTTGGCTATCAAACTCTGTAATCAGATTCAAATCTTTCAAAATATCCTCATCATTACTTCCCACATACCAATAACCTTCCGGAGTGTCGTTTTCTGAAGTCACATTATCCATCCATACATATTCATCAGTTTCCTTATTTCTCACCCAATCATCAAGCATTCCATTGGGGTCTACTCGATTCACAGGATTACAACTTGCATAGGTATATGGCGAAAAAGGATAACGTTTCTCCGCCAGCGGGTCCATTGTCAGGAAGCGGCAGAGGGCGGGGTCATACATGCGTGCGCCGTAGTCGTACCAGTTCAGGCCGTTCGTGCGGTCCAGTTCCTTGCCGTTGTACTTGTAGGGCTGCTTGTCCTGCTCGCTGTTGCCCGTTTCGGCAGTAGGGAGGCCGAAGGGGTAATAACGGTTCTGCTGGACAAGGTTGCCGGTGGCATCGGCCACGGTGCTGACATTGCCGAGATAGTCGGTGAGGTAGAAGTGGTAGACTCCTCCTTCGATGTAGCCGCCATCAAACAGAATGCGTTTCAAAGAACCATTTTCG
>JAFURM010000007.1 GCA_017471925.1 Bacteroides sp.
AAAGTATGGCACACAGTACGCCACACTCATCTACAACGGCTACCAGTGGAACTTGAACGGCAGCCTCTTGTACCTCGAAAATGAGAAGCCCACCGTCTGCGCCTACTATGCACCGTGCAACGAGGTGACAGGCAACACGATGAACTTGAGAACAGGTATGCTGTATGGAATGACAGAATATCTTGTGGCATTTGATTGTCAAGTAAAAAACAACACAATCAGCATCAGCTTCGCTGGAGTGAAACGCACCTACAGCCGCCTGCGTATCGTAGGATTGGAAAAACAGACCTTGACTGTCATCACCACGGGCTTTACTCCCGCAGGAGCGACCACGGTGGCAACCGAAGATGCAACCGAGGCATACACCCTCACCACTGATGATAAAGGCAATACCTACCTCTATGGCTCCTTTGCTAAAGACGCAACGGTAAGTGTGAAGCAGGGAGAAACAGCCCTGGCTGAATACAAATTTTCCACCGACACAACGGCCGTCAATAAGAGCTACGCGCTGGATGCAAGACCGGTCATTGATTTGTCGCAATATACCAATGGCGCAACGGTGAACATCACAGAAGATAGCCGAATCATCGGCGACGGAACAGACGTCACGTTGAATATTGCTGCCGATGCCACCGTAATCTTCGAGGTCGGTACAAGCGGCGTGAAGCTGGGCGGTTCTATCACTGTGGCTGACGGTAAGACCTTGACGCTCCTTGCTACAGGTAATGCAAAGCACACCGTGAAAGGCGGTATCTCCCTTGGTAACAACGCCAACGTAATCATTGAAGGCGACCTTACCCAAGAGAACAATAAGCTGACCGTCACATCAAGCGGTGGCAATGCAGGTATCGGCGCAAATAACGGCGTTACCGCAGGTGATATTACCATCCGCAATGCCCGTGTGGATGCTACGGGAAGTTGTTCTTCGGATAGCAATCTCAGTGGCGCAGGTATCGGAACAGCCAAAGCCTCTATGGGAAATATCCTGATTGAAAACTCCATCGTTACTGCGGCAGGCGGTTATGATGCTGTCAACTCCGTCAACGACGATTATTCACATGCGGCTGCCATAGGTATGGGTTCATTTGGTGTTACAATGGGTAATATTACTCTCATTAATTCTGAGATTACGGCGAGTAACAATGGCGATGGTTATGCTTCCGTAATCGGTGCGGGTAGTTTCAAATACTCTACGGGCTCTAATGGCGACTACAACTACGGCGGCAATATGGAAGATATCATCATTACGAACACCGAATTGAATCTTTCTATGGCGGAAAGTACGTACTTCTATTATGCAGCAATGATAGGACCGGGCGTGGGCAATTCTGAAAATTGCGTTAATATGGGGAGGATCATGTTTACCGATGTAACTCAGGCGGAACTGGATGAAATGATTGCAAAGTGGTCGATTCCATCAGATTTTAATGAATTTGCTGCTTATGTTCTCGGTAAAGGATATCATGGCAGTCAGCATAATATTGGCGAATTGGCGGCGTATGGGTCGGTAACGGCGGTACTGTAAAGATTGGCGACGAGAATGGCTATTATGATCCGGAATAAAGCAATAAATGATTTATAGGGCAATCCTGCGCTGGTGAAGACGGAGTAACTGACTTAGGGCAGTATATATTCATTGCCCAAGTAATATATACTTCGTTGGCACTTGCAGTATATATTATTGGGGAAGAAAGCTCTATTGTGTCTGTAAGTGCAACACAGGGCGTTAAAATGACTTTACCACCTGCGGAAAAGTTACACCAACGGTGTCATATACAGCGGCAAAAACAGTATCCCGTTTTCATATAGGAAACCAGATGAAGACCGCCACGTCCCACAGGGCGTGGGAGAGGAGGATGGCCGCAAAGCGTTGGGGAAAGAAGCGGTAGAGGGCACCCCACGCCACGCCGGCCACCAGGGCTGCCATGGTGAGCATGAAGTTGCACGACCCCGCGTGTACCAGGGCATAGATGGCGGTGGTGACGATGAAACCGAGGTTGGCGTTCCAACGTCGCGACAGTTCATGCTGCACGTAGCCGCGCCAGAAGATTTCCTCGGCAGGACCGATGATGAACAGCATCAGCCCCGTGAGCAGCCAGGGAGACTCGCCGCTCTTCATACCATAGATGCTGTCCACCTGGGGACGGGCAAACTGGAACAGCCAAGAGGAAACCTTGTCGCCAATCCAGAACACCCCCCACAGAGCCACGGCGATGGCTATACCCCACAGCAGATTGGAGGGGGTGAAGGAGAGTTCCCGATGCCAGCGCGGACGAAAGAGTGTGGCCAACAGGGCCAATGTGGCGGCCGAACCGGTCATGGCCCACCAGAAGTTTACGTAGGGGGCTGTCCAGGGCGAGAACATGACGGTCCACAGGACGAAAGCCAGCAGGATGGTGATAGAGAGCTGTTTCATGTGTTTGGGAGTAATTGGTCCATAATCAGATGGCGGGAGAGGCCCCGAACAGTTTGCCTGCCGCCGTCAATAGCAGCAGAAGGTTAAAGAGGAGCTGCAGCTGGGCACTCCTTTCGTCCAGATTGCCGATGGCTTGGTTGCTCCCTTCACGGTTGGCGCGGAGGGCGGCACTGCAGTTGCCGATGGCTATGGGCAGGGAGAGCAGCACGGCCAGTGCCCACCAGGGCAGCATGCCGGTCAGCACGTAGCACAGCACGAGCGGGTAGGGCAGCAGCACCTCAAGCATATACACCACTGTGGATGCCTTGGGACCGATGTTCATGGCCAGTGTGCGGATGCCGGCCCGCCGGTCGGTTGCCACGTCACGCGTGTTGTTGGCATGGAGAATGGCCACCGTAATCAGTCCGCTGGGCAGGGTTATCCACAGCGCTTCGGGATGGAACGCTCCGGTAGTCACGAAGGAGGTGCCCAGGGTGGGCAGCAGGGCATAGGTGACATAGATGACCGCATCGCCCCAGGCGCAATATTTCAACTTGGGGTAGAGCAGGGAGCAGAGAGCGCCTGCCGCTCCTATGGCCAGCAACGGCCATCCCGTGCGTAGCGTCAGCAACACGCCTCCCATCAGTGCTGCGGCCAGCAGTCCCAGGGAGAGACGGAAGATTTCCCGTGGGGTGAACTGTCCGCTTGTCAGGGTCTTGGCACCGAAGGTGTCCTCGGCATCCACCTTGTGCTTGTGGTCGAAGTAGTCGCTCCAGGTGTTGCCTGCGGCATGGAAAAGGATGATGTTCAGCAAGGCCCAAAGACCGTTGAGCAGGTTGGGGGCATGGCCCGCCCAGTAGAGGTAGGCCAGTGTTACGGCCACCGGCATGGCCGAAGCGGGGTAGGACCAGGGCCTTGTGGCGGCTATCCATTCGTTCAAACTGTGTCTCTTCATTTATCTCAAACTGTTTTTAGAACCGTAGGCCGCAAAGATACGGCTATTGTCGCAACGGACAAGCTATTCTTGAAAAAAAACGCCTGTCGCTTGGAGGAAATGCCACACCTTTCTTATATTTGTATGTCATAAACCAATGTATAGACCAATGATGATGAACAGAAAGATCTGGATGCTCCTCCCGGCACTCCTGGGGCTCGTGCAGAGTGCCCTGGCACAGGCCGGACAATGGGGGGTGGTGAACCTCTCGGTGTGCAACATCCACGCCAAAGCCGACTTTGCTTCGGAGATGACCACGCAGGGACTGCTGGGGATGCCGGTACGCATCCTGGGCGATGAACGCTGGTATCGGGTGCAACTGCCCGATGCCTACACGGGATGGGTGCATAAAAAGGCCGTCACTCTCTTGACGGATGACGACATGGCGGCATGGAACAGGGCCGAGAAGGTGGTGGTGAAGGCTCATTATGGAGTGGTCCGCATGAAGGCCGACGAGTGCTCCCAGGCAGTAGCGGACGTGGTGGCGGGTTGCCGCCTGAAACTGCTGGAGACAAAGGGCAAGTACTACCGGGTGGCCTATCCCGACGGACGCACGGGCTACCTCTCCCGAAAAGTGGCTCTCCGTGAACGGGAGTGGCGGAAACAACTGAAGCAGGATGCCGCCTCCATCGTGGCCGATGCCTATACGCTGATGGGCGTGCCCTACCTTTGGGCGGGAACCTCTTCGAAGGGAGTGGACTGCAGCGGGCTGGTGAGGACGGTCTTCTTCATGCACGACATCTTCCTGCCACGCGATGCCTCACAGCAGGCCAAGGTGGGCGAGCGGTTGCAGATAGCTCCCGACTTCGGCAATCTGCAACCCGGCGACCTGATTTTCTTCGGACGCAAGGCCGTGGAGGGCGAGCGCGAACGGGTGACCCATGTGGGCATCTCGCTGGGCGGGGCACGCTTCATCCATTCGCAAGGCGATGTGCACGTCAGCAGCCTCGATGCGGAAGACCCGCTTTTCGATGCTTTCAACCTGGGGCGCCTGCTCTATGCCAACCGCGTTTTGCCCTATGTCAACCGAGTGGAGGGGATAAACACCACGGAGACCAATCCCTTCTATGCGGACTGACGTTTTAACATGTCAGCAAGTGGCAAGAAATGCTAATTTGGCAGGCGGCGCAGTTAAGTGCTGTTAACCACCGTTTTTCCTCTGTTAAAAGAGAAGAAAAAAGCGTGACAAACGGGTGAAGTGAATGATTTTTGTCGTTATTTTAACGCCAGAATGTTAAATAGAACCCGAATATTAACACTTTAAAGCAATAAAGTAAAGCGTATGAGACAGACAACAAAAATGATTCTTGGGATTGCATCCGTAGCAATTCTCAGTTCCGGAGTAGCCGGATTCACTACTTATAAAATGATGCGTCAGGATTCCTCCCTGACAGCTCAAGGTCATCAGGTAATCGAAGACGACCTGTTTACACGGAATGCCAACGTGCGCACCGCTGCCTTTTCCGCAGCTGCCGCCCAACCGGTGGACCTGACGGTGGCTGCCGAAAATTCCGTTCATGCCGTGGTGCACATCCGTGCCACGCAAAGTTCCAAAGTGCAGGAGGTAGAGGTGAACGACCCCTTCATGGACTTCTTCGGCGAGTTTTTCGGCGGACGGAGAGGCACGCAGAGACGTAAGGTGGAGACTCCTGAACGCACCGGCTTCGGCTCGGGCGTCATCATCAAGAAGGATGGCTACATCGTGACCAACAACCATGTGGTGGCCGGTGCCGACGAAATCAGCGTTACCCTCAACGACAACCGTCAGCTGAAGGGACGCATCATCGGTACGGACGAAGATACCGACCTGGCACTCATCAAGATTGAGGGCGATGACTTCCCCGTCATTCCCATTGGTGACTCGGATGCCCTGAAGATTGGTGAATGGGTACTGGCTGTGGGCAACCCCTTCAACCTGACCTCTACCGTTACAGCCGGCATCGTCAGTGCCAAGGCACGTGCGTTGGGCATGGGCGAAAAGAGCATTGAGTCTTACATCCAGACCGATGCAGCCATCAATCAGGGGAACAGTGGCGGTGCGCTGGTGAATGCTGCCGGCGAACTGGTAGGCATCAATGCCGCCCTTTATTCCCCCACCGGTTCCAACACCGGATATGGATTTGCCATCCCCACCAGCATCATGACCAAAGTGGTGTCCGACCTGACGCAGTATGGTGCCGTGCAGCGTGCCAAGCTGGGTGTGGCTGTGTTGCCCCTCGTGGAGGAGGCCGGAGACACGCAGCGCACCGACAATACCGGCAAGAAACTCAGTGACCTGAAGAAAGAGGCACGCGACAGGGCCGGCGTGGTGGACGGCTTGCTGGTGAATGAAATCGTGGAAGGCAGCTCGGCTGCAGGTGCCGACATTCAGGTGGGTGACGTCATTGTGGGTATGGATGGAAAACCCGTGCGCAAGTTTGCCGACCTGCAGGAAGCCCTGGCCAAGCATCGCCCCGGCGACAAGACCAAGGTGAAACTGATTCGTGACAAGAAAGAGAAGACCGTGGAAGTGCTGCTGAAGAACGAGCAGGGCACGACGAAGGTGGTGAAGAACACCGATATGGAGATTCTCGGTGCGGCCTTCAAACCTGTCAGCGATGAACTGAAGAAGGAACTCAACCTGGGGTATGGTCTCCAAGTCACGGCAGTGACCAAGGGACGCGTGGCCGAAGCCGGCATCGCCAAGAACTTCATCATCCTGAAGGCCAACGGCCAGCAGATGAAGAGCGTGGAAGACCTGGAGAAGGTGATGAAGGCAGCAGCCAAGTCGGCCGAGCCTGTGCTGTGGATTTCGGGTGTATTCCCCAGCGGCAAGCGCGGAAACTATGCGGTGGATTTGAGTGCTCAGGAATAAACTGAGCATTCCGTTGACCCATTCTTTCAGGCACGGATGGTGTGGATGAGTGATAGAACCGCGCGTTAAATCTACTCAAAAAGTGCAGAGAGACCCATTAAAAACCAATTAAAAGTCGTATCTTTGCGCCCAAATCTGTTTTAGAAGAATGAGACAATTAAAAATTACCAAAAGTATCACCAACCGCGAGAGTGCCTCTTTGGATAAGTATCTGCAGGAAATAGGCCGTGAGGACCTGATTACTGTGGAAGAAGAGGTGGAACTCGCCCAACGCATCCGCAAGGGTGACCGTGTGGCATTGGAGAAACTGACCCGCGCTAACTTGCGTTTCGTCGTCTCCGTAGCCAAGCAGTATCAGAACCAAGGATTGAGCTTGCCCGACTTGATTAACGAGGGCAACCTGGGTTTGATAAAGGCTGCCGAGAAGTTTGATGAAACACGCGGTTTCAAGTTCATCAGTTACGCCGTGTGGTGGATACGCCAGTCTATCCTGCAAGCTTTGGCCGAACAGTCACGTATCGTGCGCCTCCCCTTGAACCAGGTGGGGTCATTGAACAAGATCAGCAAGGCTTTCTCCAAGTTCGAGCAGGAGAATGAGCGCCGTCCGTCACCCGAAGAACTGGCCAATGAACTGGATATCCCCGTGGACAAGATTTCGGATACGCTGAAAGTCTCGGGCCGCCACATCTCCGTGGATGCCCCCTTCGTGGAAGGCGAAGACAACAGCCTGCTGGATGTGTTGGTCAACGACGACTCCCCCATGGCCGACCGCTCGTTGGTGAACGAGTCTCTTGCGAGGGAAATTGATAGAGCTCTTTCTACGCTGACCGAGCGCGAAAAAGAAATCATACAGATGTTTTTCGGTATCGGACAACAGGAAATGACACTGGAAGAAATCGGCGACAAGTTTGGACTCACACGTGAGCGTGTACGCCAGATTAAGGAAAAGGCTATCAGAAGATTAAGACAAAGTAATCGTAGCAAATTGCTCAAATCTTACTTGGGATAAGTGAGAAATATCAGTTTCCGACAATAAAAACGAATGGAAAACCGGATACTCTGTAGGAGCGTCCGGTTTTTTTTGTTACCTTTGCCGCGAAAGTGAAAACCCAATAAAAACAGTTGACTTATGAAGAAATACAGTAGCCTGCTGCTGATTATGGCACTGATTCTGATGGTGGGAACGGCATCCACCATGAAAAAGGAGAAGCCTGTCTACGCCTTTGGTATAGCCGCATCGTTCAATGATTCCATTGTCTACTACACGGAAATCCAACCCTTGGATAGTGTACAGCTGAAGAAGGGCTTCCTGCCCCAGCGTGACCAATACTCCTATCAGTTGAAGAACTATCTGGAGTTTGAAAGGCAGAAGCCCAACTATACCTGCATGATTTACTTCTCGGAGAACAAGGCCAAACTCGACAAGGAGGCACGCAAGGTGATGGCCAAGTACAAGAAGAGCAAGATGAAGCTGGAGGCCATCTCTCCCGAACTCTTCTCCTTCAAGAAACCCGAAGAGTAATCTGCTCTCTTCGTCTCACTCCATCAGGTACATTAACATTTATCCCCTATGCGTAGCATCCACTTCCTACACCTGCTTTTCTTCCTTCTTGTCTCTCTGCTACCTGTGGCTTGCGGTGACAAGGACGATGATGATACTCCCGTAGTGCCCCCCTACAGACAGACGGTATTGGTCTATATGGCCGCAGACAACAGTCTGACATCTTTTGGGCGTGATGATTTGGCCGAGATGTTGGAGGGCGTGCAGGCCGTGCAGCAGGAGCATACCCATCTCTTGGTCTACATAGATTTTGGGGGAGAGGCCCGCTTGGTGGAGCTGGTGATAAAGAAAGATGGTACATCGGGCGAGAAACTGCTGAAGACCTATCCCGGTGCCGACCGCAATTCGGTGGGACTGACCGAGATGCAGGAGGTTCTGACCGATGCTTTCGCCTCTGCCGACTATCAGGCCGACAAGTATGGTTTCGTCTTCTGGTCGCATGGCGACGGATGGATACCCTCTTCCAATCCCCAAACGCGATGGATAGGACAGGACTATGATGCCAGCGGTTCCGAACAGTATATGAACATTGCCGATTTGAGGACAGCCTTACAGGTGGCTCCCCATCTGGACTTTATCCTTTTTGATGCCTGCTTCATGCAGGCTGTGGAGGTGGCTTATGAATTGCGCGAGTGTGCCGATTACTTCATCGCTTCGCCTACGGAAATTCCCGGACCCGGTGCTCCCTATCAGGTCGTTGTGCCCTGCATGTTTGCCGACAATGCGGCTACGGGAATAGCAGCAGCCTATTATGAATATTATGCCGCTCGCTATGACAAGACAATTGAGGTGGGAGATTGGAACGCAGATGATAGCGACGGAAACTGGCGTGCCGGTGTCTCTGTTGCCGTCCTGAAGAGCAGTGCCCTGCAAGATTTGGCTGTGGCTACCCGACAGGCTTTGGCCGGACGGGAGGCTGACGTGGAAGCCTTGGCAGCCGATCTCTTCAATTATGACAAACGCTCCTCTTCCAGCAATCACCGTTACTATGACATGCAGCAACTGGTACAGGCCGTGGCTGACGAAGCCGCCTATCTCTCCTGGAAGCAGGCCTTCGATGCAGCACGTATTTATTGGAACACTACGGAGAAGAATTACTCCAGTTACGGCAACACCTTCTCTATGGAGGGTACCAACGGTGTCTCCCATTACCTTCCTTCTTCACTGAAGGCTGCAGCCCTCTCTGTCTATAGCCAAACCTCTTGGTATCAGGCCGCCGGCATTGAGGCACTCTTTTAGAATCAACTTAGAGTCTGTTTTGAATTTATTCCATTCTTTTATTATTCGCTTTCCATGAGTTTCTATTCGGCTCTTTTGTCCGTTCTTTCTCGTCACATAGCCCGCTATGCTCCTTGAAAGAACAACCAAAATATCTCGAAAAGACTCCTCATAAAAAGGCGGAATAAATTCAAAACAGACTCTTATTCATATTTCAGGCACGGATTGCGCGGATAAAGCGGTTTTATAGGGGGGTAATTCCGTTAATATCCGTGTAAACCGTGCCTGAATTCAAGGTTTGATACACTCACTTAGTCAAACAACCCGTATCGGGTGGGCAGCAGTTTGCGGTCGCCGAGGGTGTTGTCCACACGTGCCACGTTCACCCAGAATTTATTGTCGCGAACGGCTTCGGTGGGATAAGCTGCCTTCTGGCGGCTATAGCTGTGGTTCCACTGATCGGCCACGACTTCATATTCGGGATGCGGGGCATTTACCAACACATTGTCTTCTTTGTCGGCACGACGCTCTTTCACTTCCTGAATCTCCTCCCAGATGGTTTGCATGACCTTGACGAAGTTGTCCAGTTCGGCCAGACTTTCGCTCTCGGTAGGTTCAATCATCAGGGTGCCGTGTACCGGGAAGGAGAGTGTGGGCGCATGGTAGCCATAGTCCATCAGACGTTTGGCAATGTCGTTTTCGCTGATGCCGGTCTCCTCATACAGCTTGCGGCATTCCAGAATCATCTCGTGTCCCACAAAACCGTTGGCTCCACGATAGACAATGCCGTAGGTGTCTTTCAGACAGGCGGCTAAGTAGTTGGCGTTCAGAATGGCGGCTTTGGTGGCTCGTGCCAGACCTTCCGCTCCCATCATGCGGATGTAACCGTAGGTGATGGGCAGGATGCCGGCACTGCCGTAGGGAGCTGCCGATACTTGGTTGGTGGAGTTGCCGAAGGCGGAATGTCCGGGCAGGAAGGGTACCAGGTGGGAAGCCACACAGATGGGACCTACACCGGGACCGCCTCCACCATGAGGTGAGGCAAAGGTCTTGTGCAGGTTCAGGTGGCACACGTCGGCACCGATGAAGCCGGGATTGGTGAGTCCCACTTGGGCGTTCATGTTGGCACCGTCCATATAGACCTGTGCACCACAGGCATGGATGATGCGGCAGATTTCCACAATTTCAGTCTCGAAGATGCCGTGGGTGGAGGGATAGGTAATCATCAGGGCCGCCAACTCTTCCTTGTTGGCCTCGGCCTTGTCGGCCAGGTCGGCCATATCCACGTTGCCCAGTTCATCGCAGGCACAGGTTATGGTGGAGAAGCCGGCCTGTATGGCACTGGCAGGGTTGGTGCCATGGGCACTTGCCGGAATCAGAATCTTGTTGCGGTGGCCCTGTCCGATGCTTTCCAGGTAGGCACGGATAACCCGTAGGCCTGTGTATTCGCCTGCTGCTCCCGAGTTGGGCTGCAGACTGATGCCGGCAAATCCGGTAATGGTTTTCAGCTCTTCGCTCAGGTTATGTATCAGCTCCAGATAGCCCTCTGCCTGGTCTTGCGGCACTAAGGGGTGCAGGTTCATGAATTCGGGGCGGCTCAGGGGCAACATTTCGGCTGCGGCATTCAGCTTCATGGTGCACGAACCCAATGAAATCATGGAATGGGCCAGCGAGATGTCCTTGCGCTCCAGACGTTTGATGTAGCGCATCATTTCGGTCTCTGTGTGGTACAAGGAGAAGACTTCATGCGTCAGGTAGGGACTTTGGCGCACCAGTTCCTGCTGCAGATGGCAGGCTTCGGGCACCTCCTCTATCGGGCTGCGCTCCACTCCGGCAGTGATGGCGAAGATGGAAAGCAGAACGTTCAGCGCGGCCAGGTCAGTGGTCTCGTCAAGGCTGATGCCCACATCACCGTTGTCGAAGTAGCGCAGGTTTACCTCCTTGCCCAGGGCAACGGTGCGCATCTGCTGTGTGGAAATGTGTTCGGGTAGGGTGATGCGTAGGGTGTCGAAGTAGCTTCCATTCTTCTGTTTGTAGCCCATTTTTTCTATCTCCTGTTCCAAGAGCACGGCACTGCTATGAATGCGTCGGGCGATGTTGCGGATGCCTTCCTGTCCGTGGTACACGGCGTAGAAGCCGGCCATGGTGGCCAGCAAAGCCTGGGATGTGCAGATGTTGGAGGTCGCCTTCTCGCGCTTGATGTGCTGTTCGCGTGTCTGTAGTGCCATGCGGTAGCATAGTTTGCCATACTTGTCCTTGGACCATCCGATGATACGTCCCGGCATGTTACGTTTATACTCCTCCCGGGTAGCGAAGTAGGCGGCTGATGGTCCGCCGTAAAACATGGGAGTTCCTAACCGTTGGGTAGTGCCGAAAACGATGTCGGCTCCCCATTCGCCCGGAGGAGTCAGCAGGGCCAGACTCAGCAGGTCGGCCGCTACGGCCACCTTGCATCCGGCGGCATGTGCCTGTTTCGTCAGGGTACGATAGTCGCGGACGGTACCGTTGGCGTCGGGATATTGCACCAGACAGGCGAAGACATCGGGCGTGAAGTGAGCCTCATCGGGAGAGATGACCCGCAACGCAATGCCTTGAGGAATGGCACGGGTGGTCATGACGGCCAGTGTCTGTGGCCAGATATGCTCGTCCACCAATACAACGTTGGCCCCACGCTTCTGCATGTCGCGCAGACGCAGGGCATACATCATGCTGACAGCCTCGGCGGCAGCTGTAGCTTCGTCCAGTAAGGAACAGTTGGCCAAAGGCATGCCGGTGAGGTCGCATACGGCAGTCTGGAAGTTCATCAGTGCTTCCAAGCGTCCTTGGGAAACCTCACTCTGATAGGGGGTGTAGGAGGTGTACCACACCGGATTCTCAAATACGTTCCGCTGTATGACGGCAGGAGTGACGGTGTTGTACCATCCCATGCCGATGTAGGAGGTGAAGAGTTTGTTCTTGGCAGCCAATGCAGCAATGTGGCGGCCAAACTCATGTTCGGTCATTGCCTCGGGCAATGCCAGGGGAGCTTGCAGGCGTATATTGGCCGGGATGGTCCGGTCTATCAGGCTGTCCAGGCTCTCTACGCCTATTTTCTTTAGCATCAGGGCTTCATCGGCTTCATTGATGCCGATGTGCCGTTGGGTTAACTGGTCGTTCTTCATGGTAGGTTATGTTTCGGGGTGAGTAAATGGCTAACGGAAGAAGGGGTTTTCGGCCTTTTCGGTTCCGATGGTGGTGGGGGCACCGTGTCCGGGGTAGACCACGGTCTCGGAGGGAAGCACGAAGAGGCGGCTGCAGATGTGTTCTATGAGGTCATCGAAGTTGCCTCCGGCCAGGTCGGCCCGTCCGATACTGCCTTGAAAGAGAACATCTCCCGAGAAGAGACAGCCGTCGGCCGCGCAATAGAATACCAGACTGCCGGGAGAGTGGCCGGGCACGTGGATGGCTTCCAGACGGCTGTTGCCGAAGGTTATCATGTCGCCGTCGTGCAGGTAGCTTCCTATGGGCACGGGGGCTTCCGGCATCTTGAAGCCGAACATGCGGCTTTGTTTGGGAGCCTCCTCAATCCAAAATTCATCCGCCTGATGGGCTTCGGCCTTCAACCCGAATTCTTTCAGCAGGAAAGGATTGCCGAAGATGTGATCCAGGTGCAGGTGGGTGTTCAGCAGATGCTTCACGTTCAGTTCCTTGCTCAGGATGAAGTTCTTCAATGCCAGTTTCTCTTCATCGTAGTAGCAGCCGGGGTCGATGATGACGGCCTCTTTGGTTTCGTCCCACAAGACGTAGCAGTTCTCGGGGAACATATTGAATTCAAATCTTTTGATTTTCATTGCAACGTATGTTTAGATGGTTACGTAGACGACTTTCTTGGTCTCGAAATACTCTTCTGTGAAATACTCTTTCAGATTCCACATGGTAGTCTTGTGCTTGAAGGGCATGGCCTCGTGTTCCAGCTCGCCGCCTTTCAGACATATGAGCCCGTTGGGCAGGGCATTGTGGGAGACGGGAGAGATGTTCTTGCGGATAATCTTCACCAGGTCGGCCAATGGCATGACGGCCCGGCTGACGACAAAGTCAAACTTCTGCTTCTCCTCCTCGGCCCTCTCATGGCAGAAGGTCACGTTGGTCAGTCCAATGCTTTGGGCCACTTCGCTTGCCACGCGCACCTTCTTGCCGATGCTGTCCACCAGATGGAACTGCACTTCGGGAAAGAGAATGGCCAATGGAATACCCGGAAAACCTCCTCCGGTACCCAAATCCATGATGCGGGTGTCCGGCTTGAAGTTGATTACTTGGGCGATGCCCAAGGAGTGGAGCACGTGGTGTTCGTAGAGATTGCCGATGTCCTTGCGTGAAATGACGTTTATCTTGGAGTTCCAGTCGCTGTAGAGGGGGAATAGAGCCTCGAATTGTCGCTTCTGTTCATCTGTCAGATGAGGAAAGTATTTCAGGATGATGTCCATAAAGGAATAGGAAGAATATAAGTGGGGTTAATGGATTCTAATTTCGTTAATCACCTGGCTATCATCACTCAGCAGGTGGTGCAGGGTGTCATAGGAGAGGGTAATGGCGGTAGGCCCCATGACAAAGGGAGCGATTTCGTAGACATTGTAGTAGAAAGTGATTCCCTTCTCGTCCAGGTAGAAGTTCTCGGTCGGCTCCAGGTTGCTGTTGCTCATGTAGCCTATCTCTTCCAACTCGGCTATGCTGCCCACCTCTTCGTCCTTCATCAACTGCCGGCACAGCAGGTCGGTCAGCTGTTCCTGATAGTTATCCACCAGGATGTCATCCAGGCGGATGGGCAACATGGTGTGCAGGTCCAGATTCAGGAAACTCGTGAGATACATGCCATGGACTCCGCCCGTGTACTCTTCATAATACTTTCTGTAGACCAACAGATTCTGATGATAGAACTGCACGTGGCCATGCAAGGTTTGGGTGAAGTCCCATGCTGAAGAGTCGAGGTCGTCATACATTTCACTTTCTGTCTGATAGATTGGCTCGAGGTCGTTGCGATACTCCTCTACATACTTCTGAACATAGCTTGCCACTGCTTCCTGGGGAGTAAGATGGACATAATAGGAACCCAGACTGAAGGCCGTGATATAGGCGTTGACGCTGTCTCTCAAACCTGTTGAGTCTGCCGTGGCGGCATACCATATGTTGAGGTCCAGTTGACAGGATGGTGCTGCAGTGTCACCCAACAGGTGTGCGCTCTTAACTACCGACAGGCTGTCCCATTGTATATGGTCGGCATCTTTGCTCACTTTGTCGGCACATGCGGGGAAAAACAGAACCAACGTCAGCAGAAGGATGGTCAGGCTGATAGTTTGCTTTCTCATTTTTTGTTTTTCTGAATAAATAAACAATCCGGTTTTTATTCTCTGCCTACAAATATAACATTTCCTGGCCATAAAAGTATACAAAGAGAGGGAACCTTTTTCCTTAGAAATCGATTCCTACAGTGAGTGAGAAGCAACGTGTACGTATGGCATCGTCGAAGTTGTCATAGCCGAATTCACTGAACTTGTTGCAGGCTATGTTGGCCAATCCCCAGTCGTAGCTGAAGTCTATATAGAGGTTCTGATAGGCCACACCACATCCGAAGCGCAAGCCGGCATCAAATTTGCGGAAGGCATCGCTGCGGAAGGAACTGAGCTTTTCGCGGGTATCGAAGTACTTGGTCTTGCCGCCTACCCCTACGGCCATGAATCCGCCGAAGAAGGGCTGGATGCTGATGTCGTTGGACAGTTCGTCATACTTGTACTTGAAGACAAAGGGTATCTCCAAATAGGTGAGGCGTGAACGGATTTCTCCCTGTTCGCGTGTAGCGTCAATCTTTACACCCTTACTGCTGACCAACAGGCCCGGCTCGAAGAACAGAGGCATCTCGCTGTTCAGCGAAATGCCATAGACCACGCCGACATTCATGCCTGTCAGCAGGCTCTTGTCCACATCCATTCCGCTCATGGAAAGATTGTTCATGTTGAATCCCAAACGGATGCCTATGTAATTGTCTTCGTTGAGTAAGAAGTCGCTCTGTGCTTGGACAGTAGTGGCTCCCAGCAGAGCGAACATGATGAGGCTGATAAACTTGCGCATAGTGTGATGTTGTTTGATTCTTTATTATTCGGCTTCAAAGGTAGAATAAATTTCTGGATTACGAACAGCCAAGGACAAAATTCAGCGTTATGGGGCATATTCTATCTCCATTTGGCGTAGCAAGGTGGCATTGGCACCGGTGGAGCCGGTGTGCTGGATTAGAATACCGCCTTCTGTGCCGGAATCTATTTCTGCCTCTAAAAAGACTTGGGTGGTTAGGTGAGGATGGTGCACTTCGGGCAGGGCATTCCGGTTGTAGGCTTCTGCCGTGAGCCGTTTACCGCATGCCTTCACTTTCACCATGCAACCGCTACGGTAGCAGATGCTGGAGACAGCTTCGCTGATGGGAGTGACTATGCCGTTCTCATACTTTATCAGCAAGAAGTCTACAGCCTTGTCATTCTTCGTGGTACGGACGATGCGCAGGCCATACCCCGTCAGATGTCGGGTGTCCATCTTGATGCAGATGTCCAGGTATTGTCCTGTGGCACTGCCGAAGCCTTGTCCCGCTGTCTTGCAGGGATCCAGCAGCAGGGTGATGCTCATGTCAGCATACTTGCCGGACAAGGGCGTGTAACGCAGGCGTGCTCCCTTTACTGATTGCTGCAATCCCTGTACATGCTTGGCACCATCCATGCCGTAGCCGTAGTGCCAGGATGAACGCGACGTGTCGGCTTCCCATTCAAACTCCTTGGTATCTGCCGGCTTGTAGGCATCCAAGGTCCAGAATCCCTCCTTGACGATGTGTTGTCGTTCGGTGGGGAAGTCGGTGAAGTCTGTTGTTATCCGCTTAACGCTCTGCTCTTTCAGACTGACGGGTCGGGGAGTGATGACGCTGATCGCTTCTCCGGCCAGCGTGCCTTTCTGCTTGGGGACGATGCGTGCCATGAGGTAATACCCGTTGTCATCGGCTGTCAACTGGTAGCTCTTCAGTGGAGTGTCCAGTTGATTGGTGGCCACGATGACCGGTTTCCTGCCATCGGCATCCTTGCAGCGATACCATGTAATGGTGGAACAATCTTCGCGTTGCCGGTAACTGAGGCGGTATCGGACTTCCATTCGGTTGCCGCATGGCTTTAGCCGGGGCTTCCGTGTGAAATCGGGTGAGGGTAGCTGAAGGGGTAGGATAGTGGTTACGCAGGCACGTTCCAACCCTTCGTTGCTATGGGCCATGATGTTCACGGTGTGTTCCTCCAAGCTTTGGTTGCGGCCCGTTACGATGCAGCTTCCGTCGGCTTGCGGATGCAGCTCGACGTAGGCGAGGTCGGCGGCTGCCACTTCCCATGTCACGTTTGTGGGAGTATTGAAGTCGGGTCGGGTGCCCATTCGCGAGGCGGCTGCCTTCAGGTGCAGGGTGTCTTTGCCGCTCTCTATGCGGGCCTTGTAGTGGGAAAGCTGTAGCTGCGTGGGCAGTGAAGCCTCTTCAGGATGTGTGTATGTGCGCTGCCCGGTGGGGTCCCAGTTGTCCTCTCCGCGCAACAGGTTGTAGAGGTTATATCCTCCGTCGCTTCTCTTGTAGGCACGAAGTAGGGGCTTCCCTGCCATATCTACCGTCAGATGGGGGCGTTGTCCGATGGTTAGCGGTTTGCCGTTTAGGGTCAGGTTATACTGGTAGCTGCGTTGATCAGCGGTAGGGTCTTGCGTCCAGTGGATGGGGAGGGTGTGTACACGACTGCTCCATCGGCAGTCCACCATGCTTACGGGGCTGCCCACCTTGACCAGGTATTGGATACTTTCGGTCAGTGTGTGCAGGTCGCAGTTCAGAAAAACGGCGCCGGTGTGGTGGGTGGCATAGAAAGGCTTGCCGCTGAATAGGGTGAAGCGGCAGGATAGGTAGACACCCGTACCGCACAGGGCATCATCGGTGCATTCAAAGTAGCAACGATCGAACAGCACCCGTCTGGCTCCGGCAAAGGGACAGAGGTTCAGGCGACTGATGAAGTGGCAATTGCGTGCCACATAGCGGTCACCATCGCAGATGATGAGTTGGGCCTGCACGATGGCGTCGGCTCTACGTTTACGGTTCAGGGAAGGATTCAGCGGATAGACCAAATCCACGTTGCAGTAGTTTCCGAAGGTCAGGTTTTCAGCCTGTATGTCATCACCGGTGAAGTGGATCATGGTGAAGTTGCCCACGGCTCCTTGTGTCTGTCCCCGGTTGCTGGCCAGTATCGTGTGCGTCGGGTCGTCACTGAGTCCTATGAGGCGCAGATGGGAGAGCCTGAGACGCATGCCGTAGGGTATGCCCTCTCCGGGCAGTGGGAGGCGTACTTCCGGTGTGTCGGGATTATCCAGCCAATAGACAGAAGGGGCTATGTAGATGCTTAGCGGCTGCTCCTCGCTGTAGGGGTGTAATGTCTGCAGGCGTTCCGCTTCCAGTAAAGCCTGGCGCAAGTCGTTGAAAACGTAGGGACATTTACGCCCAAACGTAGCATCCTTTTGTGGAGATACGTAGAGGTGGTGCTCATCGGCCTGTAAGGAATGGCCCTGATAGTTGAATACGGCTCCCGCCTCTACTGTCTGGGCATATCCTTGTCCTATATATATAATAGGTGTAGTGCCCAGCAGTAGAGCCGTGGCCAGTAGGCGTGCGGTGTGTTTCATGGAGAGATTTCCTCCGGTTATTTCTTTTTCTCTTCTTTCTTGGTCTCCTTGACGAATTCGGCTGTGTAGCTGAACTTGGCGAAGCCTTTCTGCAGTTTCTCTATGTTCGTCTTTTCAGCGTCATAGGTAATGGTCACGGTCTTTGTACTGATGTCGGTCTCCAATCCTTTGACCCCTTTTTCGAAAGGAATGTTTTTGCGTACTTTGGCCACACACTTTTCACAGCAGAGCTGTTCTACCTTGAATACGACTACGCGGATGTCTTTGGCCATGACAAACGTAGCACTGAATAAAGCGACCGCGAGGGTCAGCATCCATCTTTTTGCTTGCATATCTGATTTTTTATAAATGTTGAATTACTGTTTCTTTGTTCGGGGTACTTATTCGTCGCGGGCAATGTTGAACCTCAGACCGATGTAGAATTTGCGTCCATGTACGGGGCCCCATATCATGCTGGAGTCGAAATTGTTGCCCCAGGGGTTGGCTGCATCGATGATGGGATTCTTCTGCTTGAAGTTGGTCAGGTTTTCACCTCCTACATAAACCGACCAGTTGCGGAAGTAGCGTGTCACCTGTGCGCTGAACTGTTCAAATCCGTTATAGCGGCTCTCCCAGGAGGGCTTTCCGTCGGCTGTGGTGTAGGCTGTAGGCATACGTCCGCCGCCATTCAACTGCAGGGTGGCATCTACTTGCCATTTGCCGAGTGGTGTCTGATAAGAGGCTGTAAGCAGTCCCTTGTATTTGCTGGTCAGGGGCTTCTCCATGCGTTTGCCGCCATAGGTGCTCTTTACATCGGTCAGACGATAGGCTGCCGTCAGGCTGAAGCCGGTGAAGAACGGATAGGTGGCTTCCAGTTGGAATACGTGCGAGTAGGAACGTCCGTCCAGGTTGTAGAAGGCCACTTCATGGGGATTGCTGTCCATGTCCACCACCACCTGTTTCACGAAGTCGGTGTAGTAGTATTCGGCATTTACGTTGAGTGTCTTTCCGGCCACGGGAATGTAGCCGGCCATGCTGATACCCATATTCCATGCCTCCTCCATATCCAGATTGGGAGCGATGCTCACCTGTCGGCTGCTGGAGAGCAAGTAGTTGTTCTCGGCCAGTACATGATGGCTACGGTAGCCCTTACCGGCAGAGAGGCGTAGGTTGAAGTATTCGTTGGGGCTGTATTTCAGGTGGGCACGCGGGGTTACGAAACTGCCATGTTCGCTGCTGTAATCGGCTCTTAGTCCTGCCATGACCATCCATTGATCGTTCAGGTTCAGGGTGTACTGGGCATAGGCTCCCACAACGTTCTCGTTGACATAGGAATGGGTCAGTCCCTCTTCCTGCAGGTGTGTCAGCCGATAGTTCTGGTCATAGCCGTCGTGGTTGAAGCTGAGACCGGTGGATAGACTGTGGCGGGCACTGAACTCAGTCTCAAACATCAGGGAGGCATAGAAGTTGGTTTGGTCTACATTGTAGAGTTTGTGCCCGTAGGCCGCTTCCTGTTCATGCCATGAGGCAGAGGTGATGAGAGCTACATTGGTATTCTTCTCCTTGTTGAAGATGTAGGCGTTTTTGGCAAACAACTCGTATCGGCGGGTGTCAATGCCCACGGTGTACAGTTCTGTTCCTTCAGGAAGATGTACCGTGTGCATGTCCTGTCCGCTGTTCCGCTTCTCGTCCAGCACCTTCAGGCCACCTTGGAAGACATAGTGTTCACCCATGTAGGCCCATCGGTTGAAGAAGTTGTATTGCTCTACCATCGGATTGTCTACGAAACCGTCACCGTTGTCATCGTGTGCCTTGGTCTCGTTTTCATAATGGGCCAGTAAGGTGGTGCTCCAGCGGTTGGGCAACTTGATGGTGGCATCGGCATTGGCTTCATAGCGGTTGCTGGTGCTGCCAAAGAGGTTGAGGGCCACCCAGTCGGCTTCGGGAAGTTGAGGCTTCTTGAACTCCACATTGATTTGTCCCGTCAGGGCTTCATAGCCGTTCTTTACGGATGACGTTCCTTTGGAGACCTGTATGCTGTGCATCCAGGGGCCGGGCACATAACCCAGACCGTAGGGGGCTGCCGCTCCCCGATAGTTGGGAATGTTTTCCGTGAGCATCTGTACATAGGTGCCCGACAGGCCGAGCAACTTGATTTGCTTGGCACCGGTGGCTGCATCACTGTAGGATACGTCTACTGAGGGATTGGTCGTGAAACTCTCCCCCAGGTTGCAGCAGGCTGCCCTGCAGAGTTCCTCCCCGCTAATCATATCTTCGTTCATCACGCTGTTTCGCATCTTCATGGTGCCGAGCTTGCGTCCGGTAACATTCACTTGCGACAGCTCCATGCCATCGCTCAGGATAATGTCGAGAGGAGAGACGTCATTGGCATCCACCGTTATTGTGTCGTTTTGGAAGCCGATAAAACTCACCACCAAGGCATTGGCTCCTTTGTGGCGGGCTATGGCAAAGCTACCGTCTTCTTTGGTAATCACGCCGTCCGAGGTGTTCAGCCACACCACATTGGCACCGGGAATCGGCTCACCGATATGGTCTTTCACTGTCCCGGTCACTTCCTGGGCATTAATACCCATGTGGCTCAGAATCAGGAACAATGTTATACTTATAAATTGTTTCATCTGTTTTTTTCTTCGTATTGGTTATCAATCATTCTATTCGAGGTGAAAACATGCAGGTGTTGGGACAGGGATTCACCCTTCCTCTCTCGTTGGAGAGTTTACGGAAGAAAAAAACAGGGTTAAATAAGTAAGGTGGCATAGAGTGCCAGCCTCTTGCTGACAGGCAATGGCGGTGGTTGGGGAGAAAAAGATAGTGTATTGTCATGCCCGGTTCCCAATGCGGAAAAGGAAAAACAGGCGTGTGCAAACGGTACAGGTATGACCGTTATCTTGTCTGTGGACAGGGTGCTCTTTTGCAAAGCCACTTCCGGAGTATAGGCAAGGTAGATACACCCGTTGGCACAACACTCTTTCTGGAAAGAGGCTGTCGGCATGCAGGTATCATCCTTGCATCCCTCATGACGGCAATTACCGACACTTTCGGAGAGGGCATGACAACAACTTGCGGTCGCTTCGCACCGGCGGCAACAGTTATAGGAGAAAGAGAAAGCACTTCCCGACAGGAGAATCAGGAGGGCAATCAGCAGGGTGGCTATGTAGTTGAGTTGTTTCATTCTGCCGCAAAGGTAGCAGATTTTGTTGAAATAGGAAGCAATGAATTCAAAAATAACGCCGTAAACGTGTTGATAATCGCATTTTTTCGTATATTTGCACCCAAATTCCATTTAAAGGATGAAAATAAAGGAAGTAGTAGGTGCCCTTGAACGGTTCGCGCCCCTGCCATTGCAAGACGGATTCGACAATGCCGGCCTGCAAATCGGATTGACAGAGGCGGAAGCAACAGGGGCATTGTTGTGTCTTGACGTTACCGAAGCCGTAATAGACGAAGCCATTGCATGGGGGTATAATCTGGTTATTTCCCATCATCCGCTCATCTTCCGTGGCTACAAGTCCATTGCCGGTCGGGACTACGTGGAGCGTTGCATCATGAAGGCCATCAAGAATGATGTTGTGATCTATTCGGCCCATACCAATCTGGATAATGCTCCGGGAGGTGTGAACTATAAGATGGCCGAGAAAATAGGGCTGACCAACGTGCGCATTCTGGAGGCACGGGAAAGCGACGGCAGGCAGGTAGGTGCCGGAATCATCGGTGAACTGGAAACACCGGAGACCGAACTGGAATTCCTGAAGCGCATCAAGAAGACGTTTGAAGTGGGCTGCCTGAAGCACAACAGACTGATGGGACGTGAAATCACCACAGTTGCCCTTTGTGGTGGAGCAGGTGCGTTCCTCATTCCCCAGGCAGTGAAGCAACATGCCGATGTCTTCCTGACCGGAGAAATCAAGTATCATGACTACTTCGGACGCGAACAGGAGATTCTTTTGGCCGAGATAGGCCACTATGAGAGCGAACAATATACCAAAGAGATATTTCAAACCATCATTGGGGAGATGTTCCCCTCTCTGGAAGTGCAGACAACCAGGGTGAACACCAACCCCATCAAATATTTGTAAGAAGAATATGGCAAAAGAAACAAAGAAAGAGTCACAAGACTTGACTGTGGAGCAGAAGTTGAAAACCCTGTTCCAACTGCAGACCATGCTTTCCAAGATTGATGAAATCAAGACCCTGCGAGGCGAACTTCCTTTGGAGGTTCAGGACCTGGAAGACGAAATTGCCGGTCTGACTACCCGTATCGACCGCATCAAGGCCGAAGTGGCCGAACTGAAGGCTGCCATCGCTACCAAGCGTGTGGAGATTGAGACTGCCAAGTCTTCAGTCATGAAGTACAAGGAACAGCAGGAAAATGTGCGCAACAACCGTGAATATGATTTCCTGACCAAGGAAATCGAATTTCAGACTCTGGAAATCGAACTTTGCGAGAAGAGAATCCGTGAGTTCAGCGACCAGGAACATGTCAAGTCGGCTGAAGTGGCCAACAGCGAGAGTGCCTTGGCAGAGAGACAGAAGGACCTGGAAGTGAAAAAGAGCGAACTGGACGAAATCGTGTCAGAGACCAAGCAGGAGGAAGAACGCCTGCGCGACAAGTCTAAGGAACTGGAAACCAAAATTGAACCCCGTCTGTTGCAGTCTTTCAAGCGTATCCGCAAAAATTCACGTAACGGTCTTGGTATTGTTTACGTGCAGCGTGATGCCTGTGGTGGTTGCTTCAATAAGATTCCGCCCCAGCGTCAGTTGGATATTCGTTCACGCAAGAAAGTTATTGTGTGCGAATATTGCGGCCGCATCATGATAGACCCCGAACTGGCCGGTGTAACCATTGAGCAGAAACCCGAACCGGTAAAGGAAAGAGCCTCCAGAAGAAGACGCTCGGCCGACGCTGAATAAGAGTGTATGCCTTCGTAAGACGCACTACCAAACAAATTAAGGTTTAAGTTGTTATCCATCCCAGATAATAACTTAAACCTTTTTTTATGGAAAAAAGAATCGGAACCACTTTCGTGTTGCTGGCCGGTGTAGGGCTGCTCATGGCACAAAATGCCGGCCGTTATATGGAACAGCCGCTCCCGGATGCTTGGGAAACTATTTCCACGGAGCAGTCAGCACCTCTGCAACCACCTCCGGCAGCATGGTGGACGGTGTTTGGCGATTCCATGCTTGATTCACTCATTCATGTTGCTTCTTCCGGCAACTTCTCCCTGCTGGCGGCTATAGACCGTATGGAGGCGGCACGTATGAACATGCGCATAGAGCGTGCCGCACTATTTCCTTCCGTGACCTTGAATGCCGGATGGACACGCCAACAGAGCAGCGGACACACGAGTAGCCTGCCTCAAAGCATCAGCCATTATTATGATGCTTCCCTGTCTGCCAGTTGGGAGATGGATCTTTTCGGCTGTCTCAGGAAACGGGTGAAGGCCGGTAGGGAACAGTTTCTGGCTTCGCGCGAAGAAGAGGCCGATGTGTTGCTCTCTTTGCGTGCCCAGGTAGCTTCTGCCTACATTTCCCTGCGTGAGCTGCAGCAGGAACTGAAAGTTGTGGAACACAATGCTGAGACTCAGGCTGCCGTGTTGAACATCACAGAAGTACGCTATAAGACGGGGCTGGCCTCCAAACTGGATGTGGCTCAGGCCCGCTCCGTCTATTACAGCACCCAAGCTACCTTGCCTCAAATAGAGGCTCAAATCAATGACTGCATCACTACCCTGGCCACTCTGACGGGATGCTATCCTCAGCAGCTGCGTCCATTACTCTCGCCTGTAGCTGAGCTCCCGGTCTATATGGAACCGATAGGTACCGGTTTCCCGGCCGAATTGTTGCTGCATAGGCCCGATATCCGTCAGGCGGAACGCTTGGTGGAGGCCCAGGCTGCCTTGTTGGGAGCTTCCAAGAGTGACTGGCTTCCACAGGTTTTCCTCAAGGGGAGTGTGGGATATGCCGCTGAAAGACTGAAGGACCTCCCTAAACATACAAGCCTGACGTTTGAGATAGCCCCTGCCATGACGTGGACACTGTTCAGCGGAGGCAAATTGCTGAACGCTACCCGCCAGGCACAGGCCCAACTGGATGAGGCTATCCATCAGTTCAACGAGAGTGTCCTGTCTGCTGTGCAGGAGACCGATCAGGCCATGAATGCCTATCGCAACTCTATCCGTCAGGTTGTAGCCTTGCGTGAGGTGTGCAACCAGGGTGAGGAGACCCTTCGCCTCTCCATTGACCTTTACAAACAGGGACTTTCTCCTTTTCAGAATGTGCTGGATGCCCTGCGCTCTCTGTTGACCTATCAGAATCAGTTGACACAGGCGCAAGGTAGTTGTTCACAAAATCTCATTACGCTCTACAAAGCCTTGGGCGGTGGAGAATGAACGAGGCGTAAACCTCACTAATATACGGAGCAAGTCATTTTTTTAACGTCACTAAGAGTCTGTTTTGAATTTATTCAGCCTTTTTATGAGGAATCTTTTCGAGATATTTTGTTTGTTCTTTCAAGGAACATAGCGGGCTATGTGACGAGAAAGAACGGGCAAAAGAGCCGAAAAGAGACTCATAGGAAGCGAATAAAAAAGAATGGAATAAATTCAAAACAGACTCTAAATAAGGATTATTATGAAAAGAGAACTCTATGTGACCTTGTCAGTGGTCGTTCTGCTGCTGATGGGGTGTGGCGACAAGAAAACGGGCGGTGCAGAAGAATTTCCGGAGATTTCCGTGGCCTACCCGTTGCAGGAAGAGATAGTGCTGACCAAGGAATATCCCGGGTATCTCACAACCGAGAAGACCGTGGACCTGGTGGCCAGAGTCAACGGTACGATACAGCAGATTTCTTATCTACCGGGCAGACGGGTCAAGAAAGGACAGGTGCTGTTTCTCATTGAGCCTACTGTCTATCAGGATAATGTGCTTCAGGCCGAAGCGGCCCTGAACACAGCACGTGCCAATCTGGAGTATGCCCGCAACAATTATGAACGGATGACGGAGGCCGTGAAAAGTGATGCCGTCAGCCAGATACAGGTGGCCCAGGCTGCTTCCAATGTGGCTACAGCCAAAGCGGCCGTCAGCAATGCCGAGGCTGCCCTGAATACGGCCCGTACCAACCTGGGTTACTGTACCGTGCGTGCTCCCTATGACGGTACGATGAGTCGCAGCACGGTGGATGTGGGCAGTTTTGTGGCCGGTAGCGGGCAACCTGTTACCTTGGCCACCATCTACAAGGATGACCGCCTGTATGCCTACTTCAATGTTTCCGACAACCAATGGCTTTCCATGGAGATGCAGCGTCGTAATTCAGCAGCTCTGCCCGATAGCGTTTCCATCAATCTGGGTGAGGGACTTCCCATGGACTATCCGGCTACGATGGACTATATGTCACCGAATGTGGATATGCAGACCGGTACCCTCTCCATTCGTGCCTCCTTAGACAATCCCAAAGGCTTCCTGAAGAGCGGTATGTATGTGAGCATCACCTTACCCTATCTTCGCCGTCCCGATGCGCTGTTGGTTCCCGATGCTTCCATTGGTACCGACCAGTTGGGCAAGTTCCTCTATGTAGTGAACGACAGTAATACGGTACGTTATCGTCACATTGAGGTAGGGCAGTTGGTGAACGATTCCCTGCGTTATGTCACCTCGGGACTTTCTCCACGCGAACGCTATGTCACCAAGGCATTGATGAAGGTGAGAGACGGCATGACGGTTCGTCCCGTAGAGCAGTGACAAGAACCTGTGTGTAATCCTATAATCCATATAGAACTATGTTTTCAAGATTCTTTATAAATCGTCCTATCTTTGCCACGGTGTTGGCGTTGCTCATTGTGGTAGCCGGCTTGGTAACTCTTGCCGTACTGCCCATTGCCCAATATCCCGACATTACGCCGCCCACGGTGGAGGTGTCGGCCAGCTATCCCGGTGCCAATGCCCAGACAGTGGCTCAGACAGTGGGTATTCCCATTGAGCAGCAGGTGAACGGAGTGGAGGGTATGCTCTACATGTCATCCACTTCCTCTTCATCAGGAGCCTACTCGCTGACCATCACCTTTGAGGTAGGTACCGATGTAGACATGGCCACGGTGCAGGTACAGAATAGGGTCAGTGTGGCCCAGTCTTCCTTGCCCACTCCGGTTGTTGTACAGGGAGTCACAGTGCAGAAGAAGTCATCCAACATCGTGATGTTCATCACCCTGAAGTCCGACAAGTCGGTTTATGACGGCCTCTATCTGAGCAATTATGCCACGCTGAATTTGGTGGACCAACTGACGCGCATTCCCGGTGTGGGGGCTGTCAATGTCATGGGAGCCGGTGACTACTCCATGCGTATCTGGCTGGACCCTTCGGCCTTGCGCATCCGTAACCTCTCTCCGGCTGATGTCTATCAGGCCATAGAAGCCCAGAATGTGGAGGTCAGTGCGGGTTCGGTCGGTCAACCGCTTCCCGCCCTCTCCGACGGCATGTCCGCAGGAGATGCTCCGGCCTATCAATACAGTCTGATGGTGAAGGGCAGACTCAGTACGCCCGAAGAGTTTGGAAATATCATTTTGCGCACCGAGTCGGGTGGGGGAGTGCTTCGCCTGCGTGATGTGGCCCGCATAGACTTGGGGTCAGCCTCTTACAATGTAGTCTCCAAACTGAACGGAAAGCCAACGGCAGCCATTGCCATCTACCAACAACCCGGTTCCAATTCACTGGACGTGGCCGATGGAGTAAGGGAGCAGATGGCGGCATTGAGTCAGAACTTCCCTGCCGGCATCAGCTATGATGTGACACTGGATACTACCGATGTCATTCATGCTTCTATTGACGAAGTGATGAAGACGTTTGTAGAAACCACGTTATTGGTGATATTGGTCATCTTCCTCTTCCTGCAGAACTGGCGGGCGGTAGTGATTCCCTGTATCACGATTCCTGTGTCACTGATAGGCACTTTGGCCGTGATGGCACTCTTTGGCTTCTCCATCAACACCCTGACACTTTTCGGATTAATCTTGGCTGTAGCTATTGTGGTGGATGATGCTATTGTGGTGGTGGAAAATTCTACCCGTCTGCTTGATTCCGGTCGTTATACGGCCAAGGAGGCAGTGGAGAAGGCTATGGATGAGATTACGGGACCTGTTGTCGGTGTAGTACTCGTGTTGTTGGCCGTCTTTATCCCTACCATGATGGTGAGTGGCATATCGGGACAGCTCTACAAGCAGTTTGCCCTGACCATAGCTGCCAGCACCGTGCTGAGCGGCATCAATTCATTGACGCTTACACCGGCACTCTGTGCCCTGATGCTGCAACCCACTCGTCCCTCCAAAGCACTTCTCTACCGGGGCTTCAACCGTGTTTATGACAAGACACAGGGATGGTATGACCGGATGGTCTCCTGGTTATTGGGGCGTCCGCGTACAGCCCTCTGTTCCTATGCTCTCTTTACGCTGTTGGCAGTATTGCTTTTCGTGAAATGGCCCTCCACCTTTATTCCGGAGGAGGATGACGGTTATTTCTTTACTGTGGTACAGTTGCCACCGGCTGCCTCTTTGGAACGCACTCAGGCTGTGGGATTGCAAATCAATAAGATTCTGGACGGCTATCCCGAAGTGGAGAATTACATCGGCATCTCCGGCTTCTCCCTGATGAGTGGAGGTGAACAGAGCAATTCGGCCAGCTACTTTGTCATGCTGAAGAACTGGAAGGAACGTAAAGGCAAGAAGCAGACGGCACAGGCCATAGTGGATCGCTTCAATAGGGAAGCCTATACCATTCAGGATGCGGAAATATTTGCTATGGTGCCTCCGGCTATTCCGGGACTTGGTTCTACCGGTGGCTTGCAGTTGCAGTTGGAAGACCGCAACAATTTGGGTCCCACCGAGATGCAACGTGCTGTGGAGACCCTGATGGCTACCTATCATCGCAAGCCGGCTTTGGCGGCTGTCAGCAGCCAATATCAGGCCAATGTACCGCAGTATCACCTCCAGATTGATCGTGATAAGGTGCAACTTATGGGAATCTCCTTGGGGGATGTCTTCACGGCTTTGGGCTATTATATGGGAGCTGCCTATGTGAACGACTTTGTGGAGTTCGGACGCATTTATCAGGTGAAACTCGGTGCAGGCGACCGTGCCCAGCGTGTAGTGGGCGATGTGTTGAAACTCAGTGTGCCCAATGCTTCGGGAGATATGGTACCCTTCTCTGCCTTCATGACGGTGGAGGAACAGCTGGGATTGGACCAGGTGAGCCGCTACAACCTCTTCTCTACGGCTGCCCTCAGCTGTAATGTTGCTCCATCCAGCAGTTCGGGCGAAGCCATCCGGCAGATGGAAGAACTGATAGAAGAGCAGTTGGGCGACCGTTTCGGTTATGAGTGGACCTCCGTGGCCTATCAGGAGACACAGGCCGGTACCACCACTACCGTTGTCTTCCTTATGGCTCTGTTGGTGGCTTTTCTGGTGTTGGCGGCCCAGTATGAGAGTTGGACAAGTCCGGTTGCTGCAGTTATGGGACTTCCCATAGCCCTGTTGGGAGCCATGTTGGGCTGTATAGTGATGAGTACTCCGGTCAGCATCTACACGCAGATAGGCATCATCCTTCTGGTAGCTCTCTCTGCCAAGAACGGTATTCTCATTGTGGAGTTTGCCCGTGACTTCCGTGCAGCCGGCAATTCCATTCGTGATGCCGCTTTCCAGGCCGGTCACGTCCGTCTGCGACCTATCCTGATGACCTCATTAGCCTTTGTACTGGGTGTCATGCCGTTGCTTTTTGCCTCTGGCGCCGGTGCTGAGAGTCGCATAGCTTTGGGTGCAGCCGTGGTCTTCGGTATGGCGCTGAACACGGTTATTGCCACACTCTACATTCCCAACTTCTATGAACTGATGCAGAAGATACAGGAAAAATGGAAGTAAACACTTGCGGGGGTGTGTCAATGATTTGGCACCCCCCTTACTGCCTCACTCCAACTGCACCCTCATTTTCTTTCCCGTCACCTGTGTCAGCCAGGCCGTACCGTCGGGTTCAATGACCACATCGGGATATTTCGCGTCAATCAACAGACGGCCGTCTATAGTGATGATACCCCATTGGCTGTAGTTCTTCTCCACGGCACAGTATTTCCCGATAGGCGGCCGGATGTTCCGGTAGATGGGCGGAACGGTAATCCGGTTGCCCACCTTCAGTCCCCATTTCAAGCCCGATTGGTAAGGCATAGCATTCCGGTATTCTTCCTGTATCTCCAGCCTTTTCCGTTCCTCTACCGCCTCCATTTCCCGACAGACATCCTTGTCCAATTGCTCAATGGCCGCCTGAGAAACCTCTTTCCCTCCTATATAGACTTTCTCTCCCTCTTTGGTCACCCGGTAAAAATCCCCTTTTCGGTCATTGATGACCGCACTCCCGTCCACCAGCCAGTAATGGAGACGGTAACACTCCTTGCTGTCGCCCTCCAGAATACAGTATGACCGCTCCGGTGATTCATAGACATTCAGCAGATACCCTTTGTCTGTTACGATAAGCCCATTGAAATCTCCCCTGCTCACATAAACTCTCTCTGTACGCGTATAGCACTTACCATCTACCTCCAACAGTTCAAACTTGCCGTACCGCCTGATTTCCGGTTTGCTGATGTAGGTATTCAGATTGTACAGATCCACATAGTTCTCCCTGCCTCCCTCCATACCTATCACCAGGAACCTGCTTCGTGTGAACCGCATGGAGATACAGCTTCCCCGCTTCCAAAGAATCCTTCCCGTATCATCCACCAGTCCGCAAGCATGGTTGGGGAACCTTACGGCAGCCACTCCGTCCTTCAGGTCGAATACGGTGACGTATTCCGCTTCGGTCATTCGGACCTTGCCTCGCCTCAGTCCCCATAATCCGGTCTCTTCATCCTGCCAAGCTTTCAACTCGGCACTCTTTGAGACTGTCACAGGAGCTTGTTCCCATTCGCTGAGCCTTGATAACAATGTGTCGTGCGATACCACTAACCCTACACCCGTTTCGGATTCAGCCTGTTCCATAGGTTGACGAATACAACAAACCGTATCATGAGCCGTTGAACTTACACGCAAACCCTTTCCCGCTTCCTCCCCACGGAACATCGCTTCCCAGTTCCTATTTACTACAGGCAATCCGAATACCCGGTAAAGCCCCACATTGTCTATCATCATGCAGCTCTCCTTTCCGGCACTCTTCCGCAGCCCTCTTCCCACCTGTTGCAGATACTTGGAAAGCGAGAGCGTAGGACGTGCCATCTGTACGAACTCCACATCCGGACAGTCAAACCCTTCACTGAACACATCCACATTCACCAATACCTGAATCTTCCCCTCCTTGAAGTCATTGACCAACCGCTTGCGCTCCTCCCTCGGTGTCCGGCTGTCAATGGCTACGCTGTTCACTCCCTGTTCCTTATAGTAGGATGCTATCTTCCGGGCATGGTCAATCGAAATGGCATAAACAATCCCTTTCTTCCCCTTGGCGAACTGCATCATGCTCCGATAGAGCCTTTCAATACTCGGACGTTTGTTCAACACGGCATCCATCTCCTTCACCTGATAGTCACCGTCAGCCCCTCGCTTCTCCAATGAATCAATCAGCCTCTGCTCCGCACTGTTAGGATAGATGGAGGCATAGTCAAAAGCCGAAAGCACGTCCTTTGCAATGAACTCCGCGAT
>JAFURM010000043.1 GCA_017471925.1 Bacteroides sp.
CAATTCACACACTGAATAAACCTTGCTCAAATCGGCAAAGGTAAAATACTGGTCGTCCAATATCATCCATTCAGAACGCTGCTTCAAAGAAAGGTTCTTAATCTCCGGAAAGAAACTAAGCGGCACGATAATTTGGCGACCGTCTGTCAAGAAAGCAGCCATTTTTCCACGGAAAGAAGAGAGCAGAGAAGGACCGTGATTCCTGTCTACTTGCCAACGTGCGTGAAATCCGTGAAGAGGATCCACGTATCGACGGTCACAAACTTTGGCTGATGCTGTGTGACATCTATGGAAGGGACAAGATGATGGGCCGTGACAGCTTCCTTACTCTGTTACGCCGTCATGCTCTGATGCTTCCTGCGCCCAAAGCACGATGTACAACCAATTCCAACCACCGTTACCATAAGTGGAAGAACCTCATCAAGGACTTTGTCCCGATGGCAGCCAACCAGCTTTGGGTGGCCGACATCACTTACATAGCCGTCGGCAATGGGGATGTATGCTACCTGCACCTGATAACAGATGCCTATTCGCACAAGATTATCGGATGGGTATTGGCCGACACGCTACGTGCAGCCATTACCAAAGAGGCTTTGGAACAAGCTATCTCCCAAGCAGGAGATATCCTTCCTGACACACTTATCCACCACTCTGACCGCGGAGTACAATACTGCTGCGACGAGTACGTGAAAACGTTACGCAAACACCATATCCGTATCAGTATGACAGAAGATTCCAATCCGACCGACAACGCCATTGCTGAACGGGCAAACGGTATTATAAAAGGAGAAAGTGTCTATCCCCGAGAGACATTTAACTCTATTGAGCATGCAAGGAATGTGATAGGAAGATATATACACTGCTATAATTACAGGAGACCGCACATGAGTATCGGGTATAAAGTACCCGCATTGGCACATATGGAAACGGGACCGCAGAAAAAGATGTGGAAAAACAAAATTTGTAAGAAAAAAGAATGTATAAATGCAAATAATGAAATACCTTTGCTGAGCCAAACAAAAAGTCCGGAATCCTGCTTGTCCATCTTGGAGCAGGAGATATACTTCATCGGCCAAGTAATATATACTTCATCGGTCAGGTAATATATACTTCAAGTGCTAACGGATATATACTGCGTTGGCCAAGTAAGTACTTTGCCTTTTTCAACTAAATTGCAGAAGAGCCACTGAAATCAGGAAAAGACAACACAAAAACAGCCCGAAAAAAGTATCTTAAGATAAATGGCCAAGTACCCTAATATAATAAAGGAAAAGTGTTATCTTTGCATAGGATAATCATTTACTCCGTATCTGATTGATACACAAATAGCGAATGTTATGGTAGAAAGTTGTTGGTAACGATTTGGCAACTTTGAGATTACACCTATCTTCTGCATTATGCCTTGTCAAACAAGCCGGATACAAAAGTAGCCAAATTCCTTGACTGAGCAAAGAGTTTGGCTACTTTTTCAATTCTTTCCTATTGATATTGATAGTAGAAATCATATAAAGTATCTGGGAAACCCCAACCACATTCTTCCGATATTTTAAGCATCTTCTCAATACGTGGGCGAAGTTCTTCTAAATAACTATTCTTGTATATGAATTCCATAGCCTTATCAAGTTAGAACCTGTTTTGAATTTATTCTGCTTTTTCATGAGGAGTCTTTTCGAGATATTTTGGTTGTTCTTTCAAGGAGCATAGCGGGCTATGTGACAAGAAAGAACGGACAAAAGAGTCGAAAAGAAACTCAGGGAAAGCGGATAATAAAAGAAAGTAATAAATTCGAAACAGGTTCTTAGTGCCACTTCTAAAATCAGTTAGGGAAACTATCTCAATCGGCTGATGAAGCCAGTGGAGAAGCCTGGGAATAGGTGCGGGAAGCCAGTTCCTTGTCCAGCATGTACATGCCGTACTTATTGCCTTCTACAGCCTCTACGGCAGCAATCATATCGCGCGCAGACTCTTCTTCCTCTACCTGCTCGTCAATGAACCATACGAGGCGGTTGATGGAGGCGAAGTCGCGGTCTTCGTTGGCAATGGCAGCAAGATTGTTGATGAGCGAAGTCACCTTCTTCTCATGCTCCAATGTCTGCTGGTACATGGCCAGCACGCTGTCCCACGTGGCAGTAACCTCTTCGATGGGGAGCAGCGTCACCTTAGCATCGCGTGAGTTCAGATAGTTCATGAAGATGCGGGCATGATCCTGCTCTTCCTGGAACTGTACGTAGAACCAGTTGGCTACACCTTTGTGTCCCTTGGCCTCAGCGTCGAGTGACATGGCCAAATAGAGATAAGCCGACCACAATTCGGCATTGATCTGTGCATTGATTGCATCGTGTAATTTCTTGCTTAACATAACTTTATGCGTTTTAAGTGATTAGTTATGCCGCAAAATTACTCTTTTTTAATGATATTATTCTCTTGGGGAAGAAAAAATTTAGTGGCAACCCAACTTTCCCCGAAAATCAAGCATTTCATACAGCAGGAAGGGCATTTCATACAACGCTCCTCCTTTTGCTTTTGCAGCGACGGAATGAGGTGTATATTTGCTGCCGGAAGAACTATTATTAATCAAGTTTCGCGAGCACAGTTTGTTTTTACTTGCGAGACTAAAAAAAAGAAAAGGATATGGATATCATCATGAGAATGCTGGGCAGGAAACATCGCCCTGAGACAACCGTCATTGAACCAACCGACCCCGAATCTAAGCAGGCATTGAAGCAAGTGGCCCCCAAGCAACAGGGGAGGTTAGATATGGTGATTGCATTTGACACGACCGGTTCGATGGCGACCTATATCGAGGCGGTGCGTCAGGAAGTGGCCGACCTGGTGCCGCGCCTTTTCCGCGACAATGAGGACCTACGTCTGGGCATCGTGGCCTTTGGCGACTATTGCGACATGACCAACGCGCAAGAGTTCGGCAAGGCTTACCAATGCCTGATGCCCACCGACCAGGAGAACGACATCATCCGCTTTATCCGTGAGAGCAAGAACACTAACGGTGGCGACGGCGACGAGTTCTATGAACTGGTGCTCCGGAAAATCGTGGAAGAGACTCCGTGGCGCGAAGGAGCCACCAAGGTGATTCTACTGATAGCCGATGCCAATCCTCACCCCCTGGGCTACAGCTACGACGATAGGGTGAAGGATAACCGGATAGACTGGCGCGAAGAGGCCCGCAAGGCAGCCGCACAGATGATTAAGGTGGACACCGTGACCATTGGATGCGCAGCCTGGTATCGGGAGCTGTCGGCCATGACCAACGGAGTCAGCGTGCCCTTCGCCAGTTCCGGCAAGACGGCCCGGTTGGTGGAAGCGGCCACCATGTCGCGCGGTTCGGAGAAAGCACGCTTTATGTTCGACGAGATGATGGAGAAGTGCGTGGACGAGGAGATGAGCGAGGTGTATGCCTGCTACAAGAAGGAGAGGTGGGATAGTTGAAAAACTGTTTGAAAAATCAGAAACCGTAAGTTAAGGATGAAGAAGAGAAGAAGAGACCTGACCGTCTGCCTACTACTGGGACTAATAGGAGTGATGGGCTGCCAACCCGACAGAGGACAGCAGGGAGAAGAGGAGCGCGACAGGAGTGCGTGTGCAACGGACATACCCCCTTCCCTGCCCAAACGGGAAGCGGGCAACGGCATTTACCACTGGAAGACACGCTTCGACCTGACGAGCGAGCAACTGGAGTTCTTGCAGCGACATGAGGTGAAGCGCATCTACCTTCGCCTGTTCGATGTGGAGTATGAACCGGGAAGCCCGGAGAAGGCGGTACCCATTGCCACCACCCGTTTCACGTGCAGCCTGCCCGAAGGAGTGGAATATGTGCCCACGGTGTACATCACCCTTGAAGCCCTGCGGGCCATGCTGGGGAAAGAGGTGTTGCTGGCCGACAGAATCGTGACACGCATACTGGCCATGAGCAAGGCACACGCCTTTCCCAAGGTCTGCGAAGTGCAACTGGACTGCGACTGGACAGAGAGCACCCGCGACTCCTACTACCGTCTCTGTAGCTCGGCCCGCAAAATTCTGCACACCAAGGGACTCCTCCTCAGTTCCACCATCCGCCTGCACCAGCTGCGCAGCGAAGCACCTCCCGTGGATCGTGGCGTGCTGATGCTCTACAACACCGGTGCCTTCCAGAAGCCCGACACCAAGAACTCCATCCTGGACGAAGCAAGCGTCAGGCCCTACCTGAAGAACGTAGACTATGCCCTGCCGTTGGAGATAGCCTACCCCACCTTTGCCTGGGGACTGTGGTTCCGCAACAACCGCTTCCAGGCCATCCTGCGCACCACCGACTACGGAAACGGAGAGTACTACGAACGGCTGGCCAACGGGACGTTGCGCGTCAGGAAAGACCACTACCTGGAACGCCACGCCCTGCGCAAAGGTGACGTGATACGCCTGGAGACCTCCGATTATGACGAAATCATGAAGGTGAAGCGACTGGCGGAGAAGAGTCTGCCAGCCTCCTCCGCCATCCTCTACCACCTCGACATGAACAACCTGAAGAACTATACCCCAAATGAAGTCAATAACATATACCATATATTACCTTAGCGTGCTGCTCGCCGTGTTCTTCCCGCAGCTGAAGACCAGTGCCTGCACCACCCCCTGTTACCAAGTGAGTGATTACTACACCTTCAGGGGATATGCCGGCATGGCAGAGAAGGAGGAGGACGAGGTGGAGGCCAACTGTCAAGCCTGGAAGGAACTGCTTGGGTGTGACATCCCCAGCAAGGACATCAGGGAGGTGGTGTACACCTCCACTTATCAGGAACTGGAACGCTGCTTCCGATGGATGGACGAATATGGCACCATCCTGGGGGCAGAGAGCAATGCCTTCCTGCGCCGGTTGCAAATCGGTCGCAACCGGGAGGTAATGGAGTTTCTCCTGCTGGCCAAGAAGTGCGAAGAGCTTAGACTGGTCCGCAACTCCCGCTGGTACTACCCCACCTCGGGCGACAACGTGCAGAGCTGCCTGGAGGATATTGCCGAGAAGGCCCTGGCCTATCAGGGCACCCTCCTCCGAGAGCGTTACCTGCTGCAGGCCGTGCGTGCCCTCTTCTCCCTGCACCGCTATGCCGAATGCCTCAACCTGTGGGAAGAACAGGCCGACCGGCTCTCCGAAGGCATCATCAAGCGTATGCTGCAAGGTTACGTGGCCGGTTGCTACTACCGCATGGGCGAACAGGATAAGGGCAACCGTCTGAATGCCATGCTCTCCATTCCTCCCCGCTACAAGGAGAACGGTGAGCGGATGAGCTGGATGGAGCAGATGGAGTGCATGTACCGTCATGCGCCCGAATCGAGCTATTTCGTGCCACAGATACAGCAAAAAATACACGAACTGGAGTCGGAAACCAGTTTCTGCCGAGGATGGGGAGACAGGACACAGGTCCCCTGGGACATGAGCTACATCTGGAAAGAGTATAGTCCGCTCTACACCCTCTGCACGCAGGCGGCCTTCAACCCCAAGGTAAAAAACCGTCCCTTCTTCTGCTACACGGCGGCCTACCTGGCCGACAAGCTGGGACGCTCCGCCGAAGCCCGACAGTGGATAGCCCGGGCAGAACAGACCGTCACCGACAACTACCTGAAAGAGTCTGTCCGCGTGCTGCGCATCTATATCGACGCCCGCACCATGCCTTATACCTCCGTCTATGAGCAACGCCTATACAGCCAGCTACAGGAACTGGGAGGACTGATCAGGAGAGACCTGGACAGCAACGTGAAAGCACGGACAAAAAGCAATGGCACCTTTCTGCTTAAATACGGCTACAGCTTTTACTACTGGAACGACATGCTGCGCAAGATTCTCATCGGCGAGGTGGCTCCCCGCTACCTGAAGCAGGGCAACGGCGTGCGTGCCCTGCAGGCGGTGAACATGGCCGACAACCTGCTGCTGCAGCTAACCGGTGCCATGCAGGCGGAGCGACAAGGAGGATGCTACACCAATACGTATGACTACAGCAACAGTCTAAGTGCACTGATGGACACCATCGACACCCGCCACCTGGCCGCCTACGTGCAGCGGCTGGAGCAGCCACAAACCGAGATTGACCGTTTCTTCGCCCGAAACGGATATGCCGACCGGCATTACTTCGTGGAGTATCTGGGCACCCGCCTGCTTAGCGGCGGAGCCTATGCCGAGGCCACCCGCTACTTAAAGAGTGTGCCCGCCAACTTCCAGAACCGCCTGAACACGGCCAATTACCTGCTGCGCGACCCCTTCTGTGAGAAAGCGGTGGACCACTATCGGGGCATCCACCTCTTCCGGGAGAACAACGAAGCCAAGCTCTCCTTTGCCCGGCAGATGATGCAGTTAGAGCAATCGATAAAGAGCGCCACCGACCCCAACCGCAAGGCGAGGGAGATGATAAAGTATGCCGTAGGCCTCTACAACTCCCACCACCTGTGCTGGGCCTTGACACGCTACAGGGACAGCTGGTATGACACCTGTGACAGCCGCTTCATAGCCCGTCAGGAGCAGGTGAAAGCCCGATACAGGCAGTTGGTGCGGAAAGCTCTGACCCTTTTCACCGATGAGGAGTGCAAGGCACGCGCCTACTGGCAGATGGGCTATTACGAAAAGGTCATCAAGGAATATCCCAACACCCGGACAGCCCGATTCATGCGGATGAAGTGTGATAAATGGCGAGATTATTTCAATTACTGAAAATAAAGTGTATTTTTGCAGCTTCAATAAAGCCTCCGCTGCGCGGAATAAAGAGTGAAGAGACAGATTATCATATCATCCAGTAACGAGCTGATCAGGGTATTGCCCGAAAGAATCGTTTACATCTCGTCGGACGGCAACTACTCCACCATGATGCTGCACGACAAGACGGAGCATCTCTTCACCTTCAACCTCTCACACTTCCAGCAAATCCTGGAGGAGCAACTGAAAGAAGGAGCACAGACCTTTATCCGCATCGGTAAAGGGCTTATCATCAACCGCAACTACATCTATCGCATCAACCTGGCCAAGCAGCAGCTGGTGATGTCGGACATGGCCCTGAACCAGGCCTTCATTCTCTCCGCATCCAAGGAGGCCCTGCGCCGGCTGAAGCAATTATTAGAGAATGAACAAATCTTTTAGAGCATATGGCAATAGACTTTGATGACGAAATACAGGTATTGGGCTTGCCTGCCCCTCGGAAACAGGAGCAGGACTCCGACCCTGAGCCGGAACAGCAGTTCATCACGGTACAGGAGGATAGCTGCAACATCCTTGCAGCGGAATGCCAGCCTTCCTACTTCCAAGATGAGGAGGAGGACTGCTGCCTTGCCGGAGTGATGTCTCTTGACCAAGAACCGACAAAGGCACCTCAGAAAAAATCCCGGAAAACGTTCTCCCCCCATATGCAGGTACCTGCACCGAGACGCCGGCGGCCCATATGGCCGTGGGGAGTAGCCGTATTATTAGGAGTGCTGGCGTGGCTGCTGTGGGGTCCCTCCCTGAAAGAGGAGGATGCCGCACTGCCGCTACCGGCGGAAGAGACACCGGTGAAGGCTTCCCCCGAGATGTTCTTCCAAGAAGTGGCGGACGCCGGGGAGAGCAGCGTGACCCTGATGCTGGACTCCATCAATGGCGTGACCCTGAGAATCTACGCCCTGCACAACCTGCATGCCGAACTGTTGCCGGGCATTCCCGACCCTAACGATGAGAGCATCCTCTTTGCGGCCCAGGCCGCCGACATCCGCCGGGACAACGGCAAGGTGGTGGGCGACTTCGTGGTGCGTGGCGAGAAGCAATCCAACGGCAAGAGCAAGGTGGGATATTGTGCCATCAGGGACGGTATCGTCAGCCTGGGCACCACGCTGAACAACGAGGTCATGGAAGCGTGCATCAGGGACGAGGGCGACTTCTTCAGGCAATATGCCCTGGTGATGGGGGGCGAGATGCAGCCCAACAGACTGAAGGGAAAAGCCCTGCGCCGTTCCCTGGCCCGTCAGGGCGAGGAACTCTACATTGTGGAGAGCGTGAACCGCGAATCCCTCTATGACTTCTCGGAAGCTCTGGCCGACATCGGCTTCACCGAAGCCATCTACCTGGTGGGCGGAAGCTCCTACGGTTTCTACCGCTCGGAAGACGGAATGCATGAGTTTGGCGAACAGGGACGTACTCCCTACCCCAACACCAACTATATCCTTTTCAGAAAACAACATGACTAATACTCTTCGAATATGATGTGGACAACCTGTATTATTATCGCAGTTTTATTTGCCTTTGCCCTTATTACCCTAATGGGGAAGAGAGTGAAAAAGGTACAGAAGACCTCTGACACTCCTGACACTCCCGACACCCCCACCACTCTCCCCCAAGCCGTAGACACCACCCCATTGCCCCATTTCTCTGCCCGGGAAATCCTGCAAGCCGTCGGAGTGGAAATCGTCAAGCAAGATGAAAAAGAAAACCAGTATTTCGTAGGCTATCAGGGAGGCTACTTTCTGCTGTCATTCGCGAATGACAACCTGGTCGTCGGTATCACCTATGAGAACTTCAACAGCTATGAGATGGAGTACTACCCCAAGGTGCTACAGGCCGTCAATGCCATCAATCTGAAGTATTGGCGCTGGACGTGCTACGCAAAAATCAATAAGGAAGAGTCGGACGAGAAACCCGTCAAGCTCTCCATGTCCTACCAGATTCCGCTTACGGGTACCCTTATGGATGAAATCAGCGGCTTTCTGAAACAGTCGCTGGCCGCCGCCTTCTTCACTGCCCGCAGCTTCAATGAGGAGATGGAGAACCTGGTCAAGCAAACCGACAATGAGACAGAACAGGTGATGGAGATGACCTTCAACAGGAAAATTCTCTATGCCAAGCACATGCGCGAACTGGGACACACCTGGAAAGAGCCGGGCGAGGAACTTCCCGCCGCGTCGGAACTCTCCTTAGGCGGCCTGATGGAGCTGTTCAAAGGAGTGGAATGGGGATGCCTGCTCTCCATGCAGGTGATTCATGACGACCAGATAAAGGAACTGACGACCTATCCCGAAATCACAGGCTTCGACCTCCGCGAATATATCCGCAATCTGGAACATCCGACCCTGTTGGATCGGCTGACACTGATTATCAGTTTTGAAGAGCAGGATTTGATTATCCACCTGACCCACCTGGACGGAAGTACGGAGAATACGCTTTTCTTCGCGTTCAACGTGATGTGCTCGGGCAATGAAATGGACAAGTTCCGGGGCAGGCAAAGTGCACTGTCCCACCGGACGATGCTTGAGGTGCGCCTCAGCGATGCCAATGCCGACTATTGGGAAACCAAGTTCATGATAGACGACGCCCACGACAAGGCAAGCAGCGGACGCATCAACGAACTCACGGACGAACAGCACTTCTTCCTCACGGCCGGCGACCACATCCCGCTGAGAGGCGACCTTTACTGGGGAAAGAAATATTATAACGAGGAATGCTTTGTGCAGGCATTGATCCGCTTCAACCGCATCCATAGCTATTTGCTGGAGCACTGGACGGAACTGGAAGAAGAGCATCGCAGCCTCTACTACCACGTTGCCTTCTACATCGGATTCATCTACATGGAGCTGGGCATGCGTGACCGCGCCTTCTACTACCTCTTCTCCGGCAAGTCCGAGAACGCCATCATTGCCATACAGGAGTTTACCAACTGCCTTTGCAACATGAACGACCCAGGTGCCGTGGCCTATATCCAGTCTACCCTGAACGATGTAGTGGGATTCATAAACAAACAGGAGGAACCCGACGAAGAGTTCATAAACTTCTATCGTTTCCTGAACAGGCGGCTGGCCTATGCCTACGTGAACATGAAGGAGTATGACGAGGCGGAAATCCTGCTGAACAGGATGATTGTCAATGGCGAGGACGTGGACTTTGCCAAAGGCGAACTGGACTACATCAAACGAATGAAAGAGAATAACAACGACAAGAAAGAAGAGGAATGACATCACCCCACCCCACTGTTTCCCGGCCGGACAACGGCCAAAGACTTCCGTCGCCCCTGATAGCCCTTCTCCCCCTGGCCTTCCTGGTGGGAATGCTGTTCCTGACGATACACACCTTTGGCGGTGATGCCCTGAGCGGAGGCAGCCAGGTGGCTCTGCTGGCCACATCGGCCCTTTGCGTCTTCATGGGCATGGCCTTCTATCGGGTGTCGTGGCAGGAATATGAGAATGCCATTGTGAAGAATGTGGCCGGAGTGGCCACTGCCATCATCATCCTGCTGATAATCGGTGCGCTGAGCGGTACGTGGATGGTAAGCGGGGTGGTCCCCACCCTGATATACTATGGCATGCAGATTATCCACCCCGACTATTTCCTGGCCACCACTTGCATCATCTGCGCCCTGGTATCACTGATGACAGGCAGCTCATGGACCACCATTGCCACCATCGGTATAGCCCTGATGGGCATCGGCAAGGCACAGGGATTCGCAGACGGTTGGATTGCCGGGGCCATCATCTCCGGAGCCTACTTCGGCGACAAGATTTCCCCCCTTTCCGACACCACCGTACTGGCCTCTTCCACCACCCGCACCCCACTCTTCCGCCACATCCAGTACATGATGATAACCACCATTCCCTCGCTGCTGCTGGCATTGGCACTTTTCACCATATTGGGCCTGACCCATGAGAGCGATGCAGCCCGACAATCCACAGAGATTGCCAGTGCCCTGGCCGGAAAGTTCCACATCACGCCCTGGCTGCTGCTGGTACCCGTAGCGACCGGTGTATTGATAGCCCGCAAGGTGCCCCCCATCATCACCCTGTTTGCCTCCACCATGATGGCTTGTGTGGCAGCCCTGATTTTCCAGCCCGACCTGTTGCATGAGATTGCCGGCGGCGAGGGGTTGTTCAAAGGAAGTATGATGACCATCTATGGTTCTACCGCCCTGCAGACGGACAATGCCATGCTCACCGAACTGGTGGCCACACGTGGCATGGCCGGTATGCTAAGCACCGTATGGCTCATCTTTTGCGCCATGTGCTTCGGAGGGACCATGACAGCAGGCGGCATGGTAGAGAGCATCACCTCCCTGTTTGTACGCTTCATGAAGAGCCGCGTCAGCATGGTCAGCTCCACCGTAGCCTCCGGTCTGATGCTCAACCTGGTGACGGCCGACCAATACATCAGCATCATCCTGACGGGCAATATGTTCAGCAAGATTTATGAGAAGAACGGCTATGAGAGCCGCCTGCTGAGCCGCACCACCGAGGATGCCGTAACCGTCACCTCTCCTCTCATTCCGTGGAATACCTGTGGCATGACCCAGGCCACCATTCTGAATGTGGCCACACTCACCTATCTGCCCTATTGCTTCTTCAACATCATCAGCCCCCTGATGACCATATTCATAGCGGCCATAGGTTTCAAAATCTACAAGAGACCGGCCCAGGAGAAAGAGCAGCAGGAGAAGTCCTAACTTACATGCACCTCAGGCGTCTAAAGCATCTGCATCTTCACCCCGAAGGAGAGGCAGAGGTAATCGCGCGGTTTCAGATACTTGTTGGTGATGGCACTGATGAGATAGAGATCGCAGGTGCTCACCTCGTAGAAGAGGGTGAGTTGCTTGGCAAAGGAACGCTTGCGGGCCGATATGTCATACGTGAGCCGTTGCCCCATGAAGACGTGAATACGGATCTTGGAAGAGAAGCCATAGTATCCCTTGGGATAGCGGTCGGGTTCACTGACCCAGAACTCTTCGCCGAAAACGGTATTGAAGTAAAGGCCACAGGTGAGCGGTTCAAAGGAGAAAGGCGTCTCCTTCACCTGATGGCTCCAGGGTATGAAGTTCTGCTTCAGCGTGAAGGTCATCTTGCTTTCCGAAGAGCCATACTTGGGCAGATAGCCGAAGAGAAGGTCGGTCTCCCATTGGTTACGCTTGCCATAGTCCCAGCCTACCCCCACTGAAAGCAGTCCCATGTTGCCGGCGAACTGCAGCTTGGTATGGGTAGGAATCAGGTTGAGCCACTTCCTGCGGTAGCGGTGGGCACGCTGGTCATACTGGCTGGTGCGGGGAATCTCGGTATAGACCATCCGGGATGCGTCGCTGATGAAGACGGTGTCGTGCTTCAGGATGAAGACCGTGTCGCGCACCACGTTTTCCTGTGCCATAAGTTTCGAGAGGGCGAGCAGGGAAATCGTCAGCAGGGTGGCAGTCAGCCGCTTAGAAATAAACCACTTCATAGTCATAGCCGTTGGGGGTGATGGTGAACAGATAAAAATTGCGGTTCTTCATGCAGTCGCTCATGTAGTACATGATGCCGTCTTCGAAGAGATCCATCTCAAACTGCTTGTGCTCATGGGCAGCCGTGCAGAACTGCAGGGCAGGAAACTCCTTGAGGTAGCGTTGGAAGACGTAGGCCACGTTGTTGTTGAAGTCATCGCAGAAGGGACGCACGTGCATGGCTACTACCGTCTTGTCGAACTCATCGCTGCGACTGGTCATCTCCCGGGCAATGAATTCAAAGTCGGGGATGGGACGCGAGTAGTCAAACTCCAAGGCATTGGTGTTCAGGCAGAGGAACTTGATGCGTCCGGCAATGAAGCTGAAATTGGGGTCGCCATACAGGGCATTGTAGGTCTCCTCACCCGTGCCCAGGCAGTCGTGGTTGCCGATGAGCATCACCCAGGGCACCTGCAATCCGTTCATGATGTCACGCTGCCACAGGAATTCGTCCGTCAGTCCGAAGTCACTGGAGTCGCCGCCATGAATCACGAAGTCGATGTCCGTGCGCCTGTTCACGACCGCCACGAACTCCTCGGTCTCGTCATACCACCGCTGGGAGTCGCCCATGGTGATGAAACGGATGGTGTCCTTTCCCTTGCAGGCCTCTTCAATGCGTGCCATGTTGCGGACATTGATGTCCCTTTCGCCCGAAATCCTCACGTCATAGGGATGGTAGTCTATCATGTCGCAACCTCCCATTATCAGGCAGAAGGCAAATGCAATCAGGCCACTGAGCTCTCTTCTCTTCATTGTTTGGTATATATGGTTTTAGTTCTTGCGTGAAAACTTGCGGCAAAGATATAGTTTTCCACGCATACGTCAATTGTTCTATTTTTCCTTTTTATGTTCTATTTGGGAGAAGCCGGCCTTTCTTGCATGGCCTCACTGTCTAATTCTTGGACATTGAGTGTCCAAGAATTAGACAGTAGGGATAGGTCCGCTTTTATTGATTATACTGTGGGACAGCGGTTTGCATTTATGGCACGCCATTTGCAGTATGGCTGTCATAACTTAGAATTGAAAAACAAGATGAAACAGCTTTACTACGTCATCCAAACCTTGCTGCACGGCCCGGGCGGCAATGTGATAAAGGTCATCTCCTTAGGCCTGGGGCTTGCCATGAGCTTCCTGCTCTTCAGCCGGGTAGCCTTTGAACAGAGTTTCGACACCTGCTTCAAGGATTATGCCAACCTGTATCAACTGTGGTCGGTATATACGTTCAACAATGAAGCCAAGAAGCCCCAGGAGCACAATATCGGGCCGCTGGCCGGAGCCATCATGGAGCAATTTCCGGAAGAGGTGGAGGCGGCCACCAGCCTCAGCAAATATGGTGTAAACAATCCCCTGTTTCTGGGAAACGTGAAGTTTGATGACGTGTATGTCATTGCCGCCGACTCGCTCTTTTTCCGGACTATGGGCATTGAGGTGCTGGCCGGCAATCCGACAGCCGACCTGCAACAGCCGGATGCCATCTATCTGAGCGAGCGTCTGGCCCGGCAGATGTTTCCCGACGAGGAGAATCCCATAGGGCATACCCTCAACTCGGGCAAGAAGTTTGACGTCATCGTGAGAGGAGTCTATAAGGATATTCCGCTAAACTCCACGGTGCGTGCCGATGCCGTCATCTCCCTCCCCTCGCTGCTCAGGCGTAACCTCTACAACTACTCATGGGACGGAGGAGACAGTTGGCACGCCTACCTCCGCCTGAAGCCGGAGGTCAATCCGGACCACCTGAACCAACGCATCCACCTGGCCATCAGGCAGAAGCTTCCTCCTATGGACGGCTATGAAATGAGTGCCTTCCTGCAACCCATCCGCGACACCCATCTTGGCGACAAGGAGACCGGCAGCATCTGCATCATGCTGTCCATTCTGGCGGCATGCGTCCTGTTCATCATGTCGCTGAACTATGCACTGATTTCCATCTCCTCCCTCAGCTATCGGGCCAAGGCCATCGGCGTGCATAAGTGCAGCGGTGCCGAAAGCAAGAGCATACTCGGCATGTTTCTCTGGGAAACGTTCTTCATCATCTGCCTGGCCCTGCTTGTGGCGGGCATCCTGCTGTGGGGCTGTCGTGACTTCGTGGAAGACAACATCATCCCCTATCGGCAGCTGTTTGTCCCCGACATGATATGGATTCTACTGGGAGTCATTGCCACACTGTTTCTGCTGGGTAGTACATTGCCCGGCTTGGCCTTCTCGCGCATCCCGGTCACGCAGGTTTTCAGGCGATACACCGAGGGCAGGAAGGGGTGGAAACGTCCGTTGCTGTTCGTGCAGTTTGCCGGTGTGGCCTTCATTGCGGGATTGATGTGCATCGTCATGCTGCAGTATCATCATGTGCTGACCAAGAATCCGGGCTACAACCCCGAGCGAATCGCCTATGGTTATCACGAAGTGGTGGACAAAGCCACGGTGGATGCCTGCCAACACTTCTATGCAGGCCTTCCCTACGTGGAAGAGATGACCTCCTCCATAGACACCCCCTTCGGCTATAGCGGCGAGTTCATGCTCGATGATGCCGGCAAGCCGCTCTTCTCCACCAAGTACGACTATACCCAAGGCAACTATACCCGGGTCATGGGCATCCCCCTGTTAGAAGGGAAACTGCCGGGCAGGCATGGAGAGGTGGCCGTGAATGAGACCTGGATAGCGATGATGCACTGGAGCCGGAATGACGTCATCGGACGGATGATAGAGACCGAAGAGGGCAAGGTGAAGATTACGGGTATCCTGAGGGACTTCTCCATAGGCAGTTTCTTCCAGCAGCCGATGCCTTTCGTCCTGCACTACAAGTGGTATTTCGGCGGCCTGCTGCACATCAGGCTGAAGGAACCGTTCGACGAGAATCTGCAAAAGCTGAACCGGGAAGTGGCCGAGGCTTTCCCCACACAGGACATCGCCTTCCAGAGCATGGAGCGACAAATCGTCATGCAGTACCACTCCGTGTGCCTGTTCCGCAATGCTTCCATCGTGGCTACCATTGTCATCCTGTTCATCACCCTGATGGGCCTGATTGGCTATGTGAACGACGAAACCACACGCAGGTCCAAAGAAATCGCCATCCGCAAAATCAACGGAGCAGAGACAGCCAACATCCTAAAGATGCTCTCGCACGACATATTCGTGATAGCCCTGCCCTCCACGCTGTTGGGCAGCTGTGCCGCCTGGTATGCAAGCAACCGACTGCTGCAACTGTTCAGCACCGTTTTCGGCTCCACCCTACCTTATTGTATGGCCATAGCCATCGTCACGCTGGCGGTCATCGTGGGCTGCGTGCTTTGGAAGTCATGGGAAACAGCGAACAAGAATCCGGTGGAGAGTATCAAGAGCGAATGATTAATAATAAAAAAACATAATGCATAATGATTGAGATTAAGAACATCAGCAAAATCTTCCGCACGTCGGAAGTGGAAACCGTGGCATTGAACGGTGTGAATCTGGAAGTGAAAGAGGGCGAATTCGTAGCCATCATGGGTCCCTCGGGATGCGGCAAGTCTACGTTGCTGAACATCCTGGGCCTGTTAGACAATCCTACAAGCGGCAGCTACCGGCTCTTGGGGCAGGAGGTGGCCGACCTGCACGAGAAGGAGCGCACCGGGGTGCGCAAGGGAAAGGTGGGCTTCGTGTTTCAAAGCTTCAACCTGATAGACGAGCTGAACGTCTTCGAGAACGTGGAGCTTCCCCTGACCTACCTGGGCATCAAGGGCAGCGATCGCAAGCGCATGGTGAACGACATCCTGCGTCGCATGAACATCAGCCACCGCACCAAGCATTTCCCACAGCAACTCTCGGGCGGCCAACAGCAGCGCGTGGCCATCGCAAGAGCCGTAGTGACCAACCCTCGACTGATTCTGGCCGATGAGCCTACGGGCAATCTGGATTCAAAGAACGGTACCGAGGTGATGAACCTGCTGACCGAGCTGAACCATGAGGGGACCACCATCATCATGGTGACCCACTCCAAGCGCGACGCCTCCTTTGCCCACCGCACAATACACCTCTTTGACGGCAGTATTGTGGCAAACGTCAGCAACAATCTGTAAAAGCGCCGCACCGTTATGAGACAAATCTACTATACTTTCCAGACGTTGCTCCGGGGAGGCGGCAACAATGTCGTGAAGCTCGTCTCACTCACCCTGGGAGTGACGGTGGGCGTGCTGCTCTTCTCGCAAATTGTTTATGAGCTGAGCTACGAGGAGTGCTATGAAGAGCCCTGGAAGGTCTCCCTGCTTCGCTACCGCATGCAACAGGCAGACGGGAGCTTCGGCGACTACGACAACGATGCTTTCAAGCCGGCAGCCAAGGACCTTTGGGAGAGTTTCCCCGAGGCTGTGGAGAGTGCCACGGTGATGGTCACCTTCATGCAACCCTCACTCTTCTGTGAGGACGAACAGGTAGAGGAGGCCCAGATTGTCTTTGCCGACACGTGCTACTTCCGCACCCTGGGATGGGAACTGCTGCGTGGTGATGCCGGCGACCTGGCGTCGCGTCAGGCGGTGTTTCTCTCTGAAGAGATGGCCCGCCGCCTCTTTGCCGACGAAGACCCCATCGGGAAGACCATCTCTTTCCATCGGATGCTGGACCTGACGGTGAAGGGCATCTATCGGGAGCTGCCTCACAGCACGGTGTTCCGCCACAACGTGATGCTCTCCATCCCGCTGTATGAATCCATGTACGGAAGCGGCACCTGGGGCAGCAACGACTGCTTCTCGGTGCTCTTCCGCTTCAAGGACGAGGCCGGAAGAGCAGAGATGAACGCCCGCCTGCAAGAAGCCGTGGCACAGTTTGGCGGTGACCAGTATGGCAACAGCAAGCTCCACTATGAGCTGCTCCCCCTGCAGCAGATTCACACCAGTGCTCCCGACTGCCGGCAACGTCTGGCCATCCTGGCCGTACTGGGATTCTCCGTCTTCTTTGTCGCCATCCTGAACTATGTGCTGGCGGCCATTGCCACGATGGGCCGGCGGGCCAAACTGGTGGGGGTGCACAAGTGCAGCGGTGCGGCGAGTGGACACATCCTGGGGCTCTTCATGTGGGAGACCGGCATGCTGGTGCTTGCAGCCGTTGCAGGCAGCGTCCTGTTGCTCCACCTGTTCAGGGAGCCGATAACGGAGTTGCTGGGCACGGCACTGGCCGACCTCTTCACGTGGGACACGCTCTGGGTGCCACTGCTCACGGTGCTGCTGCTCTTCACGGTGAGCGGCGTGCTGCCCGGCCGCATGTTTGCCCGCATACCGGTGAGTCAGGTCTTCCGCCGCTACACCGACAGCAAACGCTCCTGGAAACGCAGCCTGCTGCTCGTACAGTTTGCGGGCATGGCCTTCATCCTGGGCATGCTGCTCACTGCCGTGTGGCAATATCAGGAGCTGGTCAGCCGTCCGGTGGGCTTCAACACCGACAGGCTCGTCTTTGGCGACATTCGCGGTCGGGGAAACCAACTGGACATAGAAGAAGCCCTCCGGCGACAACCGGCTGTGGAGAGCGTTTCGCGCGGACAGTCTTGCCTGCTGACGCACTACAGCACCGTCCCGCTCTACAACGACAACAAGGAGATTCTGGCTCCGCTGCATTTTCAGATAGTGACCGACGGATTCTATGAGAATGTGGGACTGAGGCTATTGGAGGGCAGGTTTCCGATGCACGCATATGAGGCAGTGGTGAGCCGCAAGACGGTGGAGATCATGCACTGGGAGAACCAGGTCATCGGACGTGTCCACCAGATGCCCTATGACATTGAGCCCATCACCATTGTCGGCGTGGTGGAAGACGTGCGCAACATGAGTTTCTTTGCACCACCCACCTGCACGGCCTTCATCCTGGGCAGCAATGAGCCCAACAAGAGCTACAGCTTCAACATACGCGTCAAGGAACCGCTCGATGAGAACATCGCCAGGCTGCAGGCCTTCCTGAAGGAGAGCTATCCGCAAGCCAACATAACCCTGGAAAGCTATGACGAAATACAGCGTAGCAGCTATGGCGAAGTGCTCCGCTTCCGCAACACGGTGTGGGCCACCGGATGCTGCGTGCTGCTCATCGTCCTGACGGGCCTGATTGGCTACGTGGCCGAGGAGACCGGACGTCGCAGCAAGGAGATAGCCATCCGCAAGGTGAACGGTGCGGAAGCGACAGACATCCTCCGCCTGCTCTCGATGGATATCCTGAAGGTGGCCGTCGCAGCCGTACTGGCCGGCATCGTCTGCTCACGCTGCATCTCGGGCGTATGGATGGAGCAGTTTCCCGACAGCACGCTGCTCCCCTGGCCCCTCTTCCTGCTGACGGGAGTGGCGGTCCTGCTGCTCATCCATCTGGTCGTGGTGGCCAAGGCCTGGCGCATAGCCAATGAGAATCCCGTGAAGAGCATCAAGGCGGAATGAGGCGTCAAGCAACGTTTAGACGCGAACGCCACAACGTTTAGTCGCGAACGTCACAACGTATAGACGCGAACGTCGCAACGTATAGACGCAAGTGCCTGCCGGAGAAGCGGGGATAAAAAAAACGTCCCCACCTGCTTCATGATAGGGGAAAAAGTTGTAACTTCGCCCCATCATTCAAAAACATTAAAAACAGAACATATCGATGGAAACAACAGGTAAGATTATTGCCGTACTCCCGCCACGTGGTGGAGTTTCAAAGCAGGGCAACGAGTGGAAGGCACAGGAATACGTGATTGAAGACTTGCAGGGACAATATCCGCGACGCATGTGCTTCGAGGTGTTCGGTGCCGACAAGATAGAGCAGTTTGCCATCCAGATGGGAGAGGAGTTGACGGTCTCCTTTGACATTGATGCCCGCCAATGGCAGGATCGCTGGTACAATAGCATCCGCGCCTGGAAGGTGGAGCGCATCAGCGCACAGGCACAGGCCGGCCAACCGGCACAGGCACAGGGTGCACCGCTTCCCCCGCCCCCTCCGGCTCCGGCCGCCACACCGACCTTCGTAGCCGGTGATGCCGCCGATGACCTTCCCTTCTGACGGGGCAAGTGACCGCTTATAGTGATTCAAAAATGTACAGGGTGTCCGATATCGGACACCCTGTTTTTATTTCCATCACTCATTATCAGCGCATTGCGACTTTGGCATAGTTTTAGCAGTATAGGAAGCGTAGCCGGGCTACAAAAGAACAAAACATCAAAACACTCTCAAATATGGACAGAGAAATACCTAAAGAAGTTCGACAAAAGGAACGTAACAAGAAAATCATCCGCCACGGCAGCATAGGGGTGGCGGTAGTCGTGCTCATCGGCTGGCTCCTCTCGCTGATGCAGACCAGTATCAAGGAGAAAGACGTCATCTTCTCCAAAGTGGACACAGGCACCATAGAGGTCAGCGTCAGCGCATCGGGCAAGGTGGTACCCGCCTTTGAAGAAATCATCAACTCGCCCATCAACACACGCATCGTGGAAGTATATAAGAAAGGTGGCGACAGCGTGGACATAGGCACCCCCATCCTGAAGCTGGATCTGCAGAGCACCGAGACGCAATACCGCAAACTGCTGGACGAAGAGCAGATGCGCGGCTACAAGCTGCAGCAGCTGCGGGTGAACAACCAGACCAAGCTGAAAGACCTGCAGATGCAAATCAAGGTGTCGGCCATGAAGCTGAACCGCATGAAGGTGGAACTGCGCAACGAGCAATACTTGGACAGCCTCGGCTCGGGCACGACCGACAAGGTGCGCCAGGCCGAACTGAGCTACAACGTGGCCCAGCTGGAGCACGAGCAGTTGCAACAGCAGTATGCCAACGAGAAGGAGGTGCTGGAGGCCGAATACAAGGTGCAGGAGCTGGAGTTCAGCATCTTCAGGAAGAGCCTGGCCGAGATGAAACGCACGCTGGACGATGCGCAGGTGCGTTCGCCACGCAAAGCCATCCTCACCTACATCAACAACCAGATTGGCGCACAGGTGGGCGAAGGCAGCCAGATAGCCATTATCTCCGACCTGAGCCACTTCAAGGTGGAGGGTGAGATTGCCGACACCTATGGCGACCGGGTAGCCGCCGGCGGACGGGCCGTCGTGAAGGTGGGCAACGAGAAGCTGGAGGGCATCGTGAGCAGTGTCACTCCCCTCTCCAAGAACGGGGTCATCTCCTTCAGCGTGCAACTGAACGAGGACAATCACAGCCGCCTGCGCTCGGGACTGAAGACCGATGTCTACGTGATGAACGCCGTGAAGGAAGACGTGATGCGCATTGCCAACTCCAGCTACTACGTGGGACGCGGCGACTATGAGCTCTTTGTGCGCACGGCCGACGACCAGGTGGAGAAGCGCAAGGTGAGACTCGGCGACTCCAACTTTGAATATGTAGAGGTGGTCAGCGGCCTGCAGCCGGGCGATGAGGTCATCGTGAGCGACATGAGTCCATACAAAAACAAGAACAAGCTGGGTATCAGTAGATAAGTATCACTTCACCAATACATGATAAGTATGATTAAGGTCTATTTCAAGCAAGCCTGCACGCTGATGAAACAGCATCGGCTCTTCACGGGCATCTATATCCTGGGCACCGGGCTTTCCATCGCCCTGGTGATGACGTTGTTCATCATCTTCTACGTGAAGTTCGCCCCCATCTATCCCGAGTATAACCGCAACCGCACGCTGACCATCAAGGCCATGCTACGCACAGCCAAGGACAACTCCGGCAACTGGTCGCTCAACAGCGGCGTAAGCTACTACATGGTGAGCGAGCTGCTGAAGGAGTTTCCCCACATGGAGGCCCTCGGAGCTACCATGATGGACTACTGGAGCGAGAACACCCTGAGCCGCCCCGACGGCGAAAGCTTCGTGCTGAAAGGGGTGAACTACACCAACGCCGGCTTCTGGCAAGCCTTTACCTTCGACTTCATCCAGGGCATTCCCTATACGCCGGAGCAGGAGGAGGGCAGGATTCCGGTGGCCGTCATCAGTGCCGCCCTCTCCCAACGCCTGTTTGCCACCACGGCCTCCACCGGACGTAAGTTCCTGCTGAACGGACGGGAGTTCACGGTGTGCGGTGTGGTGAAGGATGTCTCCAATGCCACTCCGGCCACAGCGGGCAACCTGTGGGTCCCGCTAAGCCACGACGCACTAACTCTCTTTTCCAAGTCTACCGGCGACCTGGTGGGCAACATCCAGGTCTACCTGGTGGCTCCCACCGCAGCCGACAAGGGCGCACTGCGGGAAGAGGTCATCAACATGCTGGCCACATACAACTCACAGATAGAGGAGTATTGCTTCGACATGTATAACCAGCCCGATGACTATTGGTTAGGGACGTTTCGTGAAGCCTCCTATGACTGCGGGCAACTGGAGCCTTGGGACGTACTGAAGAAGTATATCTTCATCCTGCTGGCTTTCCTCATCATTCCGGCCCTGAACCTCAGCGGCATGATTTCCAGCCGCATGGACAGCCGCCTCTCCGAGGTAGGCGTACGCAAGGCTTATGGGGCCAGCAACGGCAATCTGGTGACACAGGTGTTGTGGGAGAACCTGCTGCTGACCTGCATCGGCGGAGTCTTGGGACTGCTGCTCTCCTACCTCATCGTGCTCAACTCCAGCAGTTGGATTCTGACGCTGTTCGACTCCTGGATATCGTCGCCCGGACAGGACTATGCCATCACCTTCGAGATGCTGTTCAATCCCGTCATCTTCTGCTCGGCCCTGCTCTTCTGCATCGTGCTGAACCTCGGCTCGGCCCTGATTCCCACTATATGGGCCTTGCGCAAAAGCATCATCAGCTCCATCCATTCCAAATTGTAACCCTACACGTAAACAGTAACCATCATGATAAAGACCATCTGTCACCAACTGTGGAACCAGCGCCGCATGAACGGCTGGATATTCCTCGAAATACTGATTGTGAGCATCTTCCTTTGGCTGGTGCTCGACCCCGTGTGCGTGCTGACGGCAACACGTAACCAACCCGTCGGCTACGAAAGCGAGGGACGCTACGTGGTACGCCTGAAGGCACTGGAGAAGAACCACGTGGAGTACAAGGAAGCCTATGAGGCCGACTCCCTGCGCCTGTTCTATTATGACCAGATTTTCCGCCTGCTCCGCGAGATGCCCGAGGTGGACAGCTACACCGTGAGTCTCCAGCAGTCCTTCCCCTCCAGCGGCAACTGGAGCGGCGGCACGCTCTATCCCGACACCCTGTCCCTGGCCGCCAAGGAGTTCAAGCACGGTCAGTGGTATGCCTTCGTGAACCTGCCGGGAAGCAACCCCATGAAGACCTACGGCCTGAAGGATGCCTTCACCGGCGAGGACATGACGATGCCTGCCGACTGCCGCAACTGCATGATTATCTCCGAAAACATGGCGGTCTCCCTGTGGGGAAGCAAGACCGGTGCCATAGGGAAAACGGTGTATGAGAGCAAGAAAAAGAAGTATCAGGTGGCCGGTGTGTTCCAAAACTACAAGCACTTCACCAATACCGAATACTATCCGCTCTACATCTACTTCAAGGAGAAAATTGAGGCCGACCCCTACATGGGCTATCGCTATCCCTTCGTCTTCAAGCTGAAGGAGGGAGTGGACGAAGCGGCTTTCCAGGCCCGCTTCCATCGTGAGGTAGCCCCCTTGCTGAAGATGGGCAACATCCGCTTCAGCTCTCTGAGGAGTTTCCAGTCCTATATTGATGAGCACAGCGAAGCAAGCGGCATCAACAACGTCTTCCGCCTGCAATATGCCCTGACGGGGTTTGCCCTATTCTGCATCTTCCTGGGTATGCTGGGCACCTTCTGGATTCGCAGCAATGCCCGCCGTCAGGAAATCGGTGTCATGCGCAGCATGGGAGCTTCGCGCCATGCCATCAGCAGCCAGTTCCTGTCAGAGGCAGCCCTGATTGTAACGGGAGCCTTCCTCTGTGCCCTGCCGTTGCTTTGGCTCTATGCCGAATGGGTGGGGCTTAGCCTGCCGGCCACAGCCAGCAGCTATAGCGGAGAACTGAGAGACACCACCTTCTGGCCCAACCGCTTCGGCCTACACTTTGCCATCGTGTCGCTCGTCAGCTACCTGGTCATCATCCTCACCGCCCTGACAGGTACCTATATCCCCGTCAGCCTCGCCTCACGCATCCTACCCGCTGATGCCCTGAGAGATGAATAGCACCCAACTATCAATTATCAACTGTCAATTATCAACTAATATAAGATTATGGAAGCAAGAAAAGAAGTAATGATTCAGTTAGAACGAATCAACAAGATTTACCGCACCAATGAGATTGAAACACAAGCGTTGGAAAATGTGAACCTGGACGTAAAGAAGGGTGAGTTTCTCAGCATCATGGGACCGTCAGGATGTGGCAAGTCCACCCTGCTGAACATCATGGGACTGCTGGACACTCCCACCAGCGGCACCATCACGATTGCCGGCACACGCATCGAGGGCATGAAAGACAAGGAACTGGCCGTCTTTCGCAACCAGAACCTGGGCTTCGTGTTCCAGTCCTTCCACCTCATCAACTCGCTGAACGTGATAGACAATGTGGAACTACCCCTGCTCTATCGCAAAATGTCAGCCAAGGAACGTCACGAGCTGGCCAAGGAGGTGCTGGCCAAGGTGGGCCTGAGCCACCGCATGCGCCACATGCCCATGCAGCTCTCCGGCGGACAGTGCCAGCGTGTGGCCGTGGCACGCGCCATCATCGGCAACCCCGAGATAATCCTGGCCGACGAACCTACAGGTAATCTGGACTCCAAGATGGGTGCCGAAATCATGGAGCTGCTGCAACAGCTGAACAGCGAAGGACGCACCATCGTCATGGTGACCCACAACGATTCGCAGGCCAAGCAGACCAGCCGCACCGTGAAGTTCTTCGACGGCCGCCAAATCGGATAACCCCTCAATTCAGACAACACATGAAACGATATTTCCAACAAACCCTCTACCAACTGCGCAACCAGCCCTTGCTCAGCGGCATCACCATCCTGGGTACGGCGCTGGCCATCGCCCTGATTATGGTGATACTCATAGTCTACCACGCCAAGACGGCTGACTATGCCCCCGAGGTGAACCGTTCGCGCACGCTCTATGTGAAATGGACCCGTACCGTGAATACCAAGAAAAAGAACAACGCCAACCATTCACGTTCCGCCCTGTGGTTAGTGAAGGAACTGTTCTACAACCTGAAGACGCCCGAGGCCGTCAGCGCCACCTATGAGATGGGGGACGTACTGGTAGCCTCTCCCGGCTCCAATGAGGACATGAACATTCCCATGCTGCTCACCGACCCCGGCTTCTGGAAGCTCCATCAGTTCCGTTTCCTGGCCGGCAAGCCGTTCAATGAAGAGCAGTTTCAGGCCGGGGCATTACAGGCCGTCATTGCCGAGAGTGTAGCCGGACGCATCTTCGGCGGTACCGACGAGGCCGTGGGCAAGACACTGATGGTGAACTTCACCGCATACACCGTATGTGGCGTGGTGGAGGACGTGAATCGCTTCTGCGAGATGGCCTATTCGCAAATCTACGCTCCCTACACCTCCAACCAGGCGGTTTCACAGGTGCGTGCCGGACAGACCTCGGGTAACTATCTCGTGATGATGCTGGCACCCTCCGGTGATGACTTTCCCACCCTGCGTGCCGAGGTGGAGCGGGAAGTGGCACGCATCAACACCATGATAGGCGACAATGAGCTGCAGCTGATGGGGCAGCCCGATGACTTCCGCACCCAGCTGATGCGCAAGTTTGCCAACCAGTATGAAGACCTGGACAGGCCCTATTGGCAATACGGCATCATGATTGCCGTCATTCTGCTGGTGCCGGCCATCAACCTGAGCGGCCTGACCAACACCCGCATGCGCCGCCGTCTGGAAGAGTTGGGACTGCGCAAGGCGTTCGGAGCCACCCGGAGCAGTCTGGTGACGCAGGTGATGAACGAAAACCTGATACTCACCGTGCTGGGCGGTCTGTTGGGACTGCTGTTGGCCTATCTGGCCATCTGGCTGATGGGCAGCTGGCTGTTGCAGACCTCATGGGGCAGCGTGGCCACCATGAATGTCTCCATGATAAGCCCGCAGATATTCCTCATCGCCTTCGGCTTCTGCCTGTTGTTGAACCTGCTTTCGGCCTATCTGCCCGCCCGCAAGGTGGCCTATACGCCGATAGTGGAATCGTTGAACCATAAACTTTGATTTGCCATGCTGAAACATCTGTTTACAATCATCCGCAACAACCTGCGCGCCAACCTCCTGCTGATGGCAGGCATGTTTGTCATCGGCACAGCACTATGGTATGCCGTGGACTACATCTATGCCGTATCGGTCAACCAACGGAAAGAGTTGGGCTTCCAGTGGGAGCACGTCTACTACGTGCAGATTGGCGTGGTGCCCCAAGAGAGCAGCGAGTGGGACGACACGCCCCGCGACAACTGGGCCATCACCGATGAATACGTCACCCTGCTGGAACGCCTGAAGCAACATCCGGCCGTGGCCAACACCTGCTTCACCAACATGCATTTCCATTACGTGTGGAAAAGCTCCAGCCGAATGCTCTCGCGAGACACCATCAGCGAGTACAGCATGTATCGCCTGGTATCGCCCGAATACTTCGACGTCTTTGGCGTGCAGGGAGCCGACGGCGCCCCGCCAGCCGAACTCTCTAAACGGGTGAAGCACAACGAGATGGTGCTGACCGAGGAATTGGCCCACTACTTTGTCACCGGCAAATCGCTCGCCGACTCCCCCGACAAGCCTCAGGGTATGAACCTGGTGGGGAAATACGTCTCCCTGAACAAGAAGAGCGACTCCCTGCGCGTGGCAGCCGTCTGCAAGAGGCAGAAGTACAACGAATACACCAGCCGCCTGCCTGCCATGTATCACGTCGTCACCCTGGGGCGCGAAGCCGACAGCTACATGGGCGGCTACAGAAGCGCAACTCAGACGGACGTATTCATCCGTGTGAAGCCCGAAGCCGATGGCCCCGACTTCATGCGCGACTTCCGCAAGAAGATGAGAAACCACCTACGCATAGGCAACTTCTACCTGGCCGACATGAAGCCCATGAGCGAGGTGCGCGACACCCAGTTGGCCGACCCTCGCAGTGACCTGTACACCTTTATGGCCGTGGCCATCTTCTTCCTGATGAACACCTTCCTGGCCATCTTCGGCACCTTCTGGTTCCGCACCCAGCAACGACGCGAAGAGCTGGCCGTCCGCCTCACCTTCGGAGCCACCCCCTCCCGTCTGCTCCTGCTGCTGATGGGCGAAGGCTTCCTGCTGCTCACGTTCTCCTACCTGCCCATCCTGCCCGTGGCCTACTACCTGGGCCACACCGAAGTGGTCTCCACCTACCCCACGCCCTGGGACTTCTCACGCCTCTTCACCAGCTACGGACTCACCTACCTCCTGCTGTTGGGCGTAGCCTTCCTCAGCATCTGGTTCCCGGCCCGCAAGGCCATGAGCATCCAGCCCGTCGAGGCCCTGCATGGAGAGTAAGGTACTGATGATTGCAAGATTACTGCATAAACACCGGATAATTTGCAAGTTGCGAAAAAAATTCTTTTCTTTGTTGTTTGAATAGCAACAACATACTTGAACAGTTATGAAATATCCTATTGGCATACAGAGTTTTGACCGGATTATTGATGAGGGTTATGTCTATGTGGACAAGACGGCCTTGATTCACCGACTTGTAACGGAAGGTAAAATCTATTTCCTTGCCCGTCCTCGCC
>JAFURM010000044.1 GCA_017471925.1 Bacteroides sp.
CCCCATTATCGGGGATTCGGTACCTCAGGCACAGCGTCAGGATTGGAACGTCAGTTACGACCTGGGCGACTCGTGGCGGGAGGCCCGAAAGATAAAGGTGAAGAATAGTTCTTTGTTTAAGGTTGATGTATTGGTTTACCCTGAATTATCCTTCAAGAACCTGATAATCACACAGATTTACCAGGTGCTGTTCAATCTGTCACCGGCTGTGGAGGTCTCTTTCTGGAAGGGTATGAAACTGACGGCCCAAATGGTGATACCAGTCTATAATGACGGATATGGCGACAGGGCAGGAAAGATTCATCCGGGATTCCTCACGTTGCAACAGACGGTGAGGCTTCCCTATAACATCTGGGGTACCGCCACCATAGGCACCTACAACGGCAGTCGATACGGATTGGACTTGAAGCTGTTTCGTCCGTTCAAGGACGAACGTTTCTCCGTAGAAGGCCGGATTGGGCTGACGGCAACCCAACGATGGGATGGCTTTGAGTGGGCATACGGTACCAAGACGAGGGTGACCTGGAGTTTGGGAGGAAGTTTCTACTGGCCGAAGTACAACACGCAGGCCAGCCTGAAAGCCGAACAATACCTGCTGGGCGAGAAAGGAGTGAGGTTTGACCTGATTCGTCATTTCCGCTACTGCTCTATCGGCTTCTATGCCATGAAGGCCGAAGGCGCGAACAGCAACGGCGGGTTCAGGTTTCAGGTGGCACTTCCACCTTATAAATATAAGAGGAAAGGATATGTGCCTCGCGTGATGCCCTCCAAGAACATGGGTATCGCCTACAATGCAGGAAACGAGCAGTACTACTACAAGAGTTACCGCACGAACCCCAGCGAGAACATCATGCAGGCCAATAGTTTTAACCCATATTATATAAAATCGGAATTGTTGAATTATTAATTTTAAAATTGAGATGAAAAAGAAAAGTTTCTTTAGCGGTTTCAGTGCAAAATTGGCATTTGCCGCAGTGGCTTTGTCCAGTGCCTTATTAACTGGATGTTACAAAGATGAAGGATTGGATGTGATTGACCCCAACCAAAGCATCACACTCCCCGCAGCACAGTACACAGTGACCGGTACTGTATATGATGTTGATGGCGCTATTTTGAAGGATGCAAAAGTAACGGCCACCTCTGGCAAGGTTAGCGTTTCCAATGGTTCCTATACCATTACCATCACTGATGATAACAACATCGCCAGCAGCATAGACGTAACAGCATCATGCGACAAATACGAATCACAGACTACGACAGTGAACATTGCTAAGCTGAAGCCTGGACAGGCCGCCGTATACCCTGTCAGTTTCTTCCTGAAAGAAGCCAATACCAAGGAAGTACCCGTGAAGTATAACTTGAAGGTAACCGTATTGGAAGGTGAGAACATGACAGACATCACTTCTGAAGCCACCATCAAGGTTTACGGAAGAGGCGCAACAGAAATTACCGACCTTACAGCATTGGAAGCCGGCTCTTATAAGATCAAGGCCAGTGCAGAAGGGTACACTTCTACCATCCAATACATCACGTTGGTTAAGGCAACCGAAAAGATTGAAGCTACTTCTACAGACGAATTTGTAGTAGAAGAATACACGGCCGAAATCGTATTGGTCAAGGAAGCTACCGGCACCGTAGTCATCAGCGGTGACCTGAAGTTCGGTGACCGTTGGATGTTGGCCAAGGTTGTACGCCTCTTCAACAGCAAGGGTACACAATTCTATGGCGAGGGCAACTCCAACACGTATGCCTACATGTTCAATGTACCCGAAACCGAATTCGTGGAAGAAGCTGCCACCCCCGACGTAACGACAAGAACAAGAGCAACTTCCACTGCCAAGTCGTTCCTGGCCAACTTCACCATCGTTGACGAGAACGGCATCGAGCTGAAGATGGAGCAGAAGATTGAGAAGCCCGCAGAGACAAGCACTCCCGAAGATCCGGGCCAAGGCGGTGAGGAAGAAAAAGCCAACATTGAAATCAAGATAGACTTCTCATTCAGCGTAGAAATCGCCAAGGAGACCATCAGCACGACTCCCGTTGCTACCAAGGACATCTTCGATCCCTATATCACCAACGCTGAGGAGACTGCCAAGACTTACAGCTATACGGCTCCCATGCTGAAGGGTACGAAGTTCATCTCCGCATCTACCGTAAGCGACCTGCTTGACACGAAGACCGCTCTCGGCGCTGCCGTTGCCGTAGCCTTTGAAGAGGCCGTGAAGAACGTTGTGGTTGTGGAAAACTATGAGGAGACCAAGGTAGAAAACGCAGCTACCATCACCCTGCCTGCCTACACTGCCCTGAAGAGCGTCACTTCTTATCAGGAATTTGTAGAGTACGCCCTCACTCCGACTACCGTTTACTCCACGACTTCCATCAATGGTGTTGCCGCCGAGCCTGTAGCAGTCAGTGTAGAAGGTCTGGCTAACATCAAGGCCGTATACGAAGAGGCCGGTGTGGTAACAGTAAGCCAAGACGACATCGAGACCGAAAGCATCGACCACGGCCATAGCCACTCTCACGGACATGGCACAGGTAATGCCGGTGGTGGTATTGTAGAAGCTGAGTAAAAAACTATCCGGGCACGGATGGAAGTCTCCTGCAAGCAGGCAGGGGCTTCCGTCCCCCCACATAATAACAAGAACAACAATGAAAAGAAAATCACTCATATTATCTTTACTGTTGTCGGGAGCCGTCATGGCCTCTGCGCAAGACAAGGAGAAATACTATAGCGAGAAGGCTACAGACAACATCTTTGTCAGCGTGGGAGTGGGTGCGCAGGTCGTTACCAACCCGAGCAACTTCGACTATGGATTCGGGAAATCCATAACACCGCTGGTGAATATCTCAGTGGGAAAACTGTTCACCCCTGTTTGGGGCATCCGTGGCCAGATAGCCGGATGGTCGGGGAAACTGAATACGCAGTATCCGTTTGAGGAATACAATGCACACGTACCTGAGTACAACAAAATCATCGAAGCCTATAATAAAGCCGAAGGACTTACCGGAAACGATGCCGTGCCCCTCCGTGAGGAAATGGGATGGAACAAGCACAAGAAGACTTTCTTCGGTATCAATGCTGACGTGATGATGAATCTTACCAACTTGTTTGCCGGTTACCGTGAAGGACGCAAATGGGAGTTCATCCTCTTCGGCGGTCCCACGATTAACATTGCCAAGAACTGCTCCGGTTGGAATATCGGCACAGAATTCCTTGCCGTAAACAATGAAGACGGTTCATTGACTTATCGCCCTATACTCAATCCCGAAGAGACCTACGCTACAGAGAGCAAGACCCGCCTCTTGGTAGGTGCAAGCCTGGGCTTGGGCGTGAAGTATAACATCAACAACTACTGGGCCATCGACCTGGAGACACGCGGCACAGTCACTCCCTCCGTCTTCGGTTCGCTGAGTGATGCCAACACAGAAGGCATCATGGGGCTGAATATCGGTGCCACCTATACATTCGGTGGCAAAAAATTCGTATCTTGCAGCGCGAAGATAGACAAGACGGCCATCAACGACGAGGTGAACAAGTATCGCGAAGAACTGGCACAGGCACAGACCGACCTGGCACAGACCAAGAACGCCCTGGCCAACGTTCAGCGTGAGACCAAGGAAGTGGTTAAGGAAATCGAAGTTGCCGGTCCTCGAGCCATCTTCTTCGCCATCGGTAGCTCCAAGATTGATGACTATGGCATGGTCAACATCCAGTTGGCAGCCAAGGTGCTGAAGGCTAACCCTGACAAGAAGTACAAGATTGCAGGCTACTGCGACAAGGCTACAGGTAGCTCTTCATTCAATCAGAAGCTTTCCGAGAAACGCGCTCAGGCTGTTTACGATGCATTGGTTGCCGAAGGCGTAGACAAGGAGCAGCTGGAGCTCGTAGGTTTCGGCGGTACCGAGAACATGTTCAACAAGGACTACCTGAACCGCGTGGTTATTCTGGAATAATACGAAATATCGCTTCACATGACGTGAAGTTCATACACAAACGTGACGAAAGGCCATCTCTGTGAAGAGGTGGCCTTTTTTTTGTGCGGACAAGATGGCATGGATTAACGCCGAAAGTTGTACCTTTGCCCCCACATAATCATAGCACTATGCAAAAGAAAGAACGATATGAAAAGGTGCTGGAATGGTTCAGGGTCAACCGACCGGTAGCCGAGACCGAACTGCAGTATGAGAATCCGTTCCAACTGCTCGTTGCCGTGATACTCTCCGCCCAATGCACGGACAAGCGGGTGAACCAGACCACCCCTGCCCTCTTCCACGACTTCCCCACCCCCGAGGCGATGGCTGCCACGACGCCCGAGGTCATCTTCGAATACATCCGCAGCGTCTCCTACCCCAACAACAAGGCCAAGCACCTGGTGGGCATGGCCCGCATGTTGGTCAGCACCTTTCAGAGCAGGGTGCCAGACACATTGGAAGAGCTCGTCAAGCTACCGGGCGTGGGACGCAAGACGGCCAACGTCATCCAATCCGTAGTGTACAACAAGGCCGCCATGGCCGTAGACACCCACGTTTTCCGCGTCAGCCACCGCCTCGGTCTGGTAAGCGACAAGTGCACCACCCCGCTCAGTGTGGAGAAGGAGCTGACGAAGCATATTCCCGAGCAAGACATCCCCATCGCCCACCATTGGCTCATCCTCCACGGACGCTACACCTGCCTGGCACGCGCCCCCCAATGTGCCAACTGTGGTTTGCAATTGGCGTGCAAATTCTTCTGTCAGACACACAAAGTGAAGCAAGAGAAGAGGCGCGAGAAAGAATAAATGATGAAATCGTAGCGAGGAAATAGAAATAAACACTAACTTTGCGCACACAAAAGCGAAATCGTAACACTTTTAAATAATAGAGATATGACTATTGATCAATTCAACTTTGCCGGTAAAAAGGCATTTGTCCGTGTGGACTTCAATGTACCTCTGGACGAGAACTTCAACATCACAGATGATACCCGTATGCGTGCAGCTCTGCCTACGCTGAAGAAAATCCTGGCCGATGGCGGCAGCATCATCATCGGTTCACACCTGGGTCGTCCGAAAGGCGCAACCGAGAAATTCTCTTTGAAGCACATCCAGAAGCATCTCGAGGAGCTGCTGGGCGTTGAAGTACAGTTTGCCAACGACTGCATGGGCGAAGAGGCCGCCGTCAAGGCTGCCGCTCTGCAACCGGGCGAAGTGTTGCTGTTGGAGAACCTGCGTTTCTATGCCGAAGAGGAAGGCAAGCCCCGTGGCCTGGCCGAAGACGCTACAGACGAAGAGAAGAAGGCTGCCAAGGCTGCCGTTAAGGAGAGCCAAAAGGAGTTCACCAAGAAGCTGGCCTCTTATGCAGACTGCTACGTGAACGATGCCTTCGGTACCGCTCACCGTGCTCACGCTTCCACAGCCTTGATCGCCAAATACTTCGACAAGGACAACAAGATGTTCGGCTACCTGATGGAGAAAGAGGTGAAGGCCGTAGACAAAGTGTTGAACGACATTCACCGTCCGTTCACAGCCATCATGGGCGGCTCCAAGGTTTCTTCCAAGATTGAAATCATCGAGAACCTGCTGAACAAGGTGGACAACCTGATCATTGCAGGCGGCATGACCTACACCTTCATGAAGGCACAGGGTGGCACAGTGGGCTGCTCCATCTGCGAAGAGGACAAGCTGGACCTGGCTCTCGACCTGCTGAAGAAGGCTCAGGAGAAGGGTGTCAACCTGGTACTGGCCGTAGATACCAAGGCTGCCGATTCGTTCTCCAACGATGCCAATACACAAATCGTTCCTTCCAACGAAATCCCCGACGGTTGGGAAGGCCTGGACATCGGTCCCAAGACAGAAGAGATCTTCGCTGAAGTCATCAAGGGCAGCAAGACCATCCTGTGGAACGGTCCTACCGGCGTATTCGAGTTCGACAACTTCACTCACGGTTCACGTGCCGTAGGCGAAGCTATCGTAGAGGCTACCAAGAACGGTGCATTCTCCCTCGTGGGCGGTGGCGACTCCGTGGCCTGCGTGAACAAGTTCGGCCTGGCCAGCGGCGTTTCCTACGTATCTACCGGTGGTGGTGCCCTGCTCGAGGCTATCGAAGGCAAGGTGCTTCCGGGCATCGCAGCCATCAACGAATAAGCTGTATCAAAGGTGAATTAACTTACAAAAGCGGGCGTGAGCATCCCATGGCCCACGCTCCACAGATATTCAACAGAACGAGGAGGGAGGCGCCCATACCGGCACCCCCCTTCTCTTTTTATATAAGGAAGGGACATGAACGAACAGACCATTCAGGAACAATACCTGCACATCATACAGCTGCTGGAGCAGCAACGGCTGAAAGAGGCCCAGGCCCAACTGGAAGCCTACCTCTACAACTGCAACGACTGGACGCTGCGCACCCGTCTGGAGCAGGCCCAGGCCTCCTACCAATACATGCTGCAATACATGCGCCAAGGGGTGACCGATGTGGAGCGCCCGCAACTGTATGCACGCCTGTTGCGCACCACATGGGAAATAGCCGACCAGACCCGCCTGCACCTCCTGGATGGAGCCTCCTTCCGCTACTACAACAGCCTGCACCGCAACCGGCAGTCACTGGTCACAGGCGACCTGCCCGCCTGGCTGAAGACACTGGAGGGCTTCCCCGATGACATCGCCGTATGCCGCCTGATGCCCAACAACGAGGCTGCCCTCGAGGTCGCCACCAGACGACGCGAAGAGGCCCACCGCAACCTGTTCCTCTCCATCTGGAGCAGCAGTGAATGGTCGGGCGGCGAATTTCAGGAGGCCCGGGAGTATCTGCACTCGGAGTTGCTTCCGGCCAATGACCTCTGCCTGATGGTCAGTGCAGTCACCCTCAGCCTGACGGAATGCTTCGACCTGCAGAAACTGACGTGGCTCCTGGATGCCTATAGCCACGACGAGCAGCATGTCCGCCAAAGGGCTTTGGTGGGCATAGCCCTCACCCTGCACCTGCACCACAGGCGGCTCCACCTCTACCCCGAGGTGACAGCCCGACTCTCCTGCTTGGACGAAGAGGGCAACTTCGGGAAAGCGTTGAACAGAGTCTACATCCAACTGCTCCGCAGCCAAGAGACCGAGAAGATAGACAAGAAGATGCGCGAGGAGATAATTCCGGGCATGATGAAGAACATCGACCTGATACAGGGCATGAAATTCGGCCTTGACGAAAACGGGACTGAGGAAGAAGACTGCGCCGCCGACTGGGAGGAGGTGATGGAGAAGACGGGCCTGGGCAACCAGCTCCGTACGATGACCGACCTGCAAATGGAGGGAGCGGACGTCCACATGAGCAGCTTCAGCCAACTGAAGAAGTTCCCGTTCTTCAACAACTCCTGCAACTGGCTCTTCCCCTTCGACCGGACACACTCCGACATCATCCGTCTCTTCGGCCTCAACGGCAAGGAACGTCTCCTCCGGCTGATAACCACCGGCGGTTTCTTCTGCGATAACGACAAGTACTCCCTTTGTCTCATGCTGAACCAGGTGCCCCGGGAGCATCGCAACAGCATGATGAGCCAGCTGACGACGCCCGATGGCGAGGAGCTGGACGAGTCCCGAATGGCCGAACTGAGCAAGATGGCCAACCAGTCTTACGTCATCAGCAACCACTACATCCACGACCTTTACCGTTTCTTCAAGCTAAGTCCCAAGCACAACGAGATGCACGACATCTTCAAGGATGAGTTCCGGCTCTTTGACCTGCCCGTTCTGAGAGACATTCTCTACAAGCCCGCCTACCTGAAGGCCGTGGCCGACTTCCTGTTTGCCAAGGAGCATATAGGAAGAGCACTGGAGATTTACCGCCGGCTGACCGAGCTGGACGGGGTGAATGCCGACATTTATCAGAAGATTGGCTACTGTCTGCAGAGGGAGGAACGGTATGACGAAGCCATCGAGGCCTATCGCACGGCAGACGTCTTGAAGCCCGACCACCTGTGGACCATCCGCCATCTGGCCACTTGCTACCGCCGGAAAGGCGACTTCCGCAATGCCTTAGAGTGTTACACGAAGGCACAGGCCATGCAGCCGGAAAACCGGAACGTCATCTTCTTCACCGGCAGTTGCCTGGCCGAGCTGGGGCGTCACGACGAGGCGTTACAGCAGTTCTTCCGCTTAGACCTGATGGAGGAGAACAATGTGAAGGCATGGAGAGCCATAGCCTGGTGCTCCTTCCTCTGCCGCAAGTATGAGCAGGCCGTCAGGTATTACGAGAAGGTGCTCCAACAAGACCCGCGCCCCACCGACTTCCTGAACGCCGGCCACGCCTACTTAGTGACGGGCCGGACCGAACTGTGCGTGGAGCACTATAGCAAAGGATGCCTGAGAAGCGGCAACCGGGCCGAGTTCATCGAGCTGTTCCGCAAGGACGAAGCCATCCTGCTGCAGCACGGCGTGGCACGCGAAGACCTGCCGCTGATTATGGATATGACGCTGATGTAAGAGCCTTAGCCGGAAGAGGGGCAACGGTTACACGCTCCGCGCCGTCTGTTAGACCTTCAGCAGTTCCCGATAGAGACGCTGCACGGGCAGGCCCATGATGTTGAAGTAGCTTCCCGCAATGTTCTCCACCCCGATGAAGCCTATCCACTCCTGCACGCCATAGGCACCGGCCTTGTCCAGGGGACGGTAGTTGTCCACATAGTAAGCAATCTCTTCCTCGCTCAGCTCGGCAAAGCGTACCTCAGTCTGTGCCGAGAAACTGCGTTGCCATTCGGTAGTGGTGAGACAGACGCCCGTGAAGACCTCGTGCGTGCGTCCCGACATGTCGCGCAACATCTGCATGGCCTCCTCCCTCCCGGCCGGCTTGCCCAGCACGCGGCCCTCTATCCAGACAATGGTGTCGGCCGTAATCATCAGTTCATCGGGTTGCAGCATGGCGCGATAGGCGTTGGCCTTCTCCACGCTGATGTATTGCGGGATGTCGGCCCCCTCCAGTTCGGGGGGATAGGATTCGTCCACGTCGGGCAGGGTGCGCACTTCATAGGCCACGCCCAGTCCTGCCAGCAGCTCCTTGCGTCGTGGCGAGTTGCTGGCCAGTATGATGCGGTATTTCTTCAGATTGTCAAGCATAATCGTGTGTCTGATAAGGTTTGTTTGTCACCAGCCGAAGGCTTTCTCGTCGGCCATCCACAGGCCGTGTACCTTGAGCACCTGCTCCACGATGTCGCGGCCACATCCATATCCGCCTTCGGCATGGGAGATGTAGCGGGCCACGGCCTTCACCTCGGGCGCGGCATCCTTGGGGCAACAGGGGAGTCCGCAGGCGCGGAGCACTTCGATGTCGGGGATGTCATCGCCCACGTAGAGGATTTCCTCATCGCACAGGCCGTGCCTGTCGCGGAAGTCCCGGTAGTCGTGTATCTTGACGGAGGAGCCGATGTAGATGTCTTCGGCCGGTATGCCCAGGGAGAGGAAGCGTTTGCGCACCGCTTCGGTCCGCCCGCCGGTGATGATGCCCAGCTTCACGCCCATCTTGGCGGCCAGGTGGATGGAATAGCCGTCCTTGATGTTCACCGTGCGCATTGGTTCCCCCTCTACGCTCATGGGTATCACGTTGGCACTCAGCACGCCGTCCACATCGAACAGCAGAGCCTTTATTTTCTTCAGGTTGTAATTGATGGTACTCATAGTCAGTTGTTTTATGGGGTCAGGCGATGGATGCTGCGGCTCATCAGGCGATAGATTTCCTGCCACTGCGGCTCGTCGGCCAGCATCTCCAGATGATGCTTCATCACGTTCTTGTCATAGCGCACGGCCGGTCCTGTCTGTGCCTGTCGCGGCGGCAGTTCGTGCACCTTCCGCGCCGTTTCGTCTATCAGGGGCAGCATGGCGTCGAAGGAGAGTCCGTGCCGTTGCAGCACCTCGTCGGCCAGGGCATACATGTGGTTGCTGAAGTTGCAGGCAAAGACGGCGGCCAGGTGGAGGCTCTTGCGCTGCAGGGAGGTGGCTTCGCTCACCTTGTCGGAGAGCAGGGCGGCCAGCTCCAGCAGAGCCTCGGCATCTTCCCTGACGGCGGCCTCCACGAAGAGGGGCACCGTGCGGAAGTCCACCTCGCGCCGCTTGCTGAAGGTCTGCATGGGATAGAACACGCCATAGCGTTCCGCATGTCCCTGCCAGATGTCCATCGGCACGCTTCCGGCCGTGTGTACCCACAGGGCTTGCCTGCGTCCGCGGGTCATCTCGGGAAGCAATTCGGTCAGGGCCGCGTCGGTCAGGGCCACGACATAGAGGTCGGCCCCCTCCTTCAGTCCGGTCAGTTCCGTGGTCCAGTCGGCATCCACCTGCAGGGCTAGTGTACGGGCCGACTCCTCCGTGCGGCTATAGACCTGCAAGAGCTTCAGGCCGTGGCGGTGGAACGCCTTGGCCAGGTTGGTGGCCAGGTTGCCTGCCCCGACAAAGACCACCTGCCAATCCTTCACCGCGCGTCTCATCGTGTGGAGAGCCAATAGAGGATGATGCCCAGCACCAGCAGGGCCAGGGGCAGCAGGTAGGCCGACATGGTGCCTAACAGGGCGGATATCAGTCCGAAGTTCAGCACTAACCAGAGGCCGATGAGCACCAGTCCTACCGACTTGTCGTTCTTGAACAGGAGGAAGATGACTGCCGTATAGAGCAGGAAGTTGTCCTTATTCATCACCCAGGGCAGACCGATGCTTGAGAAGTGCACCAGCTTGTCCAGCAGATAGAGGATGCCGAAGACTATCAGCGCAATGGCCGTAGCCTTGTAGGTGTCCCGGTTATTATTAGCCTTCGTTGCACTCACGGTCACGCTCCTCCATATTTATTCAGGTGAATCTTCTCCCACTGCAGGTGCTCTTCGTTGAAGGGCTTGCGCTCCATGCCCTTGTGTCCTATGGCGATGATGCTCAGTACCTGCAGCTGCAGGGGAATGTCCAGCACGCCGTGCACATACTCGTCACTGCTCATGCCGGTGGCGGCATAACGCTCGCGCACCTGCACCCAACAGCTGCCCAGCCCCAGGTCTTCGGCCTGCAACTGCAGGTAGATGGAGGCGATGGCGGCATCCTCTATCCAGACATCACTGGCCAAGGGGTCGGCCGTGACCACCACGGCCAGTGCGGCATCGGCAATGAACTGTGAGGCCTGCTCCTTGCAGCGCGAGAGCTCTTTCAGCTTCTCCTTGTCGTCCACCAGGATAAACTGCCAGGCGTTGCTGCGCTTGGAGGTAGGGGCCATCAGGGCAGCCTTCATCAGGGCCACCACTTCGTCCTGTGTCAGGTTCTCGGGGGTAAACTTCCGCATACTGCGGCGTTTGGCTATCAAATCACTGAAGCTTTCCATATCTAATCGTTTTAATGTGCTGCAAAGATAGTGCAAATCTCGGCATAATCAAACAAAAACGCCGCGACGCTACGCAACTTGCCCCATAGAGGCGAGGGCCGATGCCCTATAGAGACGACAGGCGATGCGTATAGGCGTGAGGGGCAGAGCGTATAGGCGTAAGGGGCGGAGCGCATGGAGACGGACTATTTTGCGAACAAACAGGCGGATTAATCAATTTAATTTTCTATATTTGCGCCCATGCCTCTGAAACTGACAACATATTACCGTGGCAGTCGGATTCCGGAGCTACCGGGAACCAACACGTTCCACTCCACCGAACTGTTCCGCGTCTACGAGGCGACGCCGGGCTATGAACCCATCCTGGTTGTCGCCAGCGAAGACGGGCGCCCGCTGGCCAAGCTGCTGGGCACCGTGCGCAAGGCTGTCCGGCTGTTCCCGCCGGGGCTCATCAAGAGGTGTGAAATCTATGACACAGGCGAATACTTTGACGAAGCGGCCGACAAAGAGAGCATCTTTGCCGAGATGCTGCACCGACTCACCAGCGTGGCCCTGCGTCACGCCTTCCTCATCGAGGTGCGCAATCTGGAGAATCCGATGTTCGGCTACAAGGTGTTCCGAGCCAACCGCTACTTCCCCATCAACTGGCTGCGCGTGCGCAACTCCCTGCACAGCCTGACGCGGGTGGAGGAACGCTACAGCCCTTCACGCGTGCGCCATGTGCGCAAGGGGCTGAAGAACGGTGCCGTCGTGCGCGAGGCCCGCTCGGTGCAGGAGATACAGGAGTTTGCCCGTATGCTCCACCGCATCTACTCCTCCAAAATCCGCCGCCACTTCCCCAGTCGTGACTTCTTCACCCACCTGGAGCAGCAGATGCTGCAAGGCAAGAACAGCAAGACCTTCATCGTGCTCTGCAAGGAGCGCATCATCGGGGGATGCGTCTGCATCTACTCGGGCGAGACGGTCTACCTGTGGTTCTCGGGCGGGATGCGCAAGCGTCATCCCCACCTCTACCCCGGCGTGCTGCCCGTGTGGAAGGCTATGGAGGATGCCAAGGAGCGCGGGTTCCACCACTTTGAATTTATGGACGTGGGCCTGCCCTTCCGGCAACATGGCTACCGCGACTTCGTGTTGCGCTTCGGCGGGAAAGAGTTCGGTACCCGCCGCTGGTTCCGCTTCCGCTGGAACTGGCTGAACGGCCTGCTGAGCCGCTTCTATAAATGATTCTACTTCTGCAAATAAAAGAATAGGTGTGTGTCAAATATTGAATTTAGGCACGGATTACACGGATTTTCACAGTTGGATTATAACGTTCGGCTATAAATAATCTGTGTTTATCCGTGTAATCCGTGCCTAAAATGTCAATGGCTTGATTTATAACACGCCCTTGCCCTTAATGACCTTCGGAGGCTGGCGCCTGCATCAGAAAGAGGTGTAGACTACGAAGCTGTGGGCTGGTACGCTGACCTTGGCCCCTATCGTCTCGGCGGCACCGGTCATATAATCGTTCCAGGTACCCTCAGTCGCTTCCTTGGGCAGGGCAATCTCACGGGTGGCATTCGTGAAGTTGCCCAGTACCATCAGCTTCTTGCCGGTGACGCTCTCGGAATAGAGTGTACGGCCGTTCAGCCAGTTGCCGCTAAGGTCGGCCTTGGTCGTATTGTCAATCGTGTGTCCCGTATTGTTCACGCTCCAGCTGAAGGTCGCCTCATCGAAGAGTTCGGGATTATCGTTGCGCAGCTTCATCAACTTGCTGTAGACCTCATACAAGCCTTTGCGGTCGGCATTCTCAAAATAGTCCCAGAGGATAGGCTTGCGGCCCGTGCGATGGTCCTCGCCTTCGACCACGACACCCGACTGATTGGCGTTGATGGAGATGTCATAGCCCAGCTCGCCAAACTGCCAGATCATCTTCGGACCGGGAACCGTCAGGAAGAAGGCGGCATTCACGCTCAGCTGCTTCATGCGATTGGTCAGGTTGGTCTGCAGGTCATAGTGTCCCCACATCACCTGCTTGTAACCCACGCGCTCCTCGTCGTGGCTCTCCATGAAGCCCACCCAGTTGGGCGTGCTCTTATAGAGATTGCTGAAGGAGCTGTTTTCGCCCCAGGCCATGCCCGACTGACAGTAGGCGTTGTTCAGGTTGTTCCACATGTGCAGACCGTCCTCGGCCAGTTCGCTCTCCTCGTTGGAAGCGCAGAAGTGTTCCAGCACGACAAAGGCATCGGGCTTCACCTCCTTGATGGCAGCGTTATAGTCCTTCAGGATGGCAATGCGGCTGGCATCATAATTGCCGGCGGTAGCCTCTGTAGACTTGTTCTGCGTGAATCCTTTCGTCAGGTCGAAGCGGAAACCATCGATGTTGTACTCCTTCAGGAGGAACTGCAGGTTGCGCTTCACGAAGGTACGCACCAGGTCGCTTTCGTGATTGAAGTCGTGATATACACTGTAGGGATGGGGTGCAGAGACGTTGAACCAGGGGTTGTTCTTGGCCGTGCAGTTGCTGCTGCTGTCCCAATAGAGTTTGGCAAAGGGGTGTGCACCGGTAGCGTGATTGTACACCACGTCGAGGAGCACGGCCATACCCTTCTCGTGACAGGCGTCGATGAACTCCTTGTACATCTTCTTTGTTCCGTATGCCTTGTCCATGGCGAAGAAGAAACAGGGGTTATAGCCCCAGCTGTCGTTGCCGTCAAACTCCTGCACAGGCATCAGCTCAATGGCGTTCACGCCCAGTTCCTTCAGGTAGTCCAGCTTGCTCATGGCACCGTTCAGGGTGCCGTCTTCCGTAAAGTCACGGAGATGGAGCTCGTAGATGACCAGGTTGTTGGGCTCGGCAATCTTGAAGTCAGCCACCTTCCAGGCATACGTGTCCTGCTGAATCTTGAAGGTAGAGACCACGCCACGTGCCCCTTCGGGATAGGTCATATCGTCACTGTAGGTAGAGGCCGAAATCCACTTGTCGTTGTCGGGATCCAGCACCTTCTCCGTGTAGGCATCTGCCAGGCGGGTAGCTCCATCGGCTTCCGTGCCCACATAGTATTGGAAGGCATACTCCTTGGAAGCATCCAGGCCCTTCAGCGTAATCCACCAGCATCCCTCGGCCTCATCACGGTACATCTGCGACGTTTCGTCATTGGCCAGGGTCCAGTTGTTGAAGTCGCCCACCACATGGGCATACTCCTTGTGCTTGCCGTTCGTGTCCTTGTCATAGAGTACGAGGGTCACGGTGGAGTTGTCCACATAGTTGATGCCGTGCTGCAGTCCGCTCGGCATGGCGGCTTCCTTCACGGTGCCCGGCTTGAAGGCTTCATACGTGGCATCCTTCACGGGGATGAAGAGGTCTTGTGTCTGATAGTAGGCCGTGCTTCCGCTCTTCGTCTCGCCGCTGCGAATCACAATGCACACCTGAGTAATATGGACGTTTCCGCCAAACCATCCGCGAATCGTGGGGGTCAGGGAAAGGCTCCAGGCATTATCTTCCACCTTCGTCATCTTGAACTTGGCTTCATTCTTGCCCCACTCCGTAATGACGTGCTCCCACGTATCCTCGGCACCGGTACCGATATGCACGTAGACATCACCGGTATAGCCATAAAGTTCCGAAGTCTTGTCGGCTTTATAATAGAAAGTCATCGCAGCATCGGCATCCGGCGTTTCGGGCGAGTAGCTCAGGCCCTCCTTAAGCGTCACGATCTCCTTGCCTTCGGCAGCCTGGGTCACCTTCAGTTGACGGCTGATGGTGCCGGTGACAAAGGTGATGGTGGCCGTACGTACGGCTCCGCTCTCGTTCTTGGTAGCAGAGATGGTGGCGTTCACCGTTCCGGCTTCGCCCTGAGACGGAGAGACGGTACACCACGGAGCATTGGAGACAACGGCCTTCCAACTCTGTCCGCAGCTGAAAGAGACTGCCTGGAAGGAAGCCTCCTCCTCAAACGTAATGCCGTCATTGAAATAGGGTTCACTGCTCTCGGCAATGGTGAGATAGTTCTGGAACTCACTGTCATCATCGCTACATGCCACGAAGCCCGACAGCAAGAAAAGGCACAACAACTGCCACAGGGCAGCATTCTTAAGTTTTTCCATCCATTTCATGATTTAGATATTCAAAGTTTATACTTGCCGCAAATATAGGGAAAGAAAGGGAGACATCCGAAGAGGGGCAAAATGAAAAAGGCGCAAAGTTTATGAAAACGTTTGCGCCCATCTCATAGAAGACGGTGTGTCATTCCACGCGGAGTGTCAGCTTGCCACCCTTCACGCCCTTGGCCTTGGCCTCGAGCACCAGTTCGCCCGCCGCTTCACCGCTCTGCACGATGGCCGTCAGCTGGCCGCTGAAGGCATGCATCCGGGGCAGGTGGAAGAGATCCAGACAGGTGGCATCGCCATTGGCACCGGCACGGTAACTGCCCGCGCCCTTCACCTTGAAGTTCACCAGACGGTTATCCATGGGGCAGAGGTTGCCTTCCTTGTCCACCACGCGCACCGTAACATAGGCCAGGTCCTTGCCATCGGCCGAGAGCACCGTGCGGTCGGCCACGAGTTCCAGGTGGTGGGGCTTGCCCGCCGTGCGTATGGTCTTCTCCTCCACGGCCTTGCCGTCGGCATCATAGGCCACCACCTTCAGTTCGCCCGGCTCATAGGTCACGTCCATCCACATCAGACGGTAGCGGCGCTGCAGCCACAAGGGGTCTTCGCCTTTGCGCCGGGCCGCCTCGTCGGCCGTGAGCTTGCGCTGCTTGCCATAGCTCTTGCCGTTCACGAAAAGTTCGGCTTCGGGATAGTTGGTATAGACAAATACCGGAGTCACCTCTCCCTCGCGGCCCGTCCAGGTCCAATGGGGCAGCACATGCAGCGTGTTGGCCTGCTTGTTCCACAGGCTGCGGTAGAGGTAATAGCGGTCCTTGGGCAGGCTGGCCAGGTCGATGATACCGAAGACCGAGCTGTGGCTGGGCCATGCGTCGGTGTCATAGGGTGAAGGCTCGCCCAGATAGTCAAAGCCAGTCCAGACGAACTGCCCGATGGTCCAGTCGTAATCATCGGCCAGGGCAAAGTCTTCATCGGGCACGTTGGACCACGAACAGTGCTCCAGGTCATAGCCCGAAGACTGATGGTCTTCATACTTGGCATCGCCCCGCTTCTCCACGGGGAACTTGTAGACTCCGCGCGAGCTTACGGTGGAGGAGGTCTCCGAGCCGAGCACGATGTTCTGCGGCAGCTTGCTGTAGGCTTCCTGGTAGCGGTGGGCACGGTAGTTGAAGCCGGGTACGTCTATCATGGCGGCAAATCCGTTGGCCAATACGCAGGAGACCTGATCCATGCCACAGGTCACGGGGCGCGTGGGGTCTTCGCGATGGCAGATGTCCTGCAGGAAGGAGGCCACCTTGTAGCCCTCGGGGCTGCACTGTGTGGGCACCTCATTGCCGATGCTCCACATCACGACGCAGGGATTGTTGCGATAGTGGCGCAGCATGTTCACCATGTCTTTCTCGGCCCACTCGTCGAAGTAGCGGTGGTAGCCGTTCTTGCACTTGGCGATGTCCCATTCGTCGAAAGGCTCAATCATCATCATGAAGCCCATCTCGTCACAGAGTTCCACCAGTTCGGGTGCCGGCATGTTGTGGGAGGTGCGGATGGCATCACAGCCCATCTCCTTGAGCAACGTCAGCTGACGCCGCAAGGCCGCCACGTTGATGGCTGCACCCAGAGGACCCAGGTCATGATGGTTGCAGACGCCCTGAAACTTGCGATGCTTGCCGTTCAGGAAGAAGCCCTTGTCGGCCACGATTTCAATGCTGCGGATGCCAAAGCGGGTGACGTATTCGTCCACCTGCCTGCCGTCTACATAGATTTTGGAAGCGGCCTTATAAAGATGGGGGGTCTCGGGCGACCACAAGAGCGGATGCTCCACCAGGAAGTTCTGCTCGAAAGGCTTGCCGTGGTTAATCTTCAGCGTATTGTCCTTCAGGGCCACGACCTTACCTTCGGGCGAAAGGATTTCGGTGACGATGCGCACATCGCTCGTGCCGGCACCCTCCACCGCCGTCTTCAGGCGGACGGAGGCATACGCTTCGTCCACATGGGGCGTGGTAATCTGTGTACCCCACACGGGCACATGCACCTTCTCCGTCACCAGCAGGTGTACATTGCGATACAGGCCCGCTCCCGGATACCACCGCGAAGACTGCGGCCGGTTCTCCAAGCGCACGTAGAGGAGATTGTCACCGCCCTCCTCATTTATATAAGGTGTAGCATCCAGGTAGAAGGAGTTATAGCCGAAGGGCCAGAAGCAGGCCTCCTGACCGTTGATATATACTCGCGCCTCGCTCATGGCACCGTCGAAGAGGAGGGTCACCTGCTTGTCGGCCGGTGCCCGAAAGGTAGTGACATAGTTGCCCACCCCGACATAAGGCAGACCGCCCGTGCGGCCGGTCTTCACCGATGCCTTCTTTTCGAAGTTCTGCGTCACGGCCACGTTCTGCAGGTCATGATTGCGGTCGAAGGGTCCATAGATGGCCCAGTCGTGGGGCACCGTGACTTCGTTCCATCCCGCCTGTCGGTCTGTCTGCCACTCCGCCCAGGAGGATGTCTTCTCCATCTGTGCGGTGGCATCGCCCTGCATGAACCACCAGTTCTTCTCCAAGAGAGTCTCCGTGCGCTGTGCCATGCTTGTACAGGCCAGGCATGCAGCGGCTATACCTAATAATAATCGTTGCTTCATATCTTTTACTTGTCGTTATATGCTTCTGTCAATGCCTTCATGATGTCGCCGGCCTTGCCGTCATCGCCAAATCCGCCCATGTTATAGGAGGGCCATCCCAAACCGTCGTAGCAGGCAGGCTTCCATCCGCCATACACCTGCGGCTCCCAATAGAAGACGCCCTTGCAGACCTCCTTGGCCTCGTTGTGCATCAAGCCCATGAAATGCCTCAGGGTATTGATAGCCTCCTGGCCGGTCTCCGGCTTCACGCCCACCTCGCTTATCATCACGGGCAGCTGATAGGTGGAGGCCCACGTCTGTACGTTCCTCAGGGCCAGTTCGTTCATCTCCTTCCAGGACTTGTCCCGATGCATCTGGGGATAGTGGGAAAGGGCTATCATGTCTGTCTTTCCGCCTCGTTTGGCAAACTCGGCCAGCCACCAGGAGTTGGTCTCCGTGTCCCAGGCATTGTCGATGTGAATCATCACCAGGGCCTGGGGACAAGCCGCCTTGGCTGCCTCGTAGCCGGCATTGCTCAGGGCTACATAGTTGTCCCATCCGCCCTCCACCGGACCTTCACTGTCATAGAGCCGGCCCACGGGATGCAACATGCCGGGACGGGTCTCATTGCCCACCTGTATCCACTTGGGAGTGACATCGACGGCCTTCAAGGCATCCAGCACCTCCGTGGTGTGTCCGGCCACGGCCTTCTTCAATCCCTCTACATCCAATCCTTCCCAGTCGGCAGGAATCTCCTGACGGCTGGGGTCGGCAAACCAGTCGCTGTAGTGGAAGTCTATCATCACCTCCATACCCTGCGCCTTGGCACGCCGGGCGGCTTCCACCACACTCGCCTTGTCACTGCACTTAGCCTGATAAGGGCTCTTGGAAGAGTCTACCCACACCCTCAGGCGGATGGCATTGACTCCAGCCTCTTTCAACACTTCATAGCAATCGGCTTCCGTTCCGTCGGCCTTGTAGAAGGGTACGCTGTCGGCCTCCATTTCGGCCAGCCAACTGATGTCCGCACCTTTGGCAAAGTCTTCCGGTTGCTCCGCCGGCTTCTCCGCACACCGGGCGGCAAGCAGCATCAGGGCCGCAGCCCCTATCCATTGTATCATTCTGTTCATACCTTATATATATAATGAGATTAGTTTTCTGCAAACGCATCCATAATCACCGTGGGACGGCCATCGGCGGTGAAGGCACCCAGACGGTAGGGGCCGGGACGGCACTCGGGTTCCCAATAGAAGACACCCTTGCAACGGCCATTGGTATTCTCCTTGCATTGTTTCAGCAGGAGGGCCAGTTGCTGCTTGCCGCTGTTCAGCACAGTCGTAGAGGCCAGATTGCCCTTGTCGTCGCCACACTCCATACCGGTCTCCACAATCATCACGTCACAGTTGTAACGGCTGGATACCTTCTTCACGTTGGCAATGCAGTCAGTAATGGTCTTCTCGGGGGTATAGGTGCTATTGGACTGCATGGTCCAGTAAGGATAGATGGACATGCCTATCATGTCCCACTTGCCGCCGTTCTTCTTCAGCTCATCAAAGAACCAGGTATAGAGCCCCTCGTCGTAACCGTTATCCAGATGGACGATGACGATGGCATTGGGGAAGACCTCTTTTACGGCATTGTAGCCGGTGGTCACGAAGGCACCCAGATTGCCCCAGTTCATGGGGTACTTCACCACGTTATTCTCCGTCACATCCCATGAGGCACCGCTCAGGGCCTTGTCTTCGTCCCACAACATACCCGGACGTATTTCATTGCCCACCTGCACCCATTTGGGCGTAACGCCTTCTGCCTTCAGGGCCTGAAGCACCTCCTTGGTGTGATTGGCCAACGCCTTCTTCAGATCGGCCAGGGCAAGTCCTTTCCAGGCGGCAGGCTTGTACTGTTTGGAGGGGTCGGCCCAGTCGTCACTGTAGTGGAAGTCTATCATCACGTCCATGCCCAATGCGGCCGCACGCTTGGCCTTCACCACGACATCAGCCTTGTCGCACCACTTCGTGGGGTTCACCCACACACGCAGACGGATGGCGTTCAGCCCCAATTCCTTCATCAGGGCCGTACACTCGCGCTTCTCGCCTGCCTTATTGTAGAATTGATGTCCCTCGGCTTCCAGTTCGGTGACCCAGCTGATGTCTGCCCCTTCGGCAAACGTCGATTCGATTGGAGCGGGTTCCGGCTCGGGGGTAGGAGTGGGTACTACAGGTTCTTCGGAAGTGCTGCCACTTCCACCACATGCACAGAAGCAAAGGGCTGCTCCTGCCATCAATAAGAATAGTCTCTTGAGTTTCATAGTGTATTATTTAAAGATTCTACTACAACATTTGCGCAAAGATAGGGAACTTGGCGGAATTGCACAACTGTAAATCGCCAAAAACGCTTTTTTCTCCGGCTGTATGGGATATCGCATGAGTTTTTACGCCCCTGTCCGGAAATAATTTCTTCCAGGTCTTCGCGAAAAAAAGGAAAGGGGAAGGAGAGTAAAGGGAGAGAAGAAGGAGGAGAAAGAGGCATTCATGCAAACGTTTGCACAAACTTTCCGGCCGTTATTGCGGTGAGGGACAGGACATTCTCTGAGGCATCCGCTACTTTTGTAACGCAAACAGTCATACGGATTTGCGTATAACCGGAAAATCAACTACCTTTGGCTGGAATAACAACATACCATGAACAAAACTCAGATTACCATCAAAGACATAGCACGGGCGCTGAAGGTCTCTCCCTCGACCGTATCGAGAGCACTGAAGGACAATCCGGACATCAGTCAGGAGACGCGCGACCTCATCCATGCCTATGCCAAAGAGCACAACTACAAGCCGAACTTCCTGGCCGTGAACCTGAGAGCCAGCCGAAGCAATACGATAGGCGTCATTGTGCCCCAACTGGTACACCACTTCTTTTCGTGTGTGTTGAGCGGCATTGAGAAAGCGGCGGCCGAAGCCGGTTACAATATCCTGGTGGCACAAAGCAACGAGTCGTGCGAGCAGGAGGTGAAAATCGTACACTCTTTCCTGGCTGCCCGCGTATGTGGAGTCATTGCCTCCTTAGCCAAAGACACGGCCCGCTATGAACACTACGAGGAACTGCTGAACAACAATATCCCCATCGTATTCTATGACCGCATCTGCACCGGGCTGAAGACCGAGCGTGTAGTCGTGGACGACTATGCCGGCTCTTTCGCTGCAGTGGAATACATGATACAGACAGGATGCAAGCGCATCCACTTCTATGGTGCAGACCCGCACTTAGAGATTACCAAGAACAGACGCAACGGCTATCTGGACGCCATGCGCAAATACAAGATGCGGGTCAGCGACGACATGATTCACCTGTGCGACACCCGCGAACGGGCCATTGCCATCACCCCCGACCTATTGGAGGCTCCCGACGGGCCGGACGCCTTCTTCGCCATCAACGACGAGACGGCCTCCGGCATCCTGTATGCCTGCAAGCTGACGGGCAAACGGGTGCCTGAGGAGATTTCCATCTGCGGCTTCACCGATGGTGCCATCGCACAAAACACCGACCCCAAGCTGACCACCGTGGAGCAGCATGGTGACGAAGTGGGGCGCAACGCCTTCTGCATCCTGCGCAACAAGTTAGAGGGAAACGACAAGAACCTCAACAAGATAGTGAAGACGAACCTGGTGGTGAGGGGAACCACGAAATAACGTAAAAGAGGAAACTAAAAACAAAGCATAGAAACAGATATGAAAACAAAACCTGATTTGAGTTTTTGGAAGCTATGGAACATCAGTTTCGGCTTCTTCGGCGTACAGATTGCCTACGCCTTGCAGAGTGCAAACATCAGCCGCATCTTCTCCACCCTGGGGGCTGACCCGCACAGCTTGAGTTACTTCTGGATTCTGCCTCCGCTGGCAGGCATCATTGTGCAACCCATCGTGGGCGCGGCCAGCGACAAGACATGGACAAGGTTCGGCCGTCGCATCCCCTACCTGTTCATCGGCTCGCTGATTGCCGTATTGGTGATGTGCCTGCTGCCCAACGCCGGCAGTTTCGGCATGGCGGTAAGCACGGCCATGATATTCGGTCTGGTGTCACTGATGTTTCTCGACACCTCCATCAACATGGCCATGCAGCCGTTCAAGATGATGGTGGGCGACATGGTGAACGAGAAGCAGAAAGGCCTGGCCTACTCCATACAGAGTTTCCTCTGCAATGCCGGTAGCCTGGTGGGTTATGTCTTCCCCTACCTATTCGCCTGGTTGGGCATCAAGAATGTCGCCGAAGCCGGTGTCATCCCCGACTCCGTCATCTACGCCTTCTATATCGGCGCAACCATCCTGATTTTCTGTGTCATCTACACCACCGTCAAGGTGAAGGAGATGCCCCCCGCAGAATATGCCGAATACCACGGCATTACCGAAGAGCAGAAGAGCGAAAAGGTGAACATGCTGAAACTGCTGGTAAAAGCCCCGAAAGCTTTCTGGACCGTGGGACTCGTGCAGTTCTTCTGCTGGTTTGCCTTCATGTTCATGTGGACCTACACCAACGGCAGCGTAGCTGCCAATGCCTTTGACGCTCCCAGCATACTGAAGGAGGGCAAGATGGTGCTCGACACGGCCAGCGCCCAATATCAGGACGCAGGCGACTGGGTGGGCATCCTGTTTGCCGTGCAGGCCATCGGTTCCGTATTGTGGGCCGTATGTATTCCCATGTTCAAGAACCGCCGTTTCATCTATGCCTTGAGTCTGGTGTTGGGCGGCCTGGGCTTCATATCCACCTACTTCTTCCATGACCCCTATCTGCTGTTCATCTCCTTCCTGCTCATCGGATGCGCCTGGGCAGCCATGCTGGCCCTGCCTTTCACCATCCTGACCAATGCCTTGAGCGGCGGACACATGGGTACCTATCTGGGACTGTTCAACGGCACCATCTGCATCCCGCAGATTGTGGCGGCCGCCCTTGGCGGCAGCATTCTCTCCCTCTTCACTCCCGAGGGCCAGCTGCCCCCTGAAATCAACATGCTGGTCATGGCAGGCGTAATGCTGATTATCGGTGCCTGCTGTGTCTACCTGATTAAGGAAGAGAAAAAGTAACACCTATTAATAATAGCCTGCGGGCGTGCCACCGATGAAGAGGGCACGCCCGCTCTTTTTTCCGGCAAATAAGAACAGGAAAAGATAAATTCGAAACCTACTCTGACGACATATTCTGCGGAAAAGCGTATCTTTGCGGCTGCAATGACAAGCTAAAGAGACAATGAAGAAAGAAAGTCAAACTATATTTGACCGCAATGTGGTGGAATTTGTCACCGTTGCGGCAGAGTTCTGCAAGTTCCTGGAGCAGGCCGAAGGCATGAAGCGCACCGCCTTTGTAGACACAAGCCTGAAACTGCTGCCACTGCTCTACCTGAAGGCAGTCATGTTGCCCAAATGCGAAATGTTGGGCGAGGAAGCTCCCGAGACATTCGTCACCGAGGAGACTTACGAAGTGCTGAGAATCAACCTGTCGGGCATACTGGCCGACAAAGACGACTACCTGGACGTGTTCGTAAGCGACATGAAGTACAGCGACCAACCCATCACCAAATTCATTTCCGAAGACCTGGCCGACATCTACCAGGACATCAAGGACTTCATCTTTGTCTTCCAGCTGGGGCTGAATGAGACCATGAACGACTCACTGGCCATCTGCCAGGAGAACTTCACCCTCTACTGGGGACAGAAACTGGTGAACACCCTGCGGGCCTTGCATGAGGTGAGATACGCCCCGAGCGAAGAGGAAGACGATGAGTTTGGAGAAGAGACGTGCGACTGCCACCACGATGACTGCCACTGCGAGGGGGAAGAGCATGGACACGACTGTCACTGTGGCCAGCACCACCATCACCACCACGAACAAGCATAGAGACTGAACTATGATTATCAGAAGAACAATCACCAAAGAAGAGATAACGGGGATGCCCAAAGTCGTCTTTCCCGGGAAAATACACGTGGTGAACACACCTTGGGAAGCCGAAACGGCTGTGACATACTTGAAGCAATATCCCCTGCTGGGCATCGACACGGAGACACGCCCCTCCTTCACCAAATGGCAGAACCACCAAGTGGCCCTGCTGCAAGTGGCCACACCGGAAGAGTGTTTCCTGTTCCGACTGAATCTGATGGGCATACCCCTGCCCGTCCTGCTGCTATTGGAGAATCCCCACATCACCAAGGTAGGGCTCTCCCTGAAGGATGACTTCATGATGCTGCACAAGCGGGCACCCTTCGAGCCGCGTGGCATCGTGGAACTGCAGGAGTTCGTACGCCCCTTCGGCATCCAGGAGATGAGCCTGCAGAAAATCTATGCCATCCTGTTCGGGGAGAAGATTTCCAAAGGGCAGCGGCTCTCCAACTGGGAGGCGCAGACACTGACCATACCCCAGCAGCAATATGCAGCGACAGACGCCTGGACCTGTATCAACATCTATCGGAAACTGCAGGAACTGGAAGCCAGCGGCGACTATGAGATAGAAGAACTGCCCGATGAAACGGCCGACTCCACCATCCAACACTCATAATGCAAAATCCAAGAACAATATGACCTATCGACTCTATCTGAAGCACGGGAAAGAAGAATCCCTGAAGCGTTTTCACCCCTGGGTATTTTCGGGAGCCATTGCACGCATAGACGGCGAACCCGAGGAGGGGGAAGTAGTGGAAGTGTACACCGCCCAAAAAGAATTCATTGCCAAGGGACATTGGCAGATAGGCAGCATTGCCGTGCGGGTATTGACCTTCGACCCCGAGGAAGCCATAGACCGGGAATTCTGGAAACGCAAGCTGACGACCGCCTACGAGATGCGTCGCAGTATCGGTGTAGCCGACAGGAGTGACAACACCACCTACCGCTTGGTACACGGCGAAGGCGACAACCTGCCGGGACTCGTCATAGACATCTATGAACGCACGGCCGTGATGCAGGCCCACTCGGCCGGCATGCACCTGGTGCGCATGGAAATAGCCCAGGCTCTCCGCGAAGTGATGGGCGACACCATCGACAGTGTCTACTACAAGTCTGAGAATACCCTGCCCTTCAAGGCCGACCTCTATCCCGAGAACGGCTTCCTGACGGGCGACAACAAGAACAACATAGCCGTGGAGTATGGCCTGAAGTTCCACATTGACTGGCTGAAGGGACAGAAGACCGGCTTCTTTGTGGACCAACGCGAAAACCGTGCTCTTCTGGAGCGCTATGCCAAGGGACGCACGGTGCTGAACATGTTCTGCTACACCGGCGGTTTCTCGGTCTATGCCATGCGGGGCAACGCCAAGTTGGTGCACTCCGTGGACAGTTCGGCCAAGGCCATCGAACTGACCAACCGCAACATTGAGCTGAACTTCCCCGGCGATACGCGCCATGCCGCCTACGCAGAGGATGCCTTCAAATACCTGGAGCGCATGGGCGACCAGTATGACCTCATCATCCTGGATCCGCCGGCATTTGCCAAGCATCGGGATGCGCTGCGCAATGCCTTGCAGGGCTACCGCAAGTTGAACGCACGCGCTTTCGAGAAAATCAAGCCCGGCGGCATCCTGTTCACCTTCTCCTGCTCGCAGGCGGTCAGCAAGGAGAACTTCCGCACAGCCGTCTTCACCGCTGCCGCCCAGTCGGGACGCAGTGTACGCATCCTCCATCAACTCACCCAGCCGGCCGACCATCCGGTAAGCATCTACCACCCCGAAGGTGAGTATCTGAAGGGGTTGGTGCTCTACGTAGAGTAAATAAAGCGAGCTATTTTCTTAAAAAGAATTAATAAACGGAAGAAAATAGAGAATTTCCTATGTTATATAACATAAATCCAATACCTTTGCACCGTGTTTTTCATGGTATTAGATTTAAGGTTATGAAGATTGGCTGTCTGGGATAGATAGCCTTCTTTTTTTATATCCTCTTCCGTCGTGGTTTTATCCGATTATTTTTCTACATTTGCGCGTTAATTAATCACAGTATCATGAATATCAAGACTCGTTTAATCATTATGAGTTTCCTGCAGTTTGCCGTATGGGGGGCCTATCTCACCTCCATGGGAGGCTATCTGGCAAGCGTAGGAATAGGTGACAACATCGGCTGGTTCTACTCCGTCCAAGGATTCGTTTCGCTTTTCATGCCCGGCCTGATCGGCATCGTGGCCGACCGTTGGATTCAGGCCCAACGCCTGTTGGGCTTCTGCCACTTTCTGGCAGCCATCGGCATGATAGTCGTGGGGCAGATTGGAATGAACATGGGCAACGAGGTCACCTTTGCACAAATATTCCCTTGGTACACCATGAGCGTGGCTTTCTACATGCCTACGTTGGCCCTTTCCAACTCCGTTTCCTACAGTGCGCTGGAGAAGGCCGGCCTGGATACCATCAAGGCTTTCCCGCCCATCCGCATCTTCGGGACCATCGGCTTCATCGTCTCCATGTGGATAGTGGACCTATGCGGCCTGCAGCATACGCATGCCCAGTTCTCCATCTCGGCCGTATGGAGCCTCATCCTGGGATGGTATGCCTTCACTTTGCCCTCCTGCCCCATCAAGCCCCATGCCGAGAAGAAAGGTATTGTGGAAGCCTTGGGGCTGAATGCCTTCAAGCTCTTCAAGCAACGCAAGATGGCCCTCTTCTTCCTGTTCTCCATGATGCTCGGCGTCAGCCTGCAGATAACCAACGGCTATGCCAATCCGTTCATCAGCAGCTTTGCCGCCGACCCGGCCTATCAGGATGCCTATTTCACCAGTCATGCCAACCTGCTGATTTCCCTCTCCCAATGTTCCGAGACGCTCTGCATACTGCTGATACCCTTCTTCCTGAAACGCTACGGCATCAAGCGCGTAATGTTGATTGCCATGGTGGCCTGGGCACTCAGATTCGGTTTCTTTGCCATCGGCAACCCGGGCTTCCCGGCCGTGACCTGGTTCATCCTCTCCATGATTGTCTATGGCGTGGCCTTTGACTTCTTCAACATTTCCGGCTCGCTGTTTGTGGACCAGGAGACCGACAGCGGCATACGCTCCAGTGCTCAAGGGCTGTTCATGATGATGACCAACGGCATCGGCGCCTCGCTCGGCATGATTGTGGCCCAAGGTGTCGTCAACGCCTATACGCACGGACAGGAGGTGGAGGGACAATTCTATACCGTAGGCGACTGGCCGACGGTGTGGCTCATCTTTGCCGCCTACGCACTGGCTGTAGGCCTGCTGTTTGCCTGGATATTCAAGTATAAGCACACCTCCGAAAAAGCATAAGCCATGCACGTATTCTATACCCCACACATACAAGAGCGTGCCGAGCTGCCCGAAGAAGAGGCCGTACACGCCCTGCGCGTACTGCGCCTGCAGCCGGGAAATGAAGTGACCCTGACCGACGGCACAGGAAACTTCTACCGCGCGGAAATCAGTACGGCCACCTCCAAGCGCTGTCTGGTTAACATTCTGGAGACCCTCCCGCAAGTCCCCCTTTGGCGAGGGCATCTGCACATCGCCATGGCTCCCACCAAGAACATGGACCGCACGGAATGGTTTGCCGAGAAGGCTACGGAAATAGGCTTTGACGAACTGACTTTCCTGAACTGCCGCTACTCCGAGCGGAAAGTCATCAAGACGGAACGCATACAGAAAATCTTAGTATCGGCCATCAAGCAATCCCTGAAAGCACGCCTGCCCCGCCTGAACGAGATGACCGACTTCAAACGCTTCATTGCGCAACCCTTCAACGGCCAGAAGTTCATCGCCCACTGCTATCCGGGCGAAAAGCCGCTATTGAAAGAGGTCATCCGGCCCGGTGAAGAGGTGCTGGTGCTCATCGGGCCCGAAGGCGACTTCAGCGAAGAAGAGGTGCAGACGGCCCTGCAGCACGGCTTCCAAGCCATCAGTCTGGGCCAATCACGGCTGCGCACAGAGACAGCCGCCCTCGTGGCCTGCCACCTCATGAACTTATCCAACCAACTATAACCAACGACAAGAAACATCATGAACCTCCGAACCACCCTTCACCTATTGCTTGGCCTGGCCATAGTCCTCTGCTTCCAAGCCTGTAGCGACACCCCCATAAAGACAGAATATACCCATGCCATCCCGGCCAATGCCGAAGAGGTGGCCGTCGTCCACCTGAAAACGTTGGTAGAGAAAGCCGGACTGGCCGACGACAGCCACCGGCAGGAGAAACAGAAGTTGCTGGCCCTGCTGAGCAACGGCGGAAACGCCGACTTCGTGCAGCAGATGGAAAGCCTCATCAACAACCCGGACGAGACGGGTATAGACTGGGACATGCCCGTCTATTATTTCAACGCCCCCACCCTGCGCACTCCGGCCTTTGTGGCCAAGGTCAATGACCTGCCCAAGCTGCGTAACCTGTTCAAGGCACTGGCCGAAGAGAACATCTGCACCGACATCTCCGAGGGAGATGGATATGGCACGGTGGAAATCAAGGAGAGCGGCCTGCTGCTGGCCTTCAATGACGGCACCCTGCTCACCGTCTGCACCGACTCTCCTGCACAAGTGCGCAAACTGCACCCGGCCATCAAGAACCTGATGCAGCAGGGAGCAGACCAATGCATCCGCAACCATCCGCACTATGATGCCATGATGCAGCAGAACGGAGACATCCGCCTGCTGGCCACGCCCGATGTCATACCGTTCAATCTGAGAGGGGTCTTGAACTGGCCGCAAGGCACTCCCATATTGGGCTACCTGCTCTTTGAGAACGGACGCATCTATGCCAGCGTGCAACGGGCCGACTTCAGCGGTGAGACCGGCGAGAGTGCCCAGCCCTTCCATCCGCAAAACTCCAAGGAGTTGCAACAGGCCATGAGACGCATGATGAACGGACATTCCTTCAATATCGAGCTGACCACCGAAGAGTTGCTGACCCTGACCAATCTGCGGGTGATTATGGAATTTACACCCGACGAGCCGGAGGTGAACGCCATGTACCTGCTTGTCCAGAAGATTGAGACACTGAATGCCCGCGGAGACAATAACCGCACGCGGTTTACCGTCATCCTCCACGAGAAGAACGCCAACAGCCTGAAGCAGTTGATGGAGTTTGCCAAACAGTTTGCCGGTTTCCAATTGTAAACAGACACGCCATGAACTGCATCCATCTCCGGCAGACCCTGCCACAAGCATTCGCCCACAACGACACCATCACCTCCGACGTATGGCACAAGGAGCTCCTGTTCCAACGCGGACAGCACTACCTGATAGAGGCCGCCTCGGGCACCGGGAAGTCCTCGCTCTGCAGCTACCTGTACGGCTATCGCGACGACTACCAAGGCATCATCACTTTCGACGACCGCAACATCCGCTCACTCAGCAGCAAGGAGTGGACAGAGCTGCGATGCACCTCGCTCAGCATACTCTTTCAGGAGCTGCGCATCTTCCCCGAGCTGACCGTCCTGGAGAACATCCGGTTGAAGAACCGGCTGACCGGCTACAAAAGCAAGAAAGAGATTCTCTCTCTCCTCGATGCACTGGGCATTGCGGAGAAGGCAGACACCAAAGCCGGTCTGCTCTCCTATGGCCAGCAACAGCGCATGGCCTTCATCCGTTGCTTGTGCCAGCCCTTTGACTTCCTGTTCCTGGACGAACCCATCAGCCACTTAGACGATGGAAACGGAGAGTGCCTGAGCCGCATCCTGCTGGACGAATGCCAAGCGCGAGGAGCTGCTTTCATCGTGACCTCCGTAGGCCGGCACTTCAACGACATGACCTATGACCAAATATTAAGACTCTGACCCATCACCCACCCCAACCAACTTTCACAGCTATGAACAGACTCGTCTGGAAACTTCTTCGCCGCCACATCAGCATAGGGCAGCTTTCGGGCTTCTTCCTGGCCAACCTCTTCGGTATGCTCATCATTCTTCTCGGTACCCAGTTCTATCACGACGTACTGCCGGCCCTGAGCGGCAAGGAGAGTTTCATGCAAAAGGAATATGTCATTGCCACCAAACGCATCAGCACCTTGGGCGGCCTGACGGGGAAAAGCAACACCTTCACCGCCCGGGAGATGGAGGAGATGGCCGACCAGCCTTTTGCCGGAAGTGTAGGCGGCTTCACGCCTGCCCTGTTCAATGTGTCGGCCAGCGTAGGCATCAAGGAGATGGGCGTCCACCTCTCCACAGCGATGTTCTTCGAAGCCGTGCCCGATGAATTCATAGACGTCGAACTGCAAAAGTGGGAGTATGACGAGAGCAGCCGCACCATTCCGATTATCATTCCGCGCAACTACCTGAACCTCTACAACTTCGGCTTTGCCCAAAGCCGCGGGCTCCCCAAGCTGTCGGACGGTCTGGTCAGCATGATTCAGATGGACATACGCCTGAGCGGCAACGGAACGGTGCAGCACTACAAAGGCAACATCGTGGGCTTCTCCAACCGACTGAACACCATTCTCATCCCCCAGTCGTTCATGGAGAGAGCCAACCGTCACTTCGCCCCCGGAAAGACGGCCCACCCCTCACGGCTCATCGTGGAGGTGGAAAATCCGGCCGACTCCTCCATCAGCGACTACTTCACGGAGAAGCGTTACGAGACCGAAGGCAACAGTCTGGATGCCGGCCGGGCCGGACAGTTCCTGCGAATCCTTGCCAACATCGTCATTGGCGTGGGCTGTGTCATCTGCCTCCTCTCGCTCTACATCCTGATGCTCAGCATCTTCCTGCTGATACAGAAGAACAGCCAGAAGCTGGAGAACCTGCTGCTGATGGGGTATAGCACCCGCCAGGTGGCCCTGCCCTATCACCTGCTGACCGTCGGCCTGAACCTCCTGGTGTGGTTACTGGCCACGCTTGCCGTCATGGGGTTGCGCCACTACTACACCGGACTATTCGACATGTTCCTGCTCTCACCCGCCGACGAGGGGAGTCTCCTTCCCTGTCTGAGCACCGGAGGAGCGTTGTTCCTCCTGGTTTCCCTGCTCAACATTGGGGTCATCAGCCGGAAAATCAAGGCCATTGGAGGGCAAAAGAAGAAGGCATAAATACCCCGTTTCGTCCATACACGTGTGGTGCTTGGACGAGACATGTGTGGTCCGTCGTCCACACATGTCTCGTCCACGGACCGCACGTGTCCCGTCCAACGGGGATAAAAGGGGCTTCAAAAACGAGGGCGCAAACCGTGCCTCAAACGCCCATGCTATGCCTGCAGCGCCTGTTCGATATCGGCAATGATGTCATCGGCATTCTCAATGCCCACGGAGAAGCGGATAAGGTCGGGACGCACACCGGCCTCCATCAGCTGTTCGTCACTCATCTGACGATGGGTGTGGCTGGCCGGATGGAGCACGCAGGTACGGGCATCGGCCACATGGGTCACGATGGCGGCCACCTGCAAGTGGTCCATAAAGCGGATGGCCACGTCGCGTCCGCCCTTCAGACCGAAGGAGATGACCCCGCATGAGCCATTAGGCATGTACTTCTGCGCCAAGTCGTAATACTTGTTTCCCGGCAGGCTGCAATAGTTCACCCACGCCACCTTCTCATTCTTCTCCAGATACTCGGCAATCTTCAGGGCATTCTTGCAGTGCTGGGGCATGCGCAAGTGCAGCGTCTCCAGGCCCAGGTTCAGCAGGAAGGCGTTCTGCGGACTTTGAATGCTTCCCAGGTCGCGCATCAGTTGAGCCGTCGCCTTGGTGATGTAGGCCATCTTGCCGAAGGCTTTGGTATAGGTCAACCCATGATAGGACTCATCGGGAGTGCAGAGTCCGGGGAACTTGTCGCCATGGGCTTCCCAGTCGAAATTGCCGCTGTCCACGATGGCACCGCCCACGCTGGTGGCATGGCCATCCATGTATTTCGTCGTGGAGTGGACCACAATGTCCGCGCCCCACTCGAACGGGCGGCAGTTGATGGGTGTGGGGAAGGTGTTGTCCACAATCAAGGGAACGCCATGAGCATGGGCCACACGGGCGAACTTCTCAATGTCCAGCACCTCCAGCGAAGGGTTGGAGATGGTTTCGCCGAACAGAGCCTTGGTGTTGGGGCGGAAAGCAGCGGCCAGTTCCTCTTCGGAAGCATCGGGGCTGATGAAGGTGACCTCTATGCCCAGCTTCTTCATGGTCACGCCAAAGAGGTTGAACGTGCCGCCATAGATGGCCGAGGAGCAGACGAAATGGTCACCGGCCTGACAGATGTTGAAGAGGGCGTAGAAGTTCGCAGCCTGGCCGCTGGAGGTCAGCATGGCCGCAACGCCTCCTTCCAAAGCGGCGATTTTGGCAGCGACGGCATCGTTCGTGGGGTTTTGCAGACGGGTATAGAAATAGCCACTGTCTTCCAGGTCGAACAGTCGAGCCATCTGCTCACTGGTGTCATACTTGAAGGTTGTGCTCTGATAGATGGGGAGCACACGGGGTTCGCCTTTCCGGGGAGTCCACCCTGCCTGCACACAAAGGGTTTCCGGCTTGAAATGTTGAGACATAATGGTGTTGTTTTAAGTTTATTGTTCGTTTGAGTGGCAAAAGTAAAGAAAATAATGTAATTTTGTCCACAACAAACCGTAAAATAGCGTCCCTAACGCCCCAAACAGTCACATCATGAACAAGATATACCGCCTTTTGCTCCTCCTTCTCCTTGCCTTGCCCACGGCGGCCCAAGAAAAGGCCGAGCGGGCCGAGCCCAAAGCCGGCGAGGGCATCACCGCCTTCCTGCTGCGTCATGGCCGGAAGGGGAAAGCCTGCCATGAAGCATTCCTGGAACTGAACAAGACAGTCTTGCGCGGCAAGGAGGAGTTGCGCCTCGGCGTGAGCTATCTCCTGCCTCCCCTGGAGGAGAAGGGGGGAAAGGCGGAAGCTGATGCTCCCCGAACACGCCAGGAGCCGCTCTTCGGCCAACAGCTGAAGCAGGTGGACATCACGGGAAACCGTCTGAAGGGAGCCTGCTTCTACATTGTCAGCGGGCATGGCGGTCCCGACCCCGGCGCCATAGGATATGTAGGAGGACGGGAACTGCACGAAGATGAGTATGCCTACGACATTGCGCTACGCCTGGGTCGCAACCTGATGCAGCAGGGGGCCGAAGTGCGCATCATCATACAGGACAAGAAGGACGGCATCCGCGACGACAAATACCTGAAGAACAGCAAGCGAGAGACCTGCATGGGGCAGGCCATTCCCCTGAACCAGGTGGAGCGCCTGCAGCAACGCTGCGCCACCATCAATGAACTCTACCGCAAGGACAAGAAGAAGTTCAGCTATTGCCGGGCCATCTTTCTGCACGTGGACAGCCGGAGCAAGAATGCACAGGTGGACGTCTTCTTCTATCATGCGCCCGGAAGCGACCAAGGCGAACAGTTGGCCACCCGCATGAAGAAGACCTTCGAATCGAAATATGACAAGCACCAGCCCAACCGCGGCTTTGAAGGCACCGTCAGCGAGCGCAATCTCTACGTCCTGCGCTCCACCGCTCCGGTGGCCCTCTTCGTGGAACTCGGGAACATACAGAACAGCTTCGATCAACGGCGGTTTGTCATCAGTTCCAACCGTCAGGCCCTTGCCAAGTGGATGACAGAGGGATTCATCACCGACTTCAGCGACAGGAAATAAGCGGGCGTTTTTTTGCATTTTATCCGTATTAGGAAACCACAGTTTTTGCATTTTATCCGTATTATGCAGAATAATTTCGTATATGGAAAAGCCACTGAATACGTCGTTGTCGCACACCCCATCTTCATCGCCCAATGGCAAGGCAAGCACGTATGCGGTGTACACCGAACCCTTCTGCACGGCGGTGCCGTTTTCGCCCAACAGCGTTGTAATCGCGGCATGAGTAGCTTGGCTGAAAGTGAGGTTTCCTTTATGATCGACAGTGGCCGACCGGGAGGCCACGGGCTGTGCATCGGCCAGCGACACCCGGACGCTCTTGATGGTGGTCATCTCTGCCGGACGCTTGTTGGTGATGATGAAGCGGAAGGTGGCGGGGATGTGCCTGAACGCAAGCGATGCACTGCCGTCGGCAATGGTGCTCGTGGCATACATATACATATAGTCGCGCAAGAACTCCGGCTTTTGCTTCGCTGCCTGCGTGAGTGTGTCGGGCATCGGCATGGTGGCACTGAAGGCTTCAGCACTGCCCGACACGGCAGAACCGTTGTCTGCACAGAGCGGAGTGACGGCCACGACCGTGCAACCGTCATACTGACCGCTCGATAGCTTGTGTTCATAGGTCTCCACGGTCTCAAACGCTGCCCAGTGTTTGTCGTCGACATGCTGGCTGTGCGGCTTGACGTTGGCATAGGTGTGATGCTTTCCGGCAGTGCTTGCCAGGAGTGCGTCACTCACGAATGCCATCACCATCTCATCGCCCACCGTATTTGCGGGCGTATACTCCCACTGGAATATCAGGCTGCCCGAGCCTTTGTCGTCACTCCAGACAGCACGGGTGCCGGGCTCAACGCCCACACCTCCGCCAAAGGTCAAGTGATAGGCCTCGGCGGGTGTGGCAGGCACATCCGGCACATCGGGTACCATCGGCCCGTTCTCTTCACTGCTGCAAGCGGCGAAAAGCCCGGCCGCGACAGTCAAAGTCAAGAGTATGCTATGTCTTGTCATCATATCCAATCCGTTGAAAAGGTTATTGCCTAAGTTTCTAAGGCTCAGAATCATCGCTGTCCGGGCCATTGCCGGTTAAAGACTGCGCGAAACCGCGTTCCACTTCCACGACCTCCACGCGGGGAGCCTCGTAGTTTTCCATGTAGGTGAATTCTTTTTTGTTCATCTTTGCTTGTTGTTAACGTTAATAATCAGGGAAACAAAAAATGCCACCCGCCGCATCACGAAATGATGCAGCGGATGGCACGTTTTGCAGCCGCTCTGAGCCGTTTTCTTGGCGGGAGGCCCGTTTCACCCCCCGATTATTTAGACACAACACATTGGCCGCCAATGCGTTATACGCGAGACTTTACACAGGAGATGGGGTATGTGGCCGATAGAGCTGTTGCATATTGTTTTTGTTTCGTCAAATTCTCGTTGCAAAAATAGGGAAATCCCGGAAATATCAGGCATAGGGGGAGGCGTTTTTTTCGTTGCCGTTTGTTTCTTTTTACCCCCCTTTTGTTACCTGCCCCCCTCTTCCGGAACTACACGCGGTTTCCGCCGGAACTGCACGCGTTTATTCCAGAAATTGCGTGCAATTTCCAATGGAATTGCACGCTGTTCCGGAAGGAATTGCGTGCAAAAAACAAGGGCTGAAAGTCCGCCTGTCAAACAAGCAAGCTTTCAGCCCTTGGATATTTGTTATTTATCCGTTTGTCAGATGCCTAAGGAAGCCCTTACGGCCTGCACCTTCTCGTCGGCTTCGGCAGAAGCGGCGGCGTAGCACTTGGGACATCCCATTTCGCCCTTCACCTCTACATAGAACTTGATCTTAGGCTCTGTGCCGGAGGGGCGGACGGATATCTTCGTGCCATCTTCCGTGAAGTATTGCAGCACGTTGCTGGTTTCGGGCATCACGATGTCGCTCACGCAGCCCTCACCGTCAGTGGCCTTCAGGGTCTTGTAGTCCTTGGCCAGCACCACCTTGGAGCCTCCGATTTCCTTGGGCGGATTGGCACGGAAGTTCTCCATCATGGCCTTGATTTCATCTGCACCGCTCTTGCCGGGCTTCACCACGTTCACCGTGGTTTCCTTGGAGAAGCCATATTCCACGTAGATTTCCATCAGGATGTCATAGAGCGTCTTGCCCTGGTCCTTGGCCCAGGCACAGATTTCGGCCAGCAGTGTGCAGGCAGAGACGGCATCCTTGTCGCGCACGAAGTCTTCGGCCAGGAAGCCATAGCTCTCTTCGCCACCGCCGATGTACTGCTGCTTGCCCTCGCTCAGGCGGATTTCGCGGGCAATCCACTTGAAGCCGGTGTAGCAGTCGCGCATCTCGATGTTGTTCTTGTCGGCCACGGCCTTGATGAGTTCAGTGGTCACGATGGTCTTCACGATGAAGTCCGTGTCCTTCATCTTGCCCATGGCCTTGCGGTTCTTGATGATGTAGTAGAGGAATATCAGGCAGGTCTGGTTGCCGTTGATGAGCACCCACTCGCCCTTGTCGTCCTTGCAGGCCATGCCTACACGGTCGGCATCGGGGTCGGTGGCCATCACGATGTCGGCGTCGATGCTCTTGGCCAGGGCTATGGCCATGGAGAGAGCCTCGGCATTTTCGGGATTGGGGGAAACGACGGTGGGGAAGTCTCCGCTCTTCACCATCTGCTCGGGCACGCAGTGCACGTTCTCAAAGCCCCACTGCTTCAGTGCGCGGGGCACGAGCATCATGCCTGTGCCATGAATCGGCGTGAAGACAATGCTGAGGTCCTTCTGACGCCGGATGACTTCGGGGTCGATGGAGATGGTGTGCACCTTGTCCAGATAGACGCCGTCCACGTCTTCACCGATGATTTGGATGAGTTCCTTGTTGCCCTCGAACTTGATGTCGGCAGCGGAGGCAATCTTGTTCACCTCGTCAATGATGCCCTTGTCGTGAGGGGCGAGCACCTGTGCGCCGTCGTCCCAATAGGCTTTGTAACCATTATACTCCTTCGGATTATGTGAGGCGGTCAGAATGATGCCGCTCTGACATCCCAGGTGTCGGATGGCGAATGACATTTCGGGAGTGGGGCGCATGTCTTCAAAGAGATAGACCTTAATGCCGTTGGCCGAGAAGATGTTGGCCGAGATTTCCGCGAAGAGGCGGCTGTTGTTGCGGCAGTCGTGACCGATGCAGACCGAGATTTGCTCCAAGCCGGCAAAGTTCTTGTTCAGATAGTTGGAGAGTCCCTGCGTGGCCGCACCTACGGTGTAGATGTTCATGCGGTTGCTGCCTACGCCCATGATGCCGCGCAAACCGCCCGTACCAAATTCCAGGTCTTTGTAGAAGCACTCGATGAGTTCGGTCTTGTCTTCATTTTCCAACATGCGTTTCACCTCTGCCTGAGTTTCGGCGTCATAGGCCGGAGTCAGCCACTTCCGGGCCTTCTCAGTGACTTGCTTAATCAGTTCCTGATTTTCCATAAGAATACTGTTATTTAAAGTTATACATCTATTTCCATTAACTGTCAATATGCAAATATAGGGATTTAGTTTGAACTCCTGCCATTTAGTGAGATAAAAAAAACAACTTGGGAAGGATTACTTTGTCATCCCCACGCATCCGGACATCGCGCTACTCGGTAATCAGATAGCGTTCGCCCGTCTGCTTCACATATTCTTCCAGGAACTCCTTGGGGAATCCCGGACGGATGACCGGAGCGGGTTGGCCGATGGCGTTGCGCTCGAACTGTCCGTCCTTCACCCGCTTCACCACGCCGTCGTTGAACTTCACGACGAAGAATTCGCCCAGGCGTTTCCAGGCATCGACGGTGCTCTGGGCCGAGAGTTCGGTGTAGTTGGTCAGGAAGGTCTTGGCCTTGGCGGGGTCTTTCTCCCACAGGCGCAGGGCGGCTGTCTCAATGCCCTCCTGTGCATCGCTGAAGGTGGTCTCCAGGCTGCTCTGCACAGCACGCACATCGGGCATCATCAGGTCGTAGCGGGGATAGACCATGTTGGCCACCCAGTTGTATATCCAGAAGGCCGACTTCCAGGAGAAGGTGACGTAGTCGGCTCCCTCCACACGGCTGTAGCACTGGGGCACCCTGTCCGTGCAGCAATAGACGGGGGTGAAGACGGTCATGTTGGCATCGTCGTTGCCAAACCAGAGCACGCCGCCCACGGGGTCGGGCATGGAGGAGCGCATCTGTGCCACGAAGACGAAGCCGCTCTGCTGGGTGGAGATGGGGCGTTCGTTGAAGTACTCCTTGCCCTCGTGCTTGAAGGAGAGAGGCGACAGGCGGTAGGGGGTGTGATAGGCTCCGGCGCCGAAGTCGTTGCTGATGTCTAACGGGGTGCCTTCATAGTGGTCGCGCATGGCCTGGCGGATGTCCTGAACGGAAATCTTGCGGTTGGGCTTCAGATAGAGGGGCATGGGGGTGTCGCTCTGTCCCTGGATGTAGGGCAGGAACTCGCTGCCGCGGTCGGTGAACATGTTGTAGTAGCTCCACACGCGGGCCTCGCAATAGCGGCGTGCACCGAAGTCGAGCGGTGCATAGGCATTGGCGAAGCTGAAGTCCTTGTTCATGCCGTCGAAATACTTCTTCTCGCGGGCAAAGGAGATGACATCGGGGGAATAGAGGCAGTTCTCCTTGTCGTTCAGGTCGAAACGGTGGATGCGGCTCTGGTTGGCATGGGCCGCGATGCAGTCGTCAGGGATGCGTATGGCCACCCACACGGCACCGCGCACGCCAGGTCCCTTGCCTATCATCTCCATGATCCACACCTCGTTGGGGTCGGCAATGGTGAACGACTCACCGCTGCTGTAGTAGCCATACTCTTCCACCAGGCCGGTCATCACCTTGATGGCCTCGCGGGCGGAGGTGGAGCGCTGCAGGGCCAGGTAAATCAGGCTTCCATAGTCGATGACGCCGGTCGTGTCCACCAGTTCGGGCCGTCCGCCGAAGGTGGTCTCGGCGATGGTGAGCTGATATTCGTTCATGTTGCCGATGACGTTGTAGGTCTGGCGGGCCTGCTCAATCTGGCCGAGATACTTGCCCGTGTCCCACTCGTAAACATCCACCATCGTGCCTTTCTTGTGGATGCCGGCAGGATAGTGATACAACTCGCCGAACAGACCATAGGAGTCGGCGGAATAGGAGACGATGGTGGAGCCATCGGCCGATGCGTTCTTGCCCACGATGAGGTTGGTGCAAGCCAGGGAGCTTGCAACGGAGAGCGCGAGCATCAGGATAAGGGAAAAGATACTTTTCATGTTCATAAATCTATTTGTCTTTTTGATTGTTGGTTACCAGATAAAATCGTAGTGCTTCACCGTGGTGTTACCACACTCGTCGGTGACGGTCAGCTGCAGTCGGTGCTTTCCTCCGCGCTTCAGGCGTTGGGGGTCCAGGCGGCAGACCAGGCGGCCGTCGATGGCGTTCAGACGGCCGAAGAGGACGAAGCGGCCGTCTATCTCGCCGCGGTAGGAGGTGATGCCGGTCTCCGCGTCCTTGGCCTTCACCGTGATGCGGCCGCTGCGTCCCCAGCTGTTCTGTCCGATGGGGGTGAGGCGGGGCGGCAGGGTGTCCACAGCCACGGTGTAGGTGCCCAACTCGCGTATGCGGGCTTTCATGAAACCGCCTTCGTAGCGTCCGCCCACGCTGTGCTTCCGCCCACGTTCATCCACGCGGGCCACATAGTATTTGGTGGAGTCAGCCAGCGGATGGCGCCGCAAGCCGATGCTCAGCTCGGCATAGTCATGCAGGGGCACACGGGCAGTGTGCAGACGGTAGGTGTAGGCCACGGCGGCACTGTCGACCGTCAGGGCATAGTCCAAGGGCACATCGTCATAGAGCAGGCCGCGCGGGATGTGCAGGGTGAGGCCCAGGTCCTGCAGGGTGTTCGGCCGGTCCCAGTGCAGGAAATGCTTGGCCCGATGTTCCGGAACGGCGGTCTCCGTCTTCTTTCCGTGTATCGTGAAGGCCACGCGGGTTGTGTTGCCCAGGGCGTCGCTCAGGGTATAGCACAGGCGGTAGGGCCGCTCTTCGTCAATGGTGACCACGCCCCGGTTGTCGTTGGCAGCATGGAGCAGGCGCAGGCGGTTGCCTGGCTCAATGAAGGACTTCATGTATTGTCCCTCCGTCCAGGAGTTGATGTAGCGGTGTTCGTCGTAGGAGAAGCGGTCCACCACGCTGCGGCACACCTCTCGGCCGTCCACCTCGAGGATGACCGTGTGCACGCCATAGCGGTTGTGCACCCCGTTCATATAGTCATAAGCCTTTATGCCGAAACCAATCTCGCCCCAAGCGGTCACGCTCTCTTTGGGGTGCAGGGGGAAGCGTTGCGGCACGGACTTACCGTTGACCGTGCCCCGTCCCCGCCGGGGGAACAGCATGAGGCCCTCGGCACGGGGCGGAGTGGTGTCGTCCAAGCGGCCGGCAAAAAAGGGGAGCGGGTCCACATAATCGCCCGTGGCCGTCTCGATGAGTTCCATGTGGAGATGGGGGCCGAAGGAGTAGCCCGTGTTTCCGCCCAGGGCGATGACCTCGCCGGCCTTCACCGGATATTCCCCCGGCCGGGCCTCGATGGTGACCTCCCAGTTCTCCTGATCATACTGCAGGGCCTCCACGCGGCGGGCCACGTCGCCCATGAAGGCACTGAGGTGACGGTTGATGGCCGTGTAGCCGTTGTCATAGACCACGTCCAACACCAGACCCGAGCCGTGCGTCACCCTGATGCGCGACAGGTAGCCGTCGGCCAAGGCACGTATGGGCTTGCCGCTGACGCCGCCGGTCTTGAAGTCCAGGCCGCCATGGAAATGATCGGTGCGAATCTCGCCGAAGTTGCCCGACAGGAGGAGCGGACGCTCCACGGGTGACGCGAAGGAGATCGGCGCCTGCAGCGTGTCGGCCTGCGCATGGCCGCGCACCGTGGGAAGGACCGACAGCGTGCAGTAAAGGAGAGCCGGAGAAAGCCGCCTCCACACCTTATATATATATAGGGAGAGGGAATCACTCTTCATAGGGTTCTTCCATCATTTCCTGTTTCTCTACAGTGATTTTTCCATCGGCAGCGATGGCCACGCTCAGGGGGACGTAGAGATCCGACTGGGGATAGCACAGGGTTACGGCATAGTGAATGGCCTGAGGGGTCACCTTGTCGAAGATGAATCCCTCCAGGATGGCATGTTTCAGGAAGTCCACGCTCACCCAAGGGGCAAAATAGTTCTTGGTGAAGGTCTTCTCCACCAGAGCCTTGCCACCCGAAAGCAGCTGCAAGGTAACCTCATTGTCCACGAAAAGTTCTCCCTGCTCGTTCTTCACGAGGGGGAGGTCGTTGTTGGGCCGCCGCGTCAGGATGGAGTGCCAGGTCTTCCCCTTGAAGGCAATCTCGTCACTCGCCGACACCGGCTCCATCTGCTGGGGAGGTCTGGTCTTTTCTCCATCCAGCATCAGGACGCGAATGCCGCTCTCCTCCTTTCCCTGTCGCGAGCCGCAAGCCGCCAACAACAGGAGCAACCCACCGGCCAGACATAAAATCAATCGTTTCATTGCGCAATCTTTGAATTTGAAAAGACAAAGATAGCGAGATTTCATTGAATACAGAAATCTACTTCCAGTTTTAGAGTCTGTTTTGAATTTATTCCATTCTTTTATTATTCGCTTTCCATGAGTCTCTTTTCGGCTCTTTTGTCCGTTCTTTCTCGTCACATAGCCCGCTATGCTCCTTGAAAGAACAAACACAAAATATCTCGAAAAGAGTCCTCATAAAAAGGCTGAATAAATTCAAAACAGACTCTTAAGCGAAAAGTCTTCTATACAATTGATAGTTGACAGTTGATAATTGATAGTTGATAATTATTCCCCTCTCATCCCTGCCTAAAAAACTATACTTCTCTTTTAAAATGTTAATGTTAAAGGCGAGCGTTAAACCAATGCTTTCCCGGGTTGTCATAGATACGTTGCAACACAATAGGTATTATAAACATAGAACGTATTAACATTTAAAAGAAAAGGAGAACAGAACAATGAAAAGAATAGCAATGATGTTGATGGCCGCCTTCTTCGTAGGCGGAGTGATGATGGCCCAGCCGGGTCGTCGTGGTGAAGGCAAGATGCAAGACCCCAAGGCGCATGCCGAGCGCATGACCGAGCGCATGGCCAAGGAGTATGGCCTGGACGATGCACAGAAGGCGAAGCTCCTGGAGGTGAACATGGCCTGGGTCGAAAAGATGGGCAGCATGAGACCGCCGCGCGGCATGAAGAGACCCGCCCCGGAAAAGGCTTGCTGTGACTCATGCACGTGCGCCAAGGAGAAGAAAGGGGGCAAGGAGGCCAAGCGTCAGCCCAAGGCCGACAAGCGTCCCCAGCTGACCGACGAACAGCGTGCGCAGATGAAGGCCGAGCGGGAGAAACGACAGACCGACATGCAGGCCGCCCGTCAGGAGTATGACGCACAGCTGCAGCAAATCATGACGAAGGAGCAGTATGCCGCCTACACCAAGAAGATGCAGGAGCGCAAGGAGAAGGCCGGCAAGCGTCCCGACAGAGGCGAAAGAGAGTGACGACAGCACTCAAGAATGCGTGTCATTCCACAGGTGAAGGCACGGATTATGCGGATTCCGCATTGCTTACAATGTAAACATTATTCGAATCCGCAAAATCCGTGCCTTTGTCGTGTTCTGCCTGTTGCGCAACGTCGGTTGTCACCTGACAGTCCGGGGTTGCGCTTCGCTTGTCGTCGGGGTGTGAAGCGGACGAACTGTCTGTATGTCCTTGCTTCATGCCACGACAGGCGCGGATTCCTCTCAAAAAAACTGAAGTTTCAGGAAGTAGCGGAAAATATTCTTATTCACCTGTGTATGAAGCGATTAAGCCTCACTCTCAACTTTATCACACAAAAAACCTTACACCACCCAAGTGCTGAGCCGCTGAGCACCTCAGCGTTAAGCCGCTGAACACTCGAGTGCTCAGCGGCTGAGCTATATAACCACTCATTAGCTGAGCGCCACCACCACTCATTAGCTGAGCACTTCGGGGTTCGTTGCTCTCGCGACGAGGTACTCATTAGCGGAGTGCTACCACCGTTCAGCGGTTCAACATTTCGGGGTTCATGGAGGGGGATGCGGGCTTCCTTTTATAATTGATAGTTGATAGTTGATCATTGACAATTGGAAGCGGAGACCCAAATGACAAGATTTTTTCTTATGAAAATCTACGGGAATATACATTTCAGGCCGTGCGAAGTACATCAGTACTTACTTGTATAGACACCCCTCAGTCGGCAAGCCGACAGCTCTCTGTGCAGAAACACAGATTCCCGCAGAGAAACCCGTGTTTTCATCCGTGTAATCCGTGCCTAAAATTATCAATTATCAACTATCAATTATAGAAGACTGTCAATTATAGAAGACTGTCAACAGTCTTCCATCACGCCGATTTCGCGCAGCACGCTGACGGCCTCCTCCACGCTATGCACCTCTTTCACGAGCATGGAGCGCTTGTTGTTCTGCTCGCGGAGGTCGCAACGGCGGGTGTATTTCATCATGTAGGCAATCATCTTGCCGAAGGCCCGGCTCTGATAGTAGGGGCTTTCGTGGTTGGAGACGAAGAAGAGCGTCATGCGTCCGCCCTTCAGGAAGACCTTCTCCACACCGAGGCGGGCGGCCAGGCGACGCAGGGCGACGATGCGCAACAGTTCCTCCGTCTCGGGCGGCACGGGACCGAAGCGGTCCTCTAACCGGCTGCGGAAGGCATCCACCTCCTTGTCCAGCACCAGCGTGTCCAGCTCCCGATAGAGCAACATGCGCTCGCTGCTGCCGGTGACGTAGGTGGCAGGCAGCAACAGCTCCAGATCGCTCTCCACCTGACACTCTTCCACAAACTGCTCGCCGGTGATCTTGCCGCTGCCGTCGGCAGCCTGCTGCTCCTCGGCACAGAGGTCGGCAAACTCGTCGTTCTTCAGCTCGCGCACGGCCTCGGTGAGAATCTTCTGATAGGTTTCATAGCCCAGGTCGGCAATGAAGCCGCTCTGCTCGGCACCGAGCATGTTGCCCGCACCGCGGATGTCCAGGTCCTGCATGGCAATGTGTATGCCGCTGCCCAGGTCGCTGAAGTTCTCAATGGCCTGCAGGCGGCGCTTGGCCTCGGGGGTGAGCGAGGAGAGGGGCGGCGCCAGGAGGTAGCAGAAGGCCTTCTTGTTGCTGCGGCCCACACGACCACGCATTTGGTGGAGGTCGCTGAGACCGAAGTTCTGCGCCTGATTGATGATGATGGTGTTGGCGTTGGGGATATCTATGCCGCTCTCAATGATGGTGGTGGCCAGAAGCACGTCATAGTCGTAGTTCACGAAGTCCAGGATAATCTTCTCTAACTCGGCAGGCTCCATCTGTCCGTGGCCGATGCAGACGCGGCAGTCGGGAATGTTGCGCTCTATCATTGCCTTCAGCTCATAGAGGTTGCTGATGCGGTTGTTCACGAAGAAGACCTGTCCGTTGCGGCTCATCTCGAAGTTGATGGCATCGGTGATGACTTCGGGATTGAAGGTGTGGACCTCGGTCTGAATGGGGTATCGGTTGGGCGGGGGCGTCTGGATGACGGAGAGGTCGCGTGCTCCCATCAGGGAGAACTGCAGGGTGCGCGGTATGGGGGTGGCGGTCATGGTGAGGGTGTCCACATTCACCTTCAGCTGGCGCAGCTTCTCCTTGACGCTGACACCGAACTTCTGCTCTTCGTCGATGATGAGCAGGCCGAGGTCCTTGAACTTCACGTCCTTGCCCAAGATGCGATGGGTGCCAATGAGGATGTTCACGTCGCCGTCGGAAAGGCCCTTCAGAATGGCACGGCTCTGTGCGGCCGTGCGGGCACGGCTCAGGTACTCCACGCGGCAGGGCAGTTCCTTCAATCGTTCCTTGAAGGTCTGGAAGTGCTGATAGGCCAGCACGGTGGTGGGCACGAGCACGGCCACCTGCTTATTGTCGCAGGCAGCCTTGAAGGCAGCCCTGACGGCCACTTCGGTCTTGCCGAAGCCCACATCACCACACACTAAGCGGTCCATCGGACGCGTGCTCTCCATGTCGGCCTTCACGTCGGCCGTGGCTTTGCTCTGGTCGGGAGTGTCCTCGTAGAGGAAGGAGGCTTCCAGCTCGCGCTGCAGGAAGCTGTCGGGACTGTAGGCAAAGCCTTTCTCCTCGCGCCGCTGCGAATAGAGCCTGATGAGGTCGCGGGCAATGTCCTTGATTTTAGTCTTCGTGCGCTCCTTCAGCTTCTCCCAGGCTCCGGTGCCCAGCTTGTTCAGGCGGGGCGGCTCGCCCTCCTTGCCCTTGTACTTAGAGACTTTGTGTAGGGAGTGTATGGAGACGAAGACGACATCCTCGTTCTGATAGACAATCTTCATCACCTCCTGCGTGGTGTTGCCGTTGGGGATGCGCACCAGTCCGGCAAAGCGGCCCACGCCGTGGTCGGTATGCACCACGTAGTCGCCCGGCGTAAACTGATTGAGTTCCTTCAGTGAGAGGGCCACCTTTCCGCTCCGTGCCTTGTCGCTCTTCAGGCTGTACTTATGGAAGCGGTCGAACAGCTGATGGTCGGTGAAGAAGCAGAGGCGCATGGTGTCGTCGGCAAAGCCCTCATGCAGCGTGCGCTCCACCGGCGTGAAGGTGATGGCATCGCCCCGGTCCTGGAAGATGGCGGCGATACGGTCGGTCTGCTTCATGCTGTCACTACATATATATAAGGTGTAGCCCTCCTCGGCATAACGCTTGAAGCTGTCGGCCACGAGGTCGAAGTTTTTATGGAAGATGGGTTGTGCAGCGGTGTGAAAGGTGAGCGTGGCATCGGGACGGCCCGTGGGCTTGTTGCCAAACTCCAGACGGCGAAAGTCGAGGGCACGTAGGGTAAACTCGCCACCATCTATCAGTTTGCCGTTCAGGGAGATGCTACCGTTCTCCTCGGACTCACGGGTAGCAATGGCCTGCGGGGTGAGCGACTCGTCGTGCACCGTCTGTATGCGTTCGCGTAGCCACAGGAAGTCGCGCATGGCCAGCACAGTGCCAGCCGGCAGGAAGTCCAGGAAGGAGATCATCCCCCCTGCCCCGCCCTGCTCCAGGCTGTGGCTGAGGTCGGGCACGATGACAATGCTTTCACGCTTTTCACGCGAGAGTTGGGTGTCCACCTCGAAAGAGCGCAGGCTCTCCACCTCGTCGCCAAAGAAGTCTATGCGGAAGGGATATTCGGAAGAGAAGGAGAAGACGTCGATGATGCTGCCACGTACGGCATACTGTCCCGGTTCGTAGACATAGTCCACATATTCAAAGCCATAGGAGCGCAACACCTCCACGACAAACTGCATGTCCACATGTTCACCGCTGAGCAGTTTCAGGGTCTTCTCGCCCAACTCCTTGCGGCTCACCACCTTCTCGGCCAGGGCATCGGGAAAGGTGACCACACAAAGTTCCTCGCCCTCCTTTTGCAGGCGGCTCAGCACCTCGGTGCGCAACACTTCGTTGGCCGCATCCTTCTGCCCATACTTAATGGCACGGCGGAAGGAGGAAGGGAAAAACAGCACCCGCTCCGTCCCCAGCACCTGCGTCAGGTCGTGATAGAAATAGCCTGCCTCCTCCTGGTCGTTCAGGATGAAAAGGAAGGGACACGCCGCCCGCTGCACCAATACGGACGAGTAGATTGAGGCGGCAGAGGCACACAGTCCTCCGCAATAGAGGTGTTTCAGGGAGGAATCCTCCAGGATGCGTAGCATGCCCTCCACATTGGGATGGGCCGCATAGCGTTGTTGCAGTTCAGTGATAGTCATAACGTTCTCCAAATTCAGGGTACAAAAGTAGCAAAATCCTGCAGGATAACGAAATGATAGAAAATCTTAGCACTCCCACCAGCACATTAATGATTCTTAGAATCTGTGTTTATCAATTATTAGTCCCAAAGGCCTGAATGGAAAAGCCACTGAACTTTGACCCTTTTGGCCAAATAGAATTTGTCCCCTTTGGCTTTAATGTGATTGACCCTTTAAAGTCCTGGTGATAGGGGTCAATTTTATATTACCCTTTTTAATTCTTTAGTTTTTCTTAGGCCTTAACTTACGCATACTTTCACCGTATAACTCTATGGTATGGGCTGTATGGATAATTCGTTCCAGAATAGCATCGGCTATTGTCGGGTCGCCCACCATGTCATACCAGCTGGATGATGGGTACTGCGAGGTTATGATGATGGATTTCCGTTCATGCCTGTCTTCAATGATTTCGAGCAGAATGGGACGTTCCTTGGCATCA
>JAFURM010000045.1 GCA_017471925.1 Bacteroides sp.
CAGTTCGGCAGTTTTGACATCAATGCCCTCGTATTGGGTGTTACCTATAAGGGAGTTGCATTCCCGCTTCTGTTCCGTCTGCTCCCTAAGCGTGGTAATTCCAACACATTGGAGCGGAAGCAGATAATGGAAAGGTTCATCTTAAGATACTTGGGCATTTCTCTTAGGATGTTTTGCGATTTATCTTAAGATAAACTGCCAAGTATCCTAAGATAAATCGCCTGAAAATAGAAAGCATCAATAATCATCAGATTATCAATGCTTTCTATCAGTCGGGGTGACTGGATTCGAACCAGCGACCACACGCCCCCCAGACGCGTACTCTAACCGGGCTGAGCTACACCCCGAATTGCGGTTGCAAAGGTACGGCTTATTTTGGAAATAGCAAGCGTTTGGCGAAAATATTTTCAGGTAGGGGCGTTTTTTTTACCAGACCTGTACCTAAAACGCGCTTGGTATTCCCCTTTTGGTGCCAGTGTGCCCCGTTTACACCCCCATGCACTCGCGATAGAAGTCGAAAGCTTCGAAGATAGTGTCTCTGTCGGCCGTCTGATCCAGGCAGATTTGACCCACATCGCTGAGCAGGGTGAAGTTGATGATGCCGGCCTGGTTTTTCTTGTCGTGCTTCATCAGATCGTAGAGGGTGGGGTATTGCTGGCAGTTGAAGGCAAAGCTGCCGTAGTTCTCCTTGACAAACTGCACCACCTGGCGCATCACCTCGCGCGGGAAGCCGCTCTTTATATAAGATAGGTATAGCTCGCAGACCAATCCCCATGCCACGGCATAGCCATGCAGCACGGGACGCTCCTGTGCAAGGGCCAGGCTCTCGAAAGCGTGGCCGAAGGTGTGACCCAGGTTCAGGGCCTTGCGGATGCCATGCTCCTTGGGGTCTTGCTCCACGATGTTCTCCTTGACCTGTACGGAGCGACCCACCAGTTCTTTCAGCAGGGCATAGTCTATCTGCTCCGTATCGAAGGCCAGCAACTCCTGCAGGTGTTGGGGCGTGCTGATGAGGCCGTGCTTCAGCATCTCGGCATAGCCGGAGAAGAAGTTGCGGTCGTCTAATGTACGCAGAAACTCGGTCTCAATCAATACACAGGCTGCAGGGGCGAAGTTGCCGATTTCGTTCTTCAGGCCGTTGAAGTTGATGCCGGTCTTTCCGCCCACGGCGGCATCGACCATGGAGAGCAGGGTGGTGGGGATGTTCAGGTAGTTGATGCCACGCTTGAAGGTGGCTGCGGCAAAGCCTCCCAGGTCGGTGACCATGCCTCCTCCCAGGTTGATGAGCAGAGAGTGACGGCTGGCTCCCCGTTGGCTCAGGACCATCCAGACGGAGGCAAGCGTGTCGAGTGTCTTGTGCACGTCTTCGGCACCGATGCTGATTTCTGTGGCATTGCGCAGGAGGGACACCTGTTGCAGGCGTGGCAGGCAGCAGGTGTGGGTGTGCTCATCGGTCAGGATGAATATGCGGTCGTGTTCGCACCTTTCTATAGCTTGTGCGAGGCTCTTTTCCAGGCCTTCGCAGAGGATGACTTCTTGCTTGCTCATGTGTATTTGTTTTTTTTAAACGTGGCAAAGATACGTCATTCGCGGATAAATCCTATCTTTGCGCCTTAAAATCTGAGAAATAATTTTGGAATGAAAGCTTTATTGCCTGCTTTTTGCCGGCCGATGGGCTATGTCGTGATGGCCCTCGCCCTGTTTCTGCCCATGCTGTTGATGATGATGGGCCGTGTGACTGATGCTAATCTGCTCTTCTACAAGGAGTGCAGCAAGTTGTTGATGATGATTGGTGCCCTGATGATTCTCTTTGCCCTGACCAAAGACGAGAGCCAGGAGACGGAGCGCATCCGCAATGCGGCCACGCGCAACGCCATCTTCCTGACTGTCTCCATCCTCTTTGTCAGCATGCTCTATCGGGTGGCCATAGGTGACATCATGAGCGTGGACACCTCCTCGTTTCTGATGTTTCTGGTTGTCAATGTACTTTGTCTGGAATTTGGTCTCAAAAAAGCGGCGGCTGAGCGACTGTTTCGGAAGAATGGTCGATAAAAGGCGGAAAACCGTGCGTGACGCATTAAACCTTTTCCGCTGACCGGCATCAAATAGAGCACAGTGTAAAAAGACCTTGTTTTCATATTAAAAAAAGAAGAATAGACTAATGATGAAAAGAACCCTTGGCATGTTGTTGCTGCTTGTGGCAACGATGACTGCCTTCTCACAAACAAAGAACATCGCCGTATCAGGACGGGTCATAGAAGACGAAACGAAAGAACCCGCTATCCAGGCCACCGTACGACTCCTTGCTCTGCCCGATAGCACACAGGCTGCCGGAGCGGCCACACTGCTCAACGGCTATTTCACCCTGCCTAAGGTGAAGGCCGGGAAGTATGTATTGAAACTCTCCTACATCGGATTCAAGGAGAAAACCATTCCCCTGACGCTGACCAACAAGACGCCCGAGCACCATGTGGGTACCCTGACATTGGAAAGCGATGCCGTGATGCTGGCCGAGGCTGTGGTGACGGCAGAAGTGGCACAGGTGCAGGTGAAGGAAGACACCCTGGTCTATAACTCTGCTGCCTACCGTACTCCTGAAGGTGCCATGCTGGAAGAACTGGTGAAGAAACTGCCGGGGGCCGAAATCGATGATGACGGCAACGTGAAAATCAACGGCAAGGACCTCTCCAAGATTATGGTCAACGGCAAGGAATTCTTTGGCGGCGACGTGAAGACCGGCCTCAAGAACCTGCCCGTGGACATGATTGACAAACTGAAGACCTATGACAAGAAGAGCGACGAGGCCCGCATCACCGGCATTGACGACGGTGAAGAGGAGACGGTGCTGGACCTCACCGTGAAGAAGGGCATGAACAAGGGCGTGTTCGGCAACTTCAACGTTGCAGCCGGTACGGAAGACCGCTACTCGGCTAACGGCAACGTCAGCTACTTCAATGACAATACGCAGGTGACCATCATCGGCGGAGCCAACAACGTGAACGACCAGGGATTTTCCGGTGGTGGCGGTGGCCCGCGCTGGAGACGCAACAACGGTCTGACGGCCACCAAGACCCTTGGCGTGAACTTTGCCACAGAGACTCCGAAGTTAGAGATGGGCGGTAGTGCACGCTACAATTACCGTGACAATGACGTCATCAGCACGGGGTCTGTGGAGAACTTCCTGACCAACGGAAACTCCTATTCCAATTCCAACTCCGTGAGCGGTAGCCGCAACGTGGACTTCAATGCCGACTTCCGCTTGGAGTGGAAGCCCGACACCATGACCACCATCCTGTTCCGCCCCAACTTCTCCTATGGTGACACCCGCAGTTCCTCGGCTTCCGAGTCGGCCACTTTCAGCTCCGACCCTTATGCCATCGTGTCCAACCCCAATGACTACCTGAAGCTGACCGACCTGACCCGTACCATGCTGTTGGGAGCCGATGACGAAGATGATAGCGACCCCCTGAAAGACATCCGTGTGAACACCAGCAACAGCCGCTCACTCAGCGAGGGCAACTCCCTCTCTTTCAATGCCCGCATGATGGTGAACCGCAAACTCAGCTCCACCGGACGCAACATCTCGATACGCGGTAACTTCAGCTATGGCGATAGCGACAGCGAGCAGTACAGCTACACCGATACCCGTTACTATCAGAGCGAGATGCCCAACAGCGACATCCGCCGCTACATCACCACACCGACCAACAACTACAGCTACAGCGTGCGCCTGATGTACAGCGAACCCATCGCCAGAGCCACCTTCCTGCAGTTCAGCTATCAGTTCCAACATAAGTATAGCGAGAGCGACAAGAGCACCTACGACCTCTCCGGCCTGGGATGGGAGTGGGGAGAACAACTGCCCGGTGGCTACCAGCAGGCCAAGGACGAGGACCAGAGCAAGTATGCCGAATACAACTACTACAATCATGACGCGACCGTTGCCCTGCGCTTCATCCGCACCAAGTGGCAACTGAGCACGGGACTCTCCTTCCAACCCCAGAACACCAAGCTCTCTTACGAAAAGGGCGGCTATAGGATAGACACTACACGCAACGTCTTCAACTTTGCACCCAATGTGGAACTGCGCATCCGCTTCTCCAAGCTGAGCCGATTAGACCTGCGCTACCGTGGACGAAGCAGCCAACCCAGTATGGAGAACTTGCTTCCCATCACCGATGACTCCAATCCGCTGAACATTCGCACGGGTAATCCGGGCCTGAAACCCTCGTTCAGCCACAATATGGATGCCTTCTACAATACGTATAATGCCGAACTGCAGCGTGGCATCATGACCCACCTGCGCTTCAGCCTGACGCAGAACAGCATCAGCAACAAGCGTGAATATGACGCCAGCACCGGTGGATGGAAGACCATGCCCGAGAACATCAACGGCAACTGGAACATGTTCGGTATGTTCGGTTTCAACACCGCCCTGCCCAACAAGAAGTACACCGTCAACTCCTTCTCCAACTTCTATTATGGCCACAATGTGGGGTACCTCGTGTCGGGCAATGGAGCCGATGCCGTTGTGCAGAAGAACACCACCACCAACCTGAACCTGGGCGAGCGTGTCAGGGCCGCCTATCGCAACGACTGGTTGGAAGTGGGACTGGACGGCAGTTTCTCCTACTCTTGGGAGAAGGACAAACTGCAGTCGGAGAACAACCAGAACCCCTACACCTTCTCCTACGGTGGAAGTGTGCAGGTGATGGCTCCCTGGAGCATGACGCTCACCACCAACATCTCCAACCAGGCACGCCGCGGCTATACCGACAGCAGCATGAACCGCAACGAGGTCATCTGGAATGCCCAGCTCTCCCAAACCTTCCTGAAGGGTAACGGCACGCTGAGCTTTGAAATGTATGACATCCTGAAGCAGCAGAGCAACATCACCCGCTCGCTGACGGCCAGCGGACGTTCGGTCTATCAGTATAACGGTGTGAACAGCTACTGCATGTTGCGCTTCACCTATCGCCTGAACATCTTCGGCAGCAAGGAGGCCCGCGAGAAGATGAACAGCCGTCGCATGAACTTCGGCCCTGGTGGTCCCGGAGGTCCCGGTGGCCCCGGTGGACGCAGACCGTTCTAAACTGTGATAGTTGACAGTTGATAATTGATAATTTTTAGGCACGGATGACACGGATTTAAACACGGATTTCTCCTATGAAATCCTATGCGAATCCGTGTCATCCGTGTTTCTGTACAGTAGGTAATCGCCGCCTTTCACTACCTTCCCTCTAAAGAAAAATCTTTTTCATTATTCTGCCGGTGTGAAATCTCGCTGATTTTATCTACATTTGCCACCATGATAGAGTGGCCCGTCATGGCGAATGAAATTGCGGCACTGACGTTCAACATCCTCTACTTCGGTGCCATCATCGGAACCATTGTCATCATCGTGCTTGACAATCGGAATCCGGTGAAGACCATTGCGTGGATATTGGTACTGGCCTTCCTGCCTATCGTGGGCTTGATTTTCTACTTCTTTTTCGGCCAGGACAAACGGCGGGTGCGCATCATTGGCAAGAAGAGCTACAATCGCCTGCTGAAAAAACCCATGGCCGAATACCTGGCGCAGGAGTCCGGTGAACTGCCCCCTCATTACCATCGTCTCATCTCTCTTTTCAGAAATACCGTTCAGGCTTTCCCCTTCGACGGCAATCGGGTGCAACCCTATATGACAGGATATGCCATGCTGCAATCCCTGCTGCGCGAGCTGCAGCAGGCCACCCGTCACATTCACATGGAGTTCTACATCTTTGAGGACGATGCCGTGGGACGCATGGTGCGCGATGTGCTGATGGAGAAGGCGCGTGCCGGTGTGGAGGTGCGCGTCATTTACGATGATGTGGGCTGTTGGCATGTGCCCGGTCGCTTCTTTGAGGAGATGCGTGAGGCCGGCGTGGAGACACGTCCTTTCCTGAAGGTGCTCTTCCCTCTCTTCACCAGCAGTGTGAACTACCGCAACCACCGCAAGATGGTGGTGATAGACGGCCGGATAGGCTTCGTCGGAGGCATGAATCTGGCCGAACGCTACCTGCGTGGCGTGTCGTGGGGCACTTGGCGCGACACACATTTCCTGATAGAGGGCAGGGCAGTGCATGGCTTGCAGACCGTCTTCCTGCTCGACTGGTATTTCGTGGACCGCACACTCATCACCTCGGCCCGCTATTTCCCGCGCATAGAGAGTTGTGGCAACAGTCTGGTGCAGGTGGTGACGAGCGAACCGATAGGTCCCTGGAAGGAAATCATGCAGGGACTGGTGCTGGCCATCAGCAGTGCGCGGAAGTACTTCTACATACAGACCCCTTACTTCCTGCCCACCGAGTCCGTGATGAATGCCATGCAGGCTGCAGCCTTGGCCGGTGTGGATGTGCGTCTGATGCTACCCATGCGTACCGACAGCCGTCTGACCCACCTGGGCTCCTGCTCCTACATCAGCGACACCCTTCAGGCCGGGGTCAAGGTCTACTTCTATAAAAAGGGATTCCTGCATTCCAAACTGATGGTCTCCGACGACGAACTATCCTCTGTAGGCTCCACCAACCTGGATTTCCGCAGCTTTGAACACAACTTTGAAGTGAATGCTTTTGTCTATGATGCCGATGTGGCCCGCCGCATGCGTGAGGTCTTCCTGCAAGACCAGCGCGACTGCATACAGGTCTTCCCCAAGAACTGGGTGAAGCGTCCCTGGTACTGGAAGGTGGCCGAGAGCATTGTGCGTCTCATGGCTCCGTTGCTGTAAGAATAAAAAATAAGAGAGGTGCGATTAGCGGAAAAACGAGAAATTCACGCTGCCATAGACCCTGCGCTCCACGAAGTGGGGATGCTGCTCAAAACTGTTCTGCTTGCCATGCTCCAGCACGAAGAGACCCTCCTCCTTCAGCAGGTTATTGGCGAAGATGAGGTCAGGGATGCTCTCCAACTCCTTCAGTTCATAGGGCGGGTCGGCAAAGATGAAGTCGAAGCGTGAGCGGCTGTCGCGCAGAAACTTGAACACATCGCCACGTATGGGCAGGCACTTGTCGGTCTTCACCTCCTGCATCACCTTGCAGATGAAGGCGTGATGGTCGCGGTCTTTCTCCACGCTGACCACCTGGTCGCATCCGCGCGACACCAGCTCGATGCTGATGCTTCCCGTGCCGGCAAAGAGGTCGAGTGCATGGATGCCCTCCTCAAAGTCTATGTAGTTGGAGAGTACGTTGAAGAGGTTCTCCTTGGCAAAGTCCGTGGTGGGGCGTGCCTTGAAGGTGCGTGGCACGTCGAAACGCCTTCTTTTGTATATTCCGCTGATTACTCGCATTGGATGATGGCTTGTAGGTCTAGATTGGTGGCGGGGTTCATGACGAACACCTGCCTGATGAATTTTCTCAGTTCGGCAAGCAACTGCTCCTTGTCGGCCAGGTGCCCGGTCAGGTGAAGTTCGTCGCGCTCCTGCTCAAAGCCCAGTTGCTTCCATATATATAATAGGTAATAGAGACGGTCGTCCGTATTGGTGCAGGCATAGGTGTTGGCCAGCAGCAACTGTCCGCGCTCGAAACTGTAGATGCCGATGCTCTCCTTGCTGATGCAGGCATACATCTTGCGGTTGTTGCCCAACCGGCTTTTGATGGCAAGATATTCAATGAGGGGAGTGGCCTGGGCATAGAAGTTGGCCTGGGGGAAATGTTCTTTCAGGAGGGTATGGGCACTCTTGTCCATGCCGAAGAGTACGACCACGTTGTTCTTGTGCAGGATGTTGTATTGCACCAGTTCGTTGTCGCGTTTCGGATGGTTGTAATGGAAAAGCTGTTCCGCCTGCTCGTCTTCAAAATGTTCTAAGGGGAGGTAGGTGACCCTCTTGTCGGCTATCAGGACATTCACCCGCCGATAGGGGGCGGCCAGCCATTCTATCTCGTTGATGGCCTGCTTCAGGTTGGCCGTCAGTGAGAGTGATTCGTCCACCGTATAGTCGTGTACAGTGGTTCCTCCGCCATTCAGAGGGTTGAAGACAGAAAAAGAAAATCCATCCGCACTGAGGCGGATGGATAGTGTATATTGCTCCGATAAACTCATTGACTTATCGACTCTTTCGGCTTATTCCCAGTTGCCGGCGTTGTTGTTGGCTGTCTCGAGGTCGCCAATCTTCAAGCCGCTGTAACGGTTCATCTTGGTCTGCAGGTCGCGCAGGTTGGCGATTTCCTGAGGATCAAGACCGTTCAGGTAAACCTCATACGGAGTCTTCACTTCCAACAGGCAGAAAGGAGCACCGGACTTGGCTGTATCGTTTCTGATGGCCATTTCAAACTGTGCGCCGTTGCCGAAGGGAACATATCTCAGAGAGTCTGCGTTGAAGCCTTTGGGGAAGATGGTGTCCAACACGGCTACCCACATGGTGTCGCGCTTGAAGTTTTCCAGACCCCACTTCTTGACTTCTGCATAGTTCTTGGTCTTCTTGGCCTTCTCGATAATCTTCATGGCCTTCTTATCGGTCAGACCCTCTTCCAGCTGCTTGTCGGTCAATTCGCCCTGCTTGAAGATGAACGGCAACTTGGCGTTCTTCACAAAGTCAATCAGCGTGTCGAAATTGTTGGTGTACTGCTGGCTGTTCAGGTTGCGGTACTCCTGCTGTGCCTTACGGATGTCGATGAGGCGGGCGATGACTGCTGCATCTCTGTGATTTTTGTCTGCTTCAAAGCGGATGGGTTTCATGATACTGTCGTAACAGATGTAGACTAAAGCTGCTGCGCACAGAACCAAAACGATGTTAAATACTGCTTTCATGATAAATTATGTTTTTTAGTTATTATATTCGCACCGCAAAAATAAGAGAAATAAAATTAAAAACGACCTTAAAAGCTACTTTTTTCTACTACAAAAATGATAAATAACTATTTAGAAAGCCAAATTAAGGAAAATTTTCCTTATCAGCCCACTTCCGAGCAGAATTTGGTGCTGAAAAAGCTGGCACAGTTCTTGTTTTCTCCCTTAGCCGACCACCTCTTCCTGTTGCGTGGTTATGCGGGAACAGGAAAGACCTCGTTAGTGGGGGCTTTGGTAAAGACGTTGGACCAACTGGAGCAGAAGTGTGTCCTGCTGGCTCCTACCGGCCGGGCGGCAAAAGTCTTCTCGGCCTATTCCGGACATCCCGCCTTTACGATTCACAAGAGAATCTACCGCCAACGCTCCTTCTCGGGCGATATGGGAAACTTCTCCCTGAACGACAACCTGAACAAACACACCATATTTATAGTAGACGAGTCTTCCATGATAGCCAACGATGGTCTGTCGGGGGCGACATTCGGTACGGGACGCCTTTTGGACGACCTGGTACACTATGTTTATTCAGGCGAGGGATGCCGCTTGCTGCTGATGGGCGACACGGCACAGCTCCCTCCGGTGGGCGAGGAACTGAGTCCGGCACTCTATGCCGATGCCTTGCGTGGTTATGGGCTGGAGGTGACAGAGGTCGAACTGACCCAAGTGGTGCGTCAGGCCGAGACATCGGGCATCCTGTGGAACGCTACCTCGCTGCGTAGGCTGATTGCCGATGAGGATTGCTGGACGCTGCCTAAAATCCGGGTGTCAGGCTTTGCGGATGTAAGGGTGTTGCCCGGTGACGAACTGATAGAGGAGTTGGACAACTGCTACAATCGCGACGGCATGGACGAAACCATTGTCATCTGCCGCAGCAATAAGCGGGCCAACATCTATAACAACGGTATTCGTGGCCGCATCCTGTGGCGCGAAGAGGAATTGGAGTCGGGTGACCTGCTGATGGTGGCCAAGAACAACTACTTCTGGACAGAACAGGAGAAAGAGATGGACTTCATTGCCAACGGAGAGACGGCGGTGGTGCGCCGTGTGCGTCGTGAGCGCGAACTTTATGGCTTCCGCTTTGTGGATGCTTCGCTGCGTTTCCCCGACTACGGTGACTATGAGGTGGAGGTGACCTTGCTGCTCGATACCCTGCACAGTGATGCTCCGGCCTTGTCGCGTGCCGACAATGAACGGCTGTTCCAAGCCGTACTGGAGGATTATGCCGATATTCCCCTGAAGCGCGACCGTATGCTCAAGATGAAGCAAGACCCCTATTACAATGCCTTGCAGGTGAAGTATGCCTATGCCATTACCTGTCACAAGGCTCAGGGCGGGCAGTGGAGGAATGTCTTCCTGGACCAGGGCTACCTGTCCGACGAGTTTCTGACGCCCGACTATTTCCGCTGGCTCTACACGGCCTTCACCCGTGCCAAGGGCACGCTCTATTTAGTGAACTATCCGGCGGAGCAGGTGGAGTGAGGTGGATAGAACATATTGCCCCCTTGTGTTGTTGAAAGGAGTGAAACTAAACCAAGACGATTATGATACGTTCATTCCTTTTTCCCCGATGCGCCGGGTGCAGGGGCTTCTCGCTTTTCCTGCTGGCATTGCGCATGGTGCTGGGCATATTGCTGATGGTGCATGGCCTGAGCAAGGTGGTGGCCTATGACAACCTGACTACGGGATTTCTGGATCCCTTGGGCGTGGGTAGCCAGTTTTCCCTGATGCTGGCCATCTTTGCCGAACTCTTCTGTTCCGTGGCGTTCATCTTTGGATTGCTCTACCGCCTTTGCCTCATTCCGATGATTGTGATGATGGCCGTGGCTTTCTTCGGTGTTCATGGCGGCAGCCTCAGCAATGGCGGCGAACTGGCCTTCCTCTATCTGCTGTTGTTCCTGCTGATGTATCTGCCCGGACCGGGACGTTACTCCCTGGACTGCCTGATTAGCCGTAGCTTCTCCATCTCTAAATAATTTAGGCACGGATGACACGGATTTTCTCAGTTGGATTATAACCATATCAGGTATGAAATAGTGTATAATCAGTGATTATCCGTGTAATCCGTGCCTAAAATCACAATGATCTGTTTGACACGCCTTCAATCAGCCGTTCTCAACTTCTTACAGTCCGGCCAGTTCCACTACCTTGTCGGTAGCGGCCATGAGACCGTCGGGGTTCTTGCCACCGGCAGTAGCGAAGTGAGGCTGGCCGCCACCGCCACCCTGAATCAGTTTGGCAGCTTCTTTCACCAACAGTCCGGCCTTCAGACCACCGGCCACGAGGTTGTCGCTCAGCATGACGGTAAGCATGGGCTTGTCCTCGTGTATCGAACCGGCCACGAAGAAGAGGTTTTCAGTGATTTCACCACGCAACTGAAAGGCGATGTTCTTCACGGTCTCGGCAGGAACGGGAGCTACAAACTTGATGAGCTTCACGCCATTCACCTCCTTCACCTCGTTCAGCAGGCGTTGCTTCAGCTGGCTCTCCTTCTCCTTCATGAAATCTTCAATCTGTTTCTTCAGACCCGTGTTCTCGTCAATGTACTTGCGGATGGCCACGGAGAGGTCGGGAGCGTTGTTGAAGAGTGCCTTCAAATCGCGCATGGTGTCCTGGAAGGCATCGAGCATCTGCTCTACGCGGGCACCGGTATAGGCTTCTATACGTCTCACTCCGGCAGCCACGGAACTTTCGGAGACAATCTTTACCATGCCGATATGTCCGGTAGCAGCCACATGGGTACCGCCGCAGAATTCTACGGAGTTGCCGAACTGGATGACACGCACATGGTCGCCATACTTCTCGCCGAAGAGGGCGATGGCGCCTAACTGCTTGGCCTCCTCAATGGGGATGTTGCGGTATTCCTGCAAGGGAATGTTGGCCCGGATTTTGGCGTTCACGATGTGCTCCACCTGGCGGATTTCCTCGTCGGTCACTTTCTGGAAGTGAGAGAAGTCGAAGCGCAGGGAGTCGGGAGTGACGAGCGAACCCTTCTGTTCCACATGCTCGCCGAGCACTTTACGCAATGCCGAGTCAAGGAGGTGGGTACAAGAGTGGTTGGCGGCACAGGCGGCACGCTTCTCTACGTCCACGCAAGCCATCATGGGAGCGTCAATGTGTTGGGGCAGCTTCTTGGTGATGTGGATGGGCAGGTTGTTTTCCTTCTTGGTGTCTACGATGTCGATGGTTTCGAACTCGCTCACCAGTACGCCCGTGTCGCCCACCTGGCCACCGCTTTCTGCATAGAACGGTGTCTTGTCGAGCACAATCTGATAGAGCGTCTGGTTCTTCTGCTTCACCTGGCGGTAGCGCAGTACGCTCGTTTCATATTCGGTGTAGTCGTAGCCCACAAACTCGGTTGTACCCTCTTTCAGGGTAATCCAGTCGCCTGTTTCCACGGCGGCGGCATTGCGGGCGCGCTGTTTCTGCTGTTGCATCTCTGCGTTGAACTCTTCCAGGTCGGCCGTCATACCGTTTTCGCGCAGGATGAGTTCCGTGAGGTCCAAGGGGAATCCGAAGGTGTCATAGAGGGTGAAGGCATCCTTGCCGCTGATTTCACTCTTGCCGGCGGCCTTGGCCTCGCTCATGGTCTTCTCCAACAGGCGGATGCCGGTCTCCAAGGTACGCAGGAAAGCATCTTCCTCCTCCTTGATGACCTTGGCTATCAGTTCCTTCTGGGCGTTCAGCTCGGGGTAGGAGGCACCCATGTTTTCGATGAGCACGGGCAGCAGCTTGTACATGAAGGCTTGCTTCTGTCCCAGGAACGTATAGCCATAGCGCACGGCACGGCGCAGGATGCGGCGGATGACGTAGCCGGCCTTGGCGTTCCCGGGCAGCTGGCCGTCAGTGATGGAGAAGGCGATGGTACGGATGTGGTCGGCAATGACGCGCATGGCGATGTCGCTCTTCTCGTCAGCACCATACTTGATGCCGGCCATGTTGCCAATGGCCTGCAGGATGGGCTGGAACACGTCGGTGTCATAGTTGGATGTCTTGCCCTGCATGGTGCGCACCAGACGCTCAAAGCCCATGCCGGTATCGATGACCTTGGCGGGCAGGCCTTCCAGACTGCCGTCGGCCTTGCGGTTGTATTGCATGAACACCAGGTTCCATATTTCGATGACTTGCGGATGGTCCTTGTTTACCAGTTGGCTGCCGGGAATCTGTGCCTTCTCCTCTTCCGAGCGGGAGTCAATGTGGATTTCCGAGCAGGGACCGCAGGGACCGGTATCACCCATCTCCCAGAAGTTGTCGTGCTTGTTGCCGTTCAGGATATGGTCTTTCGGCAGAAACAGCTCCCAGTAGGAGGCTGCTTCGTCATCGCGTCCCAGACCCTCTTCGGGGCTTCCTTCAAAGACGGTGGCATAGAGATTCTTGGGGTCAATCTTCAGCACGTCCACTAAGTATTCCCATGCCCAGGAGATGGCCTCTTTCTTGAAGTAGTCGCCGAACGACCAGTTGCCCAGCATCTCGAACATCGTGTGGTGATAGGTGTCGTGGCCCACTTCCTCCAGATCGTTGTGCTTTCCGCTTACGCGCAGGCATTTCTGTGAGTCCGCGACTCTCTTATATTTGGCCGGTTGGTTGCCCAGGATAATGTCCTTGAACTGGTTCATGCCGGCGTTGGTGAACATCAGCGTCGGGTCGTCCTTGATGACCATCGGTGCGGAGGGCACAATCTGATGGCCTTTACTCTCAAAGAAATTCTTGAATGAGTCTCTGATTTCGTTTGCAGTCATCTTATATAAATTATGAATTATATGTTTTTTCCTTAAAAACTGCGCAAAGATAGCTTGTTTTTATTACTTTTGCCCCATTGTCAAGTGAAATATTTCCAACCATGCGCAAAGTTTACTACATTTATAATCCTCAGACTCAGACTTACGACCGCATTTATCCCACCATGCGGCAGCGGATTATGAGCTATCTGCGCCGGCTGTTCATCTGGATGGGCTTCGGCGTGGTGTGCTTCATCATCCCTCTGATTGTCTTCGGTTCCCCCTCCGAGAAGGAACTCCGCAAGGAGAACAGTCGCCTTCTGGCCCAGTATGACCTGCTTGACGCCCGCCTTGATGAGGCTCTGGACGTGCTGCAGGACATCCAGCAGCGTGACGACAACCTCTATCGGGTCATCTTTCAGGCCGACCGCATTCCCGAGGCAATCCGTAAGGCCGGGTACAGCGGCACCAACCGTTACGGGGAGCTGATGGACATGGCCAATGCCGACCTGGTGGTGAACACGACGCAGAAGCTGGACCTCCTGGCCAAGCAACTGTACATTCAGTCCAACTCTTTTGATGATGTGTTGGAGATGTGCAAGAATCACGAAGAACGGCTGCGTTGCGTGCCGGCCATACAACCCGTTTCCAACAAGGACTTGAAACGGACGGCTTCCGGCTATGGCACACGTATTGACCCCATCTATGGTACCAGCCGTTTCCATAATGGAATGGATTTTTCGGCCAATCCCGGTACCGATGTCTATGCTACGGGCGACGGTACGGTGGTGAAGATGGGCTGGCAGACGGGATATGGAAAGACCATTGTCGTGGACCACGGCTTCGGCTACCGCACGCTCTACGCCCATTTGCGTGACTTCCGCACCAAGGTGGGCAAGAAGGTGGTGCGTGGCGAGGTCATCGGCGGTGTGGGCAGCACCGGCAAGAGCACCGGCCCCCACCTCCACTATGAGGTGCACGTCAAGGGCCAGGTGGTGAACCCCATCAACTACTACTTCATGGACCTCAGTGCCGAAGACTATGACCGCATGATTCAGATTGCCGAAAACCACGGCAAGATGATGGACTGATGACTACATGTCTTTCAGTAATGACGGTTAATTTAATGGCCATTAAATTAATGGTCGTTACAAAAGTACAGTTTCTTCTTTGCTCTACCAAATAGAGACAAAGAACTTATAGTTAATGAATCTTAATCACATTCTCTTTAGTTGACAACCGAAGAATTCCGTTCTTCCACTTCTCTTCTTCCTTACTGCCTAAATGTCCTCCTTCTGCTGTCCGATTTTTCAGACCCAACTGAGGAAAAATTTTTTCTCAGTTGCCCTCCCTTTTTGAACCCTTGATTCACGATTTTTAAGGGAAGTGGAATTTGCTTACAATAATGTGCCAATATAACAGGTGCCTTTTGAAAAATCCAATGAAAGGGTGGAAAATAATGGTGGCGTGCTGCCATGAAACAAGAATCGTCCACCACCGACGGGTATATTGTCGGTAACGGACGATTCCTATAACATATACTTTGCTACTAAAAGCGAGCTAACTCTTAGAACTTATAGCCTATGGTGATGTATGCGGCTGCATTTTCTGCCGATACCTCATTGCTGGCGAATACATTGGCAAGTCCCTGCTCCCATTCCATCCCGAATACCATGCGGTGGTATTCAAAATCTACTCCTAACATCAGGCCATAATCGAAACGTTCTCCCTCCACGTCAAAGAAATCATAGTCATCATAACCATCGGCCGAAACGTTGCCTGAAAAGCCATAGGCCAAGTAGGGGCCAGCCTTGAATGTCATGTTGACACTCTTGCTCAGTCGGGTACGATAAGCAGCCATAATGGGGAGCTGGGCGTAGAGTAGAGTGGCGTCCAAACCTTCATAAGTACATCCCTTCTGCTTCAATTCCAGTGTGGGCATAATCAACCAGTTGGTACTGAAAGGCTTCTCTATGCCCACTCCCACTTTCCAACCAAATTTCTTGTTTAAATCGCCAATCCATGCCACGCCGGCACCGGCTTTAACGTTCCAGGTAATCTGAGCTGATGCCCAGGTACAGGTCATTAACATGACCAAAACAATAAGTCCTTTTCTCATAAATCCTCATTTTAATGTTGTATATTGAAATTGATTTTCTTCCACTTGCTTTCCATGTTGGGCGAGACGGTGACGGTCGGCGTTTGGCTCTTGTCGTTCAGAGTGAGTGATTTCCGCATAACCTCTGTCTGTACGTAGCGTGACAACTCTTCGTAAGAGACGTTCCCTCGGCTCTGTTTCAGCTTTTTCAGCAGATAGTAGGTGAACAGTCCATGCCCCTTGTTGCGATAGCTGTAGGCGGTCTCTGCTTCAGAGGTGGCCGAAAATACCACTACATTGCCTGATAGCGTCTCCTCTTCGGGACGGATAGAAACTCCGCGTGCAGCCACTATGGCGGTACCGTTGCGCTTCATGCCGCTGAAACAGGCGTCAAGGAACACCGTGACCGACTGGGCCGGCAGGCGGCCTAATGTGTCGTACAACTCTTTCAGACTGTAACCCGATATGGCTACATCGGAAGCATAGCCGTCTGTTGGTAAAATGTAGGCACAGCGTTTCTCCTCGTCGGGCATACCGTGGCCGGCATAGTAGAAGTAGATTCTACATACGCCACTATAGGCTTGCGCCACTTTTTTTAACCATTCTACAGTACGCCTGATTTGCATGTGCGAAGCATTCTCCAACAGGCGAATGTTCTCTTCGGGAATACCGAGGAGATTGGTGCAATACTCTTTGAATATCTTCCCGTCGTGCAGGGCAAATTCTACGGGAGTTTCCACATCGTATGTCTCGTTGGCAATGATGATGGCAAAACTGTATTCGTTCTCCTGCTTGTTCTGTGGAATATCGGTATCTACGTCTGAAATTGTAGGGCCGTTTATTTCAGGTGCTTCCTGCTGAACTGCATTCTGCTCTTCTCTTGGAGTTACAGATACATCTCCATCTCCCGACATCAGGAACATGGGGGAAGGTTGTTTGGATGGTTTCTGTGGCTGTAGTGTAGGTGTTCCAGCCAATAACGGCCTGCTATCTATACCCAATTCCTTGCATATTTCTGCGCTGGCATAAAATTGCGGTATCTTTTCGACATCATCAAATGCTTTCTTGCCAATCACTTTAAGGCTTTGTGGCAGATGTACTTCCTGTAGTTCCTTGAAACGTCTAAAACTGTAATTGATAATTTCTTCAACGCCCTCTTCAATGATGAGTTTTTGGGCGTGACATCGCTTATCTAAAGCTATTTTCCTGACTGGATAAACCGTTCCATTGTATTCCACCTCGCCTGGAATGGTAATGCTGCTGGCATCCTGTTCGAAGTCATAAATGGTTACCACACCAGAAATTAAAAAGCACTGGAATTTTTGCGACTTGTAAATTGTCTCGAATTCCTGTATTTTTTCTTCCTTTCCCCCTTTTTTCTTCTCTTTGTCAATCGTGACAAATAGGCTCAATACTTGCGGAATATTCTGCTGTGTTACGACTCCTTCTGCTGTTAGTGTATTGTTCTCTATACCCAATTCCTTGCATATTTCCGCACTGGCATAGAAATGAGGTATGTTCTTGGGCTTAACAAATGTTTTTTTACCGATAACCTTTAGACTTTGTGGTAGACGCACTTCCTGTAGAACTTTTATTTGTTGGAGTTTACCGTAATCACCAGGAGCTATTGTAAATTCTTCCACTCCTTCTTCTATAATGAGCGTTGAAACTCTTTTGACTGCCAAATCCTTTAATATAATTCTCTTCACTGGATAGAATGTGCCGTCTTGCGAACTTACAATACTTGGAAAAACGATGCTATCTACTCTCATCATAGCAGGGACTTCCGTAATTGTAACCTCTTCAGAATGTAACACACAGTTAAACATAGCAAATCTATTGGTGTATGTAAATGCTTCCTTTTTCTCCTCTTTGTCATTTGAGGTTGACACCATTAATGTTTGCTGGATAACCGGTTGTGTTGTTACCGTGGTTTCTGCTGATAGTGGTTGGTAGTCTACTCCCAATTCCTTGCAGATTTTTGCACTGGCATAGAATTGCGGTATCTTGTCGACATCATCAAATGTCTTCTTCCCAATTTTTATTAGGCTTTGTGGCAGATGCACTTCCTGTAGTTCCTTGAAACGGCTGAAACTGTAATTGGTGATTTCTTCAACACCCTCTTCGATGATGAGCTTTTGGGCGTGATATTTTTGGGGCCTGTACAAGCCTATCTTTCTTACCGGATAAACTACCCCATTATATTCTACTTCGCTCGGGATGGTGACATTGATGGCTTTTGTGTCAAAGTCTATAATGGTGGCTACACCGGAGCTTAAAACACACTGAAACTTTTGTGACTTGTAAGTCGTTTCAAATTCTCGTGATTTTTTCTTTTCTTTTTCCTCTGCCAGTTGTACCTTTTCTGTTATTTTAAATTCCTGACAAATCTCTTGGCTTGCATGAAATTGCGGTATATTGGCAATATCTGCGAACGTGTTTTTCCCAATCTTTTTCACCGTTTCAGGCAGGTGAACCTCCTTCAGGTCCCGGAACTCTACGAAACTGTAGTTGGCAATCTCCTCTATGCCCTCTTCTATGGTGAGTGATACGGTGGAGTAGTTGTTGCCACTGATGTAGGTGTCTATTTCTTTTACGGGATATTTTCGACCTGCGTATTCCACGGTGCTTGGTACTCTTACAATCTCTGCTTTTTGGTCGAAGCCTGTGATGCACACAGTCTCACCGGATTTGATTTTGCATTTGAATTCAACGGAATGATAAGTATAGGTAAACCGCTGTGCGTATGCACCTGCTGATAACAACAGACAACACACGACGGCCAAAAAACTTTTGAGAGAAGGAATAAATGGTTTATTCATTGTTATTGAAGTGATTTTAGATTCTTACAATCCTGCAGCCTGACTGAATTTGCGGCTCAGGTTTTCGTCTTCCTGCTGTAGCTCTTCGGAGAGGGTTTGCAGGGCGATGCGTTTGCATTCTTCTTGGTCGTAGGCGATGCGGAGCAATACCTCCTTCTGCTTCCCTTGCTCACGGTGAAGTTCCATGACGATTCTGATTTTGCCGATGCGCTGCATTACCTTGTTGCGGCTGCGCAACATGGTCTGCTGTACGGCACCGGCCTCGTCATCGCTTATCAGGCTGTTGCCCACAGCATTCTCGGTAATGGTCTGCATGGACGACTCCATGAGGTTGGCCAGCTCAATTTTTGCCAGTTCCAAAGCCTGTATGCGGGCCATCTCATAGGTACGTCCGCTGCAGATGGCCATGCTCGTCAGGTACTTGGGCTCTTGTCGGTCGTTGAAGAGTCGCTGTATGGTGTAAGTGTTGGCCAACTGTTCCTCTAATGGCAGAGAGCCGGGAGCTACTTCCCATTTTTTCTTGGCGTAGTTCTTGGCCTCTTTGCGGGCCAGTTTCCGCAACCCCTCATCGTTTACCTCCTTCAGTTCGTAGGGAGAGGGTTCGGGCATCGTCAGCTTCAGGGATAGTTTGTAGACCACCAACCGTTTCAGACGCTCCGGAAATTCATACTCCATGCGACCGAAACGGTCGCTTTTGATGGTGATGTTGCGTGTGCGGTCGGGCATATAGATGAGGGCTTCACCGGGCGTGTAAATCACATCGCCGATAATGTTGCCTTCGAAGACGAAGCTCTTGCTGTCGGCCACCGACACGCGCAATACGGCGCACTGCTCTTCGTTCAAATCCAAACGAGGTTTGGTGCGCGCCAGCAGGTCGAACTCCATGCATTCAAAGGAGGGATGCAATTCCTGTGCCGAAAGTATGGCCGGCCATAGACTAAGGAGTATAAGGCTTCGGATAATGATTCGTTTCATGGTATGCGTTTTTATAGGAAGTATTGATTAATGATTGTACGAAAGTAATTTATGGCGTGATTTCTATGCTTCGGATGTCCGTTTGCAGTTTCTTGTCGATGAGCTTGCGTTTGGTGAGCCACTTTTGAAAGTCACTGAGGGAAAGCTGGCGGGGGAGGACGCGGCCATGACTGTCTTGTCCGGCCTGGCGGTCAGTAGCCTTGGTGAAGGGGGTGGGCGAGAAGATGATGTAGAGGTGGTTGGTCTCGCCCGTCTCGCCGCAGTTCAGTTCATACTCGTCCACGGTTTGGCGGGTATAGGGAGCCTGAGCCAAGGACTTGTTGAAGAAGATGTAGCTCTGATTGGCCTTGATGGCTACTTGTCCGTCGTCGTCCCGTCGGTAGGGCAGGAGACAGTAGACCGTCTGTGCTGCATCTATCAGATAGACAGCTAAGTAACCCTGTGCGGGCGAGAGGAAAGAGAGGTAGAGACGGTCACCGTTGCGGAAGGTGTAGCTTTCATCGCGCGGAGCGATACCGTTGCGCAACAGGGTGGCTTTGAAGTCTATGTGGTGGCTCGTGAGGGGGCGTGCCTTGCCGCAGACGGAGACTTTTACCACCAAGGTTTTCTGCACATAGCTGATGTTGAACTGTGGCTCACTGCTGTCGGCCAGCCATTCCCCCTTCACCTCACTTTCACTGAGCGAAAAGAAACTGCTGCTATCGTCACCGTTATTGCTCTCCATGCGCATCAGGTTGTCCTGAATGAGCAGGGTGCCGAACTCGTCGGCTAGGGCGGTCAGGCGGGCACGCTTCAGCGCCGTCTGCTTGGCCTCTTCCAACGAAACGTTCTCGGGTGTGTAGTAGGTGTACTCGCCGCACACCTGGCGCACCTTTTGACACCGGCCTGCTTGCGGCAGGCCGAGGAACATCATGAACAGTAAGAAGAACCGGCACACCGGTAGAAGAGCTGTTTTCATAGCTTCCGTGCAAGGGCGAACCTTGCATTCCCGCATTCCCAGTTCCTCAGAATACCTTATTATATTATACAACGAAGCGTGGAACTGCAATGCGCACTATAAGAACAGCATAACGCTTCTTAATCTTTTCAATATGTCCTTGGACGGAGTTTCCTCTATCCGCAGGCAAAAGTAATAAATTCCTGAATAACTGCCATGTTTATGGGTAAAATCTTTTTTTTCGGTTCTTCAAAACGGATTCTTCTATGTTTGTGATATTTGGGGGAGGTTTGTTGGTCTCATGTCTGCAAGCAATAGGATGGTTCGAATATTTTTTTTGAGAGATGAAAAAGAAGAATCCATTCGTTAGAAGAATTTGAGTTATTAATCCTTGCATTTGACAGTTACGGGTGCTGCTTTTGCATATTAATATTGTGTAAAACTTTCTTAGAAAACGAATGTTTCGTAATAAATTGGTTTTCAAATCGTTGCAAAACTGCTTGGCGGGCCTCCGGATTCTCATAGGTGATTTTGGTGATGTCAAGAACGGTGAATTGAGGTGCGCTCGCTTGTGAATTTGTGTGAGAGTAAAAATATAAACAAATTGGCATCGCATTTCCTTTCTCCCTTACCTTTAAAAGCAGCTGATTTGTTGCATGGAAGAAAAAAGTAGATTCCCCTAAACAGTACAATACCCCGGAGGACATGGTGCCGTTGCTTTCAGGAAGGTGGAAAATTTAAACCTACATTTCGTTCCTTATCGTTGTGGAATGTCGGGGGAATGGTTATCTTTGCCTGTCGTAACTGTAAAGAGGTACCTTTATGCTGAATCCGGACAAGAACCTGAAGATATACTACTCCATCAGTGAGGTGGCGCAGATGTTTGGCGTGAGAGAGACGTTGCTGCGCTTTTGGGAAAAGGAGTTTCCGCAGCTGAAGCCCAAGCGGGCCGGACGCGACGTGAGACAATACACCCGCGAGGACATAGAGGTAGTGAAACTTATCCATCATCTGGTGAAGGAACGCGGCATGACAATTCCCGGTGCACGCCGGCGCTTGAAGGATAACCGTGAGGCTACGGTGAAGAACTTTGAGGTGGTGGACCGTCTGAAGGCCATCCGCGACGAACTGATGAACATGAAACTGGCTCTCAATGCCTTCACCTATGAGGATGTGGAGGCATTGAAGGAGAATATTCGGGAGAATGTTTCACAAGCGGATGAGTAGCTACGGATGGGCAGTGCCAAATTCAATATCTGACACGGCTTCATGACTACTCCTCGTTATCGATTCTCGTTACTTTCTTGATGTTCTGAATCTGCTTCAGGTTGTCGCAGATGGTGCGCACGTCTTCTACGTCGTGGACGTAGAGCTGGATTTTGCCCTCGAAGATGCCGTCGTTGGTCTCGATGGTAAGCTTGCGCATGTTCACGTTCAGCTGGCGGGAGATGACCTGGGTCACTTCGTTCAGCAGGCCCACACAGTCAATGCCCTTCATGTAGATGGTGACGAGGAAGTTCAGCTCCTTGTGGGTGTCCCATTCGGTAGCCAGGATGCGGTTGCCGAAGCTGCTCTTCAGGCGGGCGGCCACGGGGCATTGGCGCTTGTGGATGATGATGCGTCCTTCGTCGTCAATGTAGCCCAGCACGTCATCGCCGGGGATGGGAGAGCAGCAGTCGGCCATGATGTAGCTCTTCTGGATGGCCTCTTCGGTAAGTTTCAGAATCTTTTTGGTGTTGATTTTCTCCTTGGTGCCTTTCTCTTCGGGTTGCTCCTCCTTGCTCTCCTTGTTCACGAAGGGGAACTTCAGCAACTTCTTCCAACCGCCCTGACGCTCCTTGAAGACATTGCGGTCAGCATCACCCAGAATGATTTTCTTGCTTCCGATGGCCGTCATCAGCTCCTCCGGATTCTTCATGTTGTGCAAGCGTACCAGCTTGGCCAGTGCGGCATCGTCCATGTTGATCTCTTCCTTCTTCAGGAAGTCGGCCAGCATCTTCTCACCCTCTTTTTGGTGGGCCTTGGCCTCCTTGCGCAGGATGGCGGCTATCTTGGAACGTGCGCGTGCCGTGGTGGCATAGACCTCCCATTCGGGCTGTACCCGCTGGGATTTGGAGGTGAGGATTTCCACCTGGTCACCGCTCTGCAGCTTGTGGCTCAGGGGGACGAGGCGGTGGTTCACCTTGGCACCGATGCAGTGGCTGCCGATGTCGGTGTGCAGGGAGAAGGCGAAGTCCAGTGCCGTGGCATTCTGGGGCATGGTCTTCAGGTCGCCCTTGGGGGTGAAGACAAAGATTTCGGAGGCGAAGAGATTCAGCTTGATGGTGTCCAAGAAGTCCATGGCATCGGGTTGCGGGTCCTCCAGAATCTCCTTGATGGTGTGCAGCCACTTTTCCAGTTCTCCCTCGTCTTCGCTGCCGCCGCCCTCCTTGTATTTCCAATGGGCGGCAAAGCCCTGTTCGGCCACGTCGTTCATGCGTTCGCTGCGGATTTGCACCTCTATCCACTGGCCGTTGTTGCCCATCAGTGTGACGTGCAGTGCCTGATAGCCGTTGGCCTTGGGGTGGCTCACCCAGTCGCGCAGGCGGTCGGGGTGGGGCTTGTAGATTTTGGAGATGGCCACGTAGATGTCGAAGCAGTCGTTCAACTCCTCTTCCGGATTGCCCGGTTCGAAGATGATGCGCACGGCCAGCAGGTCATACACCTCCTCGAAGGGGACATGCTTGGTCTGCATCTTGTTCCAGATGGAGTAGATGGACTTGACGCGGGCAATGATGCGGTAGCGCAGGTTCATGCGGTCCAGCTGTGTGCGGATGGGGGCGGTGAACTCCTGGAACACTTTCTCGCGCTCGGGGGCGGTGACCATCAGTTTCTCTTCCAGTTCCCGGTACTCCTCGGGATGCTCGTACTTGAAGCTGAGGTCTTCCAGTTCGGTCTTTATCTTGTTGAGTCCCAGGCGGTGAGCCAGGGGAGCATAGATGTAGAGGGTTTCGCCGGCTATCTTGAACTGCTTGTTGGGCAGCATGGAGCCCAGGGTGCGCATGTTGTGCAGGCGGTCGGCAATCTTGATGAGGATGACGCGGATGTCGTCGCTCATGGTGAGCAGGAGTTTCTTGAAGTTTTCGGCCTGTGCCGAGGCGCGGTCGCCGAAGATGCCGCCTGAGATTTTGGTCAGTCCGTCCACAATCTGGGCAATCTTGGGTCCGAAGATGTTCTCGATGTCCTCCACGGTGTATTCCGTGTCTTCCACCACGTCGTGGAGCAGAGCCGAGCAGATGGAGGTGGAGCCAAGGCCGATTTCGTTGCAGACAATCTTGGCTACGGCCAGGGGATGCATGATGTAGGGTTCACCGGAACGCCGCTTGATACCCTTGTGGGCCTGGTTGGCAAAGTTGAAAGCCTTGGTGATGATTTCCACCCGCTTGCGATGCTTGGTGCCTAAGTAGTCGTTCAGCAATTCCTGGAAAGCCTGGTTGATCATTTCTTCTTCGGCCTTCTCTTTCAGTTTGGGGTCCATGTGCTCTTCCATAATGCGTATCTCCTTTATTCCTTAGTTTCTTTTCCCTCGTGGTTATTGATATATCTTCAGTCGTTTGCCGGCCGTGATGTTGTTGTTGCGCAGTCCGTTCCAGCTCTTCAACTGGTTTACCGTCACGCCATACCGGCGGGCGATGGTGGAGAGCGTTTCGCCGCTTCTGATTTTGTGGTAGGTCAGTTGTCCGGATGCGGCTTTACCGCCTTTGCTTTTGGATGCGGAACTTTCCGCGGCCACCGTCTTGCGGTTTTTGAAGAGCTCCTCCCGACGGTGTTTGTAGATGGTGTCCTGCCGGTCGATAAAGGTACTGATGTGAGTCAGCGGCAGGCGCAGGGTCTGCGGCTTGCTGTCGCCGGGGATGATGTCGCGCTTGTATTGGGGGTTAAGGCTCTTGATCTGTTCCATGTCGATGCCGCAGATGTCGGCAATCTGTCGGAAGTGCAGGTTTTGTGTCACCTGTATGGTGTCCGTGTCGGCCGGAATGTTGGTCTCCATGGGGCAGATGTTGTGCTTGCAATAGTAGGTCATCACATAGTTGGCGGCGATGAAAGCCGGTACGTAGCCACGTGTTTCACGGGGCAGGTAGTTGTAGATGGCCCAGTAGTCATTCTTTCCTCCGGCCCGTCGGATGGCCTTGTTCACGTTACCCGGTCCGCAGTTGTAGGCGGCAATCACCAGGTTCCAGTCCTTGTAGATGTCATACATCTCCTTCAGGTAGCGGGCGGCGGCCCAGGTGGACTTGATGGGGTCGCGCCGTTCGTCCACATAGCTGTTGCTCTCCAGGCCGTAGAGCTTGCCTGTGCGCAGCATGAACTGCCACAGTCCCGCAGCTCCGGCACGCGAAACGGCCGAGGGATTGAGTGCCGACTCAATGATGGGCAGGTATTTCAGTTCCAAGGGCAGGTCGTAGGCATCCAGTGCCTCTTCGAAGATGGGCATATAGAAGTTGCAGGCACTCAGCATGAAGGCCACGTTGTTGCGCAATTTGCCGGTGTAGCGGTCTATGCAGGCCCGCACAATCTCGTTGTAGGGCATCTCCATCACCACGGGCATACGTGACAGACGGTCAATGTAGACCGAGTCGCTGAACTGCGGGTTTTCGGTGGAGGTGCTGCAGTCCTTGCCCAGGTCGATGTAGTTCTTGGCCTTCCAGTCGGTCAGCAGGCTGTCCAGGGGGTAGGTCATGCTCTTGGGCAGGTCGATGGTTTCTTGCCGTTCGGTACCGTTTTCGTGGATGGTCACGTTGAGGCTTTCCTGGGCCTGCAGCCCGAGGGGCAGTCCGGTCATGCCTATGCAGAGGGTAATGATGCTTCTTCTTATTCCTTTTGTTGTCATGTGTTTCAGAGGGGTTTTATGGTATTTTACAGATGGCTTGTTCAGAAACGGATGCTGCATTGCACGCCCACCGACTTCCTGTTGGGGTCATAGCCCTGATGGCGGGGCTGGCCGATGATGGCCGGTTCCACCCTCATGCTGAGGTCGTCGGAGATGTCGAAGTTGGAGAGCTCGGCGTCCACATAGGCATCTACCACCGAGAGCATGTAGACGGCGATGAAGGCAAAGATGCTCATGTCACGGTAGCGGCGGTAGGTGTCCTTACGTTTGCGCAGGGTTTCGGTGAGCTGGGTTTTGGATACACGGTTGATGTAGCCCGGCGGCAGCAGGTCGGTGATGTTGGTGGAGCCCCAATTCTCGTTCACGGCATCGCGGTAGGCGTTGGAGTAGTCCTTGTACATCTTGCCGTTCCACGTCAGGGCGTAGGCACATCCGGCAAATCCGCCATAGAAGATGGGGAGCTTCCAGTATTTCTTGTTGTAGATTTGTCCGCCTCCGGGGATGACGAGGGCCAGCCAGGTGGCTTTCACTGGATTGGGCACCCACTTCTGGGTGTTGAGGTTGGTGGCCAAAGAGTCGCTTGGCAGCAGGGGAACCTCTTCCAGTTTGGGCATGGCGGTCATCTTCATCATGCGGCGTCGGTTCTCGGCGGCAATGCTGTCGGCCTTGCTCTTTTCGTCGGTCAGTTCTCCGTCGGTCTGTTCTTTCGTTTCAGGCAGCGTCTTCTTGACACCCGTACCGAGCGTGTCGGGTTGCAGGGTGTTGCGTCTCAGGGCGGCTCTTGGTCCATCCTGAGCAAATGCAGACGTTCCTGCCGTCTGCATGAGGCAGAGCGACAGGACGATAATCAGTCGATATGTGAGTCTTTTCAGCTTCATTTATTCTTCACGGTATCAAGGATTCCCATGATACGTTCCAGTTCTTCTTCGTTGTTGAACGATATGCTGATTTTACCCTTTCCCTTCTCCGAACAGGTGAGCTGTACCTTGGTGTTGAAGAAGTTGGAGAGGTGTTGCTTCAGCAGGTTGAATTCTTCGGGCATCTTGGCACGCTTGGGGGCTATCTTGCGCCCGCCGCTCTTCACGGCCTCTCCTTCGCTGAGGGCCTTCACGATTTCCTCCACACGGCGCACGGAGTAGCCGTGTTCTAGAATCTCCTCATATATCTTGACCTGCAGCTTGGGATTGCCCAAGGTGATGAGGGCACGGGCGTGGCCCATGTCTATCTGCTTGTTCTGCAACCCCATCTGTATGGGAGCCGGCAGTTTCAGCAGGCGCAGGTAGTTGGCGATGGTGGTGCGCTTCTTGCCCACCCGCTCGCTGAGGCGTTCCTGGGTCAGACCATACTCTTCGAGCAGGTGCTGGTAGGCCAGGGCTATCTCTACGGAGTTCAGGTCTTCGCGCTGGATGTTTTCGATGAGGGCCATTTCCATGACATTCTCATCGTCAGCCGTGCGGATGTAGGCCGGTATGCTGGTCAGTCCCGCCATCTGTGAGGCCCGGAAGCGTCGTTCTCCGGCGATAATCTGGTAGTCGTCGTCATTCAGCTTGCGCAGGGTGATGGGCTGTATGATGCCGATTTCTGCGATGGAGTCGGAAAGTTCCTTCAAGGCCACGGGGTCAAATTCGCGGCGCGGCTGGTTGGGATTGACGTGTATCTTGGATAGCTCAATCTCATTGATGGAGCTGGAGCCTTCGGTCTTCACCTCGTCAATGGAAAAGAGGGCGTCAAGCCCGCGTCCTAATGCATTTCTTGGTGCCATCTGTCTTTCTTGCTTTCTGGTTTGTTACTGTTCGTTTCCGTTGTCAGTTGTGCGGTTTCTCCTTGGCCAGCAGTTCCTTGGCCAGGGCCATGTGGTTCTTGGCGCCGGTCGATTCGGTGTCATAGAGAATGGTGGGCAGGCCATAGCTGGTGGCCTCGCTCAACTTCACGTTGCGCTGGATGACGGTCTTGAACACCAGTTCCTGGAAGTGGCGTTTCACCTCGTCATAAATCTGGTTGGCCATGCGCAGGCGGGAGTCGAACATGGTGAGCAGGAAACCCTCAATCTCCAGGGTGGGGTTCAGTTTGGTCTTGATGATTTTGATGGTGTTCAGCAGTTTGCTGATGCCTTCCAGAGCAAAATATTCGGCCTGTACGGGAATGATGACCGAATCGGCTGCCGTCAGGGCATTGACGGTAATCAGCCCTAAGGAGGGAGAGCAGTCTATCAGGATGTAGTCGAACTCCTCCTTCAGCGGTGTCAGCACCTCTTTCAGGATTCTTTCGCGGTTCTTCAGGTTGAGCATCTCGATTTCCGCGCCCACCAGGTTGATGTGTGAGGAGATGACCTTCAGGCTCTCTATCTCCGTGTCGTGCAGTGCCTTGCGGACATCGGCGCGGTCTATGATACATTCATAGATGGTGCATTCGGACTGCTTGATGTCCACACCGAGGCCCGATGAGGCGTTGGCCTGCGGGTCGGCGTCCACGACCAGTACTTTCTTCTCTAAGGTGGCCAGCGATGCAGCGAGGTTGATGGTTGTGGTGGTCTTGCCCACACCGCCTTTCTGGTTGGCCATTGCGATGATTTTTCCCATAATCTGTCTTCTGTTTTATCGGCAGCGAAATAAGTGATTATTCCCGATTGTGCCTACAAAAAAAGAGGGAGATTGCAAAAATGGTTGATAACTCACCCTTTTTGTTAATAACTTCATTTCCGTCCTTCCTGCTTTTGAGGGCAAATATACGTATTTAGTGACATTAAAAAAAACAACTTGCTTCGTTTTTTTCAGTCACTCCCTTGGTGCTCCTTTGTGCGGCTATATCAGGGCAGCTACGAAAATCCAGATGAAGTAGCCGCATACCACACACTTCAGGACGGTGCCGAAGAGGAAGCCCAGGAGCGAACCTATGCCCGACTTCAGGGCACGGCCGGCCTGGTAGCCGCCCAACAGTTCGCCGATGAATGCACCGAGAAAGGGACCCAGGATGATACCCCAGGGCATGAAGAAAAGCCCCACGATGGTGCCCACCAGACAGCCACGGCTGCCCCACGGTGTGCCACCGCTGTATTTGGCACCCAGCATGGGGACAAAGTAGTCCAAGACCTGCACCACGATGACTACCAGTAGTCCCACGAGCAGGGTGGTGGGGGAGAAGTCGGCATAGTCCGTGATGTGGAGCAATAACACGCCGGCATAGGCTAAGGGAGGGCCCGGAAGCATGGGCACAACGCAGCCCAGCAGGCCGGTAATCAGGCAGAGAATGCCCAGGATGAGTAGAAATATATCCATAACGATTCGGTTGTTTAGTGCCACAAAAATAAGGTTATTGCGTTAAAATGCCAAAACTCCTGCCCCTATCCGGGGCGTGATGTTGGCTTTTTCTCTCTTTTTAACTACTTTTGTGCCAACTAAAACAATGAATGTATGGAAAAGCAAAGACCTCTGATACTGGTATCCAATGACGATGGCGTCATTTCCAAAGGAATAAGTGAGTTAATCAAGTTTCTGCGTCCGCTGGGCGAGATTGTAGTCGTGGCTCCCGATGCCCCCCGTTCGGGTACGGCGTGTGCCATGACCGTGAACGAACCGATACACTACGCCCTGGTGCGCAGAGAGGTGGGACTGGCGGTCTATAAATGTTCGGGCACTCCCGTGGATTGTGTCAAACTGGCCATGCACGCCATCTTGGAGCGTCGTCCCGACCTGGTGGTGGCCGGTATCAATCATGGCGACAATTCGGCTGTGAATGTCCACTATTCGGGAACGATGGGCGTGGTGATAGAGGGGTGTCTGAAGGGGATTCCCTCCATTGGTTTCTCCTTGTGTGACCACGGTGCCGATGCCGACTTTACTCCCGCCGGGCCCTATGTGCGAGAGATTGCTCGCCAAGTGCTGGAGAAGGGGCTTCCGCCGCTCACCTGTCTCAACGTGAACTTCCCCGTCACCGTCAATTTGAAGGGTGTGCGCATTTGCGAGCAGGCCAAGGGACAGTGGGTGCGCGAGTGGGAAAACTTTGCCCATCGCGGCGATTCCCATTACTATTGGCTGACGGGTGAATTTGAACCGACCGATACGGAGAATGAGCAGAGCGACTATTGGGCTTTGGCACATGACTACGTGGCTGTTACCCCTACGACTGTGGATGTCACCGCCCGCTCCCTGATAGGCGATTTGCAAGGATGGTTCGCTGCCCCTCTCCCTCCGCTTTGAAACTCCGTTCCCAACTGACCATTTTCAACTTTCAACCTCATGAAATATTATCTCATTGTCGGTGAAGCCTCCGGTGACCTTCACGCTTCCCGTCTGATGGCCGCTCTGAAGGAGGAAGACCCGCAGGCTGAGTTTCGCTTCTTTGGCGGCGACCTGATGGCGGCGGTAGGCGGTACGTTGGTGAAACACTATCGTGAGTTGGCCTACATGGGCTTCCTGCCTGTGCTGATGCATCTGCGCACCATTTTTGCCAACATGAAGCGTTGCAAGGCCGACATCGTGGAGTGGCAGCCCGATGTGCTGATTCTGGTGGACTATCCGGGCTTCAATCTGAGCATCGCCCGCTATATCCGCAAGCATACACGTATTCCCGTTTACTATTATATCTCTCCCAAGATATGGGCATGGAAGGAGTATCGCATCAAGAACATCAAGCGCGATGTGGATCACCTTTTCTCCATTCTGCCTTTCGAAGTGGACTTCTTCGAGGGGAAGCACCACTATTCCATACACTATGTGGGCAATCCCACGGTGGATGAGGTTGCAGCCTTCCAGACTGCTGCTACAGAGACGGCCGAGGAGTTCCTGCAGCGCAACGCCCTCTCTTCGAAACCGGTCATTGTCCTGCTGGCTGGCAGTCGCAAACAGGAAATCAAGGACAATCTCTCCATCATGCTCCGGGCTGCAGCCCCCTATAGGGAGGACTACCAGTTGGTGTTGGCCGGTGCTCCGGGTATTGCCCCTGGGTTTTATGAGCGTTACATGGAGGAATCCGATGTGAAGATTCTCTTCGGACAGACGTATGACCTTCTGCGCCATGCCCGTGCCGCTCTGGTCACGTCGGGAACGGCGACGTTAGAGACGGCCCTCTTCCGTGTGCCGCAGGCGGTCTGCTACTACACGGGAGCGGGCAAGCTCGTCGCTTTTCTGAAACGACATGTGCTGAAGGTGGAATTTGTCTCCCTGGTGAATCTTATTGCCGGCCGTGAAGTGGTGAAGGAGCTGGTGGCCGACAAGATGACGGTAGAACTGGTGCGCAGGGAACTGGAAGCCCTATTATATAATAAGGTGTATGTCCACCGGATGCTGGAGGGGTATGAGGAGATGGTTTCCCGTCTTGGCACTCTCGGTGCACCCCGTCGGGCGGCGCAACTGATGGTGGAGCTGCTCAGGAAAAGCAGGTCGTGATACACGTCTGCTATCAGCCGCCCATCCGCGTCTCAGAATGCCGTCAACGCATAGAGATAGACCACGGCTGCGGGGATGGCCATCAGGGCACTGTCGAAGCGGTCAAGCATGCCGCCATGTCCAGGCAGAATGTTTCCGGAGTCTTTGATGCCCAGTTGACGTTTCATCTGCGATTCCGTCAGGTCGCCCCACGTGCCGAACAGCACGACAACAGCGGCCAGTCCGGCCCATTGCCAGGTGTGGAGGAAGTGGAAGAAGTGTGCAAGGACAAAGGCTGCCGCGATGGCGAGTAAGGCTCCACCGAGACTTCCCTCCCAGGACTTCTTGGGGGAGATGCGCTCAAACAACCGATGCTTGCCTATCAGTGAGCCTATGAGGTAGGCGCCCGTGTCACTCAGCCAGATGAAGACGAAGATGGAGAGCGGCAGGATGGGGTTATAGCTGACGCTGTCTGTGGCGGTGTTGTGGAAGGCCAGAACATTCAGCAGGGCGAAGGGCAGCGCCACGTAGAGTTGGCTCAACATGCTGCAGGCCCAATTGCCTATGGGATTCTCCTTCTTCAGGTAGAGTTCGGTAATCATCAGGTAGAGCAACAGGGCCAGATAGGGCAGGAAGACACGTGCTCCGACGCTCTGTTGCATGCAGAAACTCATCAGGGCCAGGAAAAGGTAGGCACCTCCCAGAGCGGTGATGGTCTTGTTGATGTTCACTTTGCCACTTTGGTTCATGAGATTGGCGAACTCCTGCACGCTCAGTGCGGCGATGAGGGCAAACAGAATGCCGAATGTGAGCGGGCTATACAGGGTGCAGCCCACCAGCAGGGCCACGAACAGAATGCCGGTAATGGCACGTGTGATGAAGTTTTTCACGTTGTTGGATCGTTTATAGTTCTTGATTCTTTCTTACTTGTTCTCCTCTTCGCTCTTGGCGGCGCTATTTTTCTCTTGCTCCTCCTTGACAGCCTTCTCTGCCTCTTCGGCCTTCCTGGCCACCTCTTCTTCGGCTTTCTTCAACTCTTCGGAGTGCTTCTTGGCACTCATGATTTCAGCCGAGCGCGAGGTCCAGGGACGGGGACCGAAAATCGCCTCCACGTCTTCCGCAAAGATGACCTCCTTGTCCATCAGTTGCTGCGCGAGTTTTCGATGCCCCTCTTCGTTCTCCTTGAGAATCCTCTTGGCACGTTCATACTGTTCGTTCACCATGCGCTTCACCTCCTCGTCAATGAGTTCGGCGGTCTTTTCGCTGTAGGGACGGTTGAAGGAGTACTCTTCGTTGTTGTAGTAGCAGAGGTTAGGCAGCCGTTCGCTCATGCCCAGGTAGGCAATCATGCCATAAGCCTGCTTGGTGACGCGCTCCAGGTCGTTCATGGCTCCGGTGGAGATGCGGCCCAGGAAGAGGTCTTCGGCAGCCCGTCCGCCCAGTGTGGCACACATTTCATCGAGCATCTGCTCTTTGGTGGTAATCTGACGCTCTTCGGGCAGGTACCATGCGGCGCCCAGTGCCCGGCCGCGCGGCACGATGGTCACCTTGATAAGCGGGTTGGCATATTCCAGCAGCCAGGAGATGCTGGCATGTCCGGCTTCGTGTATGGCGATGGAGCGTCTTTCGGCCTCTGTCGTAATCTTGGTCTTCTTTTCCAGGCCGCCTATGATGCGGTCCACGGCATCCAGGAAGTCCTGCTTGCCCACAAATTTTTTGCCGTGTCGGGCAGCAATCAATGCCGCTTCGTTGCACACGTTGGCGATGTCGGCCCCCGAGAAACCGGGAGTCTGACGGGCCAGCAGGTCCACGTCTACACTGTCGTCTATCTTGATGGGGCGCAGATGAACGCCAAACACCTCCTTGCGCTCGTTCAGGTCGGGGAGGTCCACGTGTATCTGGCGGTCGAAGCGTCCGGCACGCAACAGGGCCTTGTCCAGTACGTCCACTCGGTTGGTGGCGGCCAGGATGATGATGCCGCTGTTGGAACCGAATCCGTCCATCTCGGTAAGCAACTGGTTCAGGGTGTTCTCACGCTCGTCATTGCCACCCATGGCGGCAGCCTTGGCGCGTGCCCGGCCCACGGCATCAATTTCATCGATGAACACAATACAGGGAGCCTTCTCCTTGGCTTGTCGGAAGAGGTCGCGCACACGTGAGGCACCCACACCTACGAACATCTCCACGAAGTCTGAACCGGCCAGTGAGAAGAAGGGAACATTGGCTTCGCCTGCCACGGCTTTGGCCAGGAGGGTCTTGCCTGTTCCCGGAGGGCCTACCAGCAGGGCACCCTTGGGAATCTTTCCGCCCAGGTCGGTATATTTCTGCGGCTCCTTCAGAAATTCCACAATCTCTTCCACTTCCTGCTTGGCCTCGGCCAGTCCGGCCACGTCCTTGAAGGTTACCTTCACCGGTGCGCCCTTTTCGAAGAGTTGCGCCTTGGACTTGCCCACGCTGAAGATGCCGCCGCCCAATCCGCCATTTCCGGCCATGCGGCGGGAGATGAATATCCACAGGGCGATAATCAGGAGGAAGGGGAAGAAGTTCCAGAAGATGGCAGTCAGGAAATTTCCTTTTTTCTCATACTTGATGGCACCGTCAAAGCGCGATTCGCTCTTCTCCTTCTGCAGGAAGTTGTCCAAGTTCTCGCGGGTAGGGGCTTCGGTGATGATGAAGGGGGCCTTGCCCACTTTGTTGGAGTCGGCCTGGAACACCTTGGAGACGTGTTGCGGCTTGATGAAAGCCTCCACGGAGTTGTCGTCGTAGCCAACGACCCTTTCCACGTAGCCGTTGCTGACGTATTTTTGGAACTCGTCGTAGGGAATTTCGCGTGAGGAGGTGTGCTCGTTGTCCATCAGTAGCAGGGCCAGGAAACCCATGGCGATGAGGGCGTAGAGCCAACTCAGGTTGAATCGGGGAACATTCATGCGTCCGCCCGGTTTCATTTGGGGAGTATTGTTGTCCTTTTCCATGTGTGTCGTCTTTTTTAGTCTATATCGGGAATAGAGGTCAGCTGGGCATCAGCCCACAAGTGTTCCAGGTTGTAGAATTCGCGAACGTGGGGCAGGAACACGTGTACCAGCACGTCCGAGTAGTCCATGGCTACCCATTCGGCGTTTCTCAGACCGTCTATGGTCGACGGTTTGACGTTGGCGCCTATGCGGGCCGCCTCACGGACAGCCTCCACGATGGCGGTAATCTGGCTGGGGGAATTGCCTTGGCAGATGATGAAATAGTTACAGATGGTTTCGTCTATTTGGGTCAGGTCGGCAATGACGATTTTCTTGCCTTTTTTCTCCTGAATGCCTTCAGTGATTTGTTGAATGAGATGCTTTGTTTCGTCCATTATACATTGTTATATTTAAACGGTTGGCAAATATACGCTGATTTCTTTTACCAAACACGCAAATGGGGAAAACTCTTTCTTTTTTTGCTTTTTTTTAGAAGCTGCTTTGGATTTGTCCGGCACCTGCTTCTCATTCGGTTCGGCCTTTCATTGCTCCTCGGTAAAAGGACTTTTAGGGGATAAAAAGAGACTTTTTAAAGGAAAATCAGGCTCCGTGTGGCGGTGAAGCAGAAAAAAGTACCTTCAAGACGAAAAAAAACCGAGTAAATGTTTGCGTTTCCCGAATTCTTTGTATCTTTGCACCGCAAAACAGATGATGCTGTTGCTCTTTTCAGTATTGGAGTATGGTGTAATGGTAACACTACAGATTCTGGTCCTGTCATTCTAGGTTCGAATCCTAGTACTCCAACAACCTCTTTTCAAGTGGATGTGTCTCAATCGGATGCATCCACTTTTTCTTTGCTATAATTCAGACCGGCCGAAGCAGGAGGCAGCCGCTTGTTGCGGACGGCAGAGCGGCTTCTCAAACGTGTCATTCTTACCCCGTAGATAGTGCTCGAAGAAACAGCGTGCAATTCCTTCCGGAACAGTGTGCAATTTCTTTGCAAACTGCGTGCAATTCCCGGAGAAACTGCACGCCATTCCGATGGAAACTGCGTGCAGCTCCGGAACACCCTCTCGCTGCCTTGATTCCCGTTCTCGGAGAGCTGTACCTAATTCCAACGTTTAATGCACTTATGGAAAGGGGAGATAGGGCGATTATACGTCGAATGTACGATATTACATGCAATTGTACGATTCTTTATTACCCCCCCCTATGAATTCCCTATTTTTGCAAGCAAAATCCATTAATGGCGGTTTGGCGCCGCAGACAGACAACTATGAATCACAGACAACGACACACGCGTATGGCGTGTCTGCTTCTGCTGGCCTTTGGAATGAGTGGCCCGAAGGCGTTGGCCCAGCATCAGCAACTCTTTGATGCCTATAGGCAGGAGGCAGGCGACCATGCCGCGCTCTACAGAGGGCAGGTGGAGAACGGCTATCCCTCCCAGTTCTACCTGAATCATCCCTATTGGGGTAGTGATGCCTTCCAGCCGGGCGAAATTCTCTTTGGAGACCACCTGTACACCGGCCTCCAGTTGCGCTATGACACTTATGGTAACCATCTGGTGGTCATCACTCCCGAGAAACGTATTGCCGTGAAGGTGGATATGCGCAAGGTGGAACGCTTCACTTTGGGGCAGACCCGTTTTGTACGCGAAGGTGATGCTTTCCTGGTCTGCCTCTTCGAAGCCCCCGGTGTGGAACTGATGCAACGCCTGACCTGTAAGACCGGTACCCCGGTGGTGAGAAACCGCAGCAGCTACATCGTCTTTGAACAACAGTCGCGTTTCCTGCTCCGCATGAACGGCCGGGAGCATGTCGTCGGCTCACGGTCATCGATACTGGAACTCTTTCCCGAACACAAGAAAGCCCTGAAGCAGTATGCCTCCGACATGGAACTGGACTTCCGAAACAAGCGGGCCGAAGCGTTGGCTGCCCTGACGGCCTATGCCATACAACTGACCTCCAAACCCTGATGCACGTATGAAGAGAATGACGAACCTCTATGTAGTGGCCTTGTCGCTCCTGATGGCTTTCCTGCAGCCTCGGACAGTTGAGGCGCAGACCACGGGAGACAGCATTACGGTGTTCCGCCTGATGGAACTCGTGGAGCAGACCACAGGCTACAGGGTCTACACCACCCTGGAGAAACCCTTTCAAGTGAAAAACAGTAGTCCGGAAGCGGCCACCGTGGAACAGCTGGAGCAGGCACTGGCCCATACCCGCTACCGGGTGACCGTGCATGAAGGACGCATCTTCGTGCTTCCTGACAGCCAACTGCTCACCACGCTTCCCTCCTCCTGGAGCAATACCTCCGGACGTAGCGAGTATATCCCCGTCTCTTCCCGTGCCGAAGAGACGGCCTCCTCTGAAAACAAAGTCTATGACGTGGGCAACCGCTACCGTCCCACTGATGAACCATACGTGACGCTGAGCGGACAGCTCTATGACTTCAAGAATGACCGCCCCATGTCCGGCATCAACGTCATCCTGCGTGAACCGTGGACCGCCACGGTGACCGACCTTGACGGCCGTTTCACCCTTCGCCTGCCAGCCGGCTACAACAAACTGGAACTGAAGGGACTGAATGTCAAGGAGACCTATCGGCAGTACATGCTCTATAGTGACGGCTCCACCCGTATAGAACTGGAGGAGGAGAATCACATGCTGGACGAAGTGCTGATTACTTCGGGTCGTGTGGAGAACGTGAAGGGTACCCAACTCGGCATGGAGAAATTGCAACCTGCCGCACTGAAGAATATTCCCACGGCGATGGGTGAGGTGGATGTCCTGAAGATGGTGCAGGCACTGCCCGGCGTGAAGACCGTGGGTGAGGCCTCCAGCGGATTCAACGTGCGTGGAGGATCCACCGACCAGAACCTCCTGTTGCTGAACGGAGGTACCATCTACAATCCCAACCACCTCTTTGGTTTCTTCTCGGCCTTCAACTCAGACATGGTGAAAGACATGGAACTCTATAAGAGCAGTATTCCCAGCCAGTATGGCGGACGCATCTCTTCCGTGCTGAGCATCACCGGTAAGGAGGCCAACAAGGAAAAATTCACCGGCTCGGCAGGTATCGGCCTGGTAACCAGTAAACTTGATCTGGAGATTCCCGTCGTCAAGGAACGTGCTTCGCTCCTTCTGAGTGGGCGCACCACCTATTCCGACTGGATGATGAAGCTCCTGCCCGAGAAGAGCGGCTACAAGGACGGTACGGCGGGCTTCTATGACCTGGGTGCTAATTACTCGCACACCCTGAACGAGCGCAACAAGCTGAACTTCTATGCCTATCACAGTCACGACCGCTTCGCCTTCAATGACAACGAAAAGTATGCCTACAACAATAGCAACCTCTCTCTGCATTGGCGTACCATCTTCAACGAAGGGCTGACGGGTAACTTTGCCGTGGGTTATGACCATTATGACTACCGCAACGACGAGACCCTGGATGAAGCGGCGGCTGCCCGTCTCTCCTTCGCCATCAACCAGTGGTTCCTGAAGGCTGACTTCACCCGACGAGCCGACAAGCATACGGTGAACTTCGGCCTGATGAGCCAGCTCTATAACATTAACGGTGGCACCTATGAACCACGACACGAAAACTCCTTAGTGAAGCGTGACGAACTGCAACGCGACAAGGCACTGGAAAGTGCCCTCTACCTGGGTGACGACTGGGAGATTACCTCTCGCCTCTCCGTCAATGCGGGTCTGCGCTATTCCATCTTCAACGCCTTGGGACCGCGCACCTACTATGCCTACCAGCCGGGAGCACTGCCCGCTTTGGATGCCGTGGCCGACACGGTACAGGCCAGTGCGGGCAAGGTGCTGAAAACCTATCACGGACCGGAGTTCCGCCTTTCGGCACGCTATGCCTTCAATGACAACTTCTCCATCAAGGGTGGCTTCAATTCCATGCGCCAGTATATCCACAAGGTGAGCAACACCACCATCATGTCGCCCACTGACACCTGGAAACTGAGCGATGCCAACATCAAACCCCAAAAGGGGTGGCAAGTGGCCCTGGGTGCCTACTACAACACACCGGGTAAGGAACGTCTGGAGTTCTCCTTAGAGGCCTACTACAAGCGGATGAACGACTACCTGGACTATCGCAGTGCGGCCCAACTGCTGATGAACCACCACTTAGAGACTGACGTGGTGAACACCGAGGGCTATGCCTATGGCCTGGAATTGCAGGTGAAGAAACCCGAAGGCAAACTGAACGGATGGGCCAGCTATACCTACTCGCGTACCTTCCTGCGACAGAGTGATGCTCGCATCCTGCGCCCCGTGAACGGCGGAGACTGGTATCCCACCGAGTATGACAAGCCGCACGACTTCAAACTGGTGGGCAATTACAAGTTCACTCGTCGCTTCAGCCTCTCGCTGAACCTGGATTACAGCACCGGACGCCCCACTACCGTTCCGGCCGGACAGTACTACGACAAGCAACTGAACGTGATGCAGGTCTACTACACCGACCGTAACAGTTTCCGGGTGCCCGACTACTTCCGTATGGATGTTTCCTTCAATGTGGAACCCAGCCATCACCTCACCCTGCTGACCCACAGCAGCGTCTCCATCGGTATCTATAACCTGACGGGACGCAAGAATGTCTACTCCGTCTATTATGTAGTGGAGCAAGGAAAGGTGCAGGGCTACAAACTCTCCATCTTCGGAGCGCCCATCCCGTTCATAACCTATAATATAAAATTCTGACGCATACAATCATGAAAAAGAAATATGGAATATTGACACTCCTCCTGTCGCAGCTCCTCCTGCCGGCCTGTGTGGAGGAGTTTGAGGCCAACGTGGGACAGGCCGAGGAGGATTGCCTGGTCGTGGAGGGCAACATCGTATCGGACAGTACGGTGGTGTTCTACCTGAGCCGTACGGTGCCCATCGTGAAGAACGAGGAGAACGAAGGCCGCTTTGACTCCTACAAGGAAGTGACGGCCACCGTGGCCGTTACGGGAAGTGATGGACAACGCTGGGAGGGACGCAGCCTGGGCGAAGGAGCCTATAGCGTGGAGGTCGGTACGCTGGACCCAGAGGAGGAGTACTGCCTGGTGGTGAAGTACAACGATGAGTTCTACACCTCCACACCCCAACGTCCTTTGGCACCGACTGGCATTGAACGTCTTTCCTTCAAACAGGCACCATCGGGCGGTGACGTTACCATCCATGTAACAGTGGAGGAACGTCGCTCCGACGAGGTGGAATACTACCAGTGGATTTATGAAGAGGACTGGGAGGTGAGGAGCGAATATCCCAGTGACGTGCTTTATGAATACGCTCAGAAACGGGTGGTGAACTATGATAAACCGCCCTATGCCCAGGGATGGTGCTACGTGTTGAACGGTAAGATTCAGGTAGGAACCTCGAATGTTTATGAAGGACAGCACGTGGTGGACAAACTGTTGCAGACCATTCCTTCCACAGACGACCGCATCTCCCACCTCTACTGCTTTCGGGTCACCCAACGCAACCTGTCGCGCGAGGAGTATGAATACCTCCAGCTTCGGGCCAAACTGGACAGCGAGATGGGCGGACTGTTCACGCCGCAACCCTCGGAACTGCCCACCAACATCACCTGTAGGGATGCCGGCCGAAAAGTGATAGGCTACGTAGGCTGCAACATGGGCGTGGCTCATGCCCGTCTCTTCATCGACACCAAGGAGGTAATCTATCAAAAGGAGGTGAACTGTGCTTTGGCCACTCACTTGATCGGAAGCCCTTACGACAACTATATGGCCGGTTACAACATTGCCTACGAAGCGGCTGGTGTCTATTATTGGGCCAGGAAGGAGTGTGTGGATGTACGCTCAATGGATGCCGACCCCAATGGACGGCCGGAATGGTGGCCTAATCCTTATTTGTATAAGTAAAGCGGAGAAATGAAGGTGGGGAGATGAAGGAATCATAAAGAAGATGAAACAGATGAAACGATTGACAATCTTTTGGAATCTCTGTCTGCTGGTGCTGACCGGCTGGGCGCAGAGTGGCGAACTGATGAGAATATACACCGACAAGGAGTGTTACCTGGCAGGTGAGGAACTGTGGGTGAAGGTGTGTGTAGACGATGCGGCCCTGCCGGGAAACAGTCTGAGCAAGGTGGCCTACGTTGAGGTGGCTGATACGGCTCAGGTGTATGTCCAGGGCAAGGTGGCGTTGGATGATGGAATGGGGTGGGCCTGCATCCGTTTTCCGCAGACGATGCACTCGGGCATTTATCGCCTGACGGCCTATACACGCTATATGCGTAATCTGCCGGCCGAACGCTTTCCCGGTATGGACATTGCCGTGCTGAACACCCTGCAGGGCAGTGACAGTGATGCGATGGTGGTTGGTGATACGACGCTGCTTGCATCGGAACGGCAGGAACAACCGTCATGCCGTCTGGTGGCCGACCGTAAAAGCTATGGGCAACGTGTTCGGGTGACGCTGACTGGTTGGGAGCACTATGCTGCGATGAAGGAGCTTACGCTTTCGGTGGTACGCAAGGATTGTCGGGTGTGCCTGCCCGAGACGTTGGCTCCTCTCGTGAATGGAAAGAGTGAGGAGGCTGAAGACTTCGTCGTGGAGTGTGAAGGACATATTGTGTCGGGGCGTGTGGCCGGTGAGGCGGGAGACGCCCCTCTTTCGGCTACCCTGTCGTGCGTGGGGCGCGAAGTTTACCTCTATGACGGACGGCGACAGCCTGACGGTTCCTACCGCTTCTATACCAACGACGTTTATGGACGACAGGATGTGGTGTTCTCGGCGGAATCCCCTGCCGATCGACCACTCCATCTGGAGCCGCTCTCTCCCTTTGCCCAATTGCGTCCCGCACGCTTGCCCCGCCTGCACTGTCTGTATGACGAGAACGAACTGGTGGAACGCAGCATCGGTATGCAGCTGTCCTGCCTCTTGCCGGAGGTGCCGCTTCCCAAGGAACTCTCCGACCTCCTTTGTAACCAACTGCCTACTCACAGCTACAACCTGGACGAATATGTGCGTTTCAATACCGTCCATGAATGTATCATTGAGTTTATGTTGGGGCTCAAGGTGGATCGCGTGGATGGCGTGAGGGTTATCCGTACCATGCGTGAGGGAACCAAACTGTTCAGTGACTACAAGTCTCTGGTGTTGTGGGATGGCATCCCCGTGGAGAATCATGAGGCAGTCCTGAACTACAATGCCCGCCTGGTACACTATGCCCACCAGTATCGCAACAAGTTCACTTTTGGCGGCAAGACCTATGACGGAGTGCTCTCTTTCATTACCCATCGCGGCAATTTCGGCGACATGCGTGTGGATGAACACTCCCGCATGTTCTCCTATGAGTTTCCGCAGAACCGTCCTCTCTTCCCCATGCCGGAGTATGCCGGAAATCGTGAGGCTGCTTCCCGCATGCCCGACTATCGTCACACGCTTTGCTGGATGCCGCTCATTCCTGCCGATACGCGTGTCGTCTCTTTCTATACCTCCGACCTGCCGGGCGACTACGTTGTCGTTCTGCGCGGCTTGCGCCCCGACGGCACTTCGTTTGAGGAGACACTGGAGTTTGAGGTGAGAAGATGAGGAGGGGTAAAATGAAAAAAGACCGCCAAGTGTGGAAGCCACTCAACAGTCTAAATCTTCTTGTAGTAGCGGGACCCGGGATTGAACCGGGGACCTCATGATTATGAATCATGCGCTCTAACCAGCTGAGCTATCCCGCCAACGTTTCTCGTTTGCGGGTGCAAAGATAGAGAGATTATTTAAATCTCCAAAATATTCCCCGCTTTTTTTTATTTTTCCTCTATTCTCTTCGTTAATTAGAAAAAAGTCTCTATCTTGGCCCACTGTTAGCAAACAGTTGAACTTAAAAGAACCATGGAAAGACAAAAAATTCATTTACAGTACCTTCTGAACGCCACATCCAGGAATATCCTGTGGTCGGCCATCAGTACGCCCACCGGTCTGGAGGGTTGGTTTGCCGACCGGGTGCAGAGCAACGATAAGGAGGTGGCCTTTTTTTGGGGCAAGAACGAAAGCCGTGAAGCGGAGATTGTGGGCATGCGTGCCTATTCCTATATCCGTTTCCATTGGCTGGATGACGAAAATCCGCGTGAGTACTTTGAATTAAAGATGACAAATAGCGAGTTGACCAATGACTTTGTGCTGGAAATAACCGACCACGCCGATGCCGATGAGGTGGATGATTTGCGTGGGTTATGGGATTCGCAAGTGGAGACTTTGCGCAGAACGTGCGGTTTTTAGTTAACTTTCTGATAAAAATTTCACGTACTCCCTTTTTTATGCTACTTTTGTGACTTCATTACATGGAGTAAGTAACGATGTTGCGCATAAAAAAGTTAGATATATTTATATTGAAGAGCTTCTGTATGCTCTTTATGGGTACCTTCTTCATCTGCCTTTTCATCTTCATGATGCAATTCCTTTGGAAGTATGTCGATGAAATGGTGGGAAAGGGACTGGAGATGGCGGTGCTGGCCCAGTTCTTCTTCTATTCGGCCCTGACGTTGGTACCTGTTTCCCTGCCGCTGGCCATTTTGCTGGCCGCCCTGATTACGTTCGGCAACTTTGGAGAGCGCTTCGAACTGTTGGCCATGAAGGCGGCGGGAATCTCGCTGCTGAAGATTATGCGTCCCCTGATTATCTTTATCTCCTTGGTGTGCTGCGTGTCGTTTTACTTCCAGAATGTCATAGGCCCCAAGGCACAGACCAAACTGTGGACCCTGCTCATCTCCATGAAGCAGAAGTCGCCCGAGGTGGACATTCCCGAAGGCGTCTTCTACGACGAGATAGACGGTTACAACCTTTATGTGAAAAAGAAGAACCGCGACACGGGTGTGTTGTATGACGTGCTGATATACAATTTCGACAAAGGATTTGAAAACGCACAGATTATCAAGGCCGACTCGGGCCGACTGGAGATGACGGCCGACAAGCAGCACCTCTACCTGCACCTCTATAGCGGTGAACAGTTTGAAAACCTGAAGTCCCAGAACATGAGTCAGAAGAATGTGCCCTATCGCCGGGAGACATTCCGGGAAAAACATGCGCTCATTGAGTTCGATTCGGACTTCAACATGGTGGACGATGGCATCATGAGCGGTAGTCATGCCAGCAAGAACATGCGTACACTGCAGGCCGACATCGACTCCATGCAACTGAAGAACGACAGTGTGGGACGGGCCTACTATCGGGAGGCCATGAACGGCAACTATAAAATCTCGGCATCGCTCAGCAAGAACGACACGCTGAAGATAACGGAGAAACTGCAGGCCAACTTCGACTTGGACAGTCTCTATGCAGCCCTGACCCTCTCCCAAAAACAGAAAGTGATGAAGGCAGCGTCCACCCGCGCAGAGAATGCGGCCAGCGACTGGAACTTCAAGGGACATACCCTTTCGGGCACTGACACCAACATGCGGAAACACATGACTGCGTGGCACGAGAAACTGACCCTCTCCCTGGCCTGTCTGGTCTTCTTCTTCATCGGTGCCCCTCTCGGCGGCATCATCCGAAAGGGAGGATTGGGTATGCCGGTTGTGGTTTCCGTACTGATTTTCATCGTCTATTACATCATCAATCAGACAGGTTACAAGATGGCCCGTGACGGCAAGTGGATTGTCTGGATGGGCATGTGGACCAGTACGGCCATATTGGCCCCTCTCGGTGCTTTCCTGACCTATAAGTCCAATAATGATTCCGTGGTATTGAATGCGGATGCCTATGTGAACTTCTTCAAGAAACTGGTGGGCATACGTGGCGTGCGCCATCTTATGCGTAAGGAGGTCATCATCAACGATCCGGACTATCCGCGCCTTACGGGTGATCTGCAGCAACTCTCGGCAGACTGTACGGCCTATGCTGAAAGCCGGAACCTGAAAAGGGCACCCAATTATTTCCGTTTGTGGATGAACGAGGCACAGGACGTGGTGATGGAGGGCATTACGGAACGCATGGAAAGCCTGATAGAGGAGATGTCCAATACCCGCTCGGCCATCTTGCTGAATGCACTGAACAAATATCCGGTGATACCGGCCCATGCCCACGTGAGACCTTTCAGGAACTATTGGTTGAACCTGGCCTGTGGCTTGGTGGTTCCGGTGGGGCTGTTCTTATACTTCCGCATCTGGGCCTTCCGCGTAAGACTCTCCAAGGATGTGGAGCGTGTGCTGAAACTGAATGATGAAGTGTGTGAGATAATCCAAACTGATCCGATAATCGTAAACAAATAAACTTTATGGAGAAAGTGAAACTAAATACAATAGAGGAGGCCATCGAAGATTTCAAGGCCGGAAAGTTCGTAGTCGTTGTGGATGATGAGGACCGTGAGAATGAGGGTGACTTGATTATTGCGGCCGAGAAGATTACACCGGAAAAGGTGAACTTTATGCTGAAACACGCGCGTGGAGTCTTGTGTGCACCAGTCACGGTGTCGCGTTGTAAGGAGTTGGACCTGCCCCATCAGGTGATGGACAACACATCGGTACTGGGTACTCCTTTCACCGTTACGATAGACAAGTTAGAGGGATGTACCACCGGTGTCTCCGCCGCCGACCGCGCCGCAACGATTCAGGCTTTGGCCGATCCGACCTCTACACCGATGACCTTCGGCCGTCCGGGACATATCAACCCCCTTTATGCCCAAGAGAAAGGTGTGCTGCGCCGTGCGGGACACACTGAGGCTACTATCGACCTTTGCCGCCTGGCCGGACTTTATCCGGCAGGTGCATTGATGGAAATCATGAACGAAGACGGTACCATGGCCCGCCTGCCCGAGTTGCGCAAGATGGCCGATGAATATGACCTTAAGTTGGTTTCCATCCGCGACCTGATAGCCTATCGCCTGCAGCAGGAGTCTATCGTGGAGAAAGGGGTGGAAGTGAACATGCCCACCGAACATGGCGATTTCCGGCTGATTGTCTTCAGGCAGAAGACCAACGGACTGGAACATGTAGCCCTCTTCAAGGGTACCTGGAAACCGGAAGAACCCATTCTGGTGAGGGTACACTCTTCTTGCGCAACGGGTGACATCTTTGGTTCCAAGCGTTGCGACTGTGGTGAGCAGCTGCATAAGGCGATGGAGATGATAGAAAAGGCAGGGAAGGGTGTCGTGGTCTATCTGAATCAGGAGGGACGTGGTATCGGCCTGATGGAGAAGATGAAAGCCTATAAGTTGCAGGAAGACGGGCTGGACACGGTGGATGCCAATATCCACCTGGGTCACTTGGCCGATGAACGCGACTATGGAGTGGGGGCACAGATACTGCGCGAAATCGGTGTGCGCAAGATGCGCCTGATGACCAACAACCCGGTGAAGCGTGTGGGCTTGGAAGCCTATGGTCTGGAGATAACGGAGAATGTGCCCATCGAGACGACTCCCAATCCCTACAACGAACGCTATCTGCGTACCAAGAAAGAGCGGATGGGACATACCCTGCACTTTAACAAGTAAGCAAAAGATGGAAGAAACTTTCTTTTTGTTTGAGTATCTCGGATAAAATCGCTTATTTTGCAGCCGATTCTTGAAATTTGCTGCTTTAGGACAGCTTCTTATAATAACGAACAATTAAACAGAAACAGAATGAATCAATTGTCAGACCGTTTGAACAGCTTGTCGCCCTCTGCGACATTGGCCATGTCCCAAAAGAGCGCGGAACTGAAAGCGCAAGGGGTGGATGTGATAAACCTGAGCGTCGGAGAACCCGACTTCAATACTCCCGACCATATCAAAGAGGCGGCCAAGAAAGCCATTGATGATAACTTTTCCCGCTACTCTCCCGTTCCGGGCTATCCGGCATTGCGCAATGCCATCGTGGCAAAACTGAAGAATGAAAACGGATTGGACTATACGGCAGCGCAGATTTCTTGTGCCAACGGTGCCAAGCAGTCTGTCTGCAACACTATCCTGGTGCTGGTGAACCCGGGCGATGAGGTGATTGTGCCGGCTCCCTACTGGGTGAGCTATCCCGAAATGGTGAAGCTGGCCGAAGGCAAACCGGTCATCGTCTCCGCAGGTATTGAGCAGGACTTCAAGATGACCCCTGCACAGTTGGAGGCTGCCATCACTCCGAAGACAAAGGCTCTTATCCTCTGCTCGCCCTCCAACCCCACCGGCTCGGTCTACAGTAAGGAAGAACTGGCCGTACTGGCAGCCGTACTGGCAAAGCATCCGCAGGTGATGGTGATAGCAGACGAGATTTATGAACACATTAATTATATAGGCAAGCACCAAAGCATCGCCCAGTTCCCGGAAATGAGGGAGCGCACGGTCATCGTGAACGGCGTTTCCAAGGCATACGCCATGACGGGTTGGCGCATCGGCTTTGTGGCCGGTCCGGAATGGGTAGTGAAGGCGGTGAATAAATTGCAAGGACAGTATACGTCCGGTCCCTGTTCCGTTTCCCAAAAGGCTGCC
>JAFURM010000046.1 GCA_017471925.1 Bacteroides sp.
GGGCTTTGTCACCATGGTGGCCACTGATTATCTGAAGCCAAGGACGGAAACCGGCAGTTGGACTATCGAAGTTGTGAAGGCCTTGAAAGCCGGCGACACGGAGAAGTTCCGCAAGCTGCTCACCTCCTTCCTGGCCGACATTCCCTATTCCATGCGGCGCAAGGAGGACGAACGCGAGCGGGAGCGTTATTTCCACTACACCTTCTACCTGTTGCTGCGTATGATAAGTTGTTACACGGTCTACACGGAGAAGCAGCAGAGCGAAGGCCGTGTGGACTGCATCGTGGAGACTCCCGGCTACATCTATATCTTCGAATTCAAGCTGGACGGCACGGCCGATGAAGCCCTGCGCCAGATAGAAGAGAAGGGGTATGCCCGTCCCTACGAGGCCGACAGCCGCAAGCTATATAAAATAGGTGTAAGCTTCTCTTCCGAGACAGGCACGGTGGATGATTGGAAAATGGAACCGAAGTTATGATTACAGGATTTATGAGAAGCATGGGTATTTGCGGATTTCTCGTTGCCTTATTGTCCCCCATGGTCTCCCTTGCGCAGATACATGTGGCAACAACGGGCAACGACAGCAACACGCAAATGTTATCTGTGGGCGGCGGGTGACGGCGAGGTAGTCATTGATGGTTCGGGCATGGCACATACGACAGAAGGGGCCTTCAAGGGAGGACGCTGCATCTATGTGCATTATCTGGTAAACTATTGGCACTTCAAGGGGTTGACTTTGTGCAATGCGGAGGACAATGGGATGAAGGTGGAAGGCTCGTATCACATTATGGAACAGTGCGTTTTCCGCGACAACAATGATACCGGACTGCAGATTGGCATGTTCATGGCATTGACTCCAAAGGATGTGCCGCAGGGGTTTCCGTCAGGCGAGCCATGTCCCAATCCCGACTTCCGATTCTGCCGGGGCAACAAGGTGATAAACTGCGATGCCTACAACAACGCTGACAGTCGGCAATGAACATAAACGATCCATCAGGAGGAAGTATCGTCAGCGGTTTCCCATTCAGTATAGCATCAATCGGCTGATAGCTGTTCACCAAGAATCCTGTAAACGTGCGGTGCGACAAGAACTTGCTATCACCTGTAATGTTTACCTGTGATGCTCTGTCAACACTACCGTTAGAAAGCAGTTCGCGCATCTGTTCCAAATCACGGATATCGTATTGACCGGCCAGACGAATCAGTTTTTCTATGAGCGCAGCAGTAATTTTCATCTTATCGTCAGCAGGGTTTTGACAACGGTGTTACTTTTCTCGTCTTTACTGAGAGAGTAGGTATATTTATATGCCTGTGCGTTATAGGTCGTTGGCGAACTGTTGATGAGATTGATGTTACGCACATTTGCAAACTTCAAGATGCCTTCCACGTTGTTGGGATGCAATTTGCCAATCTCGTCCATCATACAGTGGAGTTTAAAGTCACCGAATTTGCGAGAGATTTTGCGTTTGAACACATTGATGAGCATGATATTCACCATTGCCTTCACCAAGATATCAGTACCATCAGAGCCTACATTAGAGAGTTTCTCCACCCAGTTGGTATCGTTGTCGTTCTCCTTCACCTTGAATTCCAGCTTAAAGGTGTCGGTCAACGTTATGTTTTCTCTCTTTTGTTCTGCATCCATCATCTCGATAAGGGTCATCAGCAGTTTGACAGCTTGCTCGTTGGTGCGGTTCAGATTGTCTTCGGCTGTGAACAGATTCAGTTGTCCGATGTCATATCCATGTTCGTCATCGAAGTGCTTGATATTCAAGAGTTGCTGCATCAACCGGTCATTGCTCTCCACGGCACGAAGTTCTATTTCCTTGATGACTCCGGCAAAGTTGTTCTCACGGAAATCGCGATTGATTTCGAGGATGGTCTTTTCGATATCAGACTTGTGCTGGCTCAGGTCACTTACATCTTTGGCAATACGCTTGATGATGGTGGCATACTGGCGACTGGTACGAACTCGATATTGCTCAATCTTGTTGTTGCTTATAAACTCGTTAAGTTCTGCGGCAAATTCCGTATAGTCTGCATCTATGTTGAATTCTGTACGGAAGTGGAATGTGTTCTGTGGCGAGAAGTTACCTTTGAACCGGATGACAGTTTGTTTGAATCCCTCGAACTTCTGCTGCTTGGTACTGATGTGGTCACGCAGTTCTTCAAAGATACCATCAAGGGGTTTTACGGTTTCCATACTCTCTGCAGTCGGCAGTTCTGGTGGACAAGTAGGATTGGCCATAAAGGTACGCACCTTACTGATGGCTTCGTTCAGTTTCTTTTGCTCATCTTGCAATTTCCGCAGGTCATCCGAAAGTGTAGCGATTTTCTCGTCATATTGCAGCTTACGTTTTTTGAACCTCTCTTGCAAATCGTCAATCTTTTGCCGTATCAATCTGCGTTCATCCTTCTTTTGCTGTTCCTGCTCGAAATACTCACGGGAATCTCTCTTAAGAAGCCTTCCCGTCTGGTACTGTTCTCTGATGCCAGATATGAATTGATACCAAGATTCAATTTGTCAATATACATCTTGACAGATGAGATGTTGATGTCCTCATTGACAGCCAGCACCTCTTCAAAAAAGCGCAGGTAGGCATCGTCCAGTTCCAAGGCATCACCGGTCTGCACAACAACCCCATATGCGATGAGATGTTTCAATCGGTTCTCATCGCCATCCAGCGTTTCCAGCGCATCGTCATACTTCACGGCAATTGTCTTACGCTGCAGGAACATATTGCTCAGCAGTTTCGAGCCCTGCTGTAATGCCCGGGTAAGTTCTTTTATGGACCTAAAGATAGCCATGTCTATATTCTTTCAGGTTGCCTCAACATATCAACGCCTCAACTCTTCCTCCACCACGTAGCCCGATACCAGAGTTCTTCCAAGGGACCACGTTTGTGATGGGCGAGCCACCAGCGGCAGAAGAAGACCTGCAGTATCACGAAGAGCAGTCCCATCAGCAGACTGATGGCATGTCCGCAATACTGATGAAGCCCCAATCCCCAGCCATAGAAGAGGAAGGCACCGACCACCGACTGACCGAGATAGTTCGTGAGACTCATCTTGCCATAGGGAGCAAGCGCCAGCAGACGTTCCCGCCAACGCAATGAACGGAAAAGCAGAGTGGTTCCTGCCACGACGAAGAGCATCATGGCCATGTTTTTCCACATGTTGAGCATCACCTCCAGCGAGTGGGAGACGCAGGCGTTCTGCACCATCTTCGGTACAAAAAGGTAAATCGGACAAAGAACGGCAAAGGCAACTACACATCCCAATAATACCCGTTTCCAGCAACGGGCGTGGTCGCCCTCATCATAGAGCAGGCGGCTGCGGCCAACGAGTATGCCGAGAAGGAAGAGGAAGAGAGTCTGCGTCATGCGTCCGTTCTCTATGGCCCACAGGAAGTTCATAGGCAGACCTTTCACAATGCTCACGTAAGCCGCTTCCCAGATGGAGCCGTTGGCAAGTGCGGGCATCATTTCCCTGAAGAGCGCACCGGAACCTAAGTCGAGCGGCTTCAGTTCGGGATTCAACAATCCCAGGACGATGTAGACCAGTTCCACGGGCTGCAGCAACAGGATACCGGCAATTATCGCCAACGTCTTGTTGCTCAACCTTATGAGCGGCAGCACCAAGAGGCCGCACACGGCATAGAGGAAGAGAATGTCGCCATTGAAGAAGAAGAGGTCCAACAATCCCCACCCCATCAACAGCACCATACGCCAGGCAAAACGCAGGCGGAAGTCCTTTCCACGCTGTGCCTGATTGTCGTGTTGAATGAAGAAGCTTAGTCCGAAGAGCATGGCAAAGATGGCATACATTTTGCCGGCCAGCAGGAAGAAGACACTGTCCCACACGGCACGGTCCAGTGCCGTCAGATGTTCGGGAAAACTATAGAAGTTCAAGTGTTCGATGAAGTGAATCAGCACAATGCCGCCGATGGCCATGCCGCGCAGAACGTCAGCCACCTGAATGCGCGTATTGGGAAGCGCGGAGGGAGTGTAAGAATAATGCATGGTTGTTCGTTGTTTTAATGGTTCATTGCTTTAAGATTATGCCACAAAGATATTATGAAATCGGCGGATATACAAGCGCAGGACGCCATAAATCAGTCACTTTTAAGAAGAGGGCGGACATTCCTCCATGATTTGTGAACGGGATTCCATCGGAGGTAACGGATTATCTCCCTATATTTGTAGCGCAAACGTAATCAACCATCCAACATCATCATCTTGACGACATGAGACACCTGCATCTGACACTCCTGACCATCGGCCTGCTCGTCCTGGCCTCTATCCGGATGGCGGCACAAGAACAGCCGCGCGAAAAGTATAACTTCAATCCTCAATGGCTATTGCACATCGGCGAAGCCGAAGGGGCCGAGAAGAAGAATCATCCTGATGCCGACTGGACGGCCGTCACCCTGCCCCACGCTTTCAATGAAGACGAAGCCTTCAAGGTGAGCATCAAGGAGATGACAGACACCGTAGCCTGGTATCGCAAGCATTTCCGCCTGCCCCGCACAGCCAAGGGAAAGAAGGTCTTCATCGAGTTCGAGGGGGTACGCCAGGGAGCGGACTTCTATCTGAACGGGAAGCACCTGGGCCTGCATGAGAACGGGGCTATGGCTGTGGGGTTCGACCTCACACCTTATATTAATTATAGCGGAGAGAATGTCATCGCCGTGCGCACGGACAATGACTGGCAGTATCAGGAACGGGCCACCGGCACCAAGTTCCAATGGAACGACCGCAACTTTAACGCCAACTATGGCGGCATTCCCAAGAACGTGTGGCTGCACATCACCGACAAACTCTACCAGACCCTGCCGCTCTACAGCAACCTCGGCACGACGGGTGTCTACATCTATGCCCGTGACATCCGGGTGAAAAGCCGCACGGCCATCATCCATGCCGAATCGGAAGTGCGCAACGAGCACAAGCGTCCCATGCAGGTGGCCTACGAAGTGGAGATACAGGACTATGACGGCCGTGAGGTGGCCCGCTTCAGAAGCGAGGAGGTCATCGTGAAGGGTGGCGAGACCGTCACGCTGCAGGCCTCCTCTCCTTTGGACAGCCTGCACTTCTGGAGTTGGGGCTACGGCTACCTCTACCGGGTGAAGACACGCCTCATTGCCGACGGCCGGACCAGAGACGAGGTGGTGACCCGTACGGGTTTCCGCAAGACCCGCTTCGGCGAGGGCAAGGTGTGGCTCAACGACCGCGTGCTGCAATTCAAGGGGTATGCCCAGCGCACCAGCAATGAGTGGCCGGGGGTGGGACTCTCCGTTCCGGCCTGGATGAGCGACTACAGCAACGGGCTGATGATGGAGGGCAACGGCAATCTCTTCCGCTGGATGCACATCGCAGCCTGGAAACAGGACGTGGAATCGTGCGACCGCGTAGGTGTGATGCAGATGCTGCCGGCCGGTGATGCGGAGAAGGACCGTCAGGGACGCCAATGGGAACAGCGCAAGGAACTGATGCGTGATGTCATCATCTACAACCGCAACAACCCCAGCGTCATCTTCTATGAATGTGGCAACGAGAGCATCAGCCGCGAACACATGGTGGAGATGAAGGCCATCCGTGACCAATATGACCCGCACGGCGGGCGTGCCATCGGCAGCCGAGAGATGCTGGACATCCGCGAAGCGGAGTATGGCGGGGAGATGCTCTACATCAACAAGAGCTGTCACCACCCCATGATTGCCACCGAATATTGCCGTGACGAGGGACTGCGCAAATACTGGGACGACTACAGCTACCCCTATCATAAGCATGGCGACGGACCGCTCTACAGAAACCAGGATGCCAGTGCCTACAACCAGAACCAGGACCAACTCACCGTGGAGTGGGTGCGCCGATGGTATGACTATTGGCGCGAGCGTCCGGGCACCGGCCGCCGGGTAAGCTCGGGCGGGGCCAAGATTATCTTCAGCGACACGCAGACCCACTCCCGAGGGGCCGAGAACTATCGCCGCAGCGGTGTGGTAGACCCACTGCGCATCCCCAAGGACGGCTATTTCGCCCATCAGGTGATGTGGGACGGCTGGGTGGACATCGAGCGTCACAGCAGTCACATCGTAGGACACTGGAACTATGAAGAGGCTGCCGGACAGTTGCAGACGACCGCTGTCGTGAAGCCGGTCTATGTGGTCTCCACGGGAGAGCGCGTAGAGCTGTTCGTCAACGGGAAGTCACAGGGCATCGGCCGCCGAGACTACCGTTTCCTGCACACCTTCGACTCTATCCGTTGGGAGAAGGGCACGGTAGAAGCCGTCTCCTATGACGACGCGGGACGGGAGGTGTGCCGCAGCCTGCTGAAGACGGCCGGCAAGCCTGCCCGCCTGAAACTCACCCCCATGCAGGGTCCCCAGGGCACGTTTGCCGACGGACATGACATCGTTCTGGTACAGGTGGAGGTGGTAGACGAAGCGGGCAACCGCTGTCCGCTGGCCAACCATCCGGTCAGTTTCTCTCTCCAAGGTCCGGCCGAATGGCGCGGCGGCATCGCCCAAGGCGAAGGGAACCATGCCTTTGCCCGTACACTGCCTGTGGAGTGTGGCATCAGCCGCGTACTGCTCCGTTCCACTACCAAAGCCGGTAAGGTGACGCTCACGGCCGAAACCGACGGACTGCCTGAGTGCAGCATCAGCTATACCACCCGCCCCGTGGAGGTGAAGGATGGCCTGAGCACCCACTTCCCCGCCGAGCTACAGCCTTGCCGCTTCGACCGTGGTGAAACACCCTCCACCCCCTCCTATCGTGACACCAAGGTGGACATCCAAGTGGCCGCCGTGAAAGCCGGAGCCAACGGAGAGATGGCCGCCAACAGTTTCGACGACAACGAGCTGAGCGAATGGCGCAACGACGGCCACCTGACCACGGGATGGATTACCTACACGTTGGAACGTAGGGCATTGGTGGACGACATCTGCCTGAAGCTGACCGGATGGCGCCAACGCTCCTACCCCATCGAGGTCTATGCCGGAAGCACCCTCATCTGGAGCGGCAACACCGGAAAGAGCCTGGGCTATATCCATCTGGAGATTGAACATCCCGTGCTTGCGGACGAAATCACCATCCGCCTGAAGGGAAGTGCGGAAGAGTCGGATGCCTTCGGACAGATTGTGGAGGTGGTGGAGCCCAAGGCCGGCGAACTGGACCTCTTCAAGGCCAAGGGCGGTGACAAGGCCAACAACGAACTGCGCATCGTGGAGATTGAGTTTCTGGAGACGTTGAATGAGTAGGAAGCAATAGCTAAAAGACATTGTGAGCACGACCTTTTCTAAGGAAGAGAGTCTCTTTGCTTCCGATTTTCGCCAAAAGTCGGCAAAACTCTTGGCGCTTCCATCGGTTTGCTTTATCTTTGCCCCATATTACAAAATGAAAGCAAAATCGTAATCACACCAACAAAATAAATAGGCAATGAACAAAATCGTTAGCAAAGAACAATTCTCCGAGAAAGTGTTCAAGTTGGAAGTGGAAGCCCCCTTGATAGCCCGTTCGCGCAAGGCCGGCCACTTCGTCATTGTCCGCGTAGACGAAAAGGGCGAACGCATGCCGCTCACCATCGCCGGAGCAGACACTGTAAAAGGAACCATCACCTTAGTTGTGCAGACCGTCGGACTCTCCTCCACCAAACTTTGCCGCCTCGAGGCCGGCGACTATGTGGCCGACGTGGTGGGTCCGTTGGGACAGGCCACCCACATTGAGAACTACGGCACCGTGGTGTGTGCCGGAGGTGGTGTGGGCGTAGCGCCGATGCTCCCCATCATCCAGGCACTGAAGGCTGCCGGCAACCGGGTCATCTCGGTACTGGCCGGACGCAGCAAGGAGCTGATTATCCTGGAAGAGGAGGTGCGCCGCTCGTCCGACGAAGTAATCATCATGACCGACGACGGCTCTTATGGCACCAAGGGACTCGTGACCGAGGGTATCGAAAGTGTCATCAAGCGCGAGAAGGTGGACAAGTGCTTCGCCATCGGTCCGGCCATCATGATGAAGTTCTGCTGCCTGCTGACGAAGAAATATGAAATACCCACTGACGTGTCGCTGAACACCATCATGGTGGACGGAACGGGCATGTGTGGTGCCTGCCGCATCACGGTGGGCGGAAAGACGAAGTTCGTCTGCGTAGATGGTCCCGAGTTTGACGGCCATCAGGTGGACTTCGACGAGATGTTCAAGCGCATGGGCTCCTTCAAGGAGGTGGAGCGCGAAGAGATGAGCCACTTGGAGCAACAGGCCCCCACCAACTCCCCCCGAGAGGAAGAGACCCAAAATCTCCAGAAGTGCCAGGCATCAGCAGCAAGCTCCCCTACGGAGGGAGTTGAGGAGGCTTCTTTCCTCGACCGCAAGGCTCCCTGGCGCGAAGCGTTGCGCAAGAGCATGAAGCCGAAGGAACGCACCGCCATACAGCGTTGCCCGATGAACGAGCTGGACCCCGTATATCGCGCCACCACCCGCACCGAAGAGGTGAACACCGGCTATACCAAGGAGCAGGCCATGACCGAGGCCAAGCGTTGCCTGGACTGTGCCAACCCCACCTGTATGCAGGGCTGCCCGGTGAGCATCAATATCCCCTCCTTCATCAAGAACGTGGAGCGTGGCGAGTTTCTGGAGGCTGCCCGTGTGCTGAAGCACACCTCTGCGCTGCCCGCCGTCTGCGGTCGTGTCTGTCCGCAGGAGAAGCAGTGCGAAAGCCAGTGCATCCACCTGAAGATGAACGAGCCTGCCGTGGCCATCGGCAACTTGGAACGTTTCGTGGCCGACTATGAGCGCGAAAGCGGCAATGTCGTGCTGCCCGAACTGGCACCGCGCAACGGCAAGAAGATAGCCGTAGTGGGTTCAGGGCCTGCCGGACTGAGTTTCGCGGGCGACATGGTGAAGTATGGCTACGATGTTACTGTCTTCGAAGCACTGCACGAGATTGGCGGCGTACTGAAATATGGCATTCCCGAGTTCCGCCTGCCCAACAGCATCGTAGACGTGGAGATAAACAACCTGGAGAAGATGGGTGTGAACTTCGTGAAAGACTGCATTGTGGGTAAGACCATCAGCGTGGAAGAACTACAGGCCGAGGGCTATGCAGGAATCTTCATCGCTTCGGGAGCCGGTCTGCCCAACTTCATGAACATCCCCGGCGAGAACAGCGTGAACATCATGTCCAGCAACGAATACCTGACACGCGTCAACCTGATGGATGCCTCCAATCCCGAAACCGACACTCCCATCAATCCGGCCCGCAACGTGATGGTAGTGGGCGGCGGCAACACAGCCATGGACTCTTGCCGCACGGCCAAGCGTCTGGGAGCCGAAAAGGTGTTCATCGTCTACCGCCGCAGTGAGGCCGAGATGCCCGCTCGTCTGGAGGAGGTAAAGCATGCCAAAGAGGAAGGCATCGAGTTTCTCACCCTGCACAACCCGTTAGAGTATATCGCCGACGAGAAGGGAGCCGTGAAACAGGTCGTCCTGCAGAAGATGGAACTGGGCGAACCTGACGCCAGCGGCCGCCGCAGTCCGGTAGCCATCCCCGGTGCCACCGTCACACTGGACATTGACATGGCTGTTGTAGCCGTGGGCGTATCGCCCAATCCCATTGTCCCCACCTCGGTGAAGGGGCTGGAACTGGGACGCAAGAACACCATTGCCGTAAACGAAGAGATGCAGAGCAACATCCCCACCATCTATGCCGGTGGCGACATCGTGCGCGGAGGAGCCACCGTCATTCTGGCCATGGGCGACGGACGACGTGCCGCAGCCGCCATGCACAAGCATCTGAAGGGATGAAACGTTGAGACACAATCCCGTTGGATAACTTGAGCGTGCTCAAATATTGAATTTAATTAAAAACAGTTTACATACAAGTGATGTATATAGTTCCTCTTTTCTAACGGATTTCAAGAGGCGAGGGGTCAAAATAGGGGTCATTTTCCTATTGGCCCCTCGTTGGAGGTAGAGCAACGCATCAAAAAGCATCTATCCCACTGTGCTGCAATCACTTACATCAAATTCATCTGTAATAAAATTGATTTTAGCTATTTGAGAGCACGCTCATCTTGATGTGAGTTTCCGCGACTCTAAAAATAGTAATAAATGTGTATATGCATAAGAAACGGGGGCGTCTATACATGCTCTTTCAGGAACAGATGCTCAGGAGTTGAGAACTTTCAGCCCAGAAGTAGTTTTTCGGCTCGTCCATGAACGGCGGATAAATTTGAAACAGACTCTTAGTGCCTCCTTATGGGTAGGCGAGGGGTCAAAGGAAAAATGAACCCTATTTTGACCCCTTACTGTAATTTATTTTTCACGCGTAGACGACATAATCAACTGACAATCAACAACAAACACCAAAGACATACTATTCCAATCGAAGATATGTTCTGCATTTCTTTTGAGGAGTAGATTTCTATCTTTCCTCTTCCCTTTCCGGAAAGGCTGATTGTCTTGACACTTCCCATGTAGCTCGGGCACATGATGGGTGCAGGCTCTATAATGCATTGCCCGATACGTGTACGGGCAAACGCCTACACCTGTAGACGCATATCATTCACCTCACCTTGCTATTTCACCACCCTGTTTGTCTGGGGGTCGGGGAAGATGACGGCAGGTTTGAATGTCTTGGCCTCCTCAAAGTCCATCAGGGCATAGGACATGATGATGACGATGTCATCGGGCTGCACCTTGCGGGCTGCCGCACCGTTCAGGCAGATTTTTCCGGAACCGCGCTCACCTTTTATTATATAGGTCTCGAAACGCTCGCCGTTGTTGTTGTCCACGATGGCCACCTTCTCGCCGGCAATCATGTTGGCAGCATCCATCAGGTCTTCATCAATGGTGATGCTGCCCATGTAGTTCAGGTTGGCCTCGGTGACACGGGCACAATGAATCTTCGACTTCAATACTTCTATCATCATAATCTTTAGCGACGTTTTTAAAAACAACTTAGCTTTTAATACTTGATGTTGTCTATCAGGCGGACTTCGCCACAGAACACCGTGATGCAACCCACGGCATAGGTCGTGTCTTCCCAATGGGCAATCTTCTGCAATGTGTTGCCATCCACCAGCTCGAAATACTCCAGGCGCAGGCCGGGCGCGGCAGCAATGGCATCTTCCACAAACTGCTGTGTCTCAGCAACCGTGTGCGACGCTGCAAAGGTACGACTTTCAAATAATGTCTGCGAAATTTTCAAGGCATTTTTGCGCTCCTCGTCGTTCAGGCGGGCATTGCGGCTGCTCAGAGCCAGTCCGTCGGCCTCGCGAACGATGGGACAGCCGATGATTTCCAAGGGATAGGCCATCTGGCGAACCATCTCACGGATGATGGCCAACTGCTGGAAGTCCTTCTCGCCGAAGTAGGCCCGATGGGGCATCACGGCATCGAACAGCTTGCTCACAATCTGGCAGACACCATTGAAATGACCGGGGCGGAAGGCACCCTCCATCACCGTGTCCAACGGGGCATAGCTGAAGCTGCGGGTATCGGGCTGGGGATACATCTCCTCTACCGAGGGGGCAAAGACAAAAGCCGCGCCACAAGCCTCCAACAGGCGGCAGTCGGCCTCCAGTGTACGGGGGTATTTGGCCAGGTCGTTCTTGTCGTTAAACTGAGTGGGATTTACAAAAACGCTGACAACTGCAGCATCATTATCTGCCACACAACGCTTCACCAAAGAAGCATGACCTGCATGAAGGGCCCCCATTGTGGGCACCAGACCCACCGTTTTACCCTGTGCCTTCAATGCCGAGAGAGCGGCCTGCAAGTCCTTGATAGTATGTACTATTTCCATCTTTTATAGTTATATGATAACTTGAGTTATTTGCAAAAGCGATGCAAAATAAGCTATTATTTGGCAGATAACGAAGAAATATCGCAAATTAATGCAAAAATCCCTTCGAGCGCACCTTTTCAGTCCACCGATTACACACTATCAATCAACCACTTAACAATTCATAAGGAATTATATTACCTCATTTTTTGTCCATTTGCCCGTTTTTTTTTATATCTTTGCACTATAATTGAGAACATCGTTATTATGACAAAAGCGAACAAGGTTTTATTTATAACCCAAGAAATTACTCCTTACGTTTCAGAAACCGAAATGTCACTCATGGGCAGGAACCTGCCCCAAGCCATCCAGGAAAAAGGCAGAGAAATCAGAACATTCATGCCGAAATGGGGCAACATCAACGAGCGCAGAAACCAGTTGCACGAAGTGATTCGTCTCTCGGGCATGAACCTCATCATTGACGACACCGACCACCCGCTCATCATCAAAGTGGCCTCCATCCAGTCGGCACGCATGCAGGTCTACTTCATTGACAATGACGACTATTTCCAGAACCGTCTGCAGGTCTGCGACGAAAACGGAGTGGAGTATGACGACAACGATGCACGCACCATCTTCTATGCACGCGGCGTGCTGGAAACGGTGAAGAAACTGCGTTGGTGTCCCGACATCATCCACTGCCACGGCTGGATGACCGCCCTGGCTCCGCTCTACATCAAGAAGGCCTATAAGGACGAGCCCTCTTTCAGAGACACCAAGGTCATCTTCTCACTCTATGAAGACGACTTCAAGCAGGACTTCCATCCCGACTTTGCCACCAAACTGATGCTGAAGGGCATCGCCAAGAAAGATGTCGCCTCACTGAAGGAGCCGATAAACTATGCCACACTCTGCAAACTGGCCATAGACTTCTCGGACGGCGTGGTGGTGCAAAGCGAAAACGTAAATCAGGAGGTGCTGGAATATGCCCGCCAAACCGGTAAACTCATCCTTGAGCATCAGGACCCCGACAACTTCCCGTCTGCCTGCAACGACTTCTACGACCAGGTGTGGGGCGGAGAGGAAGAGGAAACAGAAGATTAACGATTGCAAATTCCAAACTATCCACTTAACTATAAAACAAGTAAGAGAACATCATGAAAGTAAAGCATATCGGAATATTGCTTATGGCCGCCGTTATGGCTTTCCTGGGTTGTGACGACACAACGGAAAGCCTGGGCATGGAAATGCTGCCCGAATCGGACGGTCTGTCGGCCCACACCACTACTTTCAACGTAACGACCGAATCGGTGCCGGTCGAGAAAGTGTACGCCAGGTCAAGCACCGGCTACGTGGGACGCTTCAGCGACCCACTCTTCGGCTACTATGAGGCCAGCTTCCTGACCGAACTGAACTGCGTGGACGACTTCAAGTTCCCTAAGCCCTACTCGGAAACCATCACCAACGGAGATACCATCGCCGTAGGCGAACTGGCCGGCGACACGGCCATCAATGCCCAACTGGTTGTCTACTACAGCACATGGTTCGGCGATTCGCTGAATGCCAACCGGATGAGCGTATATGAGCTACAGAAGAAGTTGGACCTGAACCGCTACACCGACATCGACCCGGCCGAATATTACATGCCGGAAGGCAGTGAGCCCAAGTTGTTGGGACGCAAGGCATACAGCGCCTTCGACGCTTCCGTCTCCGACTCCGTGCGCAACGCCACCGACATTTACGGCAACAAGACCTATTATCCGCACGTGGCCTTCACGCTGGGCAAAGAGTTTGCCAACCACGTCCTGCAGTTGAACAGAGCCTATGAGCGCGGCGAGAATGACTACTTCGCCAATGCCGAAAAGTTCATCGAGAATGTCTTCAAGGGGGTTTACATCACCTCTGACTTCGGTGACGGTACGGTGCTCTACGTAGACCAGGTGAGCCTGCAATTCCAGTTCCGCATCCACATTCTGAACGATTCTACCGGCGTGGCCTACAGAAAGCAGGACGGCACTCTGAACGAGAAAGGCGAACCTGCCGACTCTTTGGGTTATGGCGTAAAGACCTTCTTCGCCTCGACCAAGGAGGTCATCCAGGCCAACCGCTTCAGCAACTCCGAGAAAATCCAGGAACGCCTGAATGAAAAGAGCTGGACCTACCTCAAGTCCCCCGCAGGTATCTTCACACAGGCCACCCTGCCCTACGACGAGATTTACCAGAAACTGGCCAACGATACCCTGAACGGTGTACAGCTCACCTTCACCAACTACTACGAGAAGAGCGACTATGAGTTCAGCATGGATGTACCTGCCAACGTATTGCTGATACGGAAGAGTGAAATGGAAAGTTTCTTCGAGAACAACGAACTGACGGACAACATCACTTCGTATGTCGTGGCCCACAACAATGTGGCCACCAACCAGTACACCTTCACCAACATCTCACGCCTGGTGACCACCTGCATCAACGAGAAGCTGGCCGCCAAGGCCAAGGCTGGTGCAGCATGGGACGAAGCACAATGGGAAGCGGAAAATCCCGACTGGGACAAGGTATTGCTCGTGCCTGTCAGCATCACCTATGACAGCAGTAGCAGCACGGCCTCCATCATCGGAATACAGAACGACCTGAAGCCCGGCTATGCCAAGCTGATGGGCGGTCCCGAAACGGGTGACAACGGTGAAGTGAAGACTCCGCTGCAGCTGCAAGTCACCTATACGACATTCAACTGAGCATTATTATTCAGGCACGGATTACACGGAATTGCACGGAAGTATGACCCAAATACCCCCGTTTATCCATGTAATCCGTGCCTGAATTCATCTTTGACTTAGAGCCTGTTCTTACCCCGCTTCTCAGCCCGCAGACTTGAAGCGGCGGAAATGGTGTATCAGCATGAAAGCCGCCACAAGACTGGAGACACAATCGGACACCGGCTTACTGTACCACACGCCCCACACGCCGAAGAAACGGGGCAGGATGAGAAGACAGGGCAACAAGACGAGCAACTGTCTGGAGAGCGACAGCAAGATGGACTTTCCCGGCTTGCCTATACTCTGGAAGAAATTGGAGGTCACCATCTGAAAACCGACAATAGGGAAGAGTATCAATGAAATGCGCAAGCCCTTACTGGACAGAGCAATAAGTTCCTCATCCGTCGTAAATATCCCCACCACGACTTCCGGTATCAGCAAGGCCACCAGAAAACCGAAAGTAGTGACACTGGTGGCACAGAAGATGGTCAGTTTTGTCACCCTGAGCACACGGTCGAACAAACGGGCACCATAGTTGTAGCCGGCAATAGGCTGCATGCCCTGATTAAAGCCCATCACAATCATCACAATGATGAATTCCAATCGGTTGACGATGCCAAACGCACCGATGGCCAAGTCGCCGCCATAGCGTTGGAGGCCCTGATTGAAGACGATGACAATGAGACAGGCCGCCGTATTCATCAGGAAGGGAGACATGCCGATGGCCAGCGAATCGAAGACAATCTTCCGCCTGAGACGGAAAATGCCCTTATGGAAATGCAGCAGTTCATTCTTGTTACTGAACAACTTCAGCTGCCACATCAAGGCAATGGCCTGTGCAATGACCGTAGCCACCGCCGCCCCACGAATGCCCATATCCAGGCCATAGATGAAAACGGGGTCCAGAATCGTATTGATGACCACCGTAGCCACCGTGGCATACATGGCCTTCTGCGGATGGCCGGCGGAACGCAACACGGCGTTCAGGCCCAAATACATGTGGGTCACACAATTGCCCAGCAGGATAACCTCCATGTAGTCGCGGGCATAGGGCACCGTCTCATCACTGCCTCCAAAGAAATAGAGGATAGGATCGAGAAAGGCCAAGACAAGCACGGTGAACAACACACCTAATATAATATTAAGCACCAGGACATTTCCCAAGACACGCTGGGCCGTATTATAATCTTTCTGCCCCAACTTCACGGAAACCAGTGTGGAGGCTCCCACACCCACCAATGAGCCGAAAGCTGCCCCCAGGTTCATCAAAGGGAAAGTCAGCGCCAGACCCGAAATGGCCATCGGACCCACACCATGCCCGATAAAGATGCTGTCCACCATATTATATAAAGAAGAAGCAGTCATGGCTATGATGGCCGGGACAGCATACTGCATCAGCAGTTTTCTGATAGGCTCTGTACCCAACGCTGTGGGCACCTTTTGTTCTGTCATACTCGATACGGTTTGTTTTCAAGGTGCAAAGGTAGTGCTTTTTTAAGAATCATTCCCACTCGCAACAAAGGATAATCGAGAAAAAATAGTGTAATCTGAAAAATGTTTCGTACTTTTGTCCCCAAATTGAGTTAATTTTTAACGATATGAACGTTTTAGAACTAAGTGAACAGGAAATCATTCGTCGCAACAGCATGAATGAACTTCGCGCGATGGGTATCGAGCCTTATCCCGCAGCAGAGTATGTAACCAACGCTTTCTCTACCGATATAAAAGCTGATTTCAAGGATGATGCAGAGCCGCGTCAGGTCTCAGTAGCAGGCCGTATCATGAGCCGCCGCGTCATGGGCAAAGCCTCTTTCATCGAACTGCAAGACTCCAAAGGACGCATCCAGGTATACATCACCCGCGATGACATCTGCCCGGGTGAGGACAAGGAGATGTACAACACCGTGTTCAAACGTTTGCTTGACCTGGGCGACTTTGTCGGCATCGAAGGTTTCGTGTTCCGCACCCAGATGGGCGAAATCTCCATCCATGCCCAAAAGCTGACCGTATTGGCCAAGAGCTTGAAGCCGCTGCCCATCGTGAAGTATAAGGACGGTGTGGCTTATGATAAGTTTGAAGACCCCGAGTTGCGCTACCGCCAACGCTACGTGGACCTCATCGTGAACGAAGGCGTGAAGGAGACCTTCCTGAAGCGCAGCACCATCATCAAGACCATGCGTGCCGTGATGGATGAGGCCGGATATACCGAGGTAGAGACCCCCATCCTGCAAAGCATTCCCGGCGGTGCCAGTGCACGCCCCTTCATCACCCACCACAACTCGCTGGATATTGACCTCTACATGCGTATTGCCACCGAGCTTTACCTGAAGCGTCTCATCGTAGGCGGCTTCGAGGGTGTGTATGAAATCGGCAAGAACTTCCGCAACGAGGGTATGGACAAGACCCACAACCCCGAGTTCACATGCATGGAGCTGTATGTGCAGTACAAGGACTACAACTGGATGATGTCGTTCACCGAGAAGATGCTGGAACGCATCTGTGTGGCCGTAAACGGTTGCACCGAGACGGTTATCGACGGCAAGACCATCAGTTTCAAGGCTCCCTATCGCCGCTTGCCCATCCTGGAAGCCATCAAGGAGAAGACCGGATACGACCTCGAAGGCAAGAGCGAAGAAGAGATACGCGAAGTGGGCAAGGCACTGAACATGGAGATAGACGACACCATGGGCAAGGGCAAGCTGATAGACGAAATCTTCGGCGAGTTCTGCGAAGGCACCTTCATCCAGCCGACCTTCATCACCGACTATCCCGTGGAGATGTCACCGCTGACCAAGATGCACCGCAGCAAGCCGGGACTGACCGAACGCTTCGAACTGATGGTAAACGGCAAAGAACTGGCCAACGCCTATAGCGAGCTGAACGACCCCATCGACCAGGAAGAGCGTTTCAAAGAACAGATGCGCCTGGCCGACAAGGGCGACGATGAAGCGATGATTATCGACCAGGACTTCCTCAAGGCTTTACAGTATGGCATGCCGCCCACATCGGGTATCGGTATCGGCATTGACCGACTCACCATGCTGCTGACCGGCAATGCCTTCATCCAGGAGGTACTGTTCTTCCCGCAGATGCGCCCCGAGAAGGTGACTCCGAAGGACGCTCCCGCCAAGTATATGGAGCTGGGCATCGCCGAAGAGTGGGTATCCGTTATCCAGAAGGCAGGCTACAACCTCGTGAGCGACATGGCCGGAGTGAATCCGCAGAAGCTTCACATGGACATCTGTGGCATCAACAAGAAGTACAAGTTAAACCTGACCGCCCCCACCGTGAAAGACGTTGAGGGATGGGTGGAACAAATCAATAAATGAAATCTCCCGGAAAGATAGCCATCATGGGCGGAGGAAGCTGGGCCACAGCCATTGCCAAAATGGTACTGGCTCAGGCCGAGTCGATAAATTGGTATATGCGGCGTGAAGACCGCATTACCGATTTCAAACGGCTGGGCCACAATCCTGCCTATCTGACGAGTGTCAAGTTTGACACCAAGCGCATCAATTTCAGTAACAACATCAACGATGTGGTGAAGGACTCCGATACGCTTATCTTTGTCACCCCCTCTCCTTACCTGAAGTCTCACCTGAAGAAGTTGAAGACCAGAATCAAGGACAAATTCATCATCACGGCCATCAAAGGAATCGTGCCCGATGACAACATGATTGTATCGGAATATTTCACCAAGGAGTATGGGGTGCCCCCCCAGAACATTGCCGTCCTGGCCGGTCCCTGCCACGCAGAGGAGGTAGCCATGGAGCGTCTCTCCTACCTGACCATTGCCTGTCCCGACACCGACAAGGCCTGCATGATGGCCCGCCGAATGGCCAGCAACTACATCAAGACCTCTATCAGCAACGATGTGGTGGGCATTGAATACAGTTCCGTGCTGAAGAACGTCTATGCCATTGCAGCCGGCATCTGCAGCGGCCTGAAGTATGGCGACAACTTCCAGGCCGTACTGATGTCCAATGCCATACAGGAGATGGAACGTTTCCTGCAGACCGTACATCCCATTGACCGGCATGTGAACGAATCGGCCTACTTGGGTGACCTACTGGTAACAGGCTACTCCAACTTCAGCCGTAACCGCACCTTCGGCACCATGATAGGCAAGGGATACTCCGTGAAGAGTGCACAGATAGAGATGGAAATGATAGCCGAAGGCTATTACGGCACCAAATGCATCAAGGAAATCAACAAGCACCACCACGTGAACATGCCCATTGTGGATGCCGTCTACAACATCTTGTATGAACGCATATCCCCCATGATTGAGATAAAGCTATTAACCGATTCTTTCAGATAGTACCGCACATTCATAACTCTAAAGATATGATTAACTTAAACATTGAGAAAACCCTCGGATTCGTCTCCATGGAATCCGTGAACGCTTACGAAGCCGAAGTAATGGCTGCACAAGAAGCACTGGAAAAGGGCACCCGCCCCGGTAATGACTTTTTAGGTTGGCTGCACCTGCCGTCATCCATCACCAAAGAACACCTGGCCGACCTGAAGGCAACGGCGCAGACCCTGCGCGAGAACTGTGAGGTCGTGGTCGTAGCCGGTATCGGCGGCAGCTACTTAGGTGCACGTGCCGTCATCGAAGCTCTCTCCAACAGCTTTACATGGCTGCAAGAGAAGAACGAGACTCCCGTTATCCTCTATGCCGGACACAACATCGGCGAAGACTACCTGTATGAACTCACCGAATACCTGAAAGGCAAGAAGTTCGGTGTCATCAATATCTCCAAATCGGGCACTACGACCGAGACAGCCCTGGCTTTCCGCCTGCTGAAGAAACAATGTGAAGACCAGCGCGGCAAAGAGATGGCCCAAAAGGTCATCGTAGCCGTAACCGATGCCAAGAAGGGTGCAGCCCGAGTGACCGCCGACAAGGAAGGCTACAAGTCTTTCATCATCCCCGACAACGTAGGCGGCCGTTTCTCTGTACTCACTCCGGTAGGCCTGCTGCCCATCGCCGTAGCAGGCTTCGACATTGAAAAACTGGTGGCCGGTGCTGCAGCCATGGAAAAGGCTTGCGGTCTGGACGTACCTTTCGCACAGAACCCCGCAGCACTCTATGCAGCTACCCGTAACGCACTCTACAACAGCGGGAAGAAGATTGAGATTCTCGTAAACTTCAACCCCAAGCTGCACTACGTCAGCGAATGGTGGAAGCAACTCTACGGCGAGTCAGAGGGCAAGGAGAACAAGGGTATCTTCCCTGCAGCCGTAGACTTCTCTACCGACCTACACTCCATGGGTCAGTGGATTCAGGAAGGTGAACGCACCATCTATGAAACGGTCATCTCCGTGGAGAAGGTGAGCCACAAACTGGAAGTACCCACCGACAGCGAGAACCTTGACGGTCTGAACTTCCTGGCCGGCAAGCGTGTGGACGAAGTGAACAAGATGGCCGAGCTGGGCACTCAGCTGGCCCACGTAGACGGCGGTGTTCCCAACATACGCGTGGTCATCCCCTCACTGAGCGAAGAGAGCATCGGTGAACTGCTCTACTTCTTCGAAAAGGCATGCGGCATCAGCGGTTATCTGCTGGGAGTCAATCCCTTCAACCAACCCGGTGTGGAGGCATACAAGAAGAACATGTTTGCCCTACTGAACAAGCCCGGCTATGAAGAAGCATCCAAAGCCATCCAGGCACGTCTGTAAGAAAGTATTTTAGAATAAGAGAGGCACGGATTGCGCGGATAATACACGGAAAGAGATGTTTATTCCGTGGAAGTCCGTGTAATCCGTGCCCGTTTTCATACTGCATCCTATGTACCAAGAAGCCATCAACCGCTACCTGCAACGCCACAACTACAGCAACCTCCGACTGAAAGCCGCACTCTTTGACATGGACGGCGTACTCTTCAACTCCATGCCCTATCATGCCGATGCCTGGCACACCGTTATGGAACGCCACGGTCTGCACCTGAGCCGTGAAGAGGCGTACATGCACGAAGGACGTACCGGAGCCGCTACCATCAACCTCGTCTGCCAACGCCAATATGGCCGGGATGCAACGCCGGACATGATTGAGCAGATCTATGCCGAAAAGAGCGAGGAGTTCAACAAGCATCCCGAAGCCCAACCGATGCACGGTGCTTGGGAACTGTTGCAGAAAGTGAAGCATGCAGGGCTTACCCCCGTTCTGGTAACCGGTTCGGGCCAACGCACCCTGCTCGGAAGGTTGGATCAGAACTTCCCCGGCATCTTTGCCCCTGAGCGTATGGTCACCGCCTTCGACGTAAAGTATGGCAAGCCTCATCCCGAGCCCTACCTCATGGGATTGGCCAAGGCCGGCGTCGCCCCCAACGAAGCCGTCATCATAGAAAACGCGCCTATAGGAGTACAAGCCGGAGCAGCAGCCGGCATATTCACCATAGCCGTCAACACCGGTCCCATTGACGGACAAGTGTTGCTTGATGCCGGTGCCGATCTGCTCTTTCCCTCCATGCCCGCCCTGTGCGATGAGTGGGAAAAGCTATCCGGCCAGTTCAATCACCTCTAAATCCTTGAACATACCCTGGTCCACCACAAAACGGACCAAGGTGCGTACCTGATGAAAGCCCGACCTGCCGGAGGCACCCGGATTGATGTGGAGCATGTCGAGCGTCTTGTCATACTTCACCTTCAGGATGTGGGAATGTCCGCTGATGAAGAGTTTGGGAGGACGCACCAGAAGGGTTCCCTTGATGGAAGGGTCATAGTTTCCGGGATAACCGCCGATGTGCTTCATGAGCACCTCGGCCCCATCGACCGTAAAACGCAACACCTGAGGATAAAGCCTGCGGATGTCCTGCCCGTCTATATTGCCATACACCGCTCGGAACGGACGGAATGCCGCCAGTTTCTGCGCCACCTCCAACGAACCGATATCACCGGCATGCCAGATTTCGTCACACTCCGCAAAATATTGCAGGTATTTCTCGTCCCACCAGGCGTGAGTATCAGATAATAAACCAACTTTTGTCATTTTCCTTTGTTTTTATGCGCAAAGATACCTACTTTTGGAGAATAAATCAAAGGGCCATGGAAAGCAAATATTTCAAACGAGACATCAGTTGGCTGTCATTCAACTATCGCGTACTGTTGGAAGCCGAGGACGAGACGCTGCCGCTCTATGAGCGCATCAACTTCATGTCCATCTACTCGTCCAACCTGGAGGAGTTCTACAAAATCCGTGTGGCCGACCATAAAGCCATAGCCAGTGGGGTCACCCAGAGCGAGGACGAAAGTGCAGAGTCGGCCTTGGAACTGGTGGAAACCATCAACCACGAGGTAGCCCGCCAACTGGAGGACCGTGTACGCATCTATGAACAAAAGATTCTTCCCGCCCTGAAACAACACCACATCATCTTCTATCAAAGCCGATCCCAGGTGGAACCGTTCCATCACGACTTTGTGCGCCGTTTCTTCCGTGAAGAGATTTTCCCCTACATTTCGCCTGTGCCCGTCAGCAAGAACAGGATTGTCTCCTTCCTGCGCGACAACCGGTTGTACCTGGCTGTGCGCCTATATAAAAAAGGTGTGGCAGCGGATGACCCTGAACGTATCCGCCACTTCGTGATGAAGCTGCCCTACAGCAAAGTGCCACGCTTCATCGAATTGCCGCGTGTAGGCAAGAATCACTACCTGATGTTCATCGAAGACATCATCAAGGCCAACCTTGACGTCATCTTTCCAGGCTATGAAGAAGAGAGCAGTCACTGCATCAAGATTTCACGCGATGCCGACATCCTTATTGATGATGCGGCCAACACCCATGAAATCATAGAACAGGTGAAAAACAAAATCAAGAAGCGCAAGATTGGTGCCGTCTGCCGTTTCGTCTACGACCGTGCCATGTCGCAGGAATTTCTGGACTTCCTGGTCGATGCCTACCACATAGACCGCAGAGAGTTGGTGCCGGGCGACAAACACCTCAACCTGGAAGACCTAAGACACCTGCCCAACCCCGGGAACAGCGTGCGCCCGGGAAAGAGGCTGCAACCCATGCGGCTCACCTGCCTGGACGAGAAGGAGTCCATCTTTCACTACGTGGCCGGGAAAGACCTCCTGCTCCATTACCCCTATCACTCCTTCGACCACTTCATCCACTTTCTCTATGAAGCTGTACACGACCCCGATGTCCATGAAATCATGGTCACCCAATACCGTGTGGCAGAAAACTCGGCCGTCATCAACAACCTGATGGCTGCGGCACAGAACGGCAAGAAGGTGACTGTCTTCGTGGAGCTGAAAGCCCGTTTTGACGAAGAAAACAACCTGGCCACTGCCGAAATGATGAAAGCAGCCGGCATCAACATCATCTTCAGCATTCCCAAACTGAAGGTACACGCCAAGGTGGCGCTCGTGTTGCGCCGCGATGCCCAAAGACATAAGCTGACCAGTTATGCCTATATCAGTACCGGCAACTTCAACGAGAAGACCGCCCTGCTCTATGCCGACTGTGGACTGTTCACCTGCAACCCTGTCATCGTGAACGACCTGCACCGTCTGTTTCAGACCCTGCGCGGCAAGAAGAGTCCCAAGTTCAACCGCTTGCTGGTAGCCCAATTCAACCTCATTCCCGAACTGAACCGTCTGATAGACCGTGAAACGGCTCTTGCCCGACAAGGCAAGCAGGGACGCATCATCCTGAAGATGAATGCCCTGCAGGATCCCATCATGATAGAACGTCTCTATGAAGCCTCACAGGCCGGCGTACAGATAGACCTCATTGTGCGGGGAATCTGTTGCCTCATTCCCGGCCGGGAGTATAGCCGCAACATTCGGGTGACCCGCATTGTAGACACCTTCCTGGAACATGCCAGGGTATGGTATTTCGGCAACGGCGGACACTCCAAAGTGTTCCTCGGCTCCCCCGACTGGATGCGCCGCAACCTCTACCGCCGCATCGAGGCTGTTACCCCCGTGTTGGACAAAACGCTGAAGCAGGAACTAACCGACATGCTCCACATCCAACTGTCCGACAAGCGGAAAGCCTGTTTCGTAGACGACCATCTGCGTAACCTTTGGAAGTCTCCCCACCCCTCCAAAGAAGCCATCCGCTCACAATACACATTCTATGACTACCTGAAAAGAAAGCTGTAACATCTTTGTAACATGTATGACATTCCCCTGCAACAAGCATTGCGTTCCTTTGCAGTCGGAAATTAAATACATCGTTATGGAAACAGTTTATTTGTGTATCGTCATCTTCCTGTTCGTACTCGCCATATTCGACCTCATGGTAGGCGTCAGCAATGATGCGGTCAACTTTCTCCAATCGGCTGTAGGAGCAAAAGCAGCCAAGTTCAGGACAGTTTTATTCATTGCCGCCATCGGTGTATTCATCGGTGCAGCCTTGAGCAACGGCATGATGGACATCGCCCGCCACGGCATCTACCAGCCTCAGCACTTCTATTTCGAGGAGATTATGTGCATTCTGATAGCTGTGATGCTGACCGACGTGGTGTTGCTCGATGTTTTCAACACCATGGGTATGCCCACATCCACCACAGTCTCCATGGTCTTCGAGCTGTTGGGAGGAACCTTCGCTTTGGCACTCATCAAGACCTATGGTTCCAGTTCGGCCGAGTTGGGCGAACTTATCAACACAGACAAGGCGCTTTCGGTCATCATGGCCATTTTCGTTTCCGTAGCGATAGCTTTCTTCTTCGGTATGTTGGTACAGTGGCTGGCCCGTCTGGTCTTCACGTTCAACTACAAGAAGCACATGAAATACAGCATCGGCATCTTCGGCGGTATCGCTGTGACCAGCATCATCTACTTCATGCTGTTCAAGGGTTTGAAAACCAGTGCTTTCATGACTCCAGAAGCCAAAGAGTGGCTGAGCCAATACACCACCCCGTTACTGGGAGGTATCTTTGTCTTCTTCACTATTCTGATGCAGATTCTCCACGTCTTCAAGATAAACATCTTCCGGATTGTCGTGCTGTTAGGCACATTCGGTCTAGCTTTGGCCTTTGCCGGCAACGACCTGGTGAACTTCATCGGTGTTCCCCTGGCCGGTTATGACTCTTATCTGGACTATATGGCCAATGGACAAGAGGCCGGCCCCGACGGTTATCTGATGGAATCCCTGCAAGGTTCTGCCAAAACCCCGTGGTATTTCCTTTTCGGTGCCGGTGCCGTCATGGTCTACTCCCTCTACACCTCCAAGAAAGCCCATAACGTCATCAAGACTTCAGTGGACCTCTCCCGTCAGGATGAGGGCGAAGAGAGTTTCGGCAGCACCCCTATGGCACGTACAGTCGTACGTTTCAGCATGGCCATGGCCAACGGTGTCAGTAAAATCATGCCCGAAAGCAGCAAGCGATGGATTGAGACACGCTTCCGCAAGGATGAGGCCATCATTGCCGATGGTGCAGCCTTCGACATGGTGCGTGCCTCCGTCAATCTAGTATTGGCCAGCCTGCTCATTGCCTTAGGTACTTCACTGAAACTGCCCCTCTCCACGACTTACGTGACCTTCATGGTGGCTATGGGTTCTTCACTGGCCGACCGCGCCTGGGGACGTGACTCTGCCGTATTCCGCATTACCGGTGTGCTCAGCGTCATTGCCGGTTGGTTCCTCACGGCCGGTGTAGCCTTTACCGCCTGTTTCCTTGTCACCCTGCTTATTTACTATGGTGGTATGGTGGCTACCGTGGCCATGATTGTCCTGGCAGCCTTCCTGCTTATCCGCAGCCAGGTGATGTTCAAGAAGCGCAAGGCCAAAGAGCAAGGCAACAGCACCATCAAGCAAATCCTGCAAAGCAGTGATAACATAGAGATTCTGAACCTCCTGCGTCTGCACACCCGCGAAGAGCTCTCTAAAGTCCTGGCGTTTGCCGAAGAGAACTTTGAGCGTACCTCCACCTCATTCTTCCACGAAAACCTGCGCGGCCTGCGCCGCTCCATGGGAGCCGTGAAGTTCGAGAAGCAACTCATCAAGCAGATGAAGCGCACGGGCACGCTTGCCATGTGCCGACTGGACAACAATACGGTACTGGAGAAGGGACTCTATTACTACCAAGGCAATGACTTTGCCGGCGAACTGGTCTACAGCATCGGGCGTCTTTGCGAACCCTGTCTGGAGCATATCGACAACAACTTCAAGCCGTTGGATGCCATACAGAAAGGCGAGTTCAGCGATGTCATGGAAGACATCTGCTACCTGATTCAACTGTGCCGCACCCGTATTGCCGACAACAGTTATGACGGCATGGAAGCCGAAGTGCGCAAGGCCAACGAACTGAACGGCCAGCTGGCCCACCTGAAACGGGAAGAACTGCGCCGCATCCAAAGCCAAAGCGGAAGCATCAAAGTAAGCATGGTCTACCTGACAATGATTCAGGAGGCACAGAACGTGGTGACCTATACGACCAACCTGCTCAAAGTGAGCCGCAAGTTCCAACAGGAAGAGCAAATATAACAACGATAAGCACACATCTAAACCAACGCACGGATGACGTGGATATGGCGGAAAGGGGTTCAATCTCCGCATGCCATCCACGTAATCCGTGCTTTCTGCATCAAATGGCAGACGTTTTTTGTCTATTCAAACATTAATCCGTACTTTTGCAAGGAAACGAGAAACATACCGAAAGTATATGAAAAGAATAGGCTTTATCCTGCTGTGTTGCCTCTGTGCATGGACGGCTTTTGCCCAAGGAGGCAAAGAGTTGGAACTGAAAGAAGTATTGTCGGGAAAGTTCCGCCCCGACAACATCTACGGTGTCATCCCTATTCCCGGTGATGGCGAGCACTACTCCCAGATGAACCGCGAAGGTACACAAATCATCAAATACTCCTTCAAGACCGGCAAGGAAGTGGAGGTCCTCTTCGACGCCACTACAGCCCGCGAGTGTCCCTTCAAGCAGTTCGACAGCTACAGCTTCTCGCCCGATGGCAGCTGCCTGCTCATCGCCACTGAAACCGCTCCCATCTATCGACACTCCTACACGGCCGTACACTATCTCTACAGCCTCAACCGAAACATCGAAGGCCAAATCAACAACAAGGTGGAACGTCTCTCCGACGGCGGTCCCCAGCAGATTCCGGTGTTCTCGCCCGACGGCAGCATGGTGGCCTTCGTAAGAGAGAACAACATCTTCCTCGTCAAACGCTACTATGGCAACAGCGAGAGCCAGGTCACCGAAGACGGCAAGCGCAACGAGATTCTGTATGGCACTCCCGACTGGGTCTATGAAGAAGAGTTCGCTTTCGACCGCGCCCTGGAGTTCAGTGCCGACAGCAAGATGTTGGCTTTTATCCGATGGGACGAGAGTCAGGTTCCCTCTTACAGTTTCCCACTGTTTGCCGGCATGGCCCCGCGTTTCGATGCACTCGCCAAATATCCGGGAAGTTACGTCTACAAGTACCCCAAGACCGGTGAAGTAAACTCCAAAGTCTCCGTACACACCTTCGACATCAAGTCCAAAGTGACCCGTCAGATACAGGTTCCGCTCGATGCAGACGGCTACATTCCACGCATCCGCTTCACCAAAGACCCGGCCAAACTGGCCGTCATGACGCTGAACCGTCACCAAAACCGCTTCGACCTCTATTTTGCCGATCCCAGAAGCACCGTCTGTAAGCTGGTGTTGCGTGACGAAAGCGAGACCTATATCAAGGAGAGCACCTTTGACAATATCCATTTCTTTGAGGAAGCCTTCAGTTTCACCAGCGAGAAGAGCGGCTTCAACCAGCTCTATTGGTATAGCATGGGAGGAAACCTGCTGAAGCAAGTGACCAGCGGCAATGCCCCCCTGAAGGAGTTCCTGGGTTATAGTCCCGATGAACAAAGTTTCTACTACACGGCCTATGACGACTCCCCACTGCGTACCGCCCTCTTCAAGACCGACCGTAAGGGGAAGAAAATCAAGTTGTCCCAGCAGGCCGGTACCAACACGGCTCTGTTCAGCAGCGACATGAAGTACTTCCTGAACCGTTATACGGCACTGCACACACCGCTAATCATCACGCTGAACGACCATACGGGCAAACGACTGACCACTCTCATCGACAACAGCCGTTTGACAAGCACTTTGGCCGAATACGACCTGCCCCAGAAAGAGTTCTTCACCTTCCGTACCTCCAACGGCATAGAGCTGAACGGATGGATGATGAAGCCGACAGACTTCAATGCCTCCCGACAATATCCCGTGCTGCAATACCAGTACAGCGGTCCCGGTTCACAAGAGGTGGTGGACAAGTTCGGCATCAGTTGGGAGACCTACATGGCTTCCCAAGGCTACATCGTGGTCTGTGTAGACGGACGGGGCACCGGTGGCCGAGGAGCCGACTTCGAGAAGTGTACCTACCTGAACCTGGGCGTCAAAGAGGCCAGAGATCAGGTGGAAACCGCACTCTATCTGGGCACACTGCCCTATGTAGACAAGAGCCGCATCGGCATCTGGGGATGGAGTTTCGGTGGCTACACCACTCTGATGAGCATGAGTGAAGGCACACCGGTCTTCAAAGCCGGCGTGGCAGTGGCAGCCGTAACCGACTGGAACTTCTACGACACCATCTACGGCGAGCGGTTCATGCGTACCCCCAAGGAAAATGCCGATGGTTACAGACTGACCTCCGCTATGGAACGTGCCGACAAGCTGCATGGCAGTCTGCTCCTGGTACATGGCATGGCCGATGACAATGTGCACTACCAGAACTGTGCCGAGTATGCAGAAAAGCTGGTGCAACTCAACAAGCCCTTCGACATGCACATCTACACCAACCGCAACCATAGTATCTATGGCGGGAAGACACGCCTGCACCTCTACAGCAAACTGACCCGTTTCTTCGATAGAGAACTCAAGGGTAAATAAGTTGCTGTATATGCGCTGTTTCACCTTTCCAACAAGAAAGTTATTTTTTTAACGTACCAAACAACAATGCCGGACGAACCTTTTTCGCCCGGCATTGTTATATACCTATATATAATAACGACAACGACTTGCATGTGAATATGAATCAGAAGAAAGTACTATCCACCCAATTCAATATGTCCCTGGGCTTCCTGCCGGCCGTCATCACTATGACAGCCTGCAACATTGTCGCACCCGACATTGCACTCTATATAGGAAGCGGCATCGGCCTGCTGGCTTGCGCGTTGAACTACAGTTGTCACCGTCTGCGCATTCCCCAAATCCTGCTCTGCGCCACTACCGCCATTCTATGCCTCCTCATGCTATGCACCATCTTCATGCCCCAGAAGGTCTACGGGATAGCCCTCCCTTTTGTGCTTGAAGTGGGTCTCCTTGCCCCTCCCCTTCTACTGCTGATTCTGCAACGCCCCATTCATGCGTTTTGCCGAAGCCATCAGCATTGCAGTTACCTGAAACAAGGAATGGAAGCCACGTTTGTCTCCTCCCGCATCGTCTGTCTGCTGGGTGGGGGGCACCTGATGGTCATTCTGCTTTTAGGGTACATATCCGCACCCGTCAGTTCCACACTCCATGCCCTGTTGTTCCTGCTCTTACCGCCACTGCTTTTCATCATCGCCATGTTCCTGAACCAGTGGTGCATCAGCTACTTCAACAGAGAACTTGGTGAGATGCCGTTCTTGCCGATAGTCACCCCTCGTGGCGAAGTGACCGGCAAAGTACTGGCCGAAGATATGAGAAACGGCAAGAGCCACCTGCTGCATCCGGTGATACGCATTGCCGTCATAGTCCACGGCATGCTCTATCTTCAACCACGAAAGATGGGGCGTTTTTCCTTGGAAGCAGGAAAAACGGACCTACCGTTGGAAAGTTGCCTGGCTTACGGGGAGAGTCTGGAAGAAGGAGTGGGACGGATTGTCACGGAACAGATGCCCCAAGCCGATGCCGACCGGGTGGAGTTCAACATCCGATACCGTTATGAGAACAGCGAGACCAATCGGCTGGTCTACCTATACCTGCTGGAATTGGAAGATGAAACGGTAGCGAGGAAAAGAGAAGGAGAGCAAGGAAAGCCCTGGACCTTCTCGTCAATCGAGCAGAACTTAGGTAAAGGTGTGTTCAGCAGTTTTCTGGAAAACGAATACGAACACCTCAAATCGGTCATTTGTACAAGAGGAAAATACAGGGAATCTTGGACAAGTCGGGACGAGCAGCCTGCCATTCCCTGACCGTCTTGGTCTTTATCAGTTCGCCCTCACAGGTAATGTTGGCCGCAATGCACAGCCTGGTCTGCGGACGACAGTTGTTCAGGATATCCTCCAGCATCTTGTTGTTGCGATAGGGAGTCTCTATGAAAAGCTGGGTCTGATGTTCATTGTAGACCCGCTGCTCCAGTGCCTTCAGTTTCCGGGCACGCTCTGCCGGCTCTATGGGGAGGTAGCCGTGGAAAGCAAAGCTTTGCCCGTTGAACCCCGACCCCATGACGGAGAGAACAATGGAAGATGGCCCCACCAACGGGACCACCTTCAAGTTCTTGCGTTGGGCAATGGCCACAACATCAGCCCCCGGATCGGCCACGGCCGGACAGCCGGCCTCGGAGATGACTCCCATAGACTCCCCATTCTCCAACGGACGGAGATAGCCGGAGATGTCGGCAGGCGAGGTGTGCTTGTTCAGGGGGTAGAAGGTCAGGGCATCTATATCAATGCTCCGCTCCACCTTTTTCAGGAAACGGCGTGCCGAGCGCACGTCCTCCACGATGAAGTGACGTATTCCCAGGATAACCTCTTTGTTATAGGCGGGCAACACCTGTTCAATCGGAGTCTCCCCCAAGGTCACGGGCAATAGATAGAGAGCTGTTTCCATGTGTCCAATCGCTATTCTGACAGTTTAACCATAAATGATGTTGCCGTTCTCGTCCTTGTATTCATCCAGGCCCTTTTCGTAAGTGGCCATGGCCCGCAGGCTCATGCCTACGCTGGAGAATCCGCCGTCGTGATAGAGATTCTGCATGGTCACCTTGCGGGTCAGGTCGGAGAACATGACGATGCAATAGTCCGCACATTCATCTGCCGAGGCGTTGCCCAGGGGAGACATGCGGTTGGCAAAGTCAAACAGCTTGTCCATGCCCTTCACGCCGGAGCCGGCCGTGGTCATGGTAGGCGACTGCGATATGGTGTTGACACGCACGTGGTGTTCACGGCCATAGATATAACCGAAACTGCGGGCAATGGACTCCAGAAGAGCCTTGGCATCGGCCATATCGTTGTAGCCATAGAAGGTGCGCTGTGCAGCCACGTAACTCAGCGCCAGGATGGAACCATAGTCGGCAATGGCATTCATTTTCTTGGCAGCTTGAATCATCTTATGGAAAGAGACAGCCGAGATGTCCAGCGTCTTGGAAAGCATGTCATAGTCCAGGTCATCATAAGTACGTTTCTTGCGGACATTGGGTGACATACCGATGGAGTGGAGCACGAAGTCCACCTGTCCGCCCAGCACTTCCATGGAACGTTTGAAAACATTCTCCAAGTCTTCCACACTGGTGGCATCGGCCGGAATCACTTCACAGTTCAGTTTCTCGGCCAGGGCAGACACTTCACCCATGCGCACGGCTACCGGTGTATTGGACAAGGTGATGACTGCACCCTCTTCCACCGCTTTCTCAGCCACCTTCCATGCGATGGACTGTTCGTTCAAGGCACCGAAGATGATGCCCTTCTTACCTTTTAGTAAATTGTAACTCATACCTATTATTCTTGTTAATTCGGTCGCAAAGATAGCACAAATAGGGCAAAAGTGTGCAATTTCCACGGTGAAATGACAAAATTTACACCAATTCCGTCAAATAGTACACACCGTTTATCCTGCAATCCGCTACTTTTGCAAACGTAATTAAGAGGTTTTTTCATAATATTTATTTAAGGTTAGAATTAGGTTAACATGAATCTTTATTATCGCTTCCGTAAGCCACTCGTGAGAGCCGCTTACGGGAGGGTAATAAAAAAAGGAACAATGCAGATGATTAAACCGCTTATTCAACGAACTATTACCAGAAAACAAACAATTAATAATACTATTCATACAATGAACACCTCCATCAAAAAGCTATGGGCACTTGTGTGTGCAGCATTCCCCATATTACTGATGCATTCCTGCCAACAGGCAGGCTCACAAGTAGCTACCTCTACTGATACCGAGAACAGTATTTATGCCAACCTTCCATTTGAGATGAAACGGGTGGAGCGTCCCTCCTTCCCCGACTACACCGTGAACATTACCGACTTCGGTGCCGTAGCCGATGGTGTGACGCTGAACACCAAGGCCATCAACGATGCCATCCAGGCAGTCCATGCCAAGGGTGGCGGTAAGGTAGTTATTCCCGAAGGTCTGTGGCTCACCGGCCCCATTGAACTGTTGAGCAACGTCAACCTCCATTCCGAACAGAATGCGTTGGTAGTCTTCTCAGACAACTTTGATGACTATCCCATCATCACCACTTCATTCGAAGGACTGAACACTCGCCGTTGCACCTCTCCTATATTTGCACGCAATGCCGAAAACATCGCCATTACCGGTCTCGGTACATTCGACGGTTCGGGAGACAGCTGGCGTCCGGTGAAGAAAGGCAAGATGACGGCTTCCCAATGGAACAATCTCATCAAGTCGGGCGGTGTTGTGGAAAACGATGTATGGTATCCCACAGCCGGTTCGCTGAAGGGTGCCAAGGCTACCAAGGAGTTCAACAACCCCTCCGGCATAGAGACCGAAGAGGACTGGAAAGAGATTCGTCCCTGGTTGCGTCCCGTGATGCTCAGCATTGCCAAGTGCAAGAAAGTGTTGCTTGAAGGTGTCACCTTCAAGAACTCTCCCAGCTGGTGTCTCCATCCGCTCTCTTGCGAACACGTCACCATCAACAAAGTGAAGGTGTTCAATCCCTGGTATTCCCAGAACGGTGATGCCTTGGACCTGGAGTCATGCAACTATGCCCTGATTACCAACAACATCTTTGACGCCGGCGATGATGCCATCTGCATCAAGTCGGGTAAGGATGAGGACGGCCGCAAGCGTGGCGAACCTTGCCAGAATGTAGTGGTGAAGAACAACGTGGTGCTGCACGGTCATGGCGGCTTCGTAGTGGGCAGCGAGATGTCCGGCGGTGTAAAGAACATCTATGTGGACAACTGCACCTTCTTGGGCACAGACGTCGGCCTGCGCTTCAAGAGCACCCGTGGCCGCGGAGGCGTAGTGGAAGGCATCTACATCAACAACATCAACATGATAGACATTCCTCACGAACCGCTGCTGTTCGACCTCTTCTATGGTGGCAAAGGTGCCGGTGAGGAGACCGAGGCCGAGTTGGCCGGTCGCATGAAGGCTGCCGTTCCGCCCGTGACGGAAGAGACTCCCGCCTTCCGCAACATCCACATCTCCAACGTGACCTGCAAAGGCTCAGGACGTGCCATGTTCTTCAACGGTCTGCCCGAGATGCCCGTTGAGAACGTGACCATCAAGGACGTAGTCATCAGCGAGGCCAAGGAGGGTATCATCATCAGCCAGGCTGTCAACGTCACGCTGGACAACGTGGTCATCAAGACAACCGGCGAGGTACTGCAAATCAAGAATGCCAAGAACGTCAAAGTCAATGGCGAGGAGCATCAGAACGATTCGTCAAAGCCTTTGTCCATCCCTATGTAATTCTCACTCAGCCATGAAGTTGAGGGAATTATCCTGCCTTATTTTCGCTCTGTGCTGCCTCTCCATACAGGCCGCGCAGAGCGTTTCTGTTTCTACATGCGACCTGCGTGTGGAACAACTTGTCAACCCCTTGGGCATAGACACACCGCAACCACGCTTCAGTTGGCGCATACGCAGCGAGCATCGCAACACCATGCAAACGGCCTACCGCATTCTCGTGGCCTCCTCCCCCCACCTGCTGGAGCTGGACAGCGCCGACGTGTGGGATTCGGGGCGGGTGGCTTCCGATGCCTCCATCTGGGTGGACTATCAGGGGAAGAAACTGTTGTCCAACGGGCGATATTACTGGAAAGTACTGGTGGAGACCACGGCCGGCACGGCTCTCTGGAGCGAAACGGCCCACTGGAGCATGGGACTGCTGGGCGAGCATCGCTGGGCGGGACGATGGATTGGGCTTGACCGCCACATGCCCTGGGACGAGCCTACCCGTTGGTCAAGACTCTCTGCCCGCTACCTGCGCAAGGAGTTCTCCCTGAAAGAGAAAAGCATCAGGCAGGCCACGTTGCATATCAGCGGACTGGGGCTCTACGAATGCTTCATCAACGGACAACGGGTGGGCGACCTGGTACTGGCTCCTGCCCCCACCGACTATCGCAAGAGTGTGTTCTACAACACCTATGATGTGACCGCCCTCCTCACCCCCCACCAAGCCAACGCCATCGGCGTGACTCTGGGCAACGGACGCTACTACACCATGCAGCAAAACCATCGGACCTATAAGATACTGAACTTCGGCTTCCCCAAGGTACGCCTGAACCTCATTGTGGAGTATGAAGACGGCACTCGGGAGACCATCTCCACCAATACCGACTGGAAGTTGACTGCCGATGGTCCCATACGCAGCAACAACGAGTATGACGGTGAGGAGTATGACGCCCGCAAGGAGTTGGGACGCTGGAGCGAGCCGGGTTATGACGACAGCCGTTGGCAAGCAGCCGAACGTGTCTCTATCCCAGCCGGACTCACCCGCGCACAGATGATGCCCGGCATGAGGGTCGTGGAGCGACTCTCGCCCAGCGACATCCGTCAGCAGGCGCCAGGCAGATACATCATAGACATGGGACAGAACATGGTGGGATGGCTGCGACTGAAGAGACTGCAAGGTACGAAGGGCGACAGCATCAGGCTGCGTTTCGCCGAGACGTTGCAGGCCGATGGCGAACTCTACACGGCCAACCTGCGCGATGCCAAGGCCACCGACCTCTATATCCTGAAAGGAGGAGAGGAAGAAGAGTGGGCACCGCGCTTCGTCTACCACGGTTTCCGCTATGTGGAGGTAACCGGATTTCCCGGCACCCCATGCACGGAAAACTTCATCGGCGAGGTGGTGAACGACGACATGCCCCGAAGCGGCACGTTGGAGAGTGACCACCCCACGCTGAACCAAACCCTGCACAATGCCTATTGGGGTATCAGAGGCAATTATAAGGGAATGCCTGTGGACTGTCCACAGCGTAACGAACGCCAACCCTGGTTAGGCGACCGCTCCATGGGGTGCCTGGGCGAAAGTTTCCTCATGGACAACGGACCGCTCTACGCCAAATGGATGGACGACATCCGCGAGGCCCAGCGTGCCGACGGTTGCATCCCCGATGTGGCTCCAGCCTACTTCTACTACTACACGGACAACATGACCTGGCCCGTGACCTTCCTGTTGGTGGGCGACATGCTCTATGAGCAGTATGCCAACGATGCCCCCATCCGCAAGCACTATCCGGCCATGAAGCTGTGGCTGCAGCACATGCAGGAAGCCTATATGAACGAGGAGTTCATCCTCACCCGTGACCGTTACGGTGATTGGTGTGTACCGCCCGAATCGCCCGAGCTGATTCATTCCAAGGACAGCACACGCATCACCGACGGCCGTCTGATAGCCACCGCCTACTTCTACAAGTCACTGCAACTGCTGGCTAAGTTTGCCCGCCTGCAGGGCTATACGGAAGACGTGCAGGAGTATGAAGCCCTGGCAGAGAAGGTGAAAACAAGCTTCAATCGCCACTATTGGAAGGCTGAAAAGGGATACTACTCCAACAATACCGTCACCGCCAACCTTCTGCCGCTGGCTTTCGGCCTGGCCGACAGCACGCAAGGCAATCTGGCTTCACGGGCCATCATTGACAAGATGGTGGATTACTACAACGCTACCATCCAGTGCGGCGTCATCGGTGTGCAATGGCTGATGAACGAACTGGTTCGGATGGGACGCAGCGATGTGGCCTACGTGCTGGCCACCCACAACAAGTACCCCGGCTGGGGCTACATGGCCGCCAAGGGAGCCACTACCATTTGGGAACTGTGGAACGGTGACACGGCAGACCCTTCCATGAACAGCGGCAACCACGTCATGCTGTTGGGCGACCTGCTGCCCTTCTGTTACCGCCATCTGGCCGGCATAGCAGCCTCCGCTCCCGGATTCAAGACGCTGAAGATGAAACCGGCCTTCGAACTGGAAGAGGTGGGCTACATCAAGGCATCCTACACCACCCCCTATGGTGAGGTGAAGAGTCATTGGACCCAAAGCCCGCAAGCGTATGAATGGCAGGTGACGATACCGGCCAACACGACGGCCGAAGTGTGGCTTCCACAGGCGGAAAGCGGTCTCATCAGCGAGAGCGGCCGCTCCCTGCAGCAGCAGGATGACATCACCATCCTGCGCCGGGAGGCGGGTTTCACCGTCTGCCGCATCGGTTCGGGCAGCTACCACTTCCGGATGCCCAAGAGTATAGAGGCAGGCAACGGTCGTCAAGGCATCCTGGCCGATGAGTTCATCTGCAACTATCCGCCCTTCCCCGAAAGTCATGCCGCCACCATCGTAGAAACCAAGAAAGGACTGGTGGCAGCCTGGTTTGGAGGCACCAAGGAGAAGAATCCCGACTGTTGCATCTGGGTGAGCCGTCTTACCAAGAAAGGGTGGACTGCCCCGCAAAAGGTGGCCGACGGCGTGTTGGACGGCACCAAGTATGCCTGCTGGAATCCGGTGCTCACCGTTACGCCTTCGGGAGAGCTGCAACTCTATTATAAAATAGGTGTAAACGTAGCCGGATGGAGCGGCCATGTAGTGACGTCACGCGACTGCGGCAAGACGTGGAGTCGTTCCAGAGCCCTCCCCCAAGGCTTCCTGGGCCCCATCAAGAACAAGCCGGTATGGATAGGCCATCGCATGATATGCCCCAGCAGCACAGAGGGCAAGGAGGGATGGCGCGTACACTTTGAAATCAGCGAAGACGAAGGACGCACCTGGAAGATGGTGGGTCCCATCGCTGCCCAAGAGGTGACCGAGACCGACAAACTGAGGCGCAGCAATGCCCGACACACAACCATACAGGCCATCCAACCGACCATTCTGGTGCATCCCGACGGTGCGTTGCAGGCACTGTGCCGCACGCAGAACAACGGTTCGGTAGCCAGCACCTGGAGCCGCGACGGTGGAGAGACCTGGAGTCCGCTGGAGTTCATCGACCTCCCCAACAACAATTCGGGCATCGACGGCCTCCGACTGCAGGATGGCCGCTACCTGTTGGTCTACAACCACTACCGCTACATTGCGGGCAAGAAGAAGAACCGCACGCCCATCAACGTAGGCATCAGTACCGACGGTATGCACTGGCAGGCGGCCGCCATTCTGGAAGACTCGCCCATCAACCAATACTCCTACCCCTCCGTCATCCAAGGAAAGGACGGTAAGGTGCACATCGTCTACACCTGGCGCCGGCAGCGCATCAAGTATGTCTGCATAGACCCGGCCTGTCTCTCCTGCGGTTCCTTTGAGGAGAAGGGATGGAAAGAGTGAACAGTGAACAACAACCCTTATACACACATATTATGAAAAAGAAAACAGTTTTACTCGCCGCCCTCCTGAGCCTCTACGGATGGGCCGGAGCACAAGAGAACAAGAGCAGCACGGAAGTGACCGTGGAAGTGAGCAATCCCTGGAAGAAAGCCAAGAGCGATGCTCCCGTGGCCATCAGCCTGGACGAACTGAAGCCCGGCTTCCGCGTGCGTTCGGCCGTGGTGATGGACGGAACGACCGAAATTCCCTCCCAACTGGACGACCTGGACGGTGACCTGAAAGCCGACGAACTGGCCTTCGTCATAGACCTTCCGGCCAAGGGCAAGAAGAGTCTCACCGTCACCCTCTCTTCCGAGAAGAGCGACAAGCGATATCCCGCCCGCGTATATGCCACCCTGCTGGTGCGCGAGGCCAAGAAGAACAAGCACGCCCCGGCACAGTCCGTCACCGTGCCCGGCACGACCAACTTCTACAGCATGGTACACGGCCACGGCCCCATGTTCGAATCCGAGTTGGTGGGCTACCGCATCTACTTCAACCAAAAGCAGACCATTGACCCCTACGGCAAGTTCAACAAGGGCCTGGAGATTGAAGAGAGTCTCTTCTACCCCACGCCCGAACAGCTGCAGCGTGGCTTCGGCGATGACGTGCTCATGGTGGGCAACAGCTGCGGCATCGGTGCCCTGAAGGGTTGGGACGGCCAGAAGGCCACCCACATCGAGCCGATAGCCTTCCGTACCGAGCGCATCCTCTCCTACGGTCCCATCCGCACCGTTGCCGAGGTGGAAGTGAAGGGCTGGGAATACCAAGGTAAGGAACTGACCATGACCCAACGCTACATCCTCTATGCCGGCCACCGCGACCTGCTCATTGAAACCCGCTTCAGCGAACCGCTGGAGAACGAGTTGTTCTGTACCGGCGTGCAGAACATCATGGGTACCGAAACGGTATCTGACTCGGACCATAAGGGACTGGTGGGCAGTTGGGGACGCCACTGGCCCGTGACCGACACCGTAAGGTATGCCAAAGAGACTGTGGGCATCGCCACCTACATACCCCGCAAGTATGTGGTACAGGAAGTGTCCGACAAGGACAACTTTCTCTACACGCTCTCCGCACCCGGCCAACAAGGTTTCCACCACTACACGATGTTCACCTCACGCAAAGAGACTTTCGGCTATCCCGATGCCGACTCCTGGTTTGCCTACATGCGCCAGTGGAAGGAAGAACTGGAACATCCCGTTCTCGTCAAGGTGAAACCTGCCGACAAGAAGAAATAACGTCCACTCCAACCCAAGAAACTCACAACAAACAATATGAGAAAGATGAAAAAGACACTGCTTTGCCTTGCCCTGGCGATGGCCGCGACAGCCGCCGCCCAAGAGGCAACCTATGTATCCGAAGTCTGGTCGCCCGACCTGGGCAACGGAAAGTACAAGAACCCCGTGCTCTATGCCGACTACTCCGACCCCGATGTCTGCCGCGTGGGCGATGACTACTATCTGACGGCCTCCAGTTTCAACTGCCTACCCGGCCTGCCCATCCTTCACTCCAAGGACCTGGTGAACTGGACCATCATCGGCCATGCCGTGCGCTATGCCCTGCCGCCCATCGAAACTCCCGAGCGTCCCGAGCACGGCAATCGTGTGTGGGCACCGTCCATCCGTCATCACAACGGCGAGTTCTACATCTTCTGGGGCGACCCCGACCAGGGTGCTTTCATGGTGAAGGCCAAAGACCCGAAAGGTCCCTGGAGCGAGCCTGTATTGGTGAAGCCGGGCAAAGGAATCATCGACACCTGCCCCCTGTGGGACGAAGACGGCAAGGTCTACATGGTTCATGCCTATGCGGGCAGCCGTGCCGGCCTGAAAAGCGTCATCGCCATCTGCGAGCTGAACGCCGAAGCCACTCAAGCCATCACCCAGTCGCGCATCGTCTTCGACGGCCATGAGGCCCACAAGACCTGCGAAGGTCCCAAGTTCTACAAGAAGGGCGAATACTACTACATCTTCCATCCCGCCGGCGGCGTGCCCACCGGATGGCAAGTGGTGCTCCGCTCCAAGAATGTCTACGGTCCCTATGAGTGGAAGACCGTCCTTGCCCAGGGCAACACCAACGTGAACGGCCCCCATCAGGGCGGTTGGGTGGACACCACCACCGGTGAAGACTGGTTCATGCACTTCCAGGACGTGGGTGCCTATGGACGCCTGGTACACCTGCAGCCCATGAAATGGGTAGACGGCTGGCCCGTCATCGGCATCGACAAGGATGGCGACGGATGCGGCGAGCCCGTGCTGACCTACAAGAAGCCCAACGTGGGCAAGACCTATCCCAAGAACAATCCGCAGGAGAGCGATGAGTTCAACGGCTACACCCTCTCTCCCCAATGGCAGTGGCACGCCAACATCAACGAAAAGTGGGCCTACCATGCCGGCGACAAGGGCTACATGCGCCTCTACTCCTATCCCGTTCCGGCCGACTACAAGAGCCTTTGGGATGTGTCCAACCTGCTGCTGCAGAAGACACCGGCCCCCAACTTCACGGCAACCATGAAGCTGACCTTCACCCCCGACACCCGCTACAAGGGCGAGCGCACCGGTCTCGTTGTGATGGGTCGCGACTATGCCGCCCTGGCTCTTGAAAACACCGACAAGGGACTTCTCCTCTCTCAAGTGGTATGTCCCAAGGCCGACAAAGGAGGCAGCGAGACGGTGAACGAGAGCGTGACACTGAACGACAGCACCGTCTACCTGCGTGTGAAGTTCACTGCCGACGGCAAGAAAATCAAGGAGAGCGAAGGCGGCCACGACCTGCTCACCATGTGCCAGTTCAGCTACAGCCTGGACGGCAAGAAGTTCCAGCCGCTGGGCAAGCCCTTCCAAGTGCGTGAAGGGCAATGGATCGGCGCCAAGGTGGGAACCTTCTGCACCCGCCCTGCCATCAAGACCAACGACGGCGGATGGACCGATGTAGACTGGTTCCGCATCACGAAGAAGTGACCCCTGCGCACCTTCTGCCGGCCATGCACGCCCAAAATCCGCTCCGGACGCAGAAGAATCCTTCACAGCCCGGACAGGAAGAAGGCAACAGGCCGGGCAGAAGTTATGAATCCGGCCTGTATTCCTAAAACTCAGGGCGTGATTCTTAAGAATACAAACGCGATTCTTAAGAATCACGCCCTGATTCATAAAATGATTCACGGGCAAACTCCGTTTACGACACAGGCCGACACAGCTTGTTGCACGCCACATGCCGGTTTATTGCGTGCGTGGTCCGCAGCGGCCACGCACTTTTTTTGTTCCACAGGGACGATTTCAGGACGGGAGATATCCGTTATTTCAGGAAAAGCCCTATCTTTGCCCCCGACTTGAATCAGTACAATGGAATGAAAAGATTACTCATATTCGACCTGGACGGCACGTTGCTCAACACCATCGCCGACCTGGCACAGAGCACCAACCACGCCTTGCACAGTCTGGGCTTCCCCACGCACGCCGAGGAGGAGTACCGCTTCATGGTGGGCAACGGCATCAACAAACTCTTTGAGCGCGCCCTGCCGCCCGATGCACGCACGGAGGAGAACATCCTGCACGTCAGGCAAGCCTTCCTGCCCCACTATGACCAACACAATACCGACCTCAGCCGTCCCTATCCCAGCATTCCCCAACTGCTCGAACAATTACAGCAAGCAGACATCCGGCTGGCCGTAGCCAGCAACAAATACCAATCGGCCACCACCAAGCTGATAGCCCACTACTTCCCACACATCCGCTTCAGTGCCGTCCTGGGCCAGCGCGAAGGTATCCCCGTGAAGCCCCACCCCGCCATCGTGGAACACATTCTGCAAGCCACTGGCATCTCCGGAGAGCAAGTGCTCTACGTCGGAGACTCGGGCGTGGACATGCAGACAGCCCGCAACGCCGGAGTGGAAGCCTGCGGTGTCACATGGGGATTCCGTCCACGGGAAGAGTTGGAGGCCTACTCACCCCACTACCTGGCCGACCATGCCGACGAGATAGCCCGCCTGCTGCAGGAAAGGGCCGGAGACGAGGACAAATAACAAAAATTACAAGTCTAAAAACAGTATTTACACATCTGTTTTACTACATCCCCATACATTTGCAGCGCCAAACGACCGTACAGGCGTGTACGGCCACACGATGAGAAATACATTATTTTTTTAAATTATAAGTATGCAAAGAATGTCTAACAAAATGAGAAACATGCGCACAGCGCTACTATTCCTTTTAGTGGCCGTGATATCGCTCAGCGTATCGGCGCAGAACGTGACCGTAAAAGGTACTGTGACAGACAAGACAGGAGAAACCGTCATCGGTGCTTCTGTAGTTGAGAAAGGGAACTCCGGCAACGGAACAATTACCGACATCGACGGTAACTACACCATCAGCCTTCCCGCCAATGCCACCCTGGTGTTCTCCTACGTGGGAATGACCACACAGGAAGTTGCCGTCAAAGGGCAAAAAGTAATCAACGTAGTCATGGCAGACGATGCCCAAGCTCTGGAAGAGGTGGTGGTCATCGGCTATGGTGCAGTGAAGCGCAAGGACCTGACCGGTTCCGTAGCCACTGTAAACTCTGAAGTACTGGCTGCCGTACCTGTAGCTTCGGCAACGGAAGCCCTGACGGGTAAGATGGCCGGTGTACAGATTACGACAACCGAAGGTTCTCCCGACGCCGAGATGAAAATCCGCGTACGTGGTGGCGGCTCCATCACGCAGAGCAACGAACCGCTGTTCATCGTAGACGGCTTCCCTGTAGAGTCCATCAGTGACATCCCCGCCAGTGACATCGAAGACATGACCGTACTGAAAGACGCTTCGTCTACAGCCATCTACGGTTCCCGCGGTGCCAACGGTGTAATCCTCGTTACGACCAAGAGCGGCAAGGAGGGCAAGGTGAACGTGAACTACAACGCCTATTACAGTTGGAAGCAAATCGCCAACACACTTGACGTATTGAGCCCGAAAGACTATGCCAAATGGCAGTATGAACTGGCATTGCTGAAAAACGGCGATGATCTCAGTTCTTACGAAAACTACTTCGGCAAGTATCAGGACATGGACATGTATGACAACCTGACCGGCAACGATTGGCAGAACCTCACCTTCGGCCGCACGGGGCACACCTTTAACCACAACCTGAGTATTACCGGAGGCAGCGAGAAAATACGTTACGCCTTCAGTTATGCCCACATGAACGACAAGGCCATCATGGAAAGTTCCTCCTTCAAGCGTGACAACTTCAGCCTGAAACTGAACACCAAGCCGACCAAAAACGTGACTCTGGACTTCCAGGTACGCTATTCAGAAACCGACGTTATGGGCAGTGGTGCCAACGATGCCACCTCTACACTCGACACCGACCGACGTCTGAAGTACTCCGTCATCTACACTCCCATCCCCTTGAAGAACCTCGACTCTTCTGCCGGTAGTGCCGACGATGACTTGGGTAACCTCTACCACCCCATCACTGCCATTTATGACAACGACCGAGTGAAAGAGCGTAAGCAGCTGAACATGTCCGGTAGCTTCGGTTGGGAAATCTTCAAGAACTTCAAAGTAAAGACCGAAGTGGGCTATGATGACTACCGCAACAGCGACAACCGTTTCTGGGGAACTACCACCTACTACATCAAGAACACACCCGCCAGCGAAAACCAAGGCCATCCGGCTATCCGCCTGACCAACAACTTCCGCCACAAGTTCCGCAACACCAACACTGTGAGCTACGACTTCGAAAAGGTGCTGAAGAGCGAAAGCCATCACCTGAACGCCATGGTGGGGCACGAATGGATTATTACCAAGTCCAACAACCTGACCAACGAAGTACACGGCTTCCCCGACTGGATAACCTCCGACCAAGCCTGGAAGCTGACCAACCTGAAGGGTACCACTCCCTATAACATTGAGAATTACGTGAACCCCAATGACAAACTGCTCTCCTTCTTCGGTCGTGTAAACTATGACTTTGAGAGCAAATACCTGGTGAGCGCCACGTTCCGTGCCGACGGTTCCTCCAAGTTCGGTCCCAGCAACCGTTGGGGATACTTCCCCTCAGCCGCTGTTGCATGGCGTATCTCCTCAGAGCCTTTCATGGAAAGCACCAGCAACTGGCTGGATGACTTGAAACTGCGTTTCAGCTACGGTACGGCCGGTAACAACAACATTCCTTCAGGCCAGTTGGCACAGAGCTACAACAGCAACACCACCAGTTGGATAAACGGTTTCAGCAGTTATTGGGCACCCAGCAAAGTGATGGCTAACCCTGACCTGAAGTGGGAAACGACCATTACCCGCAACCTGGGTCTCGACTTCACCCTGTGGGGCGGCAAGCTGAACGGTACTATCGAAGCCTACCAGAACACCACGAAAGACCTGCTGATAAACTTCGGTACAGGCGGAACGGGCTACGACTCTCAATACCGCAACATGGGTAAGACGGAGAACAAGGGTCTGGAAGTAACCCTGAACTGGACAGCCATCAACAAGAAGAACTATGGCTTGAGCTTCAGTGCCAACATTGGTTTCAATAAGAACAAGATCAAAGACCTGGGCATCATGGACGACTTCGGTGAAGCCTCTTCATGGGCCTCTACCGAAATCAACAACGACTACTGGATTTCCGTAGGCGGAAGCGTAGGCCAAATGATGGGCTACCGCTCCGACGGCCGCTATGAAGTGAGCGACTTCGAAGGCTACATCGACGGCCAATGGGTATTGAAGGAAGGCGTAGTGGACTGCTCTCCGGTAGTAGGCAACCTGCGTCCCGGTATGATGAAGCTGAAAGACCTGAACGGCGACAATATCGTAGCCGAAGACTACTCAGACCGTGAAATCATCGGTGATGCCAACCCCACACATACCGGCGGTTTCAGCGTCAACGCCCGTGCATATGGCTTCGACCTGAGCGCCAACTTCAACTGGAGCGTGGGCAACGATGTATATAACGCCAACAAAGTGGAATTCACCCAGAGCAGCAAGTACCAGTATCGCAACATGATTGACGTCATGGCCGATGGCAAGCGTTGGACAAACCTGAACCCCGACGGTACCCTTTGCAACGACCCGGAGCAGTTGGCTGCCATGAACGCCAACACCACCATGTGGTCACCCTACACCAAGAAGTTCATCTTCTCCGACTGGGCTGTAGAAGACGGTTCATTCCTCCGCCTGAACACCCTGACTCTGGGCTATACGCTGCCTAAGGCATTGACAGCGAAAGCCAAAATCCAGAGCCTGCGCTTCTACGTAACAGCCTACAACGTATTCTGCCTCACCAGCTACTCCGGCTACGACCCCGAAGTATCCTCCGTACGCAAGTCCAACCTGACTCCGGGTGTAGACTACTCAGCCTATCCCAAGAGCCGCCAGTTTGTAGTAGGCGTCAACCTGAACTTCTAATCATTGAACACTTACATAAAGAATACATCATATGAAGAAATATATATTCAACACATTATTGTCCCTGTCGCTGGTGGGCATGACAGCTTCCTGCGACCTGGATGCACCCACCCAGTCCTCCATGGACGAATCACTCATCTTCAGCAACTACTCCATGGCCGAGGCTGCAGTGATGGGTATCCATCAATCATTTGGCGAGACAAACTCCTACCGCGGACGCTTCTTACCCTACTATGGACTGAACAGTGACGTGGAGTGGATCAATGGCCAAGATACCGACAACTTCAACGACGGTGGCAAGAACGACCTGGGAAGTTATGGAACAGCTGCCGGCAACGGACAGATGAACAGTTCCAACAATGCCTACGCCAAACTGTACGAAGCCATTGAACGTGCCAACAAGATTATCGAGGGCCTGCGCACATACGGCAATACAGAAAGCGACAGCGACATGGCCCAACTCCTGGGCGAAACACTGACGCTCCGCGCATTCATCTACCTGGACCTCATCAAGGCCTGGGGCGACGTGCCGGCACGTTTCGAGCCCATCACCTCCGAGACGCTCTACCTGCCCCGCAGCAACCGTGACGAAATCTTCAAGCAACTGCTTGTAGACCTTGACGAAGCCAGCAAACTCGTGGCCTGGCCCAACGACAATGCCGCCACCAAGTCTACCGAACGTGTAAGCCGCACCTTCGCCAAGGGTCTCCGTGCCCGCATAGCCCTCTATGCCGGTGGCTACAGCCAGCGTCAGGGTGGTGCCATCAGCCTGAGTAATGACCCCGAGCTGGAGCGTACCGCCATGTACACCATCGTAAAGAACGAATGCCTGGAAATCATCAACAGCGGCAAGAACAAGTTGGGTGAGTTCAAGGACAACTTCCTGAAACTCTGCAAGGACGATGTGACAGCCGGCGAGGAATCCATTTGGGAAATCCCCTTCTCTGAAGGACGCGGCCGTGTACTCTATACCTTCGGCGTGAAACACAACTCCCAAGACCAATACACCCAACAAGCACAGGGCGGTGTCAACGGCCCGCTCCCCTACCTGTTCTATGACTACGACGTGGAAGACGTACGCCGCGACATCACTTGTGTACCCTATGACTGGAGCAAGGAAACTACATCCAAGCAACAGCTGCGTGCCCTGAACAACTGGTGCTTCGGCAAACTGCGTTATGAATGGATGAATCGCATCGTGACCTCTACCAACGATGACGGTGTGAACTGGCAAGCCATGCGTATGGCCGACATCTACCTGATGGCCGCTGAAGTCATCAACGAACTGGAAGGCCCGGCAGCCGCCGCCCCCTACCTGAAGCCCATCCTGGACCGTGCCCTGCCCGCTGCCAAGGTAACGGCCTACATGAGCCAAGCCACAGCCAGCAAGGATGCCTTCTTCAAGGCCATCGTGGACCAACGTGCGTTGGAATTTGCCGGCGAATGCCTGCGCAAGGCAGACCTCATCCGCTGGAACATGCTGAAAGAGAAGCTGGACGAAGCCAAGGAAAAAATGGTGCAATTGCGTAGCCGTCAGGGTGCCTATGCCGACCTGCCCGAAAAGCTCTATTACCAGACGGCTGAAGATGGTGAAACGCTGGTCATCTACGGTTTGAACCACGGCGATACTGACGAAGCCGGTGCCGCATTGGGCTACGAAAGCAACGTCACATGGATTTCCGAAAGCAAGCTGGAAGACAAGAAAATCAACTGGCTCTACAACAAAAATCCCGACGAGAACCAATACTGGCCCATCTGGCAAGAGTTCGTGGACAGCAGCAACGGCATGTTGAACAACGAATGGTATTAACCCAATGATGAAACAAATAAATCAGAATCATAATGAAACTAAATAAATATACCTATATGGTGGGGCTGGCATTGGCCGCCCTCACCACCGCTTGCGAAGACCAAGACACAGAAATCACAAGCGTGGACTATGACCGTCTGTTCGCCCCCATCGGTGTAGAGGCACGAGTAATCAACAAGACAGATGTCCGTCTGACATGGACACCCGCCAGCGGCGTAACAGGCTACAATATCGAACTGTTTGCCAACGACAGTCTGACTTTTGTCGGTTCGCCTGTATCGACTTACTCCGTCGACGTGGATGAGAATCCCTATGTCATCACGGCATTGGAAGGGGAAACAAAATACTCTGCACGCCTGCAGGCCATTTGTGAAGATGCCAGTATGACTTCCAAATGGAGCGGCGTCTACTTCAAGACCGATGCAGAACAGCTCTTCAAAGCATTGGGAGAGAACGACCTGACGGCAACCTCCGTCATCCTTTCATGGACGGCCGGACGCAATGCGACAGAAATCATTCTGCAACCGGGCAATATCAAGCACACGGTAACTTCTGCTGAAGTGGCAGCCGGACAAGCTACCATTGAAGGACTGACCCCAGAAACCCAATATACCGCCACATTGAAAAACGGTGAAAAGACTTGTGGTGAAATCACCTTTGAGACACTGATTGACCTGGGCGGTGCCACTGCCGTATATCCTGAGGATGACTTTGCACAAGTCATTGCCGATGCTGAAGACGGTGCTGTCCTGGCTCTCTTCCCCGGAACTTATCAATCCATCGCCGACGACGGAACACAAAACAAAATCGTTCTTAATAAGAGCATTGAGTTCAAGGCTGTGCGTCCCAATGACCGTCCCATCATCAATGCCTGCTTCCAGATTAAAGAAGGAGCCAACAGCGTAAGCCTGAAGCAAGTGATACTCGACGGAACGGGAAGTGACGGTGCTCAAACATTCGACTATAAGAGTGGTACGGCATTCAAGGCACTCATCCTGGAAGACTGTGAAGTCAAGAATTACACGAAAGGTCTCTACTATCTGAACATTGCAGCAGCAGTAGACGAAATCACCATCAACAACTGCCTCATCCACGACATTGTTTGTGACGGCGGTGACCTCATGGATAGCCGTAAGGGTGCAATCAAGGTTCTGACCATAAGCAACAGCACTTTCTATAACACCTGTAAGGGACGTGACTTCGTGCGCTATGACGATGCCGCAAGTAGTTTTGCCGACATCAGTGCTCCCCAAATCATCATTGACCACTGTACGATTGACGGAGTAACCAGTGAAAGCAACAGCCGTCGTTTGTTCTATGTCCGCTATGCCGGCAATGTCATCACATTCACCAACAACATCGTAAGCAACACCATCGGAAACTTCTCCAACCAGTCAAAGACAAACGTACCGACCTTCAAGGGCAATAACTACTTCAATGCCGCAGGCCTGAACACTGCCGGCGGAAGCGGTCTGTTCATTGACGAGACGGGAACGACCTATGATCCGGGCTACAAAGATGCAGCCAATGGCGACTTTAGCCTAAGCCACGAAGAGTTAATCTATAACAAAGTAGGTGACCCTCGCTGGTTCTAACCTAAGTAAAGAATATACCTTATATATCAGGGGCATCCCGCCATCGGGATGCCCCTATTGTATATATGCTCTGATTTACGGTCTATTACATTCATACGCACTGATTATATTTGGCGGCAGGAGCGCAGCTTACATACGCAATTACACAGTTTTAGGCAGATTATCCACTCTGCATTGGAAAAAAGGGGTTATATTTGTGCCGAAATATCACATTAACAAACCAAACAACATTTATCCGCACATGAAGAACATCTTTATTGCCCTGCTGTTCACCGGCTGCATAGCCAGTAGCTGCAGCAACAAGCTACCCTATCAGGATGCTTCACTGACACCGGCCGAGAGAGCCGAAGACCTGGTGGCACGACTGACTCTGGAGGAGAAGGTCGCGCTGATGCAAAACAATTCGCCCGCCGTGCCCCGACTGGGCATCAAGCCCTATGAGTGGTGGAACGAAGCGTTGCACGGAGTGGGACGCGCCGGACTGGCCACCGTCTTCCCCCAAGCCATCGGCATGGGCGCCTCCTTCGACGACCAACTGCTCTATGAAGTGTTCAATGCCGTGAGCGACGAGGCACGGGCCAAGACGCGACTGGCCAGGGAGAAGGAGAGCTACAAACGCTATCAGGGACTGACCTTCTGGACGCCCAACATCAACATCTTCCGTGACCCCAGATGGGGACGCGGACAAGAAACCTATGGCGAAGACCCCTACCTGACGGGACAGCTCGGCATGGCCGTGGTGCGCGGCCTGCAAGGACCCGAAGAGGCCGAGTATGACAAGGCGCATGCCTGTGCCAAGCACTATGCCGTGCACTCGGGACCGGAGTGGAACCGCCACAGCTTCGATGCCAAGGACATTGCCCCGCGCGACCTGTGGGAGACCTATCTGCCCGCCTTCAAGGACCTGGTGCAGAAGACACAGGTGAAGGAGGTGATGTGTGCCTACAACCGTTATGAGGGCGATCCCTGCTGCGGCAGTGACCGCCTGTTGCACCACATCCTGCGCGACGAGTGGGGCTTCCAGGGCATCGTGGTGAGCGACTGCGGCGCCATCCGCGACTTCTATGCCGAAAACCATCATGAGACCCACAAAGACGAGGCCGACGCCTCGGCAGCTGCCGTGAAGAGCGGCACAGACCTGGAGTGTGGCAGCTCCTACAAGGGACTGGTGGAGGCCGTGAAGAACGGACAGATTAAGGAAGAAGAGATTGACCGCAGCGTGAAGCGCCTGATGCAGGCCCGCTTCGAACTGGGCGAGATGGACGAAAGCACACCGTGGGACGAGATTCCCGAGTCGGTCATCAACAGCCCCGAACATCGTGCCCTGAACCTGAAGATGGCCCGCGAGAGCATGGTACTGCTGCAGAACAGGAACGGCCTGCTCCCCCTGAGCGGAGAGACCACCGTGGCACTCGTAGGTCCCAACGCCAACGACTCCGTGATGCAGTGGGGCAACTACAACGGCTTCCCCGCCCACACCGTCACCCTGCTGGAGGCACTGCAGAGCCGCCTGCCCAAGGAGCAGCTGATTCACGTACCCGCCTGTGACCACGCCACGGGAGGTGCCTTCATCAGCGTCTTCAACCAATGCGGCACAGCGAATGGCAACGGCTTCGATGCCCAATACTGGGACAACCAGGAGGCTCAGGGCGAACCGGTGGCCACCACCCGCCAGACCACTCCCTTCCGCTTCCAGACCGAGGGCAACACGGCCTTTGCCGCCAACGTGCCCCTGCAACACTTCTCGGCCCGCTACACCACCAATTACACCCCGAAACAGAACACCAACATCGTGTTCCAAATCATGATGCGCGGTGCCTTCGAACTGCTCGTCAACGGCGAGCGCGTAGCTGCCGACCAAGGTGCCATCAAGAAGATGAAGGAGATATACACGCTGAAGGCCGAGGCCGGCAAGCAGTATGCCATCACGCTGAACTACAAGCACATCGAGAAGAGTGCCACCCTGCACTTCGACCTCGGCGAGAAGAATCCCGTGGACGTGCCCGCCCTGCTGAAGCAGATTGCACCCGCCGACGTAGTGGTGTTTGCCGGAGGTATCTCGCCCGCCCTGGAAGGTGAAGAGATGCCCGTCAGCATCCCCGGCTTCAGGGGAGGTGACCGCACGGACATCCAGCTGCCCGACGTGCAGCGCCGACTGTTGGCCGCACTGAAGGCCGCCGGCAAGCGCATCGTCTTCGTGAACTACTCCGGCAGTGCCATCGGTCTGGTGCCCGAGAGCAAGAACTGCGACGCTATCCTGCAAGCCTGGTATCCCGGCGAGATGGGCGGCACAGCCATTGCCGACGTCCTCATGGGTGACTATAACCCTGCCGGACGCCTGCCCATCACCTTCTACAAGGACACCCTGCAACTGCCCGACTTCCAGGAATACTCCATGAAGGGCCGCACCTACCGCTACATGACGGAGAAGCCCCTCTTCCCCTTCGGCCACGGCCTGAGCTACACCACCTTCACCTATGGCAAGGCCCGCGTGGAGAACGGTCAGCTCATCGTGCCCGTCACCAATAGCGGCAGCAAGGACGGCGAGGAGGTCGTGCAGCTCTACCTGCAACGTCCCGACGACAAGGAAGGTCCCGTGAAGACCCTGCGCGGCTTCCGTCGCGTGGCCATCCCTGCCGGAGAGAGCCGTGAGGTAAGCTTCGCGCTCGATGCCGAACTGTTCAACTGGTGGGACACCGCCAGCAACACCGTGCGTCCGCTCCAGGGCAACTACCTCCTGCTCTATGGAGGCAGCTCGGACAGCGCCGCCCTCTCGGCCGTGGAATATACCTACCAATAAGCCGACAGCCCTTGACGCAAGAACCGACACGCCCATAACATACAGCCCGACGCCTCTATAACGCAGAGGCCAACGGCTCTATAATGCAAAAGGCGATGCCCCTATAACGCAGGCGGCATCGCCTTTTGCATAGGCGGACGCGCTCTCTGCAACGTGATGCCGAAACAGTTAGCACACACTCGGAAAGCATTTAAAGAAAACCTCCCGAAACATTTAAAGAAAAGGTCCGAAAGTTTAAAACTCCTGATGCAAAGGTTTTAAACTTTCGGACACTTTGTTTTAAAGAGACTTCAGGCTTGCAGCGTTCGGCGGACTCTTCTCATTCACCGATGAACAGACGGGCAAAAACAAAATCAGGCACGGACTAACGGAGAGAGCAGTCATTCCGAACTTTCATCCGTGTCGTCCGTGCCTGATGGCTTGGTGAGCAAGGGCAGGAATTACTTGTACTCCTGCCAGCTCTTTATCTGAATATCTTCCTCCTTCATGCCGCAGAAGGCTTCGATGAAGGCACCGGCCAGGCGGGCATTGGTGATGAGGGGGATATTGTGGTCTATGGCACCACGGCGAATCTTGTAGCCGTTGGTCAGCTCGCGCTTCGTGTGGTTCTTCGGGATGTTCACGATGAGGTCGAACTTGTGTTCGGCAATCATCTTCATCACGTTGTTCTCGGCATCGGCACGCTCATCGGGCCAGAAGACGGGAATGGTGTCCACACCGTGGGCGTTCAGGAAGGCGGCCGTACCGGCAGTGGCGTAAATCTTGTAGCCCTTGCTGTAGAGCACGCGGCTGGCATCGAGCAGGTCTACCTTGGACTTCATGGCCCCACTGGAGAACATCACGCCCTTCTCGGGACGCGGAATCTTGAAGCCCGTGGCAATCATGGCGTTCAGCAACGCTTCGTCGAAGTCGTCACCGATGCAACCCACCTCGCCCGTGGAAGACATGTCCACACCCAACACGGGGTCGGCCTTATGCAGACGAGAGAAGGAGAACTGGCTGGCCTTCACGCCAATCCAATCAATGTCGAATGCCGACTTGTCGGGCTTGCTGTAGGGAGCGTCGAGCATAATCTTCGTAGCCGTTTCGATGAAGTTGCGCTTCAGCACCTTGCTGACAAACGGGAAGGAGCGGGAAGCACGCAGGTTACATTCTATCACCTTCACCTCATTGTTGCGGGCCAGGAACTGGATGTTGAACGGGCCGGAGATATTGAGTTCCTTCGCAATCTGACGGCTGATTTTCTTGATGCGACGAGCCGTTGCAAAGTAAATCTTCTGGGCGGGGAACACCAGCGTTGCATCGCCCGAGTGTACACCGGCAAACTCCACGTGCTCGCTGATGGCATATTCCACCACCTCACCGTTCTGGGCCACGGCATCGAACTCAATCTCCTTGGTGTTCTGCAGGAACTGGGAAACGACCACGGGGAATTCCTTGGATACCTCTGCGGCCATCTTCAGGAAGTTCTCCAGTTCCTCTTCGTCGTAGCAGACGTTCATGGCAGCGCCGGAGAGCACGTAGGAGGGACGCACCAATACCGGATAGCCCACCTTCTCCACGAAGCCTTTCACGTCGTCCAGGCTGGTCAGTTCCTGCCAAGCCGGTTGGTCGATGCCCAGCTGGTCGAGCATGGCAGAGAACTTGTTGCGGTTCTCGGCACGGTCGATGGAGATGGGCGACGTGCCCAGTACGGGAACAGACTGGCGGTAGAGTTTCATGGCCAGGTTGTTCGGAATCTGTCCGCCCACGCTGACGATGACACCACGCGGCTGCTCCAGGTCGATGACATCCAGCACACGCTCGAAGGAGAGTTCGTCGAAGTAGAGACGGTCGCACATATCATAGTCGGTGGAGACGGTCTCGGGGTTGTAGTTAATCATGATGGACTTGTAGCCCAGCTTGCGTGCCGTCTGGATGGCATTCACCGAGCACCAGTCGAACTCTACGCTGGAGCCGATGCGGTAGGCACCCGAGCCGAGCACCACTACCGACTTCTCGTTCTTGTAATAGTTCACGTCGTAGCCCTGCACGGCATAGGTCATGTAGAGGTAGTTGGTCAGTTCGGGATGTTCGCTGGCCACGGTGTTGATGCGCTTCACGGCGGGCAGGATGTTCAGTTCCTTGCGGCGGGCACGCACAGCGAGGAGGGGTTTCTCCATGGAGCAGTTCTGCTTCAGGACGAAACGGGCAATCTGGAAGTCCGAGAAGCCCAGCACCTTGGCCTGACGCAGTACGTCGGCCGGCACCTCTTCTATCTTGTTGTATGTGGCCAGCTTATGCTTGTAGTCCACGATGTTCTTCAGCTTGCCTAAGAACCAGGGGTCTATCTTGGTGAGTTCATAGATACGCTCTATGCTGTAGCCCTCTTCCAACGCCTGTGCAATGGCGAAGACGCGGAGGTCGGTGGGATGAGACAGTTCGTGGTCCAGGTCATCGAAGTGGGTACCGTTGTTGCCCACAAAGCCGTGCATGCCCTGACCAATCATGCGCAACCCCTTCTGGATAATCTCTTCGAAGCTACGGCCAATGGACATGATTTCGCCCACGGACTTCATGCTGGAACCGATTTCGCGGCTCACACCCACGAACTTCGTGAGGTCCCAGCGGGGAATCTTGCAGATGAGGTAGTCCAGTTGCGGGGCCTCATAGGCAGAGTTGGGAGTGCCCATCTCACCAATCTGGTCCAGCGTGTAGCCCAGGGCAATCTTGGCAGCCACGAAGGCCAGGGGATAGCCCGTAGCCTTGGAAGCCAGCGCCGAGGAGCGGGAGAGGCGGGCGTTCACTTCGATGACGCGATAGTCGTTGGTCTCGGCGTTGAAGGCATACTGAATGTTACACTCACCCACGATGCCGAGGTGACGGATGCACTTCACGGAGAGTTCCTGCAGCATCTTCACCTGCTCATCGGTAAGCGAACAGGTGGGAGCCACCACGATGGACTCGCCGGTGTGGATGCCCAGAGGGTCGAAGTTCTCCATGCTGGCCACCGTGAAGCAGTGGTCGTTGGCATCGCGGATAACCTCGAACTCAATCTCTTTCCATCCCTTGAGGGACTCTTCCACCAATATCTGGTTGGAGAAAGTAAAGGCACTCTCGGCCAGTTTCACGAAAGTCTCTTCGTTGGGACAGATGCCACTGCCCAGTCCGCCGAGTGCATAGGCCGAGCGCACCATCACAGGGAAGCCTATCTTATGGGCGGCAGCCAAGGCGTCTTCCATGGTCTCCACAGCCTGGCTGACGGGAGTCTTCATGGGAATCTCGTCCAGCTTCTTCACGAAGAGGTCACGGTCTTCGGTGTACATGATGGCCTCCACAGAGGTGCCCAGTACCTGCACACCATACTCCTTCAGGATGCCCTTCTGGTGCAGTTCCGTGCCACAGTTCAGGGCTGTCTGTCCGCCAAAGGCCAGCAGGATGCCGTCGGGACGTTCCTTCTTGATGATTTCCTCTACAAAGTGGGGAGTTACCGGCAGGAAGTAGACCTTGTCGGCAATGCCTTCCGAAGTCTGGATGGTAGCGATATTGGGGTTCACCAACACGGAGCTGATACCCTCTTCGCGCAAAGCCTTCAGGGCTTGTGAACCGGAATAGTCGAACTCTCCGGCCTGACCAATCTTAAGCGCACCTGAGCCTAAGACCAATACTTTCTTCAGTTTCTTTTCCATTTCTCTGTTGCTTATTTAGTTTTTCTTATTTCCGTCCGCACAAAAAAAATGCGTCATCCCGACGAAAGGATTAACGCATTCCTGAACTATCAGACCTGAGACTAACAGAAACAAAAAGCCCTTTAACCTCCGAATGGGAACCATTCGTACCGCTCTGATGGGGGCTTATCGCTGTCTGTCGTTGCATAGTCTCTACAAAATTTGTGCAAAGTAACGACTTATTTGCGAGACAAGCAAATTATCGCAGCAGTAATTTTCACTTGTCGAAAAGGCGTTCTATCTCCTCCTCCGTAATGGTGGCCAGAATGGGCTTTCCGTCAGGGGTGTAGGTGGGGTTGGGCGAAGCGAAGAGGGAAGCGACCATGCTGTTCATCTCTTCGTTGCTCAGCACCTGACCATAGACGATGGCGGCGGCACGTGCCAGGGTGGAGGCCAGGATGGTCTGCACCTCCTCACGCATGTCGTTGCCCTTGGCCATGGCGGTGTGCAACATGTTGCTCACCAGTTCCTGCGGGCTCAGTCCTTCGATACCGGCCGGTACCCCGTTGATGGCATAGCTGCCACCGCCGAGCGAGGTGAGTTCGAAGCCCACCGAGGAGAAGTCTTCCAGCAGTTCTTCCAGCACAGCAGCCTCCGAGGCCGGCAACTGGATGATTTCGGGGAAAAGGACTCCTTGGGAAACGCCCTTCTTCTGGCGAATCTGCGCCATGTATTGTTCATAAAGTATGCGGATGTGGGCACGGTGCTGGTCTATCAGCATCAGGCCCGACTTCACCGGTGTCAGGATGAAGCGGCCCTTGAACTGCAGGTGACTGCTCCCCTGCTCCACCACCTGACCGGCCATCAGTGAGGGTTGCGCCTCCGCCACATGTTCGGCAGCGGGAGTCTCGGAAGGCAACTCCCACTCCTCCTCGGGCAGCGGTTCGTTCATGCGGCTCTCATGGGAAAGGCCGGCATAGAGGTCTTCCCACGCCGGAGTGGCGGGACGCCTGTACTCCCGGCTCTCATAGGAAGAGGAACTGCTCTTAAAGGGATTAAAGGTGGGGTCATAGTGTACCTGTGGCGGCTCGGTGGGCAATCCTTCGGCAAAGGCGGGAATCTCGGGGCGGTCTTCCGTATCGAAGTCAATCTGGGGAATGGCGCTGAACTTGCCCAACGCCTCTTTCACGGCAGCGGAGAGAATCTGCCAGATGGCCTGTTCGTTCTCAAACTTGATTTCAGTCTTGGTGGGATGGATGTTTACATCAATGTTGGCCGGGTCTACGTCGAAGTAGATGAAGTAGGAAACCTGCTCGCCGACCGGTATCAAGCGTTCATAGGCATCCATCACGGCACGGTGAAAGTAAGGATGGCGCATGTAGCGGCCATTCACGAAGAAGTATTGCTGGGTGCCCTTCTTGCGCGAGGTCTCGGGTTTGGCCACGAAACCGCTTATCTTCACCATCGTGGTATCCACCTCCACCGTGAGGAGCTGCTGGTTCAGTTTCTTGCCGAAGACCGCCATGATGCGCTGGCGCAGAGTGGTGGCCGGCAGGTTGAAGAGTTCGGCGTCGTTGCTGTAGAGGTAGAAGGCGACATCGGGGTGCACCAGGGCAATGCGCTCAAACTCGGCCAGGATGTTGCTCAGCTCCGTGGAGTTGGCCTTCAGGAACTTGCGGCGTGCCGGCACGTTGAAGAAGAGGTTCTTCACCTGGAAGTTGCAGCCCTGGGGACAGGAGACTACCTCCTGACTCTCCACCTTGGAGCCGGCAATCAGCAGACGGGTGCCCAGTTCCTCACCGGCCAGGCGGGTCTTCAGTTCCACCTCGGCCACAGCGGCAATGGAGGCCAGTGCCTCGCCGCGGAAGCCCATCGTGCGCAAGGCGAAGAGGTCGGAAGCCGACTTGATTTTGGAGGTGGCGTGACGCTCAAAGGAGAGGCGGGCATCGGTCTCCGACATGCCCTTGCCGTTGTCCACCACCTGAATGCAGGTCTTTCCGGCATCGGTCACCAGCACATGAATCTCCCGTGCCTCGGCATCAATGGCGTTCTCCACCAGTTCTTTAATGACCGAAGCGGGGCGTTGGATAACCTCCCCGGCAGCAATCTGGTTGGCCACCGAGTCGGGAAGCAAATGAATGATATCGCTCATGAAGTCAGTTGCGTGTTTAAAATCAGATAAGTCCTTTGATGATGGCATACCACAAGACAAGCAGCACCGCAACGATGCCCAGCAGGAGCCCCGGATGGGCCGGCTTGCGCCCGCTCTTCTTGCGACGCTTCAGGTGGGTGGTTCCTTCGACAAACTTGCCCCGGATGTCCTCGGGCGAAAACTCTTTCTCGGGCAGCAGGCCCAGGTCGCGCTTGGCCTTCTCTTCCATCTTGGCCAGCTTCTCCTTGCGTTCATCCACATAGATGTAGGGATGATTGAAGCCACGCGGCTTCCGCATCGTAAACATTCCCATAGTATGCTCTTATTTATTTCTTAGTTCGTTTGATGTTCAGGTCACGAGGCGACACGACCGACTTGCGTTCGCTCTTCTTCAGCACGTCGTCGGCATGCTTGCCCCGCCAGTGGAAGATGTCTTCCTTGCTGCGCGGGCGGATGTAGTCGAACCAGGCAAAGGAGGGCAAGCGGTAACGTTCCGGCGGAATCTGGTCCATGGGATAGGCAATGCCGTTGGCCTTGCCGATGAACATGCCCCGCTCCATCTTGCGCTCCTTCAGTTCCATGCGCATGAAGCTGCCCTCGGTGTAGTTCAGCATCATCAGGGTGGAGTCTTTCTCCTCCACGGGATAGTAGATGACCAGCACATTGCCGTTCACGTCTACCTGGCGCATGTCTCCCTCCACGAAGAAGGCCTTCATCTCCTTGCCGGCCACCTGATTGTAGTGGAGGGTGTCCTTCATTTCCACTGCCAGTGCCTGGTTGATGATGTGTGCCCAGTCGATGGTACTGTCGTTCATGTAGACCTTGATTTCCTCGCCCAGAAGTTGCTGGGAGCCATACCACAGCACGGGGTCGGTGTACATCGTCATGCAGGAGTCCTTGGAGTTGTAGACCAGGGAATCACAGACGGCCTGTATGTCGCGGCGGTAGGCCCGTACCTTGTGATAGGCCCTCATCTCGCGATAGACCGAGTCGGTATTGAGGTAGAAGGTCATCAGGCGCAGGGTGTCGGCGTGCATGAAGAGACTGTCACCCTGGGAGTAGTCCACGGCCACGGCACGGTCGGTGGCCACGGCATTTCCCGTCAGCTCGTTGTAGAAGCAGTAGTTGCCGGTGAGCATGTTGCGGTTCACGGTGTCGTTCATCTGCACGTCCCTGAACACTTCGCCATAGCCCAGTTTGCGGTCATAGAAAAGGCTGTCGCCGGTGAGTTTCTTACCGTCGTTGGTCAGCACCGAGCGGTCCAGCAGGAAGGCCTGCTCCGTCAGGGTGTTGTATTCACCCCGCTCCGAATAGATGTGGTTGTTGTCGCTCACGATGTCCGAAGGTCCCAAGATGGTGGCAATCTTGCTGAGCGTGCTGTACTTCAGGGTGTCGGAGGTCAGCGTGAAACGGGAGTTGACCAGCTTCACATCGTGATTGAAGACTGCCAGTTTGGTGGCAGGACTGTACTCGCCCCAATAGGAGGTGAGCACATTCTCCTCATCGGTCAGCGTGCCGCCCTCAAAGTAGTAGGCCAGGTTGTAGAGGCGGTCATAATTCAGGCTGTCGGTGGTCAGCACGGTGTTGCGGTTGATAAGCCGCACGTTCTCGCGCAGTTCGGCCAGTTGGGTAGTGCCGTCATAGTTCAGGTAGTCCCCATAAGTGAAGAGGGTGTCGCCCTGCTCCATACGCACATTGCCGAACGCCTGCACCGAGTTGCTCTTTTCGAAGACCAACGCACTGTCACAGTACATGTACATGCTGTCGTGACGCAGCTTCACCGAGCCCACCAGTATCTGCACGTCGGGCAGGAGCTGGCGGTCGGCCTGTACCTCGTCGGCATGAAGCAGGTCGATGCGTGTCTTCTTCTTTTCTCCCCTGTTCCGCTCCTGCGCACCGAGCAGGCAGACAGCAAACAGGCATAGAATACCTGTAAGCCAGTATCTATGCCTGTAAATGAGAGCTTTATTTCTCTTCGTCATACTTAATCCTTAATCCACCCGGGGTATTTGAATGTACAGTTATTTTTCCAGTTCTCACTGATGCGGACATAGGTCTGCTTCTGCTTCTCGCGTATCCACTTGTCCAGCATCTCCTCGCGACGTTTCTCCAACACCACGTTCTTCAGGTTCTGATAGTCGTCGGTGATGGTGGCCTTGTGACCGTTCACACGGCTCTTCAACTTCACGATGACGCATACCTGCTTGCCCGTGTTCTGGGGAATCATGGTGAAGGCTTCGGAGATTTCGCCCACCTTCATCTTGTCCACCACTTTGGCTATCTCGGGAGGCAATTCCTGCATCTCGAACTTGGAAGTGTTGGTGTTGGGATTGGGCAGCAGGCCGTGGTTGTTGCGCGTGTCCTTGTCATGAGAGAGCACGGAAGCAGCATCTTCAAAGGTGAACTTGTTGTTGCGGATGTCATCGGCAATGGAGTCCAGACGGGCATTGGCTGCCTGGAGAGCCTCTTCGGGGATGTGGGGCTTCAGCAGAATGTGGCGTGTCTTGATGCGGTCGCCACGCTTTTCCATCAGCTGGATGATGTGGAAGCCATACTCGGACTCTACAATCTTGGAAACCTTGTTGGGGTCTTGGAGGTTGAAGGCCACGTTGGCATAGGCGGGGTCCAGCATGCCACGTCCGGTGAAGTCCACCTCACCGCCACGCATGGCCGTGCCACGGTCTTCCGAATAGAGGCGGGCCAACATGGAGAAGCTTTCTCCCTTGTTCACGCGCTCCGTGTATTCACGCAGGCGACGCTTCACGTCCTCAATCTCTTCTAAGGGCACCTTAGGTTGCTGGGTGATAATCTGCACCTCCACTTGTGTGGGGATGAAGGGGATGCTGTCTTGAGGCAGTTTGTTGAAGTAACGGCGCACCTCGGCCGGTGTAATCTTCACCTCCACGTCACCCATCAGCTTATCGCGCATCTTGCTCACCTTCAACTCTTCGCGAATGGACTCGCGCAGGGTCTCACGAAGTTGGGTAGAGGTTTTGTTGAAGTACTCCTCCATCTTCTCGCGCGAACCGATGTTGGCAATGTAGTAGTTGATACGGCTGTCCAGCATGCGGATGACCTCACTCTCGGAAACCTCGATACTGTCCAGGGCCGCCTGATGCAGGAAGAGCTTGCGCACGGCCAGTTCTTCGGGAATCTCGCAATAGGGGTCGCGTTCAAACCGACGGCCGTTGTACATGGCATCGAGACGCATCTCTTCGACCTCGGATTTCCAGATGGCCTCATCGCCTACGACCCAGACTACTTCGTCTATCACATTGTCCTGTCCATAAGCGGCAGAGCCGGCAAGCAGGCCCATGGCCAGACATACTATCCATTTAAAGTTTTTAAACTTCGTCATTCTCTTTCTATATTAAAGTATTTAATTTCTTCATCTTCCACGGCCTGACGATACAGGTCCTGCTTCACCAGGTTCATGAAGTCCACTTGCTTCAGGTTCAGCAGGATGTCCGCCACCTGTGCGCGGGCCGATTCAAAGGGTTCCTGCTCGCCCTGTGCGCGAAACTCCGTCACGTTCAGGAAGTAGTGGAACGCCGTGTCCTTCAGTTCCACCTGGCGGTTCTTCTCAATGTAGCCCTCGGCATCGGCCACCTTCAGCGGCAGCCAGTCCAGTACCTCCTTCAGCGACAGCCACTTGTCATAGAAGTATTCGTACTTCACGGCGTGCTTCAGGCTGTACTTCTCCAGTTTCTCCACCGCCTCCTGTTCGTCGCTCTTGTAGCAGCGGCGCACCAGGGAGAGGTCGGGCGACTTCAGAGGCACCTTGATGAAAAGCCCTTTCATCAGCGGATGCTCCAGTTTGAAGAGTTCCCGATTCTTATCATAGTAGGCCAGCAGTTCCTCTTCGGAGAGTTGGTCGGCCAGTTTCTGGTGAATCAGTGCCTGACGGTAGGTGTGCATAATCAGCGACTTGCGATAATTCGCGACAAGACGTTCTATCTCCGCATCGTTCTGAATATTTCTCCGTGCCTTATCATAAAGCAGGACATCCTCGGCCCAGTTGCGCAGATAGCGCTCCGCAAAGGCCAGGCTGTCGGTGGGCGACAGGTGCTTGGGCAGAACGGCAAGGAGGTCTTCCTGATACAGGAAGTTGCCCTTCAGCTCGGCCAAAGGAGTCTTCCCCTTGTGGTCATATTCCTCGCGACACGCTCCACAAAGCAGGCAGAAACAAAGCAGCACACATATATTTCGCATCATCAGACTGGTATTTCCTCTGTTTTAAGTCACGAAGATAGTGGTTTAATCAATTTGAACGGCTATTATTAACAGACTTTAAAACGTTTCCTCCCTTTTCTTCGTCCGAAACGGCTCGCAGTCGGGCCATCCAGGCCTGCTCCAACTCGGCTCTACAGTCACTCTTCACCCGTTCTTCCACCTCCTGCCAAGAGCGCGGGGCCTTGGTTTTACGGCCTACGACAACAGTAAAGGGATAGGACACCGGAGAGGCATATTCGCCCTCCTTGAAGACCAATGCGTCCACAGCCGGATGGTCGCCCGGCGCAAACAGGCCCTGCTTCATCCTCACCTGGTCACGTCCCTCGGCATTGAACGTCAGCCGTAGGGCATCGGCCCACTCCTCTTCGGGAAGCTTCTTCAGGAGTTTGCGGGCATACTTGGCCACATGTTTGGAGACGGCATGCAACACGGCACCCCGATAGTGCGGTTCGGCCCACTTATAGCGTGAGCGGTGGGCCTCAAAGAAACGCTGCAGCCTCTCTTCATCCTCCAGGCGGCTGCCTATCTCCTGCTGCCAAATGGCCTGCAGCAACAGAGAATCTTCGTACTGCTTCAGGTGCAGAGCATACGCCGGACTCCGCAACAGGAAGGAGTCACGGGCCACTTCCAACAGGCTCTTCAGGCAGAAGTTCTCCAGCAGGCGGGCTCTTCCCATCACCGTGCCACGGGCAAAGCGGGCAAGGTCGGCCTCCGTATAGTTTCTGTCACCCACTGAAAAGAGCACTGTTTCGGCCTCATCAACGTCACGACTTCCTGCCGCAAGCGGTTGGGCCACATAGCCATACTCCCCCTTCAGCCACGTCAGCAAGGCCAAACGCCACGTGCGGTTTCCTTCATCGGATTGGAGAACCTCCTCCCGCCCCACAAGCTTCACGATGTGGAGTCCCCACGGCGAATGAAACGGTGCGGAGACCTCTCCCTCCTTCAGGGCAAAGGCTGTCTGTTCGAAGGTTTTAGGAAGTTGGGCAGGAAAGACGCTCATCTCCTTGGGGTCATCGGAGCAGGCGGTGACACACTCCTCAAACAGTGCCCCCTTCGACAGGGCATGATGGATGGAGTCCATCACTCTCTCCGCTTCACGCCACTCCGCTTTGGGGGCAGCAGGAGCCACCCGACGAAACACCTGAAGCAAACGGTAACGGGGCAGCCGCTTCACTTCGCCGCCAATATGCTCCCGGATGTACGTGCGAAACAGGCTCAAGCGACACGAATCCACCTGCATGCGATGGGCCGGCTGAGTATCCAGCCCGGCCTTTCGGGCGGCATCCAGCATAAGCATCCGCTCATCCTGGGCCGAAAGGGGCAGAGACAAGACAAGGAGTATGGCTGCACACCATACCCCTTGTACAAGATTCATTATTTCATTACGGAAGCGGCTCATTCGGGACGGCTGTAGTTCGGCGCCTCACTGGTGATGGCCACATCGTGCGGATGGCTCTCCTGCACACCGGCATTGGTGATGCGGGTGAACTTGGCGTCGTGCAGCTTCTCGATATTGGCAGCGCCACAATAGCCCATGCCCGAGCGCAGACCGCCGACCAGCTGATAGATGACTTCATAAAGTGTTCCCTTGTAGGGCACACGGGCGGCGATGCCTTCCGGCACCAGTTTCTTCACCTCCTTCGTGTCGCCCTGGAAATAACGGTCCTTGGAGCCGTTCTCCATAGCCTCCAGCGAACCCATGCCGCGATAAGACTTGAACTTACGGCCGTTGAAGATGATGGTATCGCCGGGAGCCTCCTCGGTGCCGGCCACCAACGAGCCGATCATCACAGAGTAGCCGCCGGCAGCCAAAGCCTTCACCACGTCGCCCGAATAGCGCAAGCCGCCATCGGCAATCAGAGGCACACCGGTACCCTTCAACGCCTTGGCCACGTCATAGACAGCCGAGAGCTGGGGCACACCCACACCGGCCACCACGCGGGTGGTGCAGATAGAACCCGGTCCGATGCCCACCTTCACGGCGTCGGCACCGGCTTCCACCAGCATCTTGGCAGCTTCGCCCGTAGCGATGTTGCCCACTACAATATCTATATGGGGGAAATTCTTCTTGGCTTCCTTCAGCTTCTCGATGACCGACTTGGAGTGTCCGTGCGCGGTGTCTATCACGATGGCATCGGCACCGGCCTCGACCAACGCCTTCATGCGTTGCAGGGTGTCGGCCGTCACGCCCACGCCCGCAGCCACTCTCAGGCGGCCCTTCTCGTCCTTGCAGGCCATCGGTTTATCCTTGGCCTTCGTGATGTCCTTGTAGGTAATGAGGCCCACCAGTTTGCCGTTGTCCACTACAGGCAGTTTCTCAATCTTGTTCTCCTGCAGAATCTGTGAGGCAGTCTCCATATCGGTGCCGGGAGTGGTGGTAATGATGTGCTCGGAGGTCATGACCTCATCGATGTGCTTCTCCAGGTCTTTCTCGAAGCGCAGGTCGCGGTTGGTCACGATGCCCACCAGGTTGCCTTCATCGTCCACTACGGGAATACCGCCGATTTTGTACTCGGCCATCAGCTCCAGAGCATCCTTCACGGTAGAGCCGCGCTTGATGGTAACGGGATCATAAATCATGCCGTTCTCGGCACGCTTCACGATGGCCACCTGACGGGCCTGCTCTTCGATGGACATATTCTTGTGAATCACGCCGATACCGCCTTCGCGTGCAATGGCAATGGCCATCTTGGCCTCGGTAACGGTGTCCATGGCGGCCGTCACGAAGGGAATCTTCAGCTCAATGTTGCGTGAGAACTTTGTCGAGAGTTCGACAGTTTTGGGGAGTACTTCAGAATAAGCGGGGATTAACAAGACATCGTCATAGGTCAACCCATCCATTACAATCTTATCAGCAATAAATGACATAGAGATATGCGTTTAAAATTTATTGCGTGCAAATATACGGTTTTTCTTGAGAATGCCACGCAAGTGACCCGAGTTTTTTTAGCAAAAAGATTATCGGGGTTGCGCGGGCATTCACCTACACATTATTATTTAAGCACGTCTTCCATTTACTTTGGAGTTTCGTCCTCCTTCATCAGTTCGCCATTTCAGAGATGAACTTGATGCGCACCAACCGCACCTCCTCTTCGGTGAACTCATCGCCCAGTTCGTCGAGGGCGTCATCGATGTCGTCAGTGGTGGATTCCTTGAAGTAGTCATAGATGTCGAGCATGTGGTCTTCGTCCAGGATGTCGTCCAGGAAGTAGTCGATGTTCAGCTTGGTGCCCGAGTAGACGATTGCCTCGATTTCGTCCAGCAGTTCGTCGAACTCAATGCCCTTGGAGACAGCGATGTCGTCCAGCGCCACCTTGCGGTCTATGGCCTGTATGATGGCCACCTTCATCTTGGACTTGTTGGCCACGGTGCGCACGCGCAGGTCTTCGGGGCGTTCAATCTCGTTCTCCTCGCAATGGCGTTTGATGAGCTTGCAGAACTCTTCGCCATAGCGTTTGGCCTTGCCTGCGCCCACGCCGGGGATGTTCTGCAACTCTTCCAGCGTAACGGGGTAGATGGTGGCCATGGCCTCTAACGAGGGGTCTTGGAAAATGACGTAGGGGGGCACTTCCAACTGCTTGGAGAGTTTCTTGCGCAGGTCCTTCAGCATGGAGTAGAGGGCGGGGTCTACGGCACAGGAGCCGCCTCCACGCATGGGAGCCTCTTCCTCCACCTCTTCGAAGTCGTTGTCTTCCACAATCTTGAAGGACTTGGGATGTTTCAGGAATTTCTTGCCGGCATCGGTCACCTTCAGCAGGCCATAGTTCTCCACCTCCTTGTTGAGGTAGCCGGCAATCAGTGCCTGCCTGATGACGGCATTCCAGGTCTTGTCTTCCTCGCCCATGCCGGAGCCGAAGACTTCGAGGTCTTCATGCAGGTGGGCCTGAACCTCGTTGGTTTCCCGTCCTTGTATTACATCTATAATATAGTCCGCCTTGAAGTTCTCCTTTACAGCGAGAACGGTTTCAATCACGGTACACAATAATTCTTGAGCTTCCACTTGTTTCTTTGGATTTAAACAGTTGTCACAATTTCCACAGTTTTCCTCCATGTACTCTTCACCGAAGTAGTGCAGCAGAGACTTTCGGCGACATACGGAGGACTCCGCATAGGCAGCGGTCTCCAGGAGGAGTTGCTTGCCAATTTCCTGTTCTGCCACAGGCTTGCCCTGCATGAACTTTTCCAGCTTCTGCAGGTCTTTGTTGGTGTAAAACGTTATGCACTGTCCCTCGCCACCGTCTCGTCCGGCTCGTCCCGTCTCCTGATAGTAGCCTTCCAGGCTTTTGGGGATGTCATAGTGGATGACGTATCTCACGTCGGGCTTGTCAATGCCCATACCGAAGGCGATGGTCGCCACGATGACGTCTATCTTCTCCATCAGGAAGTCGTCCTGATTCTGCGTGCGGGTGGAGGAGTCCATGCCGGCATGATAGGCACGGGCGTTGATGCCGTTGGCCTGCAGAATCTCGGCCAGTTCTTCCACCTTCTTGCGGCTGAGGCAATAGATGATGCCCGACTTGTCGGGGTTGGCCTTGATGAACTTGATGATTTCCTTGTCCACGTTCGCCGTCTTGGGCCGCACCTCGTAGTAGAGGTTGGGACGGTTGAAGGAGGACTTGAAGACCTGGGCGTCTACCATGCCGAGGTTCTTCTGGATATCGTGTTGCACCTTGGGGGTAGCCGTTGCCGTGAGGGCTATGAGCGGTGCTTTTCCTATTTCATTGATGATGGGGCGTATGCGGCGGTATTCGGGACGGAAGTCGTGTCCCCATTCGGAGATACAGTGTGCCTCGTCCACGGCATAGAAGGAGATTTTCACCGTGCGCAGGAACTCCACGTTCTCTTCCTTGGTGAGCGACTCGGGAGCCACGTAGAGGAGCTTGGTCTTTCCGGCAAGGATGTCCGCCCTCACCTGATCCACCGCTCCTTTGTTCAGGGAAGAGTTGATGAAGTGAGCGATACCGTCCTCTTCGCTGAAGTTGCGCATCGCATCCACCTGGTTCTTCATCAGGGCTATCAAGGGCGAAATGACTATCGCCGTGCCCTCCATCAACAGGGAGGGCAACTGATAGCACAAGGACTTGCCTCCACCGGTAGGCATCAGCACAAAGGTGTCATTGCCCTCCAGGAGGTTTCGGATGATTGCTTCCTGATTTCCTTTAAACGTGTCGAACCCGAAGCACTTCTTCAGTTGCTCTGTCAAATTTATCTTCTTCCCAGCCATAAATATTAAGGTTGTTTATTGATACTGTTATCTTTCATATTTCTAAAGAACACAAACAAAGTTATAAACAACTTCTTAAATTTCAAGCATAATTCGCCACTTATTTTTCAATGAAATGCAAAAAAGTTTTCGAGGATATCTCTTACCTCCTGACTTTAAGCACTTTGCAATCTTGCCATGTTAGCCTTCTCAATTTGCTTCTTGGCGTAGTCCAGCGTGAGCACATAGCTTTCGGGCTTTTGGGAAGGCAGTTCAAACATGACGTCCATCATGATGGTCTCCACGATGGAGCGCAGTCCTCGGGCACCGAGCTTGTACTCCACGGCCTTGTCCACGATGTATTCGTAGACGCTCTCCTCGAAGGTGAGCTTCACGCCGTCCATTTGGAAGAGCTTCACATACTGCTTGATGATGGAGTTCTTGGGTTCCGTCAGGATGGAGCGCAGGGCCTCGCGATCCAGGGGGTTGAGGTAGGTGAGCACGGGCAGGCGGCCGATGATTTCGGGTATCAGGCCGAAAGCCTTCAGGTCCTGCGGGGCGATATACTGCATCATGTTCTTCTTGTCTATGGTGGCGGTGTTGCGTACGGCGTTGTAGCCCACCACGTTGGTGTTCAGGCGTTGGGCAATCTTCTTCTCGATGCCGTCGAAGGCGCCGCCACAGATGAAGAGGATGTTCTTGGTGTTCACGGGAATCATCTTCTGGTCGGGGTGCTTGCGTCCGCCCTGTGGGGGTACGTTGACCACCGAGCCTTCCAGCAGCTTCAGCAATCCCTGCTGCACGCCTTCGCCGCTGACGTCGCGCGTGATGGAGGGGTTGTCTCCCTTGCGGGCAATCTTGTCTATCTCGTCAATGAAGACAATGCCCTTCTCGGCCTGCGCCACGTTGTAGTCGGCCACTTGCAGCAGGCGGGTGAGGATGCTCTCGATGTCTTCGCCCACATAGCCGGCCTCGGTGAGCACGGTGGCGTCCACGATGGTGAAGGGCACCTTCAGCAGCTTGGCGATGGTGCGTGCCAGGAGGGTCTTGCCCGTGCCGGTGCTGCCCACCATGATGATGTTGGACTTCTCTATCTCCACGTCGTCGCCGCTGTCGGCCTGCATCAGCCGCTTGTAGTGGTTGTAGACGGAGACGGAGAGGAAGCGTTTGGCATCGTCCTGCCCGATGACATACTGATCCAGGAAACGCTTGATGTCCATCGGCTTGGGCAGTTCGCTGAGTTTGAATCCCTTGTCTTTCTTCTTTTTAAATTCCAGGGTGTCCCGGATTATTTCACCGGCCTGCTCGACGCACTGGTCGCAGATGAAGCCCTCCATGCCCGAGATGAGCAGTTGCACTTCACTTTCGCCGCGTCCGCAGAAGCTGCATCGTTTTGTCATACGTCCTGCCATCGTTTATTTGCGTGTAAGTACCTGGTCAATCATGCCATACTCTTTGGCCTCCTGTGCGGTCATCCAGTAGTCGCGGTCGGAGTCTGCCCACACCTTGTCGAAGTCGGTGTGTGAGTGGTCGGCGATGATGGTATAGAGTTCTTTCTTCAGTTTCTGGATTTCGCGGGCAGTGATTTCGATGTCCGAAGCCTGTCCTTGCGCACCGCCCATGGGTTGGTGAATCATGACGCGCGAGTGGGTCAGCGCCGAGCGTTTGCCTTCGGCTCCTGCCACGAGCAGAACGGCGGCCATGCTGGCTGCCATGCCTGTGCAGATGGTGGCCACATCGCTGGTGATGAACTGCATGGTGTCATAGATGCCCAGGCCGGCATAGACGGAGCCGCCGGGCGAATTGATGTAGATGGAGATGTCCTTGCCCGGCTCCACGGAGTCGAGGTAGAGGAGCTGGGCCTGCAGGGTGTTGGCGGTGTAGTCGTCAATCTGTGTGCCCAGGAAGATGATGCGGTCCATCATGAGGCGGGAGAAGACGTCCAGCTGGGTGACGTTGAGCTGGCGTTCTTCCAGGATATAGGGGTTCAAGTACCCGGACTGGGACTTGATCACTTCGTCCAGCACCAGGCTGTTCATGCCGAGGTGCTTGGTAGCATACTTTCTGAAATCGTTCATCGTTGGTTTCGGTTTAATCTTTAACAAATGTGGATGCAAAGAAACGAAAAAGAGTGCAGAGACGCAACGATACAAGGTTTTTTATTGCAAATAAAGCCAAAAACCTTGTGCCTTAGCGTCCCTGCACCCCGTAGTCTCTTATACCTTATTATATATAAGGCTTATTGGAACATCTTGTTGAACTCTTCCACGGAGACAGTCTTGGGCTCCAGGGTAACCTGTGCCTTCAGGGCGGCGGCCAACTTGGCTTCCACCACGCGGTTCACCAGACCTTCCACGGTTTCCTTCTTCTTCAGCATGTCCTTGGAGTAGTTTTCCAGCAGTTCGTCGGGCACGTTCATCATGCCATACTGGGCAAACTGTGCGCGGGTAGCCTCCTTGGCCATGTTGGCAACGTCGTTCTGCTCCACCTTGATGTCGTTGGCCTTCACTAACTGCTCCTTGATGAGGTGCCAGGTCAGTTCTTCGATGCTCTTGTCGTAGTTCTCTTCCACGAACTGTTCGCCCTTGTCCTTGTTGTTGAGCAGCATGATGCGCTTCAGCAGGGCGTCGGGGAATTCCAGCTTGCCCACCTTCTCGGTCAGCATCTTGCGGGCGTCGATGAGGAACTTATAGTCGCTGTCGGCCGTGAACTGGGCGGCGATGCCTTCCTTCACCTTGGCACGGAATTCGTCTTCGCTCTTCACCACGTCCTTGCCGAACACCTGGTCGAAGATTTCCTGATTCAGGTCACCGGGCACGAAGCGGGTGATTTCCTCCACCTGATAGCTAAAGTTGGCCTTCACCTCGGCAGCGGCTTCCTTGTCCACCTTGAGCAGGGAGGCCAGCTCGGCTACGTTGCCGTCCCAAGCGGTGTGGGGATTGAAGACGAGCACGTCGTTCACCTTGGCACCGGCAAAGATGGCCTTCTGTTCGTCGTTCTTCATGTAGGCGGGCATCATCACGGCGCCTTCCACCTGGATGCCGCCTTCCTTGGTGTTGCCTTCCTCGTCCAGCTCGGCCAGGAGACCTTTCAGCATGTCGTTGTCGGCATAGCTTTCGGCCTGCTCATACTTGCCGTTGCGCTGGGCATACTGCTGCACCTGTGCGTTCACCATGTCGTCGGTCACGTCAATGTTGTAGTAGTCCACCTTGTCGGCTGCGCTCACCTCGGCCTTGAACTCGGGTGCGAGGGCGATGTCGAACACGAACTCGAAGTCGCTCATGGTGTCGAAGTCCACCTCGGGCTGCTTCTCTTCGTTGGGCAGGGGCTCGCCCAGGATGTTCACGTTATTCTCTTGGATATACTTGTAGACTGTTTCGGAGAGCAGCTTGTTCACTTCCTCTGCCAAGACAGACTTTCCATACATTTTCTTCACCAGCCCTGCAGGAACCATGCCCGGACGGAAGCCCGGCATCTGTGCCTTTTGGCGGATGTTCTTCAACGCTTTGTCTACCTTTTCCTGATAGTCGGCTTTCTCAAGCTTCACAGTAAGCAGTGCGCTTACCTTGTCAATGTTTTGCAATGAAACGTTCATTCTGACAATATTTATTTGATTATACGTTATTTCAGTTTAATTTGAGCGTGCAAAATTAGTGCAAATCTTTCAATTATCAAAAGAGGAGGCCCATTTTTTCGGAAAGGGCGGGCGGTTTAGGGCCTGTAAGGTGGCGCATCCGTCCGTACAGTGTGTCACGTCAAGAGGCGATTTCACGACCTTTTGCCGGAGAAACGCGCTTCATGCTGACACACCACCCTTTTCATCGGACGCAAACGGGAGATTTCCCCGCCGCGCACCGTGCATATTTATGCAGAAGCGGGAGTGATTATTGCATAAATACGGCCCTACGGGTGCGTTTTTCCTGCCGGACACGCCGTCTCTTCGGGGCAGACGTGTCCCGTAAACGCACCGGGCATATCCCGCAGACGCACCACACTTGTCCCGTAAAGGCTGCGAACTTGTCCCGCAGATGCGCCGAAAAGTGCCCGCTGGGGCGGTTTTAACATCCTATAACCACTCCTTTGCACGCGCCGAAGTGTTAAAATTCAGACTAACACTCACGCTCACAACAGGATAGGCCGAAAAAGAATCGTCTGTTTCCGCACGCTCGACAGAGCGGACGCAAACAGACGATTCTCGTGCAACTGGATATACAGAATGTCACTTTGTCAATCACCGCAAGGCTACACCATGAACGACTTGCGGCGCAGTTCGAACTGGGTGCCCAGATACTTCTCGCGTACAATCTGGTTGGCCGCCAGCTCCTCGGGCGTGCCCTGGAAGAGGATGCGCCCTTCAAAGAGGAGGTAGGCACGGCTCGTGATGCTCAGGGTCTCCTGCACATTATGGTCGGTGATGAGGATGCCGATGTTCTTCTTCTTCAGGTCCCACACGATTTTCTGAATGTCTTCCACAGCGATGGGGTCTACACCGGCAAAGGGCTCGTCCAGCATGATGAACTTGGGGTCGATGGCCAGGCATCGGGCAATCTCCGTGCGCCGGCGCTCGCCGCCCGACAGCTGGTTGCCCTTGTTCTTGCGCACCTTCTGCAGGCGGAACTCCGCGAGCAGGCTCTCCAGCTTGTCCTTCTGATAGGCCAGGGGCTTGTCGGTCATCTCCAGGACGGAAGCGATATTGTCTTCCACACTCATCTGACGGAACACGGAGGCCTCCTGCGCCAGGTAGGCGATGCCCGTCTGTGCCCGCTTGTAGACGGGATAGCCGGTAATGTCCAGGTCGTCCAGGAATATGCGCCCGGCGTTGGCCGTCACCAGTCCCACGGTCATATAGAAAGAGGTGGTCTTTCCTGCGCCGTTGGGGCCGAGGAGTCCCACGATTTCGCCCTGCTTCACGTCGAAGGAGACGTTGTTCACCACCGTGCGCTTACCATACTTTTTGACCAATTCTTCCGTGCGAAGCACCATCTTAGTTTCTTCCATAATGCGTAATTTTGCCGCAAATGTAGCAAAATAAGACGAAAAGCCGTACATTTGCAGCAATTTATTCAGCGGGCCCCGGCAACGGACGGCCCATATTAAAGAGAAATATGATAAAAGCCATCAGAACAGTAGGAAGATACCTCATCCTCATGGGCCGCACCTTTGCCCGCCCGGAGCGCATGCGCATGTTCTTCCGCCAATACATCGACGAAATGGAGAAGTTGGGAGTAAACTCCACCGGCATCGTGCTGCTGATATCCTTCTTCATCGGTGCCGTCATCACCATGCAGATAAAGCTGAACATAGACAGCCCCTTCATGCCGCGCTGGACAGTGGGCTACGTGACGCGTGAAATCATGTTGCTGGAGTTCTCCTCCTCCATCATGTGCCTCATCCTGGCCGGCAAGGTAGGCTCCAACATCGCCTCCGAGCTGGGCACCATGCGCGTCACCCAGCAGATAGACGCCCTGGAAATCATGGGTGTAAACTCGGCCAACTACCTCATCCTGCCCAAGATATGCGCCATGGTGACCACCATCCCGCTGATGGTGACCTTCAGCATCTTTGCGGGCATCATAGGTGCCTACTGCATGTGCTGGTTCGGCGGCATCATGACGGCCGTCGACCTGGAGTATGGCCTGCAATACTGGTTCGTGGAGTGGTACGTGTGGTGCGGCATCATCAAGTCGCTCTTCTTCGCCTTCATCATCGCCTCCGTGTCGGCCTTCTTCGGCTACACGGTGGAGGGCGGCTCCATCAACGTGGGCAAAGCCTCCACCGACTCGGTGGTGTGCAGCAGCGTGCTCATCCTCTTTGCCGACCTGGTGCTCACCAAGCTGCTGAACGCATAGGCCGTCCATCCTCTCCCACCCCATTCCCTTACGACTATGATAGAACTGAAACATATCTACAAATCATTCGAAGACAAGGAGGTGCTGAGCGACATCAACGCCACCTTCGAGAACGGCAAGACCAACCTCATCATCGGACAGAGCGGTTCGGGCAAGACGGTCTTGATGAAGTGCATCGTGGGCCTGCTCACCCCCGAACGCGGAGAGTTGCTCTATGACAACCGCGACTTCCTCGCCATGAGCAAGAAAGAGCGCAAGAACCTGCGCCGCGAGATGGGGATGATATTCCAGAGCGCCGCGCTGTTCGACTCCATGACCGTGCTGGACAACGTGATGTTTCCGCTGAACATGTTCAGCAACGACACCCTGAGAGACCGCAAGCGCAGAGCCATGTTCTGCCTGGATCGCGTGAACCTCTCCGATGCCCACGACAAGTACCCCGGCGAAATCAGCGGCGGCATGCAGAAGCGTGTGGCCATAGCACGCGCCATCGCCCTCAACCCCCAGTACCTCTTCTGCGACGAGCCCAACTCGGGACTGGACCCCAAGACCTCGCTCGTCATTGACGAACTCATCCACGACATCACCCGCGAATACCAGATGACCACGCTCATCAACACCCACGACATGAACTCCGTAATGGGCATCGGCGAGCACATCATCTACATCCACGAGGGACACAAGGAGTGGCAAGGCAGCAAAGAGGAAATCTTCACCGCCGACAACGAGAAACTGAACAGCTTCATCTTCGCCTCCGACCTCTTCCGCAAGGTGAAGGAGGCCGAGATGAAGAGTCACACCGACATACCCCCGACACCATGAACAGACGGATGACCCTCCTGGCCTGCCTGCTGCTGGCCTGCCTGAGTCTCGAAGCACAGGTGCCCACCGTGGAGTGGGACAAGCACAGCCTGATTATAGACGGCAGGCGTACGGTGCCCGTGATGGGCGAAGTGCACTACTCACGCATCCCCCACACCGAGTGGGCGGAAGAGGTGAAGAAGATGAAGCAGGGCGGCGTCACCCTGATAGCCTGCTACGTCTTCTGGAACCACATCGAGGAGGAAGAGGGCATCTTCCGCTGGGACGGACAGCGCAACCTGCGTGCCTTCATCGAAGTGTGCGGCAGGGAGGGCCTGCCCGTAGTGCTGCGCGTAGGTCCCTTCTGCCACGGCGAGGCACGCAACGGCGGCATCCCCGACTGGGTATTCCACAAGGGCTGCAAGCCGCGCACCGAAGACCCGCTCTTCCTGGAGTACACCGCCCGCCTCTACCGACAAATCTTCACCCACGTGCAGGGGCTGCAATGGAAAGAGGGCGGCCCCGTACTGGCCATGCAGTTCGACAACGAGCACGGCGGTCACGGCTCCTACCTGATGCGCCTGAAGCGCATCGCCAACGACATCGGCTTCGACCTCCCCTTCTACACCCGCACCGGATGGCCCGAACTGGCCTCGCCTGTGCCTTTCGGCGAAATGATTCCTCTCTACGGCGACTATGCCGACGGCTTCTGGGAGCGTTCGCTCGAGGAGACGGCCGGCAACTATTACAAGGCTTTCAACTTCAAGGCCTTCCGCTCGTCCACGGCCATCGCCACCGAACAGCTGGGCAAGCAGGAGGAACGCCTGACCAAAGGCGACGAACAGTATCCCTACTTCACCTGCGAACTGGGAGGCGGCATGATGACCGCCTATCACCGCCGCCCCTACATCTATCCCGAAGATGCCTACTCGCTGGCCATCGTGAAACTGGGCAGCGGAAGCAACCTGCTGGGCTACTACATGTATCACGGCGGCACCAATCCCGACGCCAAGGGCACCCTGAACGAACACCAGCGCACACCGGGCATCAACTACAACGACATGCCCGTGAAGACCTATGACTTCCAGGCACCGCTCGGCGAGTTCGGACAGCGCAACCCACACTACTACACCCTGCGCAAGCTGCACCTCTTCCTGCAGGACTTCGGCGAACAGCTGGCCCCCATGGAGGCCTCCTTCCCCTGCAGCCAGGAGACAGCCAAGGGCGACGACAGCTTCCTGCGCTGGTCGGTCAGGGAGAAGGATGGCAGCGGCTTCATCTTCATCAACAACTATGAACGCCTGCAGTTCCTCACGGCCAAGCACAACGTCAGGCTGACAGCCTGCGGCATCACCCTGCCCCGCCTCACCATCCCCGCCGGCACCATGTGCATCTTCCCCGTAAGGGTGGCGGGCCTCCGCTATGCCACCGCACAGCTCATCGCCTGCCGCGACGGCAAGGTCTATCTGGAGCAGATACCCGGCATCCCCACCACCCTCTGCATGGAGGACGGCCGCACGCTGAAGCGCGTCAAGGCACTGGGCACGAAACAGCCCGTCTGCGACAACATCTACCTGCTGGACAGCGCGACGGCCGAACGTCTCTTCTTAGAGGAAGAGCCTGCCCGCACGGCCGACACACCGCTGGATTTCCGTAAAGAGAAGGAGGCAGGCTGTCCCTACCCCATCACCATCGGTGCACACGGCGTGGCCGAACAGCCTCGCGACAAGGACTTTGAGGAGGCTGCCGTCTACACCATCTCCCTGCCCGAGGGCGACAGAAGCAACCTGCTGATGCGCATTGACTATCGCGGCGACGTGGCCCGTCTCTATGCCGACGGCCGCCTCATAGCCGACAACTTCTACAACGGACGCCCCTTCCTCTACGGCCTGTGGCGTCTGCCCGGCGAGTGCCGCCGACTGGAGCTGCGCATCATTCCGCTGCAACCGGAGATGCCGGTCTACTTCCCCCGCGAGGCCGACACCACACCCGGCGAAGCGGTAAGGGCCGTGACACTCACGGGCCGATGAAGCGAGCGCACGCCAACCTGCATCATTCACGTAAAAGATTCCATTAAAAAAAGGGTTTCATACATCCCCATTCAATTTCTTTTCTTACATTTGCAACGTTTTGTTCCGCCTCTTTCCGACACACAAGCGAAAAGGCGGATTAAAAGGGAATCAGGTGAGAGTCCTGAACAGTCCCGCTGCTGTAAACTCTACATATCGCAGTTTGCTTAATGACCCCGGCCACTGCCTGACGTTATATATATAATAAGGTGGGAAGGCAAGCAAACAAGAGTAAGTCAGAAGACCTGCAAAACGACCGTCACACTCCATGCTTTCGAGGAAAGAGCAGGGAGAACACATGATAATTGAATAATTACGTTTGATATGAAACACCTATATCCCGTCCGCACAACGACGACTTTCTGTCGTTTACACCGCATTTTACTATCTGCCCATATAGTAATGACGGCTCTGCTCCTTGCCGCATGCAGCGGTGGGAGCAAGCGCCCGTCCTTGTCTTCGGGAAGTGACACGATTCCCCTGCGCTATGCCCGCAACCTGCTGTTGATGGAGGGCGAGGGCTACAAGATGGCCAGCCTGCGCAACCCTTGGGACACGACGAAGGTGCTGCACACCTATGTGCTGGTGGAGAAGGGACGGGAGTTGCCTGCCCACTTGCCTGAAGGGACCTTGGTGCGCACACCGCTGAGCAAGGCGTTGGTCTACACGGCTGTGCATTGCAGCCTGCTCAAGGAGTTGGGTGTCCTGACGAGCATCGGAGGAGTCTGCGACTTACAATATGTCAAGGTGCCCGAAGTTTTGGAGGGATGCCGCAACGGAAGCATCATGGATGTAGGCGACGGCATGAACCCCGATGTGGAAAAGATCATCGACCTGCACCCCGATGCCATGCTGCTCTCCCCCTTCGAGAACAGCGGCGGATATGGCCGGGTGGAGAAACTGAAGATTCCCATCATCGAGTGTGCCGACTACATGGAGACTTCCCCTTTGGGACGGGCCGAGTGGATGCGCTTCTATGGCCTGCTGTTCGGATGCGAAGCGCAGGCCGACAGCCTCTTCCACGAAGTGGAGCAAAACTATCTGGCCCTGAAAGAGATGGCACAGGCAGCTGCCGACAGGCCCACGATGATTACCGACCTGAAGACCGGCTCGGCCTGGTATGTCCCCGGCGGGGAGAGCACCACAGGACGGCTCTATGCCGATGCCGGTGCCGACTATCTCTTTGCACATCGTCGGCAGAGCGGCTCGCTGCCTCTCTCTTTCGAAACGGTGTTCGAGGAGGGCGAGGAAGCCCGCTACTGGCTGATAAAGTACAACCAGCCCACAGACAAGACCTACAGCGAACTGCAAAGCGACTATGCCCCCTATGCCGGCTTCCGGGCCTTCAAGGAGCGGAACATCTATGGCTGCAACACGCACAGCGTCTCCTTCTACGAAGACTTTCCCTTCCACCCCGACCTGGTGCTGAAGGACCTGATCAAGATATTCCATCCCGAGCTGTTGCCGGGATATACCCCGAAGTATTACACCAAACTGACCGAATAATTGAAAACCAAGAGACTTGTCTACCCCATTGTACTGGTGCTCCTCATCATCCTGCTGCTGGGAGCCAACCTCTTCTTCGGCTCGGTCACCATTCCGGCCGGAGCGGTCGTGGATGCCCTGCTGGGACATGAAGTGGAGAAAGCCGGATGGAGCTTCATCGTATGGGAAGCCCGCCTGCCTCAGGCTGTGACTGCCTTGCTGTGTGGTGCCGCCCTGGCCGGTTCAGGCCTGATGCTTCAGACGGCCTTCAACAACCCCTTGGCCGGTCCCTCCATTTTGGGCATCAACTCGGGTGCCAGCCTTGGTGTGGCACTGGTCATGCTGGCCGGTGGAGGCAGTATAGCCACGGCGGGCGTCACGCTCTCCGGCTTCCTCTCCATCGTATTGGGAGCTTTCATCGGCTCCATGCTGGTCATGGGTATCATCCTTTTCTTCTCCACGCTGGTCAAGAGCAACGTCATGCTGCTCATCATCGGCATCATGATTGGCTACATCACCTCCTCGGCCATCTCCCTGCTGAACTTCTTCGCAACGGCCGAGGGCGTACACTCCTACATGATTTGGGGCATGGGCAACTTCGGAGGAGTCTCCCTGGAGCAACTGCCCTACTTCGCCCTCTTCACCGCGCTGGGCCTGCTGCTTGCCATCCTGCTCATCAAGCCGCTCAATGCCCTACTCTTAGGTACACGCTATGCCGAAAACCTGGGCGTGAACATCAGGCGCACCCGCAACCTGCTGTTGATAGCCACCGGCCTGCTGACGGCCGTGACCACAGCCTTCTGCGGTCCTGTGTCGTTCATCGGCCTGGCCGTCCCCCACGTAGCCCGTCTGCTGCTGGGCACCTCCAACCACAATGTCCTGCTGCCCGTCACTCTGCTCACCGGCAGTGTGACAGCCCTGCTCTGCAACCTGGTGTGCATCCTTCCCGGCGAAGCAGGCATCATCCCCCTGAATGCCGTGACTCCCGTACTGGGCGCACCCGTCATTCTCTATGTCGTCATCAACCAACGGAAAATCCAATACTTCAACTGATGGAAAAGAAGAACCTCATTTCGGCACGAGACCTCTGCATCGGCTACGGCACGGGCAAGAAGACGAAGCGGGTGCATGAACACCTCTCCTTCGACCTCCATGCCGGTCGACTGACCAGTCTGTTGGGGGGCAACGGAGCCGGCAAGTCTACGCTGTTGCGCACCCTGTCGGGTGCCCAACCCGCCTTAGGTGGAGAACTCCTGCTGCAAGGGAGGCCGCTCACAGACCTTTCGGAGAAGGAACGTTCACGCACCATCGGCGTGGTGCTGACCGACAAGATCTTTGCCGGCGGGCTGACGGTATATGAACTGGTGGCCTTGGGTCGCCAGCCTCACACGGGCTTCTTCGGCCGTCTGCACCCGGACGACCGCCGCCTCATCGGTGAAGCGTTGGAGCAGGTGGGCATCAGTCATAAGGCCGGAAACTATGTGGCCGAACTGTCCGACGGCGAGAGACAGAAGGTGATGATTGCCAAGGCACTGGTTCAGGAGTGTCCGCTTATCCTCTTGGACGAGCCGACCGCCTTCTTAGATGTCGTGAGCCGCATCGAAATCATGAACCTGCTGCACCGTCTGGCCGCGGAGCAACACAAGGCCATTCTGCTCTCCACACACGACATCGAGCAGGCTCTCATGCTCTCCGACCACCTCTGGTTGCTCTCCCAGGAGGAGGGCCTGCAATGTGGCGTCACGGAAGACATCGTCCTGAGCCGCCGGATGGACTCCCTCTTTCCTCATCGGGAGATTCGTTTCGACTACACGCAGGGCACCTATCTCCCCACGACCGCCGGGCAACAGGAGATTGTCGTGGAAGCCGAAGACGACACCCTACTCCATTGGTGCGTCAACGCCCTGACCCGCCAAGGTTACCGCTGTCACCTCTCCACGTCCTCCACCACTTCTGCACCTTCCTCCCATCTTCATCTGAAAGCCGTCTCGCCCCGAGAACTCCTCCTCACCACCGGCAAAGGCTTCCACCCCTGCACCTCCTTCAAAGAGTTGTTGGAACGGCTGTAGACTACGTGCAAGTTCTTACGAAATCAGGAAAAGACAAAGATATCTTCTCCCCCACTTTAATATATACTGCGTTGGCACTTGAAGTATATATTACTTTGCCAACGCAGTACAAACACATTAGACGAGAAATAGCCATTATTAAGACCATCATAGCCCCAATTGAAATGATTGTAATACGTATTAACAACAGAAATTCTCGTCAAAGTCCAATCTAACTGTCCAGACGGACGTGTGTAATACTTCGTCATGGGTACAAGTACAGAAAGAGAAGAGGCCGACAACGGCTAACAAAAGATTTCTTTTCATGCTCCTAAACCTTTTTATTGTACGAACATGTATACCAATCGCAAAACTATGATTTTTTATTTATTTTTGCAACGGAAGCGATATTTTTTCGCACTGTATTGTAACAACTTTCAGGCGAAGCCCGTCTATTTAGATGAAAGGACTTTCAAATAAACTAATGTTTAATGTATAGAATAGGAGATAACAAAATGAAGAAGTTAGTTTTAACAACCGGTTTGCTGTTACTTTGCAGCATGGTATTTGCACAGAGCATTAACGATATATTCAAGGAGTTTGGCAAAGCATTTGGTGCAGAGACAAGCAACGTCTCCCCGCTCAAGATGAGAATGGAACGGATATTCGGAGAGGAGGACGATGATGACACTCGACTGGCCAAAAAAATCAAATCAATGAAAGTGATGGAATTGGACGATTGCAGCCAACAAGTGAAACAACGCTTTGCCCAAACCATGAAAGATTTCACGCCACGGGGATACGAAATGACCTCACAAGTAACCAACGAGGGTGATACAGTTCGTTTGTTGCTGAAGAAAAAGGGGAATATCATTCAGGAGTTACTGATAATCTGTACCGGCAGGGAAGATTGGGGATTGGTTTTGATGAAAGGAGATATCCAAAGCGAGGATTTAGCCGACCTGGTACATGCCGGAAGCGATGAACTGTAGCCATGAATGCCACAGAATTCAAGCAGAAGTTTCTGCCGTGCCATGGGCAGCTCTATCGGACGGCCTACCGCCTGATGGGGAACGCGCAAGATGCTGAGGACATGGTGCAGGAGGCCTACATAAGACTGTGGGAGAAGCGTCACGAGCTGGGCGGGGTGCAACACGTGGAGGCCTACTGCACAACCCTGATGCGCAACCTATGCTATGACCGCCTGCGACTGATGCGACCGGAGGAGGAGAGCCGACCGTCCGAAGAGCTTCCCCTGAAGGCCGCTAACGACACGGCTCACGAAGTGGAGCAGCGCGACGAAGCGGCCCACATACGCCGCCTGATGGAGCACCTGCCCGAACAGCAACGGATGGTGATGACCATGCGCGACATACTGGGCTACTCCATGGAGGAGATTGCCGAAGCCACCGCACTGACCGCCGTCAACATCAGAGTGTTGCTGAGCAGAGCGAGGAAAAGAATCAGGGAGCAATTTCATTTGCTTACAGGAGTTAAAGGAAACAAAAGGAGGTAAATGGAGATAAGGCCGATACTTCAAGTACTATTGGCTTTAACTCCATAAGACCAAACTCATAAAACATAAAAACAGAAATAATGAAAGAAAGTAGAATCCAAGAGTTACTGGCCCGCTACTATGACGGCTGTGCCACGCTGGCTGAGGAAGAGGAACTGAAAGCGTTCTTCCGCACAGCCGACATTCCGCCTGCCCTACAGAGCGAGCAGGAGATGTTCAGGCAGTTGGCCGACACAACCGACAGTGAACCTGAAGTGCCTGCCGGACTGGAAGAACGGATTGCCCGGCAAATCGATGCGCTCGAGGCAAAGGAGCAGCAAGAGAGACGAAAGCCCCGCAAAGCCTTGCTTCGTCCCTTAGTGCGGCTGGCTGGTGTAGCGGCTGTGGCCGGACTGCTGATAGCTGTAGGGATGCAACTGCAACCCTACACGCCGGCTTCGACCCTGCAAGACACCTGTGCCACTCCCCAGGAAGCCTATGCCGAGGTGCGCGGTGCCTTGCTGAAACTCTCGGCAACCCTTCATAAGGGAAGCGACCAGCTGGCCAAAGTCCAAAAGACCGGCCAAAGAATACAAGAGAACCTGAAACATTCATTCCAACAACTAAAAACCAACGAACAATGAAACGACTGATGCTGATTACCGTGGCGTGCCTGCTGTGCAACCTGTGGAGCAACGCCCAAGCTATAGACTTTGAAAAATATGCCGACATGGACGACGTGACCTCCGTCTACATCTCTCCGGCCATGATGGGCCTGGTGGGGAACATCGATCTGGACGTGGAAGACGTGGAGATAGGCAAGATGGCCGGCAAACTGGAAGAACTGAAGATCCTGAACAGCGAAACGCCCAAGGGCATCCGCCTGCTGAAGGAGGAGGCCAGGAAAATCAATGCCAAGAACGGCTATGAAGAGCTGATGCGCGTGAACGACGAGGGCGACAAGACGACCATCTACATGAAGCAGGGAAAGGAGGGAAAGAACGAGTTCGTACTGGTGAACGAGGAGGAGGACGGCGAACTCTCCATCATCATCTTCCTGGGCAACCTGACGCTGAAGGATGTGAAGAAGATGATGGATTAAGAGCCTAAGGGGGCTTAGTCTTCAAGCAACTCGGCCAGCAGAGCGGCCTCGGGCACCACAATCTCGCCGCGATGCAACTCCAGGAGTTCCTTGCTCTGCATGTTGTTCAGTGCACGCGACACCGTCATGCGCGTCTCGTTGATCAGCTGGGCCAGGACCTCCATCTTTATCTTGACGGACTTCTCACCGATTGGACGCTCCACATGAGTCAGGATGAAGTGGGCTATGCGTTTCTCTGTCGGCAGGGGTGCCATGCTCCAGAAGCGGCGCTGCATGGCCTGTGCCCGGTGACTGATGATGTTCATATAGTTCAGCCGGCAGATTTCATAGTTGAAGAGCTCGTCCAATAAAGCTTGTTTACTGAGCGTGACCGCATGCACTTCGTCCGTAGCATGATAGGTGGCCACATAATCGGTGGAGAGGCCGAAGAGGGAATGAGGCTCAATGACGTAAGGAGCCGCGAAACACTCGGAAACGGTGTAGGACACATCGGTATAGGAGGTGCAGAAGGTGCCCTGTCCCTTGAGAATGAAGACCAGACGGTTGCAGGGAGTCCCCGCCTTTGCCAGAATTTCGTTGGCCTTGTGCTTGGTGAAGTCAAGCTTCACTTTGGCCAGTATGTTGGTAAAGTCTTCTTGGGACAACCCCTGGAAAAGGGGGAGCTGCAGCAGTGTGTCGAACATCGTATTCATGAATGTCTGTTTATGGTTCGTTAGCAAAATTAATGATTCCTGACGGGCATAGCAGAGTCCGGGGCTTTGTTTTTGTTTTTTTTATCATTTCTTAAAACGTGCTATTGATTAGGCGGAGGAAAATTTGGCTGTAAGGGGGAAAATGAGTTATCTTTGCCTGACCAAAAGCAACCGGAAAACAGATAAAGACAAAGGAGGAACTCACTATGTTAGCAACATTCGACTGGCAACAGGCAGCCAGCGCATTCATCGTACTTTTCGCCGTGATAGACATTATCGGCTCCATCCCCATCATCATCAACCTGAAGGAGCGCGGCAAGCCCGTGAGTGCCATGAAGGCCACTCTGATTTCGGGGGCCATGATGCTGGCGTTCTTCTATGCCGGCGACATGATTCTGAAGCTTTTCCATGTGGACATCGAGTCGTTTGCCGTGGCGGGTGCCTTCGTCATCTTCCTGCTGTCGTTGGAGATGATTCTGGACGTGGAGATTTTCAAGAACCAAGGCCCCATCAAGGAGGCTACCCTGGTGCCGTTAGTCTTCCCCCTGCTGGCCGGTGCCGGTTCGTTCACCACGTTGCTCTCCCTGCGTGCCGAGTATGCCAGCATCAACATTCTGCTGGCGCTGTTTCTGAACATGGTGTGGGTGTATGTGGTGTTGCGGCTGACCGACCGGGTGGAGCATTTCCTGGGCAAGGGGGGCATCTACCTCATCCGCAAGTTTTTCGGCATCATCCTGCTGGCCATCTCCGTCAGACTCTTCATGGCCAACATCACCCAGTTGATGGAGGCGTTCTAAAAGGAGACATGTGAATTTTGACACGGGTATTAGACGATGTATAAGAGTCTGTTATTATCATTCCTGGCGGGTCGCGTTTATCATTTTACAGGTTCAGCCTTGATGTAATATTCAGTAATATCCTCTTCGGAATCATACCAATGAATAAGTGCAATGCATGAGCGGTCTGTTTTCCAAATATATTGTGGAGTTTCTCTCTTGTCGATATCAGTAAATAGCTTGCCATATTGCTCTTGTACTCCAGACTCGGCTGTATACAATGGCTCTTTGTAAAGTTTGCAAAGATATTCATAGAGCCAATCCAATGTATCATCGGCAGGTTTGCTCAAAGAGACTTTCACAATAGGGGTTCCGTTTGCGATATAATGTGAACTCACAAACTCATGCTTCTCATCAACGAAGTTGACATAGCCAATTGAATTATCTGAATTTTCTGTCATCTCATTCCAATTGTACATCAAGAAATCCTTGTCGTTTGTAAGTGATACAGATGTTGCATCGCCATAAACGACTTCACCATCTTTGTATGCCCTGATTCTACATAATCCACCCACAGGAAGAATAAAACGATGATTCCAGCCACTAATGAGTTGAGTTCTACCAACTTCGTGAAAATATATTTTTCGGCTTAGACGTGTCCCCTTCAGCCAAGGTATATCAAACACAAGCGAGTCGCACAACTCTCTTAAGTCTTGCTGCATATAATCATTGCCATCTAAGTAGAAATGTACAGGCTCAAAGATGTTGGCTGTGTATGAGTTTGCAAGAGCACCCTGAGCGCCCTTAACCTCCAAAGTGGGGAATTCTGGGGTTCTTACTTTTTGTTCGTCAACAATCTTGATGAGTTTGTATTTTATGTTTGATGCATCGGCTGGCGGATTTGCCAAATACACCTTTTCCACCTCAAGATAAAACTCCCAACCTAATGAGTGAGTAAAACCATCTATACCATTCATTGGAATAATATCCCAATCAGCATCTTTACTCTCCTTGATTTTTAGGCCATCCAAAGGCTCTGCATCCTCTGGGTGTCCCCAAGGGCGATACTCTCCTAATTCTGCATCCACATATAGTTTAATCACCTCACTCCAATCTGTGGGAGCATCTTTATCGCAACACGTTAATGCAGTAATATTGCATAATGCAATCAATACACAATAAAATGACTTTAATTGTTTCATGTTCGTTCTTAAATTGGATTATTGAGCAAAATTATTGAGAAAAAAGTTTTCCACAAAAAAAACGAATCACAAAACATTGCTTGTAACTCTCTGATTATATGCATGATAAACAAGAATTGGTTTTCCTGTACAAAGAGCTTTATTGAAAAAGTTTACTCCGACTCATTTTTGAGCAGTTTTTGCAAGAAATTCGAGAGGTTAGTATCGCTTTCCACCAATCCGAGTTTCTGACGCACCTCACTACTATCCTTGTAATGGCGGCTAAGGTTAGTGTAGTTCTTAATCTCCTTGCCCTTTAGGCCGATGGCGTAGAGACAGCAGAAGTCAATTTCGAACTCTTCCAATCCCTTGTCATGAAGATAGGTGAAGAAGTGAGGATAGTTCTCTTCCAATGTGAGACGTGTAGATTTGATAAAGTCGTTTCTATCGGCAATGAGTTTCTCCAACTCTTCATTTGCCCGCTTGACATCCGTACCCTTTTCGGACAAATGAGATACGATAATGGTATTAAGGACACCGAGTCTCTTTTTAATAATCTCCATTGTTTTATCCTTGACGGTACTATTTGATATCATATCGTTCAAGGCATTGCGCTCAGAGAGGACTTCCAAGTACATTTTCTCATAATGGGCCTTCTCGCTTTCCAATTGGATGTTCTTGAGTTTACTCTCTTTCAAGCGTTTGCGGATGAAGTTCAGGATATATAGCGAAGCCATCAAAGCAATAACGCACGCAAGCACAAGGATAGTCAGCCTGTTCTTTGCTTCGGTCTCCTTTGCCTTCTGCATCTCTAAAGCGTGGCGTTCCTCTATAAATTGAGTGTCACTTTCAAAAATTGAGTATACGATAGAATCGTGCAATTCATAATACTTGAAATAGGTTGATAACGCCTCATTATACCTTTTCAGGCTCAAGTATATTGACCCCAATATGGAGTAATATCGCAACTCCTGATCATGGTTATGTGAATAGTCCTTGTCGATGATAATTTCTAATGCCTTGTCAAATTCGCCAATAGTGAGATATCCATTTGCCAATGAGAGGTAATCTATATGCTCATCACTGACTACATCAAGGTACTCTTCTATTGTTGGCGCGATATCTTCATTTTGGCCAGATGCATATAGATGTATAATCAAAGCAGAATAGTACTTACCAAGTATACGATCGGAGATGTCATTACGGTAGCCACCACATTCGTTCAAGACCATTTCAGCCTCCTTGTAGGCATCGTTTTGAATATGACCATTACATACTTTTATGAGACAATTTACATAACTATCTGTTCGATTCATTTGAAGGAAATATTCTGCGGCTTGCATATTCACACCAATGTAATCATTCCATTTTAATAACGAACCATATATGTTGCCTTGAGCAACGTATAATCGGGCTTTCGTTAATATATCATTCGAATCGCCACCATATTCATGAGCAGCTATATAGCACCTCATCGCCAATGCATCATTGCCAGCGTTCTGATAGATGCGACCTTGATAATAGTATGTACGTAACTTGTCTGTTACCGAGCCATTATCCTCATAATAGTCTATAGCAGGTTGCAGAACATCGAAATCTGTTCTATCGATATAGTTCTTATCCATCGCCATTGACAGTAGCAGGGCGTGCTTCGCTTTCTCCGCTTTATTTGGTAAATCATCAACTTCAATACCTTGCAAAACGGTTAAGGCACTATCAGGTCTTTCCTCCATAAATGACTCCACCTGCATTAGTGTTTCCCAATCCCTGGAATGTTGGACACAAGATACCAAACATAGAGCCAAAACGGTTACGATTATATATTGCTTCATATAAGTTCGCTCATTTTTTCTGCAAAGGTACTGGTTCTCTTCCGAAAATGCTCTTTAAATACATTAAGAATCTGTTTTGAATTTATTCCATTCTTTTATTATTCGCTTTCCATGAGTTTCTTTTCGGCTCTTTTGCCCGTTCTTTCTCGTCACATAGCCCGCTATGCTCCTTGAAAGTACAAACAAAATATCTCGAAAAGACTCCTCATAA